>NZ_JAUSPS010000011.1 GCF_030652775.1 Acetobacterium sp. | reverse complement strand
GAAAAAATGCGACCGACATGGCTATGGTGATTGATGCCATGGACATGCTGTACTCGCATAATATCGATGTGTTTTGCATTGTCACCAGTGACAGTGATTTTACCAAATTGGCCATGCGATTAAGAGAATCACAAGCGTATGTGATTGGTATGGGGGAATCAAAGACCCCTCTGGCGCTCACCAAAGCCTGCAACAAATTTGTGCATCTTGATTTGATCGCATCGGACGAGCCCAAGATCGAAGCGATTATCGAGAATCGTCAGCATGAAAATAATGCCAAAATGCTGGAGATAACAGAATCTAATGTTACCCCAATCAGTCAAATTCAGGAATCAATATTAGACATGATTGCGGAAGCAGATTATGTCACCCTGGGACTGGTAGGTTCATCACTGGGCAAATTATATACTGATTTTGATGTCAGAAATTATGGTTATACCAAACTCAATGTTTTTATTCGGGAAGAATTTCCCAAAATATACTTAGAAGAAAAGGATGGAACTGTCTTCGTCAAGATGAAAAATGATGTAGATTTCATGACGGTTAGAAATGAAATAGTCGAGATGATCACCAAATGCGGTGGGGTTGTTGAAAACCTATCTAAAATACATGAGGCGTTAAAAACAAATCATAGGCATTTCAATATCCATGATTATGGCTTCAGCCGCTTTTCCAGCTTTTTGAGAAGTATTGAAGAAATTTCTGTTGATGGTAACAAGGTCAAATTAAAAAGGAAGAATAAAAAGCAGATTTAGTATGGCTAAAAATCAGGCCATGATATAGAATGATCGGAATACTCGGATTACCCGTATTTGAGCATATATTAAGTATGAGGGCCACCGAATAAAATAACACAGCAAAAACAACGAAAGGAAACTAAGTATGACGCAAAAATTTTTACAGGCAACTGACATCATTGATTTTCATCATTTGGCAATCCAGAACAAAGCACAGCAGTTATTTCCCACTGGCATGAATGATGTTGAAAAGACAAGAACCGCCTTTGAATTTGTCAGGGATGAAGTTCCCCATACGTTTGACTGCAATGCCCAAATGATTACTGCAAAAGCATCGGATGTACTGATCCACCAAACCGGTATTTGTCATGCTAAAGCAAATTTGCTAGCTGCACTCCTGCGATCTCAGGAGATCCCCACCGGCTTCTGTTTTCAGCATATTACTTTGGCAGACGATGACTCGTTGGGGTACTGTGTTCATGCCTATAATGCTGTTTTTATTGAAAAAAATTGGATCAGGCTTGATGCCAGGGGTAATAAACCCGGTGTTAATGCGCAGTTTTCACTCAGTTAACCGATCCTGGCGTTTAAGAATTTCGCTCTCATGATTTTCAAGTGACAGCTTCGTGCGCCGTGTAAATACGACGGTGCCAGGAACACTTAACTTATCATCAAAAAAAACGGATAGAACGCCAGATCGGGAAGTTGATAATGTTAATTAATTTCAGGAGAATCGTTTGATTACAGTTAAAGTGGATGCATCGTGTGTTGTTCTAAATAATGGAAGTGAAGAGGTTTAAGATGAATCATGATATTCTATATCGTAGCGAAGAATTTATTTTTTCTTATCGAATCGCTGGCGTGCTTGTGCAGAATGAAACAATACTCCTGCAAAAACCCCTAAATGATGATGGTTACTCGATTCCAGGGGGCCATGTACGAAGGGGGGAAACTTCCCAGGAAGCTTTAATTCGGGAATTCAAGGAAGAAATCAATGCGGATATTCAAGTTGAAAAATTGCTTTTTGTGGGCGAGAATTTTTTCCCATGGGGCAATCGACCTTGTCAGCAAATCAGTCTGTATTATCATATTTCATTACAGGACGATACGCAAATTCCGTTGGACGGTGTGTTTAGAGTCATTGATGAACTGGAAAATATGCAAATTGATTTGGATTTTTGCTGGATTCCATTGTCCGAGTTAAAAAATGTAAAGTTTTATCCAACAAATCTAGTGGATGACTTAATTACAATGCCGGAAAATGTAAAGCATTTTGTTTTCAAACAGTCTATATGAGTCGATGGACGGTTTTCCCAGCCCCGGTGTCAGGCATGATTAACTTAAAAATTACCCCGTTATCTCATCATGGTTATTGAGATTGTGGCAGAAATTGATTAACCTCTAGCGATCATCAGACTGCCGAGAAGCTATTATTTTTAAAGGAGAAACACGATGGGAAATGAGAATTTAGCAGTTATTGTCTTTTTTTCAAAAGATGGCAATACCAGAAGTGGTGCAAAGCGCTTAAACGGACGTCTCGGTGGTAAGATAGTTGAACTACGGGAAAAGAAAAAAGGAAACTTTCTGCAGGCGATTTTTAAAAAAGGATCTCAACTCCAGGGCAACCCCTGGTATGAAATCACTGGTGCAACGTATGTTTATTTAATGCAGCCGATCTGGGCAAGCAATGCCGTGCCAGCGATGAATGCCTTTCTTCAGAACGCTGATTTTTCGGGGAAACTGGTTACAATCATCACTTTTCAGCAATTTGCTGATCTGAAGAACAGTGACAAGGTTCATCAGGATATTGCTGCGGCGGTCAAACAGAGAAAAGGACAGGTCATCGGAACCTATGCATTTATTGGCGGAAAAATGGGTCACTGTGCAGAGGAAAAATTGATTTATGATCAGATCGATTCGATGGCGCTACAGAACTGACATATCTACTACCCAGGTGAGCCCCGGTGTCAGGAGCACTTAACTTATGAAACATCAGCACTTGAAAGAAGGTATCAGATGACATTAAAGAAGTATATTATCATTTAGCTCATCGTGGTTATCGCTTTTTCCGGTTTACCAATCGGAGTGGTCGCCGCCAGTCAAGGCCTCCAAAGTTATAGTCAAATCAGGAACTTGGAAGATGATGCTAACATTGATGACGAAATCGTTATAATTTATCAAAATGACGGCTCAGTTAAAGATCAGGGGCTGACGACGAATCAGATCGAAGCCGGTAAAAAATTAAATGATCAGGTTGATATTATCAAAGTCAAGGATGGCGATCAGGTCGATGCACTGGTTTTAGAGCTGCTAAAGAATCGCCATGTGTTGGCTGCTCAAAAAAATACTTATATGAAATTTCCAGCCTTGCCAAACGATCCTAAATTAGCTCAAGCCTAGCAATTTGAAGCGCTCGGCGCCGATCAGACCTGGGATCAGGTTAAGAATGAAGACACCGTTGTTGCAGTGATTGCCAATAATGAGATGGGGATCTCCGGAGTGGCCGGCAATGCGGATATTAAAATCGCCCCGAGGTGCGGGCAATCAATATGAGCTTTGCGGGATATGATGATTTTTCAGCCCTCGAGACCGCCGTGGCATATGCGGCGAATGGAGCATTAAGCGGCACGACGGGGGAATCGCTGCGCCTGGAAGCCATTAAAATTGAGTTAACTGGGGCGGATGCCGATCTTTTTGATGTTTATTATCAAGGTTCATATCCAGAACATGGGTTGGCTGGATTGGGCAAAGAATGGAGATCCGACTGGTACCGAAGGTTTTGGTTACCGCATGGAGGGGATCAAGATCCAGGTAGTTTTAAAAGGAAGTGAAGCACCGGGGAGGGTAGAGCGACCTTTTGTTAAGAAATAAAGAGATCAAATGAAAAACCAAAAAACGTTTCAAAAACTCGCCCTAATCATGGCTGTCTTAGTGATTGTAGCTCGGGTGCCACAAAATCATAACCGCCGGTAACATGAAGCGTCGTTCCGATTAACGAACAAGTTTTAAAAGATAGAAAATAATGTTTGATTATGCAAAAGAAAAAAATGCAACGGATATGGCAATGGTTATTGATGCTATGGCCATAACATCGACGTATTTTGCACGTTACCAATAGAGATATTTCGGTTCTTCAGCAAAACGTTATGAACAAAGCCGAAAATTAGTAAAAGAATGTGAAAGGATAATTATTTATGAAAAAAATATCATTATTTATTGCCCTAATGGGTGTGTTAATGCTGACCGGCTGCGAAAGCGAAGCCGAAAAAGTTTCTTACAACTTGTCGCAACAAGCTGATAACTTCAATGTTGTCAGGCAGTTAACGGTTATCAATTGTATTGAGGGCGACGTTTTGTTTCAAATGACAGGGAAAAGGTCAATCACCGCCGACACCGCCGACAATCAGTTAGAAGTCATTGTCGAAGATGAAGACGGTAGCTATAAAAAGCATTTTATCGGGTTAAGTGACAACGTTACCTACGTGCTGGAAGATTTAGGCGAGACCAACGTTTCAAAGTACAAATATACCCTTAATTATAACCCTAAAATGTGGATTCCAGTCGATGTTCAGACAATCGATTAGGCAGCTAGCGCCAGGCACACATACATTAGTTGAAAGGTCTTACCAACGGTAAGAATGATGAGGTAAACTACAATGAAAGTAGAAGTTTGGTCAGATTATGTATGTCCCTTTTGTTATATTGGGGAAAGAAAGCTTGCCTTAGCCCTTGAGAAAACAGGGATGACCGAAGCAGTCGAGATCGTCTTTAATTCGTTTGAATTAGATCCGAACGCTAAAAAGAGCTATGAAGAGAACATCAATCAACTGATTGCAAAGAAATATGGGATGAGCATGGAACAAGCAATAACGGCTAACAATAATATCATCAATGTTGCCAAAGAAGTTGACCTGGAGTTCAATTTTGACAAACTGCAGCCGACCAATACCTTTGATGCTCACCGTTTGTCCCATTATGCCAAGGATATGGGCAAGCAGAAGGCCTATACTGAAGCGGTGATGAAAAGCTATTTTACTGATGCATTAAACATTTCAGATTTTGACGTGTTAACGGCGATAGCAGCAGAAGTGGGATTAGACCGAGTCGAAGCATTACGCATTTTAGAATCATCGGCTTTTGCTGAAGAGGTCAGGCAAGATGAAGCCAATGCCTATACACGACAAATACATGGTGTACCACATTTCTTGTTTAATGGAAAAGAGGCCATAAATGGCGCACAAACAGTTGATACTTTTGTGGCAGTGATTGAAGGGTTAAAATAAACAAGGGCAATTTCCCAAAAACACCTCTGACAGATAATCTGCCGGGGGTGTTTTTTTAGGTGATCACCGCAAGGGCATCTGATGTGTTGATCCACCAAACCGATCTTTTCTCGGCCAGCACCTGAGATGCCAGTCAGATAAAAATAATTATAGGTGATGTAGGCTGTATCCAGACGGGCACTTTGGTTTACGATATCTTCCCGGGAATAATCCTTATTCATAAATTCAAGAATCTCCCCATCACCGGTTTCCACGCCGATGGTAATGCACTGGGGCAGATGTGTGTGAAAAAGAAACTGGATAAAATTATAGCCGGTTAGGTGGAACCCAACCCGTATTATCACCGCTATAGGTAATTGATCCACTTGGGCATAAATTACCGCATCCATGACAATGATCAACGCAGCCATCTGGATAAATGACATGAGCGGCAGGGACTTTCTCGGTATCATAGACACCGTGGGTACATTTTTCGGTGCAACTACCACAACTAACACAAGAAACATAATCAATAACTGGGTACCATTGTTTTGCCATTTAAATTCTCCTAAATATTCAATATTTACTATAATATTAAACTACAAAAGATCCTAAAAATCAATCAAAAATCTCTTTTAGAACGTCTCTTTCACCATTCTTTTATCATCGGGTAAAGAAGGCGATAAAATGTATGTCGCATCGGATGACCGGGTATCAATCTGGCAGACCAGGGTAACCCAATAAAAATTACGGGAGCGAATGAGGAAAATCATTGAAAAGAATGAATTTCTCGTGAGGCAGGTGGCCAGGCTGACATGGATAGTCACCTGGCGGGAAGCATGATCCCGTGTGCGCAGGGCATTGACCAAACCTTGGCTCGGTTCGGCAATGGCAACAGAAGTTTTTAAATTAGGCTATTGATTTTGATTTAGGTAATTTTTGCAGGGTAAATAACTCTATATCCAAGTGTTTAATGATTAAAAAGGAAGGGTGATCAAGATGGATCCGATGCAATTCAAAAAAACACCTATTTATTTAGGGGAATTCAGGGAAGAAGCCCTCGAAAAAGAGTTTTATCAGGCGGAGATTTCCAGAAATTTTAATGTGCTCCGATTGACGATCCTGGTTGTTGCCATATTAACCTTCTTAATGATTGTACCAGAATATTACATTATCGAAGACCCATCTGATTTTTTCGCCGCCTTCATCATCAGTAGTTTCATGACAGCAGCCTTGATTATTTTGTTTATCAAGGTATCAAAGGACAAAAACTGGGATTCCCTGATCTACTGGTTTACCGTATACGAAATAATGATTGGGCTGTCACTAATTTATATTGTTTCCAGCTTGATGACAATGGACTTTATGATCCAGGTTATCAGCGTGATTGTGATGATTCTGCTTGTTTATCTGATCAATAACCGCTGGCTGTATTCGATTTTTACATCGTTGTTTCTGAGTATCAGTTATTTTGTTTTCGTTGCCGTATTTTTAAATAATGTATCAACTTCAGACTACCTGGCAGCTGTTTTGTTTATTATCCTGATTATTTTTATCTGCAGTATCGCATCCTATGGTACCAACTATTACAAGCGGTTTCATTATCTGAATCTGATCGAATTGTTAAGAGTGGCAGAACTCGATGCATTAACCGGGATCTATAATAAATCAAAGTTTAATAAGGATTACCAGGGACTGACAATCACTGTCAAACAGCAGTGTGGGCATTTATCAATTGTGATGTTTGATATTGATAATTTTAAGGAGCTCAATGATCAATATGGTCACTTGGTGGGTGATGCGGTTTTATTGGAGCTTGCCAATTTCATTCAACAAAACATCAGGAGTTCTGATATTTTTGTCAGATGGGGAGGAGACAAATTTATTCTGACTTTTCCTGATACGCATTTACAGCTGGCGGTTGAAATTGCTGAAAAGTTGAGAGTGATGATTGGGGAGCATTCATTTGAGAAAATTGGCCATTTGTCATGCAGTTTTGGTGTTGCCGCATTTAAAGAAGGTGATGAGTTGGACAGCTTGGTACGTCGTGCCGACGAACGGTTATACATAGCAAAACGACAAGGCAAAAACAAAGTCGTCTAAGCCGGTGGCCGGCAGGAAGTGCGGCTGTGCGAGATGATCACCTGGCTTTGATCGTTAGCGAAAACCAGTAATTAAAAATGAACCCTTTATGTTAGCAGTTTTCTATCTAACATGAAGGGTTCATTTTATTATGGTTGCTAAAATTTACAGCATTATTTTTTGTATTTTACCAGATCATTTAGTTCCACCAAAAAAGTTCGTCATCTCCGCTTTTGCCATGATTGTGATGGTGACGCAAAAGATCGCACTGCTGCTGGCACTGTCGCTGGTGATGAGTCTGTCAGCTCCGGTATACGCAACCGAAACAGCGGAAAGTGAGGCTGCCGAAGCGGACAGTGTGTCCTCAAATCTTATCAATCCTGCGGTTGACTGGGCGCTGGATAAGCTCGCGGGCGAGGCACTAACTAAGATCGGTAGTAAAAGTATCGATGAGGCCTTCAGTTTAATTTATGAGGATAAAACCACCTCCGTTTTGGCATCATTGCAGGCGATGGATGAGAAGCGATTCGACGCAATCGACAAACAACTCGGCGATATGCAAACGCAACTGAAAGAGATAAGTAAGAAGATAGAAACCAACGATCTGGGTCAAAAACTTGACGGTTTTACTACTTATATGACTGATTATAAAACCCTCTACAACAAAATGTCGACAAGGAATTCCCAAATTGGCAATGATCCCAAACTGACTAAAGAATATTTAACCTTAATATATAATGGCAATCTGAATTACAGCGTGGGTAGCCATAGCATTCCAGATGCTACGCTAAATCTGGGGAGAGAATTAACAAGAGTGTATTACAGCAATAGTTGCAATATCTTTGATACTTTTGATACCTTGGATAAGTATACCAATCACTGTACCTTGAAGTTAACAGCAAATATTGATTATCCCCTGCCAATCACCCTGAATGGCTGTGGTGTTAACATCGATTTGAACGGCTACACACTAAATGTTCAGCCGGACAGCGCTGCCCCCAAGAACATCGAACCGGATGGCAGCACCGTCACCGCGACCAGCGTCACGGCGGCTGGTGACGATGTCTATGGCGTCGAATGCGCCAAAATCAGCACCGGCATCAGCGTGGCACCTACGATTTCACTAAATACGATTTAAACACGGATATTAAATAAACATTCTTTCATATTTTGATCATCCTGGTGGATAAACAACTGACAGGGTGATTGTTTTTTGTCAAAACTCAAACCATCCTATATTTTTACATAGCCTGTGGTGGCGAAAAAATGTATAATAAATATGAATGAATTACAAGTCGAATAAAAATAATGATCGGAAAGAAAATTGCGCAAACAGATAAATTGATTGATTGGAGATAAAGAATGTCTAGAATTAGCGAATTAATCCATCCGGATTTTGCCAAACTGTCGCAGGAACAACGGCGGTTTGTCCTGATGCCCTTTATGCATTCGGAGTCGGCAGGCATTCATATAGCGGCCTTGTCACTTTTTGCAGAGCTCGGTGATCCGGCGACATTAGAATACGAAATCATGCACAAGAAGATCATTGATCAATTTGGACATTATCCCCACCGCAATGCGATGTTGAAACGTGTGTCCACCCCGGATGAAATCGAATTTCTGAAACAACCAGGCAGCAGCTTTTAAAGTGAAACACAAAATACTTAACTACACAAAATCGGAAAAAGGGAGGAATCGCAATGGAAAAAAACAAGAAAAGTGTTCTGGTGGCCTTATGTGTCACTACTTTTGTCAGTGTTTTTGCTTTGGCAGGATGTGGTGTTAACAGCGGGGAAAAAGAAGTCGGCAATTCAAGTGGCGAAAAACAGATGGAAAATACAGTCACCCAGGAAAGTCAGTCACTCGGCTTGACCGGGGTTGCTAACGCCCGGCAGTTGGGGGGCTATATAACAACTGACGGGAAAAAAATAAAAGATGGTGTGTTACTGCGAACAGGGCAATTATCAGCTGCTACCAGCGACGATATTACCGCCTTAACTGATAAATTTCAGCTGACCGAAGTTATTGATTTACGGACAACAGCTGAAATTGAAGCTGCTCTGGATCCTGCCATTGAGGGTGTCACCGAGGAGCGCATTCCGATTATTGATGAAAGCGGTTCCGCTTATGCCGTAATGACGGCCGGGTATACGGGTGATCCCATCGATCATGCGATCGCTCAGGTTGAAAATGGCACAATCAGCGATACGATGTATTCAGATCTTGTTATGGATACGTATGGTCAAAATGCATATCACGAATTCTTTCAAAAATTACTCGCCCATAAAGACGGTGCGTTTCTGTTTCATTGTGCCGGAGGCAAGGATCGTACCGGAGTAGCCGCTGTTTTACTGCTTTCAGCGCTGGGGGTCGATCGAAATACGATTATGGAAGATTTTATCTTGACCAATGATTTTAATGCGAAAAATATCGCTTATGTGGTCAGTGCCGCTGAGAAAAAAACTTCGGATGTTAAAATCCTTGAAGGCGTCAAAGCGGCGGTAGGTGCGGATCCAAACTATATGGAAAAAATGTTCGAAGCCATCGATGAAAAATATGGTTCAATGGATGTCTTCTTAAAAGAGGAGATTGGACTGACGGATAAAGATATAGCAAAGTTGAAAGACCGGTATCTTGAATAATCAGGACTAGATTATTTTCATAATCCCCATTACTCCATGGTAAACAAGATAACAGGCCATCAGCGTGAAATAAACATTGCTGATTTTTGTGCCGTTTTTGGACATAAACCCATTTACTGGACCCAGTATTTTTTGCGATTCTTTTGGCATTGCGTAGCTGATTATAACCGGGAAGGCAATCATTGACATCGTGATCAAAATTGTTGCCAATAGAATGAAAACACCATCCCAGGGCGCTAGTTTATTCATAGAGATGATTTTAACAGCTGCGATAAAAGGGATCAGAGTTGATATGTTGATGAACATATAAAGAAATCCCATAATTGGATAAGGTTTTTTTTTCTTTTTGGCTGCATCGGTTTTCGGTTTTTTCTTAAAAAAGACGGACTTGACCACAATGCCCAGAATCAGAACACCCAGCAAAATATCGATGATACTGGATGTAACATTCGGGTGATTAGTTGAATTTACCACCGGCTTGGCTGTGAAAAAAATAAACATGCCCAGAATAACCAGAAATAGGGTTCCGCCCAGAACAAAGCCCAGGGCACTCTTTTTTGAATTGTCTTTGCCGCTTAAAATCATCATCACAAATAAAAGACCAGTTGGACTGATTGCTGCTCCAATGGCTAGGGGTAAGATCTCCAGAAATGTTCGCTCCATGATCGTCTCCTTGTTTCAAAATTTGATCGGTGTTTTGTTTATACCCTGTAGTGAGTGCATCTAAACCACTAGCAGGGTGGTTGCGTATTATTTTTATAGAGATGTTAACAAAAGAACGTACAAATGCCCCCTAGTCGTCGTGGCAAGCTTTGGAGTTAGACACAGCTTAGGCAGACTTCATACTGAAATCGATACGACGGATTATATGAAGCCCTGGAAATTTCGGAATGAAGAGGGAAAATTTCAATTTGTGATGACACCGATTTACGATGTAGAATATGATTTTTTAGAGACGTTTCGTTTGTCATATTCCAAGCCGGAACAGTTAGAATTGACATTCAAAACGGCTCATTATTATTGCTTGTTTTTTACCAAATCATTTAGTTCCTCAGCTTTTTTTTTAGCATCGATTTTTGCATACACATAGAAAGCAAGGATGTGTAATACTAATGAAAGAACCAGCATACCAGGAATCCACGGGGCTATAAAATAAAACATTTCTGAGGAAAACAGCCAAACGGAGGTTAAGCCGCCGACAATATTCAAAATGGAAGTAATCAGAATATTGGTGATTGGTTTTAAAGTCAGGTAGTTCCACAAACCGCTGTAGATGACACCAAATAAAAGTGCGAAAATCGCAGAAATTCCAATTAAGTTCCAAAGATAATTCAAAGCGATGGTTTGACCGTTGAAAAAAATGGTCAGTAGCAGTGTGATCCAGACCGAGGTAACGGCGAATACCTGAAAGAACGATTGTTTCAAATTTTTTATCATGATAGAGCCCTCCTAAAATTTTTAATGTAATGCCTGCTGATAAAGTATGTTGAACCGTCACTTAAGCTTAGTTCAATTCTGGCATTTGTTGTGGGTGCAAATTGTTTAACTTCTTTGATATTGATGATCGTTTGATTGTTGATCCGGATGAAGCCATTGTTTATGAAATCGGCCTCCGCATATTTTAGCCTTTTGGGGTATAAATACAGCTCTCCGGTCGTTAGTCGTAAATTACACATGCGTTCCTCAGATTCGACAATCAGGATCGCCCGAATCGGAACTTGGATATTCCGGTTATTCATTGTATTAACTGCGGTGATGGTTTTTTCTTTCATTTGGATAGCCATCTCAATCTGTTGTTTTATCGCCTGTTCCTTTGGATGCGTAAAAATAAGCGCCGTTTCGGCGGCAATGTTGGTATCGGTTTTAAATATCAGTTTCATTCGTTTCCCTCCTACACGTTATATACTAAAGCATTTATTTATCAAAAACTAGTTTTTTTCGTTTTGATGCAATATCGGTTCAGTATCTTACAAAAGGCGCTAATTTTGTCCCGTACTTAACTTAATCGGATTGCTTTGGCAAAATAAAACAGGTGATATGAGAATGCTCATATCACCTGTCACTTGAAAACTTACAGCTTAAATAAATCCGTACTGAGATATTTCTCGCCACGATCAGGGAAGATCACCACAATCAGACCAGAATCAATTTTCTTGGCCACCTCAGTAGCGGCGTACATGGCAGCGCCACTGCTCATGCCCACAAAAATCCCTTCTTTTTTGACAATTTGACGGGCAAAATCAAAGGCGATTTCCGATTCGACCATGATATGTTCATCAATAGCTTCGGGTTGATACAGGGCCGGAACAATGGCTTCGTCCATGTTTTTAAGCCCCTGGATGTAATGACCAAGTACCGGCTGGGCTTCCACAATTTTCACTTCTGGATTGTGATGGCGAAGTCCCATGCCAACACCCATGATGGTGCCGGAGGTGCCTAAAGAAGAAACAACGTGAGTGATTTTTCCTTGGGTTTGCTCCCAGATTTCCTCGGCAGTAGTGGAATAGTGGGCGAGCTTATTATATTTATTGCTGAATTGATCAGGATTAAAATATCGCTCCGGATATTCGGCAATTAATTCCCGTACCTTGCGAATCGCACCATCGGTTCCTTCAGTTGGAGAGGTCAGCGTAACGGTCGCCCCAAAGGCTTGAATCATTTTACGGCGTTCGATGGAGACGGCTTCGCTCATGACGATTTCCAGTTGATAGCCCTTTACGGCAGCGATCATGGCCAAACCAATCCCGGTATTGCCGCTGGTCGGTTCGATAATGATCTTGTCTTTGGTTAAAACACCTTCAGCCTCAGCCTGTTCCACCATTTTAAGGGCAATCCGATCCTTAATGCTTCCGGTTGGATTAACGCCTTCGAACTTCGCCAGGATTTCCACATTGGGGTTAGGATTTAAATGATTGATCCGAACCATCGGGGTATGGCCGATGGTTTCTAAAATATTATTATGGATGAATGTCTTCAATTGAGTAATCCTTTCTGTAAACAATATTAATGAATACCTTTATTATAGTACAAAAATAAAGTGAAAAACAATCATTTATAAAAAATGGTTAAAAAACAGATGGTGGTTGGCGCAATTTAAGGTACTAAACTCGATGCTGATACAGAAGGGGATAGAATGAAAATTGAAGAATTTAGGACATTAATTGAAGGAGGCGGTAGTTAGACCATTTTGGGTGAGTACCACGTCAGCATGCCGTAATATAGCAATATCGCTACAATTCAACTAAATAAGAGGAGAAAATAACGATGTTTATGGAATCGAGAATAAAACTGAAAAAATATATGATTTGCGCAATTATCATGCTGACATTTAGCATGATTTTTGCCGGCTGTGCGCCGCAGAGTCAAACCAGTACTAATGAACCGACAGATGAAATGAAAAATGTGTCAGCAGAGGATTCGCTGAAGTTGCTTGAAGAAGGAAACGCAAGATTTGTAAGTGCTGAAACCACCACGAAGGACATCAGTGAAGCAAAACGTGAGGACTTGTCCGTAGCGGGACAGTTTCCGTTTGCAGTTATTGTAAGTTGTTCTGATTCGCGGGTACCTCCGATGCTGATATTTGATCAGGGATTAGGAGATTTGTTTGAAATCCGTGTTGCCGGAAATGTTATCGATCCAGTATCACTAGGAAGTATCGAATATGCTGTGGAACACCTTGGAAGCCCGCTGGTTGTCGTAATGGGTCATGAAAAATGTGGCGCTGTAAAAGCAACGCAAGAAGGTGGAGAAGCACCAGGCAGTATTGGCTCGATTGTTGAAAAAATCAAACCTGCTGTTGAAAAAGTGAAGGCTTCAGGCGTTGCTGAAGATCAGGTCTATGAAAAAGCGATTGATGAAAATATAAAAAACGCCATCGCAGAAATAGAAAAAAGTCCAATTGTTGAAGAGCTTGTAGCAAGTGGCAAATTAAAGGTTGTCGGAGCCAAATACGATCTTGATACCGGAAAAGTTGAATTTTTATCAGAGTAAAATATTTATGTAACTAACGGTGGCTGATTATCTGACAAAAATGTTAGTCTGTGATTTTCCAGGGCAGGCGACCATCGTTGCAACGGTCTCTTATCAGACTGGCAGGACACGATCTATGCTGGTTTAGCTTGATGGGTTCGGGGGAGCAAATTAGTCAAAAAAAAACCCTAGTTATTAAAATTTAAGGGCTATTACGAAAAGTGTAATAGCCCTTAATGGTAAGAAAATTCGAAAAATGATTATAATGGCAGGATTGTCTTACCGTATTCCTGATTAAGAATCTGGCCTACAGCACTGTAAAATGCTGAAAGTCCACAGAAGATTCCAACATATCCAGCAGCAGTATGGATAGATTCTATGCCTGTAAAGTTTGCTGCGGCAAGCAATAGAAATAAAACAGTTAGCGAACCAAAGACAACTTGAGTGGCACGATTATGTTTTAGTGTTCCAATGAACATAAATCCGCTGAATAAACACCATAGTCCTAAATAAAAGCCCATGCTGATTGGGTCGGCTGCCTCGATTCCCGGAAATGGTTTAATCCAGATGATGATCAGTGACCACCAGAAGAATCCGTAAGCAGTAAAAGCAGTTGCCCCAAACGTATTATTTTTCTTGAATTCCATGATCCCGGCAATGATTTGAGCGGCACCACCAAGAGCAAATCCCATTGAAATAATAACGATTGAAAGCGGAATGAAACCAGCATTGTGCAAATTCAGTAGGATGGTTGTCATCCCAAAACCTAATAGACCCAGGGGTGCCGGATTGGCAATATTTGAATGATTTGACATGATAATTACCTCCTTTCTTTTGATTTGAATATAAGACATTCGCTAAAGAATAACATAATTCGGGAGTAAACTCAATAATTATTTAAGAAATTACTTTTCCAGTACGATGACAGGGGGAAGTAGTAATGCATAACTGGGAAATTAGTTCAATTGAAATCTTTTTTAAAATTTCTGTTTTTTTTCATTTTAAATCATGGTAAATTGCTTATAGACCGGTCTGAATAGTTGATTGAAAGGAAGCAAAAAAATGAAAATGAAAATTGAAATGATCCTGGAATCTGAGATTGCATATATCCGGAGAATGGGATCCTATGGTGTGGGGAATATTCAGACCATGGAAAAATTAAAAACTTGGGCTACAACCAGAGGTTTATTAAATGACGAATCAATTATTTTGGGATTGACCTGGGATAATCCCGCCACGACAAAACCGGAAGACTGTCGCTATGATGTTGGTCTGATTGTCAGGGCGGATCAGCAGATCAGTGACAGTGTTGTCCAAATTGGTCAGGTCAGCCCTGGGGAATACGCAGTTTTTGAAATCGAGCATACGGCGGAAGCTATGCAGCAGGCCTGGTCTGAGCTGTTTTTAGAACTCAGTAAACACGGTTATCAGGTGGATGATTCCCGGCCGATTACGGAAAGATATGCAGCCGTAATGGTTAAAAACCACCAGTGTGAAATCTGCGTGCCAATCGGCTGAATGCGGGCAGTTTCAGAGGTAATAGTTAAGAGCGCCTAAAGGGGCGGTGGGGTTGTGTCTTTGACACAATCAGCCGCCCCTTTTTAGCTCCCAGGATTAGTATGTCGAATTGGTGGTTAATCCATTAACGATGCTGTGGCCTTAGTTTTGTCCCTCAGTAAAGGGATTTTCAGAAAAAACCTCAGCATAGGTGGGATTGAGAGGATTGGAACCGGATGGTTTAAAGGCAATCCATGTTTCTAGGGTATCCATGCGGATCACCATCGATTGAATGCTGGGGATATGATCGGAACGGAAGACTGCCCCGGAGGGAACCGGCTTGCCATCGGTGCCGCTGTATCCGACGATCGCCTTCATTTTAGCGACATCAATTTTTCCGGTGGTTAGAGCATTGGTGATATTGTTGCGATAACTTTCCCAGCGCAGATCATCAATGGGATCATCTTCAGGTGTTGCATAATTTCCAGCCAGACGAAAATCGTTGACGGTGGCGAGGGTGTCCTTAATGCCCCAGGTGATGCCGGGCTGCAGGGCAGAATCCCAGCTACGTAGTCCCCGTCCGGGACTACCGATATTGTTTTCAAGAACCTGAGCCTTATTTTCATCAGCCATTAAGACCAGATGATTCATGGTGTAGCTCTCGGTTGAAAGACTGGCAGCGGCTTCTTCCAGCGTTTTAGAATTTTCCAGGGCATAGCGATAATCAAAGAAATAGGATTTTTTATCGCTGGTGTCCGGGTAGGGAGCCATGGTTTCAGCATCCAGAGAAGCCACGAAAACTTTATCGTCGCTATAGCCGGAAATAGGAACCAATGAACCGAGGATATTGAACATCACCAGGGACTGATCGCCATCCTTAATGTAAAGGACGGTGTGCATGGCGGAGGCATCATCATGCTGGAGTAGATCCCAATCCAGATTTCGGCCAACAATGGTATATCCGGTGGTTGAGGCATCGCCAAAGGCAGCGGCTCCAGAGCATTGGGTGGGTCGCATAACATCACCGAATAGCTGGTAAACCAGCAGTTCATTTTGCGAAATCCTGCCATCTCCCAAAACATCCTGGTCATAACTAAAGACGGTCTGCATACCGGCGATTTCGTCCTGGTACTCGGCTTGTAAATTGCTCTGAATGTCGGTGGCTCGGGCAGTACATAACTCAAAGTTTAAATCATAGCCAATCTTTTCTTTGGCGGCGGCCAGCAAATCAAACTGGTCTTTTAACATCGAATCCACATGCTGCTCATAATCGGGGAATACCGCAACAATGGCGTTAGCGTATTCCACACCCATTTGGGTGTGGGTCATTTGGGTTAAATCGATTTCGCCATAAAAGTAGCCACCATCTTTTCTTTCTAGCGTAACAAAAGCCGACTTGGAATCCGGGGTTGTTTTTTGCGGTTGACATCCCAGGGTAAAAAAAACCACAGTGATGCACAATAAACATAACGTGACTAATTGCGCTTTCTTTCTCATCCATTCATTCTCCCTGCGTTTATTTTTAACTATTGTAATATATTTATCCATTTTAGCGATAAATAATCAGTGTAAGATTTATAAAATAATGCGATAAAAGCAGTCGAAAAAAACTGAGAATTTTAGTATGGAAGTCAATTATTTTTTCTGTCACTGGCATAGTCAGTATTTTATGGGTATAATGATTTAATAAGCAAGAATGCAAGACAAATTTAATTCAGGAGGAAAAGTATGAAGAGAATGAAAAGACTATTGTCCCTTTTTCTGGTTGTTAGTTTGTTACTGTTGTCGACCCCGGTCGTCTGGGCCGAGAACCCGGTTCATGAGCCCATCACCGCAGAATTGATCTTATTAGTTGAGCATAACCCTGAGCTGGAAACCCTGTTGGTCAAATCCATTGAGCAGGCCAAAACGGTTAATCCTGACAAAAACTCCAATCCGGTGCAGTCGCTGGATGAGTTTTATGATTTTATTGACTGGGCGGACAAAGCTATGCCCTGGACCATCCTGCCCAATGTGGGAAGCGAGTATCCGGGTCTCTACGATCAGATCGATCAGAGCCTGGATTATTTTTACTATATCACCGATCAGCCATTAGAAGAGCTGAAAGATATGGGATATTACAATAATTCACTGCAATACCATGAGCCGTACCGCTCCTGGATGATCAAATTCACCAAGGAATGGGGGGAATACCTGAGTACTCCTGCATCCTGGAATGACAGCTATTATCAGACGGCCTATAATAATCCCGATTTTGGGTTGCAGAACGGTTGGTACGAAGACCCCTCCAACTGGCATAGTTTTAATGATTTCTTCAGCCGTTATCTGGTTTCACCATCAGCACGACCGATTGCCTCGCCCGAGGATGAGGCGGTGGTGGTGGCTCCCGCTGATTCAGTGCCTCAGGGAGTGTGGCAGATCGACGGCGATTCCCGGGTAGTCGGGGATGGGGTGAAAATAAAATCCCTGACCTTTGATTCGATTCCATCGCTGCTGGGCGCCGGTAGTGCTTATAGTGACGCCTTTGCCGGCGGCGTTTTAACCCACACCTTTCTGAACGTTCAGGATTACCATCGCTTTCACTTTCCGGTGAGCGGCACGATTCTGGAGGTTCGCAGTATTTACCAGGACGATGCCGTGGGCGGGATTACCTATTGGGATGCGGAAGCCAACCGCTACATGCTCAATGCCGAAGACTATGGCTGGCAGGCGGTTGAAACCCGGGGCTGTGTGATTATGGAAACGGCAGACTATGGTCTGGTTGCTCTGCTGCCGGTTGGGATGTCCCAGGTTTCATCGGTTCTTTTTGAAGATAACATCAAACCCGGAGCGGTCGTAAAAAAGGGCGATATGCTCGGCTATTTCCTCTTTGGCGGTTCGGATTATGTCATGATCTTCCAGAACGGCGCTGGTTTTGAAATGACCGCTACAAAAAACACCGACAGTGAAGGCTATGCTCATCTGCTGATGGGCGAATCCTATGGCGTCATGACCGGTACCCCAACAGCATACGCCGATTCACAGTCAGATGCAATCAAGGAGAGTGCCATTGCAGTGATCTTGATGGTAGTGCTGGTTGGCGGCGTTGCAGTAGCAACTAGAAGACAAAAAACTATTTAAAAATCGTTGCCTGCCGATTAACAACTTTCTCTGACTTGATACAAGAGCATTAGAATCGATGTTTCAGCCAATAACTTGTGCTAGTAGAAAAACCTCAGGTACGCTACGGATGACAAAGAAGACCGGTCAAACGTAGCGTGCCCTATTTTTTTGGTAATGACCCCAATCACCGGATAGTGTAGGTGATTGGGGAGAACCGAAAAATAATTGCGAAGCTGGTTTGATTAATAAAGCTAATTTCATTAAAAATTTAAATGCTCTAAAATTGATCACTTATCTGAGGGTAATGCAAAAATTTCCAGCAGTTATTTTCGTAAATATTTTCACGCATGATATAATGGTAAAGTTTCACGGGGTGAACGCATTAAAAAACAATCTTTAAGTCGTTTTATTTTCGCTATTGTGAGAAAATTGAACATTTTATCGATGATATATAAAATAACATCTCAAAATAATCCCCGTCGTCCCTATTTTAGGACTGCAGAAACATCGAATTTATCAAAAGAAGGAGAAAATTAATTTTAATGAATTCTTTTTTGTATCAAACTCCAGAGGAACTCATATTGGCCATTGAAAAAAATGATCGCCAATCTTATGTTGTTTTTACCAGTGTTGCGATGGTCAAGGAATTAGCCGGTAAATTTGATGAGCGTGTCATCCTCTGTTCAACCTCAGGTGAATTTACCCCCAAAGGCTTCCGTGATCCTGCGATCACCGGTTTTTCTTACGATCCTGGAAACGTCGAAGTGGTTGAACTCTTATATCCGCCAGCAAAAGGTCTGAAGACATTGAAAAAAGCCTATGAAAAAGTAAAACACAACAAAAATGCTTTTACTTTTTTATTGTGCGATGGGTTGTCAGCCATGGAAGAAAGCATTATTACGACGTTTTTTTTCACCGATCCGCAATTCAAGATAATCGGCGGCAGTGCTGGAGACAATTTGAATTTTAAAGAAACCAGCATTTACATCGGCTCAAAAAAAGTACATAGTGTGGCCTTATTTTTTAATGCCAAAACCCGGACACAACTGATCAAGGAAAACTTATACGGTCCCTGCGGAAAAAAAATGCTAGTCACCGAAGCTGATCCCATCAAGCGCATTGTTAAAACCTTTAACCATCAACCAGCATCGGTTGAATACGCCAGAATGCTTGGCGTCAATGTGTCTGAATTAGAAAAATATTTTATGTCAAACCCATTAGGTAAAAGTGCTGATGATGATATCTACATTGCCTCTCCGATGAAGATCAATTCAGACCGATCAATCACATTTTACGCCCAGATTATTCCGAATACCTTTGTCGATGTCCTCGAATTAAAAAACCATCCTGAAGTCATCAACGACACGATAAGTCAAGTGGAATTCAGGCCCAGCTTTGTCCTGTCCATCAATTGCATTCTTCGTAGTTTGTATTTTATTGAAAATAAATCCTGGCGCAATGTTGATGCCGAGTTATTATCCATCTGCAAAAATCAAACCGGATTTGTCAGTTATGGAGAGCAATATTTCAAGAACCATTTTAATCAGACCATGGTTCTTTTACTGGTAGAATAGGAGGCCTGCTATGACAAATAAAACAAATGATTTAGACGAAATTTTAACCGATCCGGGCTCTGGAAAAAATAACAGGAACCGCTCCACCGAGTTTTTTAACGAAATCTTTGAGTTGTCCAGTGATATGAATAAACAGATGCATAACCTACTCAAAGAAGAAGGTATTATTACCTTTAATTTGAACGAGCTATTTAATGGAAGCGGCTATACGACGCAACAAATTGAACAAATCGAAAACCATCTGGAATCGCTTTCTGGCAATACCCAACATACTCAGGAACAGGTACAGGGCGTTTATAAAAGTCTGGAAAACGCCTCTCAGGAAATCCAGGCGGCCAAAATAGGCATCGGCAGTCTGGCTGCGGAAATGAATCGGGTCAATACTGTTTTCGAAGAGTTTTCCGAGATGATTATTGAAACCCAAAAACAGTACTTCAGTATCCGAAATTATTCGACCATTATTTCAAAGCTTGCTGTTCAGACAAATCTTCTTTCCCTCAATGCATCCATCGAAGCGGCACATGCCGGGGAAGCTGGCAATGGCTTTTCGGTCATCGCCGATGAAGTAAAAAAGTTGGCGGACTATTCAAAGAAAAACGCAACCGAGATTCTGGACGCATTAAACAATATGAATGTGATTGTGGAAAAGTTAAATGCCAAAGCCGCTGATGGGAAAAAAGTCGTCAGCGAAGTTTCCCAGAAAACTGAGGAATCGATCCAGTTGCTTGAAAACATCGTTGCCGCGGAGGGGCAGGTTGAGGAACATATTAATCTGGTTCAAGGCTCCCAAACTACAAATGTTCATAATATGGAAATGATCGCCACAAACTTAACTAATGTAGTATTGCGGTCAAAAACCGAAAACCAGGAGTTCGAACAGCTGATCGCAGCCGTTCAAGTCAAATCCGATTATTATATGAGAATTTTAAATCATTTAAATCAAATCAAGCTGTTTAGTGAATTGCCGGAGTCGCAGATCTTTTAGCTGTTAATACCCTTGTTTTAACGATTTGATTAAGGTACAATAAACTCAGATCTATTCATATTAATATAGAAGGAGTTCTTACCTTGATTGATAAAACCATTAGTAAAGATACAAAAAAAACAATTCTCTATACCGTGGGGTTATTTCTGATCCTCAGCCTGGTGTTTTTTGTGATTACCCTGGTGATCCAGGTTAATGTCGATGCGGCGCAGAAAAACGAAATCATGACCCAGGAAGAACAGCTGGTAAGAGTCGAAAAAACCATCATCTCCAATAAGGTCAATCGGCTGGCAACGGATCTCTTGTATGTCACCGATGCGTTGAAATTAGGAGATAGTGGCCGGGGCGACTATTCTGCGGCTGAGGAGCACTGGCTGGCTTTTTCAAACCGGAAAATGATCTATGATCAGATCCGTTTTATTGATGTCGACGGCAATGAAGTGATCCGGGTCAATTATGCCGATACCGGCGCCACCCTCACCGACACTGACGAGCTTCAGAACAAGGCGGATCGCTATTATTTTACTGAGGCGATTGAACTTAAAGATAACCAGGTCTATATTTCCAAGTTGGATTTAAATGTTGAAAATGATCAGATTGAGCAGCCGATCAAACCGATGATCCGCTTGGCCACGCCCTATTATGGCGCTAGAGGTCAGTTAGCGGGAATCGTGGTGCTAAATTATGCGGCGAATGATATGCTGAGTCAGGTGGGAAATATTGCCTCCACCAGTCAGGGCAATATTTTTATGCTCAATGCCGATGGCTATTGGCTTTATAACAGCGGCGACACGGGTAAAGCCTGGTCATTTATGTATGCTAACCGGCTGGATGACAGCTTTAAAACAGATTATCCTGATATCTGGCAGACCATTCAAATTGAGAAAAGCGGCTCCCAGATTTCCGATATGGGGGTTTTCAATTATACGAATATCCTGACCGCCGATGAACTGGAACTGGACAGTGACTATTCTCTGGCTCTGGGGCTAGGGGACTGGACCATTGTTTCCTATATTCCAGCGGATACCGAAGATGGCCAGTTGCTGACGGGCAACCTGTTTGATACCGCCCTGCTGGTTCTTAAAAATAATCTATTCGCTTATTTTCTGATTTTTTCACTGGCCTTATTTTTAGGTGCCTTGCTGACCATCAATAAGGTAAAAAATGATGAACTAAGATATTTTTCTGAATATGATGCCATGACCGGGATCTTTAACCGCCGAACCGGTTTTGAAAAACTGAAACAATTATACAAAAATATTGAGAAAAACGAAAACAAAGTCTCAGTCTGTTTTATTGACATCAATGGTCTCAAGGACGTTAATGATTATCTGGGGCATGATGTCGGGGATGAACTGATTTTAACGATCACCAACGGAATCAAGAATAGGATCCGGGAAAATGATTTTGTCGCCAGATTAGGCGGCGACGAGTTTCTGATCATCTTTGAAGGTCTGGATGAAAGCGATGCCGAAGCGGCTTGGCAACGCATCGTGGCAGAATTTGAGCAGATTAATGACACGGAAAACCGACGCTATTTGGTTAGTGTCAGCCATGGGATTGAAACCTTCAGCGGTGACACTAACGAATATATCGATATGATTATCAACCAGGCTGATGAAAAAATGTATCGGGAGAAAAAAATCATTAAAAAGAATTTAAAAATTATTCGCGATTTTAAACCCGGCGACGAAACCGGGTCGTTACAACAGGATTAAATCTCTATTCACCGCAACATTTGTATGGACAAAGTGAGGTTTTTGTGGCACGAAAGCAATAGCATAGGCAAATAAGCCCAAAGGATAATCAGGCTTTGATCGCCCAGCGTAATTTGGCTGACCGAGCCCGGCCATTGGCATGGCATTCTGCGGCTGAGGGCCTAAGCGGGCCGGGAGCCACCTCACGGTAAACCCCTTCCCGAAAAAAGCGCTGAAAAGATTTTTTAACCAGCCGGTCTTCCCCGGAATGAAAGGACAGGATCGCAACCCGGCCACCAGGAGCAAGTACAGCAGGCAGTTTTTCCAGAAAATCATATAAGACTTCGTATTCGTCATTGACATCGATTCGTAAGGCCTGAAAGCATCGCTGACAGGTTTTTTTCATGGACTCCTTACTGTTGCTGCCGGGAATATATTTCAGGGCTTCTTTAATAATCTCCTGGAGCTGAGTAGTGGTTGCCAGTTCGATGCCCTTGTTTCGCTGGCTGATAATGGCCTTGGCGATAGCAGCGGCATTGGGCTCGTCGGCATTTTCAATGAACATTCCCGTCAACTCATCAGGAGAAATGGTTTTTAACCGCTCAGCAGCAGAAATGCCATTTTCCGGATTCAGTCGTAGATCCAATGGTCCTTCAAACTTAAAGGAAAAACCCCGTTCGGGATTGTCAATTTGCATCGAAGACACTCCCAAGTCAGCCAGAACAAAATCCAAGGGGCCGGAGTCCAAAGCAACTTCATCAATTTGGGAAAAGTTCAAGTGGCGGATGGTCAGAATTTCCGAGCCATAACCGTTGTCTGCCAGCCGCTTTTGGGTTCGTGGCAGTTCGATGGCATCGACATCGGTGGCGTACAGGTGACCCTGGCCATCCAGACACTGCAGCATCGCTTGCGTATGGCCACCAAACCCCAGGGTGGCATCCAAACCGGTTTGTCCGGGTTTAATCGCCAAAAAATCGAGGATCTCATTGACACAAATAGAGCGGTGCATTCCTGCTGGGGTACTGCCTTTTTGCATTACTTTTTCGACTGTGTCGGCATATTTTTCGGGCTGTAACTCCTTATATTTATCCTTGTAGGTTTTGGGGTGGGTGCCTTTATAGCGGGGGCGTCGCTGGTGTTTTTGTTCCTGATTATCCATTGAGTCCCCCCCGCAATTTAGACCTTGTGGAAGTGATATAAATAATTGATGGTGAAACTGATTGGATATTTGATTCTATATATAATAATGCTGTGCTCATCTTTTCATCCGCCTTTTTATCGATTTGTACTATTCTATCAATCTTATGATACCAAATACTATTTGTAAAAGCAAATCAGAAACAACAGATTTGCGATGGATTATTATCTGCAACAAATACTTTGAGATTCTGACTGGATATGGTAAAGTAGATTATCTCGAATTTATGATTTTATGGATCGATCCTGTCGGTTTGGAGCTTTAAAATATGACAGCGGGATGATTGCAGAGTGCGATTGTAAAAGGATTTACCAACACAACGACAAAAATAAAGGAGTAACTGCGATTGAATAATGAAAATACAAAAAAGACGGCGCCATCTATTGATGGTTGGTTGAGAGAAGCCAAAAATGATCCCGAGGCCTTACAGGAAGGCATGTATCTGGTTCATAACGGCACTGTCCGCCAAACTCCCAAAGCCAAGGTACGACAGGGGCTGGATGATGGTTCGCTGGTCACCGGCATGGAATTTTTTTATGATGCCGAAAAGGTGGCAGCGGCGATTGAAGCTACAAAAAAAATGGACGGGATCTTCCATGCTCGGGTCTGGCTTAACGAAGGTCAGCTGGAGCTGGGCGGTGATATTATGTTTGTCCTCATTGGCGGTGATATTCGCCCCCATGTGATTGATGCCCTGCAGTTTCTGGTGGAAACCATCAAAACCACCTGCGTCACCGAGATTGAGCAGAAGACAGGTGTCTGAAACTGCGAACTAGGTTTTAGTACCTTTGATCGAATAACGCTATGCATGTTTTGTCGCAAAATTAATATTTTGTGACAAAACATGTCACAAAACAAAAGCCAGCTTTTCAGCTGGCTTTGTTTTTTTAACGCATTTAATTAACTTCATTTAAATAACATAATTAAATTGAAGCGGCCTTAGCCTGTTCAAATTCATCCTGGATTTCTTGAGAGGGTTCTTTGGTCATCAGAGAAACCGCCACGATAAAGGCACAGGAGACTAAGAAGGCGGGCAGCAGTTCGTAAATCCCGAAAACGCCGCCTAATGGTTTGATGAAAAGCCGCCAGATAAAGACCATCCCGCCACCGGCAAGCATTCCGGCAATGGCACCTTCGCGGTTAGTTCGTTTCCAGAACAGCGAGAAGAGCATCAGCGGTCCAAAGGTGGCACCAAAACCGGCCCAGGCAAAGGAGACGATATTAAAGATCACACTGGTTTCATCCAGAGCCAGGAGAATACCGATGACTGAAACGGCAATCAGGGTGATATGAGAAACCCGCATGATTTCTTTATCGGTGGCATCTTTTTTGAGAATGCCCTCATAAATATTTTTAGAAAAAGCCGATGCCGCAATCAACAGGTAGGAGTCCGATGAACTCATGGTTGCTGCCAATATTCCGGCCATAACAAATCCGGCGATCAATGGTGGCAGCAGATTGGTGGACATGACGATAAAAATGCTTTCCGCTCCGCTTGGTGTCAGCAGTTCGGTGGGGAATAAAACCCGACCGATCAGACCGATAATAACGGCGGCAAACAGTGAAACTACACACCAGGTGGTGGCAATCCGTCGCGCTTTTGGTATCTCAGAGGCATCTCGGATGGCAATAAACCGCAGTAATACCTGGGGAACACCGAAATAGCCAAGACCCCAGGACATCGTGGAGATGATGGTTAGGAAGGTGTAAGGGAGGGCTGGGCCAAAGACCGGATTACCGGCCAATACCTGTTGCGTTCCGTCGACCACGGTGGGGTTGGCAATGCCGAAGAAATCAAAGAAACCAGGAATATTCTGGATATTGACCATGATCGCATTAAATCCGCCGGCTGCGTTAACACCCATAACAAGCACTAACGCCAGCGCAATGATCATGATGATTCCCTGCATAAAGTCGGAAACACTTTCAGCCAGGAAGCCGCCTAATAAGGTATATAAAATAACAAAACATGCACCTGCGATCATAACAACCTGGTATTGAATGCCAAAGAGTGAATTAAACAGTTTACCCACAGTAACAAAACAGCTGGCGGCGTAGACCGTAAAGAAAACCAGAATAAAAACCGAAGCAATCAGCATGATGACTTTCTTGTTTTCTTTGAAGCGATTACTGAAATATTCTGGAATCGTGATGGCATCACCGGCAATGGAAGAATAATTACGCAAACGTTTGGCGGTAATCTTCCAGTTCAGGTAGGTTCCCAAGGCCAAACCCAAAGCGGTCCAGAAGGCGTCGCTCCAGCCGCACCAGTAGGCCACACCAGGTAATCCCATCAAAAGCCAACCGCTCATGTCGGATGCTTCTGCACTCATTGCCGCTACCCAGGGTCCCAGGGAACGGCCGCCGATAAAATAATTGTCACTGTTTGCGTTGGCGATCTTTAAAAAATAGACGCCGATACCGAGTATCGCCGCGATGTAAATGATCATGGCGATCAGTATTTGAATGTTATCAGTACTCATTCTTTTCCTCCTAAATTAAATTCAATGTATTATAGCACAGAATGAATTTATATACAAAGAAATGGATGAAAAAATACACTGCATAGTGAATCCGAAGCACTCCGGGCGATTTTATCGAAAGATTAGGATTTTTGAGAAAATATGGATAATGCGGTAATATAATAAAAAAGTACGGATGTATGAAGCTGGTGAGCTTTCAATCGAATAATCCAGAAAACTGCGACGCCATCTAAACTACTTCAAAAGTGCGACTCTGGATGACAGCGAGGAATAATAAATCAGGCAGGAAATTAACAAGCCTGCCGGTTATCAAAAAAATAAGATTGACTGTTTAGTCATTGTGATTTATAATAATGATAACGAATCAAAGGCATTAAGATATAAAGAGATGAGGATCAGGAGGCAATGATTGGATAAGCGAGACAGAATATTACAAGCAGCCTTAAAACTTTTTAATCAATACGGATTTGATAATACCCCGACCGCTCGGATTACCAAAGAAGCCGGAGTAGCCACCGGGACATTGTTCAACTATTTTAGAAACAAAGAAGAACTGATCAATGTGCTTTATTTGAACTGCAAAGAATCCCTGACTCGGCGCTTATCCTATGGGCTGGAGCAGGAGACCACCTTTAGAAGCAAGCTGAAGCGAATTTATATTAATTATATCGGCTGGAGTCTAGATCATACTGATGAGTTTCTTTTTTTTCAGCAGTTCTGCAATGCATCCTGCATCGGCGAAACCACCCGGAAAGAAGGATTAAGCAAGTTCAATAACATTATGGAGATAATTGCTGAAGGGATTGAGCAGGAGATTATTAAAAAGGTCAATCTGGATTATATGAGCAATCTGCTGATGGGTATCCTCAATGCGAATACCTATTATTTTATTGACAATCCCAGTCTGGCGGCAGATGAGATTTTTTTGGAAACATCATTTAATTTTCTATGGGACAGCATAAAAAATTAATTTTTTTTACAAATGAATGACTAATCAGTCATTTTGACAGGGTTGTGCCAGCCAAGCAAGGGCGATTAAATAAAACAGACCGATACGAATGAGCGAACTGCTCAGCGGCGATCATAAATAAAATTGATGAAGGAGATACAAAATGAATTATCGGATTAATCCTAAAAATGGTGACAAACTTTCGGCTCTGGGATTTGGCTGTATGCGCTTTGCCAAAGATGAAAACGAGGTTGAAAAACAGATTATCTATGCCATTGAGAATGGCGTTAATTATTTTGATACCGCTTATATTTATCCTAAGAGCGAAGCGATCTTAGGCCGGGTGCTGGCAAAAGGTTATCGTGACCGGGTAAAAATCGCCACCAAGATGCCCCCGTATCTGGTGAAGAAATATGAAGACCTTGACAAGATTTTTAATGCTGAACTGGAGCGGCTGCAAACCGACCATATTGACTACTATTTTCTGCATATGCTGACAGATGTTAATATCTGGACACGGCTGGTCAATTTAGGGATTCTGAAATGGATCGAGGAAAAGAAACAGGCCGGTCAGATTATCAATATCGGCTTCTCTTACCACGGCGGCCGGGACGAATTTAAAAAGCTGGTGGATGTCTATGATTGGGAATTCTGCATGATCCAATACAATTTCCTGGATGAAAACAAACAGGCCGGCAAAGAGGGGCTGGAATATGCCGCCGCCAAAGGGCTGCCGGTAATGGTCATGGAACCTTTAAGAGGTGGAAAGCTGGTCACCAATCTGCCCAAGGAAGTTTATCAGGTCTGGGATCAGGCTGCTGTCAAGCGTTCACCAGCGGAGTGGGCTTTCCGATGGATCTGGAATCATCCGGAAGTCACCGTCGTTTTGTCGGGTATGAATTCTCAGGCGATGGTTGAAGAGAACATTAGAGTGGCTGCCCAAGCGGAAGCCAATGCCTTTACTGACGCTGACTTTAAGTTGTTTAATCAGGTTACGCAAATATTAAGCGAAAAGATCAAAATCCCCTGTACCGGATGCAATTACTGCCTGCCATGTCCCAAGGGGGTTGATATTCCCACCTGCTTCTCAATTTATAATGATCGCGAAATTGAAGGCAAAACGGCGGCCTTCAGCAAGTATATCATGCAAACCAGTGTCAAGAGCCAAACCAGTAATGCCTCACTTTGTTCAAAATGCGGTAAATGCGAAAATCATTGCCCTCAGAATATCAAGATCAGAGACGAACTAGTGACAGTTGCCAAAACCATGGAAGGCTTTTATTATAAGCCCACCCGGTTTTTGATTAAGCGCTTTATGAGATTATAGAACGATTATCTGTAAGCAGGTAATTGAAGTACTTTCGATTCACTAAATAATTACGTTAATAAAAAATGCGATGGAAGTTAAATCACTTAACTTTCATCGCATTTAAATTTATATTGGTATTTTTTATATTTAGTTCAAATCGTGATTTAGTTGATACAACGATGATTTATCAGAAAATTGAAGCGGTTAAAATCGCTTCAATTAGACATTCTAGTCGATAAATCCGGCATTAAGATGGCACTGGTAAATCAACTCGTGGCCGGCGGTGGTGGGATGAGGATCCAGATTGCCGATGTACCAGTTGAAATTAACCAACGGTTCACTGCCCTGGTAGGTGGCAAAGGCGGTGTAGACATCAGCTACCTTATAACCGGCACCGGGGGTCTTAATGACGGTATTAATGGTCTGGATAGCCGGATCAAATACCGCAAATAGAGGATCCTGGGAGCTGATGGGATCGTACAGGGTCGTCACGACAATATCCGCCTGGGGTGACAGGGTTTTGATGGTGGCGACAATCTGCGGCCAATCGGTACCAAACTGGGTGACACTGGCAGTGACATTGGTCTGAATTGTTGGCAGAGCGGCCGTAATGATATCTTGGGCACCGGGTTGAGTTAATGCGGCGGCCAGATCAGCTGCGAAAGTCGGTGATGCTGGATCGAGCTGAAAGGCAACCGCCAGACTTGCAATGACTGGTGCGAGGATATTGTTGCCGCCGACACTGACGGTAATCACCTTGGCTTTGCTGAGGGCAGCAATGGTTGCGGGATCGTTCTGAAGTTGATTTAACAGCTGACTGGAGGCGTAACCCGGGACACCCAGATTAACCAGGGTCAGGTCTTCATTTCCGCTAATCCCTTTTAAGTCGTTATAGAAAAGATTGACATAACCGGAGCCGGGGGTGGCACTCATCCCATAGGCGATGGAGTCACCAAGCGCAGTATAGGTTTCAGTTTTGACGATTTTTATCTCGATCGATTCCAGACGCAGGCTTTCACCGGTTGTTCCTAACTCGGCGCCGTTCTTAACCCAACCCCAGGTGTTATCGACATCCGGAATATTGCCTTTGTTTTGGACGTGGCCACGGTAATAGACCTCGTAGCCGTCAAGACCGGTCAGATTGATTTTGATGGCCTCAATCCGCAGACCAGCTCCGGTAGTTCCGGCAAAATCACCGTTTTGCACTGTACCCATCCAGCCTTTATTCTGGACATGAACCTCATAGCTGATCCCGGCACCGCTGGGGACAGCGCCGGTGAGTTCAATCCGGAGACCTTCCAGGCGGAGCCCCTCGCTGCGGGAGCCCAGTTCATTAGGCCCGGTAACGAAGTTGCCTACTGGCAACGGAACATCGCCTTTATTCTGGACATGGCCCCGATACTGAACGCCAATGTCGCCGGTGGCTTGTGTATCAATGGTGGGATCGTTGCTTGCTTCATTACTGTTTGAATCAACTGCAGCAAAAACGCTGGTTGAAAAAATCATTGATAGCAGTAGCAGGAGAATCAGAAGACGGCCGGTGATGGATCTGAAAATACTTGTTTTCATTTTGTTTCCTTTCTCTGGATCGATTTGGGGGTTATAGAAAATACGCATCTGCCATCCGCCCCAAAGAGCGAAAGGCAAGGCTCATCCTCAAAAAATATTTGAGTCAGGCACTTATACTGATAGTTTATACCTGTAAAAGACATTTGTAAACAGCGTGATCGAGGATTATTTTAACAACAGTGATGTCTTTGCGACGATAGGACGACTGAAAAGCAATCGTTTTGAGTGTTGATGATTGGTTAATGGCAGACGGCAAACAGTTTCTATATTTTGCAAAATAATCTGGCACACAGGTTGCCACATCTTGCCATCTGTGGTTATAAAAGTTACAATGTATTCGTACATAAAAAACAAAGATACAGTTTATTCAATTGGTTAAAAAAGCGCAGAGAAAACGTCTGCAAGTCTCATATTGGGGCGCATGGATTAAATTCAGTAGCTTTTAGAGAAAATATGAAGGAATAATAGGATGGGTCGGCAGGGGCGATGAAAAAAGAAAAGGTTGCAAAAATTGAAGAAAAAATCAGAAGTGTATTTGACCAGCAATACCAGATTATAAAAATGTTGGGCAATGGGGGAATGGGCTGTGTTTTTCATGTCCAAAGCAATGGCGTGGAAACGGCTGATTTTGCCTTGAAAGTACTGGATAAGGAAGCCTATAACGACAATAAATTAGATTTCATGCGCGAGGCCGATGTGATGAAGGGTCTGGATTACCCCGGGATTCCCAAAATCATAGCAGTCACAGAGGATGAAGACTATGTTTATATGGTTCAGGAATATATCCGGGGGGAGCCTCTCAGTCTGGTGATCCGAAAGTGCGGTAAAATCAGAGAAGAATATCTGCGAATCTGGATGGAGAGCATGGCGGCAACCCTTGACTATTTACATAAGCAGGGGTTAATTCATCGGGATGTCAAGCCGGATAATATGATGCTGACCCACGACTGTGAAATAAAAATTATCGATTTTGGTCTAGCTCGCAAAAAAGAACAAGTTGACCAGGCCGATAAAAAGGTTTTTGGAACCTTGTCCTTCACCGCACCGGAGCGTTTTACAAAAAAGGTGGGGACAGCACAAACCGATATTTATGGATTTGGTGCCACCATGTATTATGTTGCGACGGGCAAAAAACCGGAAAACATGAAAACCACTCCGCTGGAAAGTTTTGCAACGATGGAGAAAAAACTGAGCGAAACAGTCCCGGAGGAAATCACGCAGGTGCTGACGAAAGCCATTGCCGTCAAACCCCATCAGCGATACAGCAATTTTGATGAGATTCTCTGGGATCTGTCCCATGAAAATCAGCTTAAGGATGCGGAATTAGCAGTGCGTCAGGATCAATTCATCAAGGTGTTTTTAATACTGACAACCCTTTTTTTAGTCGGGTTAATATCAGTTTATTAATAGAGAAGAGAAGGTTATGGAGGAAGCTATGAATGAAAAAAAAAGAGACAAGATAAAAAGTGATTTGGTGCTGATGTATGATGACAAGATTTATGAATTGAACGTCAGCCCCTATATTCTGGGGCGGGATCCTAATTCCAGCGATTTTTATATCAACAATAAAACCGTCAGCCGAAATCATGGGCAGTTAAGTCAAACCGATGGCAGTTGGTATCTGGAGGATCTAAATTCCAGTTCCGGCACTGTTCTCAATGGCGTGAAAATTGAGCCATCAAGAAAGTATCAGATCGTCGCCGGTGATTGTCTGGAATTGTCCGATGTGATTTTGGATGTTTTGTCTGTCAATACTCAGCTCCAGGAGAAACCCGGGAATGAAGCGTTTCCGGACAGTCAGGAAAAAGTAGAAATTAAAACGGAAAAGCAGATGAAGCGAATTCAGGGAAATCGCAGTTTTAAAAATCACAGCGAGTCGGCGGGAAGCGGTTCTGGCCGGGTTCTGAAAAAAGATGATGGACTCCGGGAGATGAATCATTTCAAGTCGACCCTGCGGCAGTTTTTAAGTGAGAATAATCTTGATCAGAAGGCTCTCGGCCGGTTGAAAAAAATCATCGAGCTGGCTCAGCGATTACCTGCCGAAGAAGCGATTTTTAATAACATGGTTCAGGAAATCATGACTGAGGGTGTGAAAAAACCGCAAACGTCAGGATCAACCCCGGAATCAGTTGCCGAAGCAAAAGTGCTGCGGGTTAAAGATAAGACTCAAAAAAGTCAGGAATCATCAGCGCCTGGCGGGGTTCAGAATGGCAACGGAAAATTACCGGTGTTTCATCCGGTTAAGGTCGAAGGTGACTGGCGTGAAATACCGGTGTCGAAAATCCCCTTTACCATCGGCAGAGGCCCGGATAATGTTGATTTTGTTTTGCGGGCAACCGGTATCAGTCGCTCCCATTGTCTGGTTAGCTGTCATAATGGTTCCTACCATATTTCTGACCTTGGTTCCACCAATGGCATCTTATTAAATAAAAAACAGTTGAAACCGAATGATAATTATGTCATAAAAAATGGCGATAGCGTCAGTTTTGGCGTCAATCAATTTTATGTAGAAATTCCATAAAGGTCGAAAAGGTTCAAATCAACATGGGCGAATGCTGATGTTGAATGCATTTATTTGCGCATCTAAATAAAAGAAAAGCTTTTGAAAGGGGTACTTATGAATTCAAAATCACGAAGAAAAAAAAGAGAAATCAATGGAAAAACTGAGGTACCAATTGCGGGAAATAACGACGCTGTGGTGCCCGATGAAAACAAAATAGCGGCAGAAACTGTGAACGAGCAACTGGAGGACGAAAAAACCGAAGCTCTGGTCGAGGCCGCAGACAATGATCTCAATGAGGATCTGAAGATTGCGACAGCAGCAGAGCAAACGGAGGCACAAGTAGCTAATGAAACCGAAGCTGTGGCTGCTCCCGTCAATGAAGAACTGGATGAACAGACGGCGGCGCTGGTTGCGGCAGAGGAGATAACGGCAGCAGCAGAGGTCATTGACGACGAAGAAAAAACCGAAGCTTTAATGATGGAAGAAACCGAGGCATTGATCAACGAAGAGACCGAAGCCCTGATGCTGGAAGAAACCGAAGCCTTAATGGACGAAAAAACTGAAGCACTGGTGGAAGTGATGACCGAACCATATGTCATCGAAAATACCGAGTCCCTGATTTTCAAACAACATAAACCATTCAAACATAAAAAACCGGTGATTATTGCCAGCTCCATTATTCTGGGATTTCTACTGATTGGCGGCGGGGTGGCTGGTTATTTAAACTACCAGCGTAGCACCGAAATCAGTACCGACTTGAAAAATGGGGAGACCCTGCTGACCGAAGCCAAATTCGATGAAGCGATGAAAGCTTTTGAAGCAGTGGGCACCCTTGATTCGGATAATGCTGATGCGATTTTTGGTCGGGCTAAGGCTTATGCCGGTCTGGGAGACTTTGGTAATGCCCGAACCTATTTTGAAGATACCTTAAAACGGATCACTAATCTGGAAAAAATGAAGCAGGTATACAACGCCTATATTGATTCGGAGGTAAATGCCAAGATTGGAGAAGAAGCGCTCTTTGCCTTGATGGATCGGGCCGCCAAGGATACTGGAGACGAGGGCTATATTAAGCGAAAAGGTGAGTTTATGGTTAAAGCGCCTTCCTTCAATTTAAATCCCGGTTCTTACCAGGGAACCCAGGCGGTGGATATTATCAAGGGCGATCCGGCTGATAAGATTTACTTTACCACCGATGGTTCTCAGCCAACGACCGCCTCACCAGAATACGCTGCCGTCATTGAATTGGCGCCAGGAGAAAAGACGATTAAAGCCATTGAAGTGGGAGCAAATGGATATCCCAGTAAAACCATTGAGGGGAAATACATTATTTCGGCCAGCAGTGAATCGTTGCTGGAAAATAATATTTCCGGGTCATGGACATCGCGCTCTGGATCGTATTTCTATCAATACTACTTTAGCAATGGTTATGTTACCTATTCCTATAACTATGGTAATGGCAGTTCGTACTCATCCACCGGAAACTATCAGATCTCTGGAGTTAATCCGAATGGAACTATTGGCACCCTTTCTGTTTTCAATGTCAGCGGCTATTCTTTGCCCAGCACCCTCAATATTAATTGCGAGCCCTTGGGAGACAATATGATATCCATCAATACCCGGGGTTATAATTATAGTCCATGATCATCATGAGAAGAGGAGAACCGCATGCATATTCAAAATAAAAAAAGGTTTTATCTAATGATGGGACTGCTGGGAGTGGTTATCATTTTGTTGGGTTTTTCCATCGCTATGATCTGGAGTGCTATTTCATCAAACAATGCGCCCGTGCAAACCACTAGCAATACAGCCAATCCTGCGGCCGCTGATTCGACCCAGGGAAATCGCACCGATACGACCGCCAGTCAGGCCATCGCCGATCCTACAGATACCCTGGTCTTAGTCAATAAAACCACCAGTCTTGATGAAGATTATCTGCCCCCCGATCTGGTCTGGGTCGATTTGCCGGGGGTTCGGGAAACGCAATTGCGAAAAGAGGCGGCAGCGGCGCTGGAAGATATTTTTGCTGCTGCGACCGCAAAAAAACTGTCGCTGTATTGTTGTTCCGGCTATCGATCCTATCAAACTCAGGAGGAGCTTTATGCTGAGAACGTCAAAAACTATGGTCAGAAGGAGGCCGATCTGGTCAGTGCAAAACCCGGCCAGAGCGAGCATCAGACCGGACTGGCCATGGATGTCACCGCCGAATCCGTAAATTTTGATCTGCTGGAAAGCTTCGGCCAAACTTTAGAAGGCGAATTTATTAAGAATAATGCCCATCAGTATGGCTTTATTATTCGTTATCCCGAGGACAAAACGACCATCACCGGATACGCCTATGAACCCTGGCACCTGCGCTATGTTGGTAAGGATGTGGCCGCAGAAATCTATGAAAAGAAGCTAACCTTCGAAGAGTATTTAAAAACCAGCTAAATAATTTACAAGAACACCTTTTCGTGCTGATCCCCGGCAACGAAAAAGCGTCTAAAAACAGACCGCCCGTCGGTGAAGTTACTTCATAGACGGGTGGTTTTGTTTTAAAATAAATGATACAATATTACTATCTTTTTTGAAAAACCGGAGGTACACCTTGCAACCTAGAATAATTCTTGCCAGCCAGTCTCCCCGCCGACAGGAGCTGTTTAAGCTGGTAGTTAGAAGCCATGGCATCAAAGATTTTATCATCCAGGCCGCAGAAATCGACGAAAAACGGATTGAAGCGGAGATTCTGGCAAACCGGGACGGGGATTTTCAGGACGCCGTAAAAATACTGGTTGAAGAGCTGGCCGCACGAAAAGCCCGAGTTGTGCAGAAGATCAACCCCCGGGCTCTGGTGGTGGGGGCAGACACGATTGTGGTGCTTGATGACCAGATCCTCGGCAAACCAGGGGATGAAATGGCGGCCTTCAACATGATTAAACAGCTGGCCGGAAACACCCATCAGGTGTTAACCGGGGTCAGCATCCGCTATCGGGATCAGGAAGAGCGGTTTGTCACCACATCCACCATCAAGTTTTATCAGTGGGATCATCAGATGCAGCGGGAGGTGGCAGATTATGTGGCTTCCGGCAAGGCAATGGACAAAGCTGGAGCCTACGGTATCCAGGAAGAAGCCGGCCTTTGGGTCAAGTGGATTAAGGGTGACTACAATAACATTGTCGGGCTGCCGATTGCCAAGCTTAACAAGCGGCTCGGTAAAATGCTTACGCAGATCGCCAACCAGTGACAGGCCGGCCTTCGAAACAGGTTGCCATTGAGGTGAGGAAGATGGATAAGAAACGATTAATGCTCATATTAACCTGGACATGCACCCTGATCTGGATGGGAATTATCTTTTATCTTTCCAGTCAGCCGGCCACCGAGTCGGCACATCTCAGCACCGGGTTTAGAAAAGAATTATTGTCAATTCTGGCATATTTTATACCGGGCATCGAAAACATGGAGTTCCAGAGTCTGGATTTTTTTATCCGTAAAAATGCTCATTTCACGGCCTATTTTATTTTAGGGGCGCTGACCCTATTGGCACTGATCCACAGTGCGGCCAGAAAACCGGCTAATCTGGCACTGCTGATCTGCATCCTTTATGCCATATCTGACGAATTTCATCAATTATTTATACCGGGACGCTCCGGTCAGTTTCGTGATGTGCTTATCGACGGAACTGGGGCTGTTCTTGGCATTTTACTCGCTTCCATTGTCATAAATCGGATTTCAAAGCGGTTTTAGGATTAACTACGATTAATCCCCACCGAAGGGGGTATATAATAAACAGCTAACACAAGGAGGTAGTAACTTATGAAATTTAGAGAATTTACGGTGAATAGTCACTCAACCAGAGAATTTGTCGATAGCGGTGTGGACGAGCGGGATCTCAATCAAATAAAAACATGTCTGGATGATGTCAACAGTACCGTTGGCAAGGAAAAGGGGTTCTCCCTGCTCCTAATGGAAAACGGCGATACTGTTTATCAGGATCTGGAAGGTTTTGGCGGTTATGGCGGGGTGATGATCAAGGGACCTCACTATATCGGGTTGCGACTGGATAAAGCTGACCATGAAATCGAAGTCTATGGCGCTTTTTATCTGCAGTCGGTGGTAAAAAAAATCTATGATCTGGGTTTGGGCAGTTGCTGGATCAGTCTAGAAGAAATTATCCCCAGTCAGGAAGAAAAACTATTGGCGGGCAAACCCGGTATCATCCAGCATCTGCTGGCCTTTGGAAAGTCTGCTAAAAAAGAAGGCAAAAATGATAAACACACCACCATTATTAATTGTGATACGAAATATGAACAAAATCCTTATGGGATCACCATGATTACCACCAGCGACGAGGCTCGTCTGTCGGTAGTTGATACAATTTTCCTGCAAAACTGGGGAAATGTCGCACCATTCTCGGAAATGAAAAAAAGAGGGGTTCTGGATTTGCTTTATTACGTCAGAAATTCGCCCTCATTCCAGAATGTTCAGCCCTGCCGGTTGATTCTCAAAGATGGTTATGCTGAACTGGTGGTGGTTAATCCGGATCGGGAAGAAAACTACACCGACGCCGGAATTATGTTATTCACTCTGGAGGGTCTGGCCAAAGAGCTGAGTTTCCCGTCCAACTGGCATTTTATTAAGGACGATTCGGGCAGCACTGAGTATCGCCGAGTCGCTCATTTCGACTTGTAAAACTGAATAAAAAATAAGCTGATAAATTATAAAGGGGCTTTTGCCATCGGAACCGATGAGCAAAAGCCCCTTTTTATAGATACTGGAGATGCGTATTGGAACGATTGATGTACATCAATGCCAATTCCAGTTTCATTTCAATGCTATTTTTAAGGTAATCCCATTCATCAGCCCGTTGCTTTTTGGCTAGTGCGATTTCTTTTTTTGAGAGGTCACTTGAATGGAGTGGCGATTTATTTGTCGTGTTGCTTGTTTCTAGAATAATTGAAATATCATTAGTCTCGGGATGGTTTTCATAATAAGTAGCAAATCTTGACTGTACCATTGTTATTTCCTTTCGTAAAACAAATTTTGTTCCAGATCAGCGGTTAATCTCACAAAAGCTTAACCGCTGATCTGATCTCAGTATAAACTATATATGTTAAGGACTATTGAACAAAATGTTAAGGTTTTGTGAAGATTGCAAGAATATCATGGAAATTAAACCAGGCTTGGAACGATCGTGATTTTCGCAAGCGGCCTTTCCTTGTCAGGGGCGGTTTTTTATCTTATAATAAAGGATATGACAAAAGTCAGGGTTCCCTGGGGAACCGTCTAATCGGAGACAAGGATTCACAGGAGGTTCACCGTGACGCTTAAAAAAAACCTGAGCCAGTATTTTGGCTATGATACATTTAAAGAAGGACAAGAAAAAATCATTACGGCTGCGGTCAATGGTCAGGATGTGCTGGGGATCATGCCCACCGGCGGGGGGAAATCCCTTTGCTATCAGTTGCCAGCCCTGCAACTTACTGGCATGACCCTGGTGATCTCACCGCTGATTTCACTGATGAAGGATCAGGTCGATGCGTTGGGCGAAATGGGAATCGCCTCGACCTTTTTAAACAGCAGTCTCGATGATGCCAGCTATCAAAAACGGCTGGAAAAGATTCGGGCGAATCACTATAAGCTGCTCTATATCGCCCCGGAACGGCTCTGCGCCCCGGCCTTTGTGGAGCTGGTGCGGACGCTGGACATTTCCATGGTAGCGGTGGATGAAGCCCACTGTATCAGCCAGTGGGGCCATGATTTCCGCCCCCATTACCGGGAGATCCCCGCTTTTATCAGCAATATCTCGCCTCGGCCGGTGGTGGCGGCCTATACTGCCACCGCCACGGTTAAGGTTATTCAGGAAATCAGGGAATTGCTGGCACTGCAAGATCCGGTTGAATCGATCATCGGCTTTGACCGCCCGAATCTGCTTTATCAGGTGGTTAAAACCGGCGATAAGCTCGGTTATGTCAAAAATACCATCACCCAGACCTTCCCGGATCAGTCCGGGATTATTTACTGCGCCACCCGAAAAACCGTGGAGAGCGTTACCGCCAAGCTCAAAGGGCTGGGTTTTTTGGCTGGCGCCTATCATGGCGGGATGAGTTCCGAATCCCGGGAGCAGAATCAGCAGGATTTCATTAATGACCGTCTTCACATTATGGTTGCCACCAATGCCTTTGGGATGGGGATCAATAAGCCAGATGTGCGTTTTATCATCCATTACAATATGCCTCAGAACATGGAGGCCTATTATCAGGAAGCCGGCCGTGGTGGCCGGGATGGCGAACCCAGCCATTGTACTATTCTTTATTCGCCCGCTGATATTGTCAAACAGAAACAGCTGATCCAGCTCAATCAGACCTCGCCAGAGCGGGAGACTCTGTTGTTTGAGAACCTTCAGTATCTGGTCGATTATTGCCACACCAATGACTGTCTCAGAAAAAGTATCCTCCACTATTTTGGCGAAGCTGCTGATTATGAACGCTGCGGCAATTGCGGCAATTGTCTCGATCAGTCGGAAATGGTCGATATCACCCTGGATGCCCAGAAGATCCTTTCCTGCATTTATCGGATGAAAAACCGCTTTGGTCTGAATATGGTGATTGCGGTGCTGCGGGGCTCAAAAAATAAAAAGGTGCTGGAACTGGGCTTTGATCAGTTGTCAACCTATGGAATTCTCCAGGAGCAGAGTGCCGAAAGCCTCCGGGAAATCATCATGACCCTGGTGGCCAAGGGCTATATCATCGTTACTGCCGACGAGTACCCGGTTCTCAAGCTGACCCCGGCGGCCAGCGGGATCTTAAAAGGTAATGAAACGGTCTTTCATAAAAAACACTTACTAAATATCAAGGCCGCCAAAACAAAATCTTCAGGTAAAGCCAAACCACCGCTGGATTGCGATGAGGCCTTATTTGAAGAACTGCGCACCCTGAGACGCAGTATTGCCCAGGACAAGGGTCTGCCGCCCTATGTTATTTTTCCCGATGCCACCTTAAAAGAAATGGCGGCCTATTTCCCCCGGACAGAAGCCGAATTTCTAAACATTAATGGCGTCGGTCAGGCGCGCTATGATCATTATGGGGCGGTCTTTATTGCAGCGATTAATGGCTTTGCCGAAAATAATCCGATCACCATCAGACCACGGCCGGTCGCTGCGGTGGATGCCCCGGAACCCAGCGCTCCCCGGCAACAAGTGGGCGAAAAAGAAGCGAAAGTGCCCTCCTGGGAGCTCAGCTATGAGCTGTTTGCTGGGGGCATGACCATTGCTGACATCGCCAAACAGCGGGAGCTGACGGAAAACACTGTCCTGAGTCATTTAATCCGCTGCGATCAGGAAGGGAAAGCAATCGACTGGCGTGATTTTGTCGATTCTGAAAAAGAAGTGGCGATCATCAACGCCATCGGAACCGTTGGTCTGGAAGCGCTACGGCCCATCAAGGAAGCCCTGCCGGACAGCTGTTCTTATGCTGATATCAAAATTGTTATTCATAAAAATAGTTTGCAGTAGATTGGAGAAAGTCAGATGACCTCGACAAGCTTAAAAGTAATTGCTCTGATTTTGATGTTGCTGGATCATGTCGGGCAGTTTATCCCGGGTGCCCCGCTGTGGCTGCACTGGGTGGGGCGGATTTCGGCCCCGGTATTTATGTTCTGTATGGCCTGGGGCTTTTATTACACCCATGACCGCAAAAAATATCTACTGCGGATGTATTTCTTTGGTCTGGGGATGGGTTTGATTGATCTGATCAGCAATAATATCATTACTGACCCCTACGCCATGATGTCCAACAATATTTTTGTGACCCTGCTACTGGTGGGGGTGATTGTCTGGCTGATCGAAATCCGAAAAGCGGACAAGCCCAAGGGCAACAAATATATCGCCCTGTTCGCAGTCTATCAGATTCTGACCACGATGCTCTGTATCCTGGCCGGACAAATCGTCTCCCTTATTGGCATAATGAGCTTTGTCGGGGCGATCACCGGCAATCTGATTTTTAACGAGGGCAGTTTCATTTTTGTTTTTCTGGGGATACTGATTTACTTTAATCGCACCGATAAAAAGCGGTTGATCCTCGCCTATGGGCTTTTCTGCCTGGGCTTTTTCGCTCTGGAATGGGCCGTAGATCCCCAGCCTACCGCCCTGCTTTTTAATAATTACCAGTGGATGATGATCGCTTCATTGCCGCTGATGCTGTCCTATAACGGTGCCAAGGGACGGGGGCTCAAATACCTGTTTTATATTTTTTATCCGGTCCACATTGTGATCTTGTTTTTTATCGGCAATCTGTTTTTTTAATACCGGCTGAGAACGGGTGGGAACAAGGAAAGCCGTAAAAATCAAGGAATGTAGTCTGTAGAAAGGGAGTTCGAGCAGATGCTAAAAGCTGTCAAAGCGCATGAAGATGCAACAATCAAACGCCGCCATGAGATTCTACTCTGTGGTCAGGAACAGGGGGTCAGTACGGCCTGTAAAAAATACCGGATTTCCCGAACCCTTTACTACCGCTGGCATAAACGCTTTGAGAAACAGGGTTTGGCCGGTCTGAAGGATCAGGTTCGGCATTTTGTCCCGCCCAATAAATCCGCTCTGGCGGTGGAGCAGGCGGTGCTGGATGCCATTGTTTCCTTTCCGGACTACGGCCCCCAGAGCATTTCCTGGCTGTTGGAGGAACAGGATCTGAGTATCAGCAGCAGCGGGGTCTATAATATTATGCGCCGTCACGATCTCAATCACAAACTGGCCCGCAAAAATTACAGCCGGAAAATAAGCGCTGCGCAGCATCAAGAAACAGGTGCGGAGCTGGAAATTTGTTGGGATCGGGCTCCGCAGCCGGAGCAGCTGACGGTCGGTGAATGTTGGTTGGCCTGGACGGTGGAACGTGGTTATCAGCCGGGGATTGGCAATCTATATCAGTATGCGGTGGTTGATTTAATCAGCGGTGTGGCCTGTGCCCGGCTATATACAAAAAAAAATTCCGACTGTGCCCTGGATCTGCTGTTGGGGGTGGCCATGCCGATGGGCAATGAGTTGCTGATGCAGCCAAGCTGGATTATGACGCCCCATCAAGCGGAGTATACCACCGGCAGAATCCACAGCCGCCATCTTTATACCAGCAATCTCCGGGAAATGAATATCAAGCAGGTGATTTGGGATGAGAAAAATAACCTTTACTCCAAAACGGTTCAGGTATTCAATCAGAAAAGCGGCGAGTATCTGGCGTCACTGCTGGAATCAGCGGGTTCTTTCGAAGCAATCAAGGATCACTTTCAGCAGTTTATTCGCAATTATAATCTGGCCATGCCGCTTGGTTATGGCGAAAACAGTCACAAAACCCCGATGGAAATCGTTGTCGCTATCAAGGGTGCCGGGGTGACCCTGCCATTATGGTCGTATGTCAATCGAAAATATTAGCGGGGTGAAAAAATAGGCGGATCGCTGGCGGCGTTTAGTACCGCTGGTCAGCCCAGAGGGGATGAGCAATGAAAAAGCAAATAGCAGTGGTGGGTGGTGGTTACAGCGGGTTGACGCTGGCCTATTTTCTTGAAAAGGCCGGTCATCAGGTCACCGTGTTTGAAGCGGATGAACGAGCCGGGGGGCATTGCTGCAGCGTCTTTCATAAAAAAGAATTCTGTGAGCTGGGTTCGGTGCTGGGAACCTCAGAAGCCCTGATGAAATTTCTCCGGCAGCTGGGCGTCAAAGCGGAGTACAAGTATTTTCACCGCAATTTTCTGAGCCCGGACGGCCAAAAACAGGCACAAATCGGCCGCCATGAGATTGCCGGTTTTCAGGAGCAGTTACAGCGGCTGCCAGAATATCTGGCTCCGTATCAGGCGGCCTTAAGTGCCCAGGGCTGGGCGAATATTCCTGATCAGCTGACCCAATCCTTTGAATCCTGGTGCAGCGAAAACAATCTGCATACCCTGATGCGAGTTTATGCGCCTCATCTGGTCGCCTTTGGCTTTGGGAAGTCCAGCGAGATTCCGGCCATCTATGCCCTGAAGTATCTGGATATCATGACCCTGTCTTCGATGATTGAGTCCCGGAAGCTGATTGCTTTTTCCAACGGCGCTAACGAGATTATTACAAAATTGTCGGAACGGTTGGATGATCTTCGGTTGAGTACCCCGGTCACCGGCATTATCCCCAACGATAATCACCGCCTGACCATTGAAACCCCGGTCGGCAATGAGGATTTTGATGCGGTGGTAATCACTGTGCCGCTTAACCGTCCGGTGATTCACGCCCCTGATCACGCCCGACTGATGAGCTGCTATCAAAGCAAGGCCTACAATGTGCTGGCTTATGTGGCTCAGGAAAACTACCGGACGACCAGCTATTTCAGCCATAATTTTGACAAAGATGGGCATCTCTTGCTGTTATATAGCAGTAAACCGAATAAGCCCGGATTGCTGCTGACCGCCTATGCCGCCGGAGATCTGCCGATTAAGGAATTAAAAGCCCAGATCGATGCCGATCTGAAACAGGCCGGCTTTAAGGCCGAGCGGCTGTTTGCCTACAAACAATGGCAGACCTTTCCCCATGTTACCGGGGCAGAAATAAAAAATGGTTTTTACGATCAGGTTAACGCTCTCCAGGGTCAGCAGGGGATTTATTTTTCGGGCAGCCTGACCTGTTTTCCGACCCTGGACAAACTGACCCTATACCTCAGTGATTTTGCCAAACGCTATTTTCCGTCTGACCAATAATTATTTATTTTAGCTTGCTGTTTACAGATTTGTGGTGACAGCAGGCTTTTTTTACAAACACATCCCGTTTAGTTGTTAACACCAAGTTAAAACAGCTGACGGGATGTGTTTTTATGCGCTGTTAAATTGTTGTCAAAGTTAATCACAGGGCTTATAATCAATTCAAAGAAGCTACTGAAAACAATTACAAACGACAGAAAGCGAGAAATAAGATGGAAGTTTACAAGGTTCTGGAAATTAAAAAAAGCGTCTATGAAAATAATGACCGCGAGGCTGAGCTGCTCCGTCAGGAATTAAAAAAGGAGCAGACCTTTTTGCTTAATCTGATGTCGTCGCCAGGCTCGGGAAAAACAACAACCCTGCTGCGAACCATTGAAGCCCTGAAAGATGAGATGCGTATTGCCATTCTGGAAGCTGATATTGATTCAGATGTCGATGCCCATACCGTCGCTAAAACGGGAACCAAGGTGATTCAGCTCCATACCGGCGGGATGTGCCATCTGGATGCCGGCATGACTCGTCAGGGTCTGGACGGGATTGGTAGCGAAGATGCCGATCTGGTGGTGCTGGAAAATGTCGGCAATCTGGTTTGCCCGGCCGAGTTTGACACTGGTGCTTCCAAAAATGCGATGATTCTGAGTGTCCCGGAAGGCGATGACAAACCGCTAAAATATCCGTTGATGTTTTCGATCGTCGATGTGCTGCTGATCAATAAGATCGATGTGCTGGAGCATTTCGATTTTGATCTGGATGTTCTCCGGGCGCAGGTTAACAAGATCAACCCCAACCTAATCGTCATTCCGATTTCCGCCAAAACCGGCGAGGGCATCGGGGAATGGGCGGACTGGCTGCGGGGCGCCGTGAAAAACTGGAATCAACCGGAACCGGTGGTCGAGTCACCGGCCTGATAGTAGTGCCGTGAGTTTTGTTCGTTGTTTATAAATTTGCTATCGCTTTACTATAAATAAAGAGGAGATCGAAATGAACAAAAAATCAGAACCGACAAATTTTAACAAGTCAAGGCGCTTTAATTTTGCTTTAACCTGGGCGGATGTCAATGACCGGCCCTATCGTCAGGAAATTGTTGATCTGGCCAATAAAATCGGTCGCACCAAGGCGGGAACCAGTCGGGAAGTGATTCCCTTTGGTCCCGAGTATTACGCCCTGGCACCGATTCTTGATCCCTTTCAGGCTAAAATTGCGATGTACCTGGAATTCCGGAAAAAGCTGAGTGTCAAAGCAGTAGCCGCAGCAGCAGGGGAACCGCATGATCAGGTCACGGCAGCGCTGGAATACATTGCCTGGGCCGGGGTTGCCTTTGTCAATACGGTGGATGGCGTCGATCTGTATTGGCAGGATATTTTTGTCCCCGGTCATTTGGAACTGATCAATAATAACAAAGAACTGGTCGCTAAACATCCGGAAGTGGCTGAAGCATTTTATTATTTTGGCGGTAAAAAAGGCCCCATGGCCGCAGGCATCATGCCGATTGGCAGCGGGCCGATGCGGGTTTTACCGATTGAACGGGCCATCGATGGCAATTCCAAAAAAGTGAGCTATGAAGAAGTTTCCCACCATCTGGATCAGGCCAGTGTCTTTTCGGTCTCGGATTGCTCCTGCCGGACCTCCCGGGAAGCCATGGGCGAAGGCTGCGGCCACTTAAAAGAAGAGATGTGTATTCAACTGGGCCATGCGGCCGAGTATTATATAAAAACCGGTCGCGGTCGCGAAATCACCCGGGCCGAGGCCTTCGAAATTATCAAAAAAGCTGAGGATAATGGCCTGATGCATTCGGTCCCCAATCTCGATACCCCGGGTCACACCCACGCCATCTGCAACTGCTGTGGCTGCGGCTGTTATGCGATGCGGTTGGCCAATGAATACTTGAACAATGACATCGTCCGGTCCAACTATAAATCGGTGGTGGATGAAAGCAAGTGCGTGGCCTGCGGTGAATGTGTCGATGTCTGTCCCACCAATGCCATCAGACTGGGGCAGAAATTGTGTTCCAAAACACCCCTCGATGAGACGGTCACCAAGGTGACCCCACGCAATACCGAGTGGCTGGAAGATAAGTGGAACAGCGATTACCGTACCAACCGTAAAAACGCCCTGGATTCAGGAACCGCCCCCTGTATCACCAAATGTCCGGCGCATATCCCGGTTCAGGGATATATCAAGCTGGCCTCCCAGGGACGATACACCGAAGCCCTGGAGCTGATCAAGAAACACAATCCATTGCCGGCCGTGTGCGGTCGGATCTGTCCGCGATTATGTGAAGAAGACTGTACCCGGGGGGATATTGACGATGCGGTAGCGGTTGATGATATCAAAAAATTTATCGCTGAAAAGGATCGGGAAATGGCCTCCCGATTTGTACCGGTCAAACGACATGATTACAGTGATAAGAAAATTGCGATCATCGGTTCCGGCCCGTCGGGACTGACCTGTGCCTATGATCTGGCCATCGACGGCTACGATGTCACGGTTTTTGAAAAAGAACGCCGCCTCGGCGGGATGCTGACCCTGGGAATTCCTTCTTATCGATTGGAAAAAGATGTCTTAGCCGCAGAAATCGATGTGATCCGGGAGCTGGGGGTCAAGTTTGAAACCGGCGTCGAAATTGGCCGGGATCTTTCTCTTCAGGAGCTGCGAAACCAGGGTTTTAAGGCCTTTTATGTGGCCATTGGGGCGCAGGCCGGTCGAACCCTCGGGATTGACGGCGAAACGGCCGATGGCGTCTTTAGTGGGGTGGAATTTCTGCGCAAAACGAATTTAGCGGAAGAAACCAAGGTCAAAGGAAAAGTAGTGGTGATCGGCGGCGGCAATGTGGCCATTGATGTTGCCCGCAGTTCAGTCCGCTTAGAAGGCGTCGTCCAGACCGATTTGTTCTGTCTGGAAGCCCGGGATCACATGCCCGCCCATCCCGAGGAAGTGGTTGAGGCGCTAAGTGAGGAAATAGCCATTCATAATGGCTGGGGACCAACCCGGATTATCACCGAAAGCGGCAAGGTTACCGGGGTGGAATTTAAACGATGTTTGGCAACTGTTGATGCTGCCGGACGCTTCAATCCTCACTTTGAAGAAGCGGATCGGATGATCGTGAGTTGCGACGAGGTGATCCTGTCAGTCGGACAAACCTATGTTTATGACGATTTGTTTGCCGGCGAAGCGGTTTTATTAACCAGTCGCAACACCGTCGCCGTTGATCCAATTACCTTGCAGTCTTCAAGAGCTGACATCTTTTCTGGCGGCGATGTTGCCAGTGGTCCTAAACTGGCTATTGACGCCATCGCAGCTGGTAAAGAAGCCGCAGTTTCGATCCATCGCTTTGTCCAGACCGGCCAGTCGCTACTTTTTGGCAGGGATAATCATACCTATACGATGCTTGACAAAGACAACCTTGATGAGCGCATCGATTACGATGGTACCGAGCGCCAACGGATTGCCCATGTCGATGGCAAGGTGTCGAAAACGACGTTTAAAGATTTGCGCGGGGTTTTAACCGAAGCCCAGATCCAGAAGGAAACGGCTCGCTGCTTGAGCTGCGGCGCCAGTAAGGTGGATGAGTATCTCTGTGTCGGCTGTGGTGCCTGTACCCTGAAATGTAAATTTGAGGCCATTACGCTGGAACGGGTTTACGATGAGATCGGTTATGACATTGACGACTTACAAAAAGCGGTTCTTAAAAAAGCCCTCGGCCGAAAAGCCAAAATCGTACTGAACAAGGTCAATCCTTTTTCAGAAACCCGATAACTAAAACTAGCGGTTAGTGCTTCGCTATCGTACCGACCAATTGTTAATCTGTTGTTCGCCACAAGCTCGGACAGGCGTTGCCGTGTCCGCCTTGATGCGTACAACATGATCTAACAATTGTCGGTACTCGGTTTGTTGATTAAGTAAAGAAACGAGAAAAAGAGGTGTGAGACATGCATGAACTAGGGATTGTTTATGAAGTGATTAAAATCGTTGACGAATTTGCGCTGGCAAATAATCTGACCAAGGTTGATAAGATTATTCTGGAGATTGGGCAATTGTCCCAGACTATTCCTCACTTTGTCGAAGCCTGTTATCCGGCGGCGGTCAGTGACACCCCCTATCAAGAGACCAAACTGGAAATCATCGTGTTGCCGGCCAGGGGGGAGTGCCAGGCTTGCCATGAAATTTTTAATGTGGTTGACCACCGCAAGATCTGCCCAAACTGTCAGGCCGAAGATTTCAGCCTGATATCCGGCCGGGAATTTAATATTAAAGAAGTTGTCGCCTATTGAGATGGGGCGACAATTGCGGTCAACGGCTAAATAAATGATCCTTAACGAAGGTATTTGGGGCTTTGATTTTCCGGGAGTTCTGGTATACTAGGGTTAGTTTAAACGAAACTAATAAAAGGAGAACTTATGCCGGACAAATTATTTAACCTGGAGGACTATTTTAAGCGAATTCATTATCGCGGGGGCAATCAGGTTTCCGCCGAAACCCTGAAGCAGCTGCATCTTGGTCATGTGATGAACATTCCCTTTGAAAACCTCGACGTTTATGCCAAAAAAAATATTTCTCTGGAGCTTGACGATCTTTTTGACAAGCTGGTGCGGCGCCATCGGGGCGGCTATTGTTTTGAAATGAATGGATTTTTTGCGGCGGTGCTGGAGGAAATGGGTTTTCCGGTCAGTAGCCATCTGGCTCGGGTCTATCATGATGGTTTTGAAAATTCGGGAAAAACCCATCGGGTGCTGCTGGTGGCAGCGGATGACCAGCTATGGGTCTGTGATGTCGGCTTTGGTGGCAACAGTCTGGCCGCACCGCTGTTATTTGAGGTCGGCCGGGAGCAGGAACATCTTGGCCGAATTCATCGGGTGATGGCCGACCCCGATTATGGTTATCGGGTGGAGTTTAAAACCGCAGCTGGTTTTGAACCGATCTACGCTTTTACCCGGGAAGCTTGCTGCCCGGCCGATTATCTGATCGCCAACCATTTTACCGCCACCTACCCGGAGTCTTTTTTTAGACAGGCACAGATGTGCGCCCTGGTCACCGCAACCGGCAAGATTACCTATTTTGATGGACACTTAAAGATTACAGACAAAACGGCACTGATCGAAACCACCATCACCGGCGATGCCGCAATCAAAGACGCCTTGAAAAGCTATTTTGGGCTGGAGCTGTCTTAAAAGCTAGGCAGTAAATAAAAAAGCAACAAGCCTCAAATCGGTTTGTTGCTTTTTTGGTTGTGAAGAGCTGATTGTGCCAGCTCTTCAAAGGGGATCTGAGCTTTATAATTGACAAAGGCTCCGCTTTTGTTTAGAATTAGTTCAGCAAAGCGTGGTATTATAGAAATCGTGAGGGTTCACACCTTTTAAAAGGGGCTCATTAATGTAGGTTAGGCCTCATTCTAATGATAAAGATTGAGAAATAAAACAGGAGAAGAATGGATGAAGATAAAAATTTCCAAGCCGATACTGATCGGTGGCGTTGCGCTGATCGGCATTGCTGTGCTAATCGGCATTGTCCTGATAATATTCGGGGGCGCTAAAAAAGAGGTCAGCACTGATCCCTTAAACTTGTACAACAAGGTGGTGGTCGGAATGACCAAGGAGGAATCCGAAAAAATTCTCGAGGTTGAAGGTTCGGCCAAGGGAAAAGGCTTTAACTATCTGGATGAAAACACTGGCTATGGGGTAACGTTGAGCTACGATACTGTCGCCACAGCTGCTGCCGAAGGAACTGCTGATACGGGTGCGGAAGAACCCGCCGAGGTAGTGGTGTTTAAACAACTCTATGTGCCCGACGACACCTATCTGGATGGTCTGGTCAATGCCAATGTGACGGCGGATCAGATTAATTCCCTGAAAGAAGGGATGCCCTATGAGGAGATCAAAACCATTTTAGGTGGGATCGATGGGATCGAAATCAACTCGGCCTATAATAAAAAGGATCCTGCCAACACCTACTCGGTGATGGCCTGGATCAATCCTGACCGATCCGTAGCCTATCTGACCTTTCTTGGCTACAAGGGAACCCTGAAAGTCTTCGAATTCCGTCCCGCAAAATAAAAAAAGCGCAACCCCATTGGATTGCTCAATTCCTTATAATGATGCAAACCCAGTACCGACAATTGTTACATCATGTTGTTTGCATCGGGGCGAACACGGCGAAGCCTGTCCGATCCCGCAGCAAACAACAGATTAACAATTGGTCGGTACGGTAGTTAGATGAAAAAAGCGCAACCGTTGCTGGTTGCGCTTTTTTTATTTGCTTTTTAGTACCGCAATGATTTCGTCAATAATGGGGTTGGCTTCGTCATAGGGAATCTGGCAGGTGCCGACCATGTGATGACCGCCGCCGCCGTATTTTAACATCAGTTTGCCGATATCAGCCGTGCAGGTGCGGTTTAAGATGCTGTAACCGCAGGCAATCGAGACATTTTGTTTTTGCTTGCCATCGACAATCCAGAGGGACACGTTCTGGTCGGGATAGAGGCTGTAAATCATAAAACGGTTGCCGGTGTAGATCGTTTCAACGTCACGTAAATCAGTGACAATTACATTCGCATCGATTTGGGTATGGGCAGTAACCATTTCAGTAAAGAGCCGAGCCTGATCGTGATAGAGTAAAACCCGTTCCTTGACATCTGGCAGTTCGATGATTTCCTCAATGGACAGGTTCCGGAAAAGATTGATCAGTTCTTCCATTAACTGGTAATTGCTGATCCGAAAATCCCGGAAGCGACCCAATCCAGTACGGGGATCAGAAATAAAGCCCAACAGGATCCAGCCGGTGGGGTTTAAGATCTCATCGCGGGAAAGATTTCCCGAGTCCACCTTATCAACGGAAAGGATCATCTCTTGATAGTTGGGGAATTTGTCGGTGCCGCCGTAATACTCATAAATGATCCGCGCCGCCGAAGGTGCCAGACGGCTTTCACCAGCCACCCCGGGATGCCATCCCATTCGATCTTGCTCTGAAGAATGGTGATCAAACCACATACCGCAACCGGGTACATAGGGAACATTGGCCAGCACATCATTTTCAGTGGGGGAAAAGAGCCCGTCCTGCAGGTCTTTGGGATGAACAAAAATCCAGTCGTCAATGATGCCGGCTTCTTTTAATAGCATGCCGCAGATTAAACCGTCAAAATCCGAACGAGTAACTAAACGCATATGAAACCTCCTAAGAAAAAATAATAGCTAAATGCCACCGTAAATTTAAAAGCCCTCGGGGTTACCGTTATCGACAAACTACCGTACCGACCAATTGTTAATCTGTTGTTTGCTGCGGGATCGGACAGGCTTCGCCGTGTTCGCCCCGATGCAAACAACATGATATAACAATTGTCGGTACTGCTTAATCCGAATGTCTACAGTCCAAGCCCTCTGGGATGTTAATGTCAGTAAGAATTTAGAAACAGTTTGTATATTGTACCATTTAAGAAGCAGATTTTCCATCCTTTCAATGAAAAAAATCAAGGCATTTGCGAAACTGATTAACATCGAACAATTGCGACTTTAATTAAGAGTCTTAAGATAATTTGAAAATAATTATTAAAAAGTTTGCTTTATTGATTGTATCGTGCTATTATAAGTAAGAACTTAAATTGATAGTAAATGAATTTAACAGTATTATTTTTTAATTGGTACTATGCTTTACAGTATTATCCTAATTTAGAAATGTAGTTGTTATCCGTATTACAAGGATTTAGGGAATAAAAATTAGGAGGTACTCATCAATGAATGGTACAGTAAAATGGTTTAACTCTGAAAAAGGTTTTGGTTTTATAACAGGGGAAGATGGTAAAGATGTGTTTGCACATTTTTCACAAATCGTTTCTAGTGGTTATAAATCTTTAGAAGAAGGCCAAGAAGTTTCTTTCGAAATTACTCAAGGACCTAAAGGCCCACAAGCCGAAAATATTCAAGTTATCTAATAACACAAATATTTTAAACTTATGCCTGAAAATGGCATAAGTTTTTTTTTATACTGTCAAAAACAAGACAAAACTAATCCCTTATCATGACAGCACGATTATTTGTGAGTGGTTGTCGTGGTTTTCCGGGGAAAAGGAGGGGATTTTATGTCAACAAACAATATTGAAGGAATGAAAAAAATTATCGCAGAAAAGAAAAAATTAAGTGCACAGCAGGGAATAAAAGCTGACAAACCGAATCAAAACAAGGTCAGTGATCGAAAAGCGTTTAAAACAACAAAAAGAGGCGGATTTTTCGATAAATAAACCAATTTTCTAAGGAACGCTTTCGGCGTTCTTTATTTATGATAGGGGTTGATCCGCAAAATTTATCAACCCGTGCAGCACTTTTAAAATAAAGGAGAAACCTATTGCAATTTGAAGATTTAAATATTATACAGCCAATTCAGAAGGCTTTAACCGCTGAAGGATATACTGAGGCCACACCGATTCAGGAAAAGGCGATTCCGTCTTTGCTGGAAGGCCGCGATTTATTGGGATGTGCCCAAACCGGAACCGGAAAAACGGCCGCTTTTGCGATCCCGATTTTACAGGGACTGTCTTATGAACAACGAAATCTTAAAGGAAACCGACCGATCAAGGCGTTGATACTGGCACCCACCCGGGAGCTGGCTCTGCAGATCAGTGATTCATTTAAAGCCTATGGTAAGTTCTTAGGCCTGCGAACGCTGGTTATTTATGGCGGCGTATCGCAGAATCCGCAGACTAAGGCCTTGGGCGCCGGCGTTGATATTCTGGTGGCAACCCCGGGACGACTGCTGGATTTAATTAATCAGAAGTACATCAAACTAGGTCAGATCAAGTCTTTTGTCCTGGATGAAGCGGATATGATGCTGGACATGGGGATGCTTCAGGATGTCCGGAAAATTATCAAGCATATGCCAGTTGAGCGTCAGAATATGCTTTTCTCGGCGACGATGCCAATGGAAATTGCCAAACTGTCCGGTTCCATTCTCAAAAATCCGGTCAAGGTCACCATCACTCCGGTTTCATCAACGGTTGAAGTGATTGCGCAGAATGTTTATTATGTCAATAAAGCGAATAAGATCAATCTGTTGGTGCATTTATTGAAAAATAAAGAAATTGTCTCGGCGCTGGTCTTTTCCCGAACTAAGCATGGCGCAGATAAGATCGTCAAGCATCTGGAGCGGGCGGGGTTTAAGGCTCAGGCGATTCATGGCAACAAATCCCAGAATGCTAGGCAGCTGGCGCTGAATAACTTTAAGGAACGAAAAACCCGGATCCTCGTGGCCACAGACATTGCCGCCCGGGGAATCGATATTGACGAGCTGTCCCATGTCTTTAATTATGATTTGCCGGAAGTCCCGGAAACCTACGTGCATCGGATCGGCCGAACCGGACGAGCTGGTCTCGGCGGGATTGCGATTGCCTTTTGCGACCAGGAAGAAATGCCCTTACTCGACGGCATTGAAAAACTGGTGTCAAAATCAATCCCCGTCGTTGAGGTTCATCCCTTCCCCCTGGTGGAGGTACCGACTGAACTAAAAGTAGCGGCATCACGGCGATCTGGAGCCTATAAGGCGACGGCACCCAAGAACCGTCGAGGAAGTGGAAGTGGAAGCGGCTCCGCAAAAAACACCGGCGGAAAAAAAGACCGGGATCGTTTTTATTCAAAAAACAAGAAAAAAGATAGTTAGTAAAATCTGCATAGTTATCGTCAATCGGGGTATTAAAAGTTTAGCTTCAATTTAAATATAACTTGACGGATGCTTATAATAACCAGTAGAATTAGTATATAAGAATTTTTCGATTCGATTAAAAAGGCGGTGGATTTATGGAAAATATTAGAGTGATGATAGTCGACGATTCAACTTTTTCAATAGCAGTTCTCAAACGGATGCTTCAAAAAGATGGCCTGGAGATTGTTGCGACGGCAGTGAACATGAGCGAAGCAATCCAAAAAGCCCAGGAGATCAAACCCGATTTGATTACAATGGATATGACCTTGCCGGATGGCGATGGCATTGAATGTTCTCAAGCGATTTTAAAACACTTGAAGGACACGAAAATCATTGCCATCAGTGCAATGATGGATGAAGAAATTATTCAGCGGGCCAAAAAAGTTGGCATTAAAGCTTATTTGCAGAAACCAGTTGATCAGACCGATCTGGATTCGGCCATTGAGCGGCTTTTTGAAGGTGAAGAACTTTACGGCGTTTTAAAGAACAATTTTGAAGAAGCGTTTAAAGAATCAATATTCAGTTTTTTAAAACGGGAAATCGGCGGGGAAGTGGTGATTGAAAAGGTTGCTGACCATGCGATGACCACGATTTCTTCGGGCGTTTCGGTAGCGATTGGGATTATTGGCCGTCATGACGGCCGCTTAATTATGGATATGTCAGAAGCGACCGCACTGGGGATGACCCGAAAAATCCTCCAGGATGAGGGGCAGCAGATTGAAGATGCCATTAATTTCTTAAGCGAATTTACCAATATCATCGGCGGAAATGCCTGCTCGCTGTTAAATGGACTTAATCGTTCTTTTGGTCTCCGGGTTTCACCACCCACCGTCTTTCGGGGCAAAGATATTACCATTTCCATCGGCGATATTATGAGTGAGTCGTTTGTCATTAAAACCGATCTTGGTGATGTCTTTATGAATGTGGGCTTTCAAAAGGGAGAAGTGGCATGGATGTAGCAATTATCAATTCCTTTATTGCATCCGTTACGGATGTGATGCCACAACTGGGATTTAGCAGCATTAATATCAAAAACCAGTTGGAAAAATCGAAGAAAATTGTCGCCAGTGGCATTGTTTTAACCCTGGGGATCGTCGGTGATAAAAAGGGCAATGTCGCTTATGCCATCGACACCGAGGGCGCCAAACAGATTGCCTCGATCATGATGATGGGGATGCCGGTGGAAGAACTGGATGATATGGCGAAAAGTGCGATTTCAGAGCTGTCCAATATGCTCACCGCCAACGCCAGTATTAACCTCTCCAATGAATCGATCAATGTTGATATTTCGCCGCCAACGATGCTGACCGGGGAAAATATCGAACTCAGTATGAGTAAGGATCAGGTCATGTGTGTTGAATTTGATATCGACGGCATTATGCTAGAAATCAATGTGGCTCTCGACTAATTAGGGTACTGCTAATTGGCGGTACGACAGATACTAAAAAAACATCGTTTTGTAACGGTGTTTTTTTGTGCAAAAAATAAAAGACCCCCGTGGTGCCGTTTGAGAATTCGGCATCACGGGGGTCTTGTTTATGATGTTTACTTGGTCAAGGAAAATTTACTGACCATGTTTTTGAGCAGTTCGGCCTGGCTGTACAGTTCTTCACTGGCAGCGGCGCTTTCTTCGGCGGTGGCCGAGTTGGTTTGAACGACCTGGGCAACCTGATCGATGCCGCTGTTGATCTGATTGATCGACGCCGTTTGCTCATTGGAAGCGGAATCAATTTTACTGACCAGGGCGGCAACCTGGGCAACGCCGTCGACAATTTCAGTGAGGGAGTCAGCGGTATTATTGGCAATGATAGTGCCTTCAGAGACTTTGAAAATGGAGCCTTCAATCAGTTCAGCGGTTTCTTTGGCAGCTTCGGCACTGCGTCCGGCCAGGGTGCGAACCTCTTCAGCAACGACGGCAAAGCCCTTGCCTTGCTGTCCCGCCCGGGCGGCTTCCACCGCCGCATTTAAGGCCAGGATATTGGTCTGGAAGGCGATATCATCGATGACCTTGATGATATTCGAAATCTTCGCTGAGGAGGCATTGATTTCGGCCATCGATCTGAGCATCTGCTGCATCTGCGTGTTGCCGTTTTCGGCATTGCGCTGGGCGATCCGGGTCAGCTGGTTGGCCTGGTCGGCATTTACAGCGTTTTCCCGGGTTTGCACGGCCACCTCTTCAATGGAGGCATTAAGCTCCTGCATCGAGCTGGCCTGTTCGGTGGCGCCCTGAGCCAGCGCCTGGCTACCGTCGGAAACCTGACGGGAACCGGAAGCGACCTCGTCGGCGGAATGATTGATGTTGCCGAGGATCTCATTGAGCGAGTTCATCGTATCATTTAAGGAATTCTTGATAATCGCATAGCTGCCCAGATAATCTCCCGTCATCGGTTGGGTCAGGTTGCCGGCGGCCATTTGTTCAAGCACAATGGCGGCTTCGCTGATGGGCTGTTCGATGGCATCCAGGGTCTGGTTAAAGCCTTCGACAATATCCCGATAACCGCCGGCGAATCGTGATGCATCGCTGCGCACTTCGAGGTTGCCGTTAATCCCGGCCTGGGCCAGATTACGGGCTTCTTCAATCAGATTGTCAATGGTGGTCAGGGTGGCAATGATCGAGGGGATCAGCTTGTCGTTGTCGGAACGCTTGCCAATGGCGATAAACTCACCCCGTTGGCTGGTGTTACCTTGCGAAATATCGATAAAAGCTTCCTGAACAGTGAGGAGTCGGGAATGAACCAGGTTGATTTCTTCAGCAAATTCGGCCATATTGCCTTTGTAGCTGCCATCCATCGACAGGGTATAATCATTGGCAGCCATTTTGGTCATCACCTGGCGGGCCTCGTTGATCGGTGCCAGCAGCGAGTTTAGGGTATTATTAAAGCCTTCGATGATTTTTCGGAAATCGCCACTGTGTCGGGTGGCATCGGCCTGGATTTCTAACTGTCCTGCGGTGGCAGCATGGGCCAGCATATCGACATCGGACACCAGCGCATTGATATTATCGATACAGGAATTAAGGTTTTCTTTAATGGCGTTAAAATCGCCATGATAGGTAGCGGTGATTTTAGCAGGAATTTCCCCGCGGCTGATTTTATTCATATAATTAGCGGCGACCGTCAGCGGTTCGACCACGGCGTCTAAGGTATTGTTGACGCCAACGACAATGTCCCGGAACTTGCCCTGGAATTTGGTGGCATCGCTGCGGATCGATAAATGGCCATCGGTGGCTGATTGGGTCAGCATTTCCACCTCGGCTTCGAGGTTTTTGAGGTTTTCCACCACTTCGATCAGGCTCTTGGACTGAACATCGTGGTCGGATTTGACATCGACGGTAACATTGAGATTACCCAGGGAAATCTGTTCCAGGGTGGCGATATTTTCCTGAATATTCTCGGATAGTTTCTGGAAAGATAGTCCCAGTTTACCCAGCTCATCCTCCCGGTTGATGATCGCAGCGGGAATGTCGCTGTCAAAATCACCTAATTCCGCTTTATGGAACAGCTCGGTGATCAGGACAATTGGGTTGACCACGCCTTTGATCTGTTTGACGATGATAAAGCTCAGCACGATCAGGGTTAATAAAAAGAGACCGATCAGCTGAAAAATAAGCGCCATAATCGGGGCATTAAGCTCGCTTTGGGGCTCCATAATGGCCAGCGTCCAACCGGTTGCGGGGATCGGGGCGTAATAGATATTATTTTTTCCGGAAGAATCGGTAAATACGCCAGATCCGGGTTCGCCGCTGAGCATGCTTTCACCCAGGGCGGCCAGGCTGGCATTGGGATCTTCCCGCAGATTGACACTCATCGCTTTGGCGGTGTCGGCATCGGCAATGTAGAGACCGCTTTGGTCAACCAGAAAAGCGCGACCGGTTTCGCCAACTTTGATTTCGCTGACCATAGTCTGGAGGCTGGAAAGATCGATATCACCGGTGACTACGCCGCGAAAGTTTTTGCCGCTGTCATAAAAGGCCTGGGTTGCGGTTACCAGAGAAATCCCCAGGGTTTCATCTTCATAAGGGGCCGACCAGGCGATTTCACCGGCTGGTGTTTTACCGGCCAGATACCACTCCTGGTTAGGAAAGTCATACTCGTCGGTGCTGTAGAGGGCTTCGGCAAAAGCGATGTTGGCACCGTCACGGCTGGCATAGGGACCAAAATATTTGAGCTCCGGTTTGTAGCCGTTGTATTCATACCAGACCCCCATGCCGAAGGTATCAGCATTGAGCCCCACATACTGGGTAAGCAGATCGCTGTATGCTGGGGTGGTCATCTGGGTACCAGTGACGCCGATGGTCTTGCTCAAACTGCTGACCAGTTGACCATGGTTGTCCAGCGCTTGTTCGACGCTGGCAATGGTGTTGTCAAGCTGCAGATTCATCCGCTCTTCAATTTGCCTGTTTTCGTTGTTGATACTTAAAACTGTCACGGTGATGCCAATCACCAGCAGGGCTAAGGCCACAAAAATGATTACCCTGGAGGTAATTTTATTGCCGATGGAATGTTTGTTAAAAATACTCATCCTGATATCCGCCTTTAAATTATTTGTAAACGTTGTTATTGATACCACATTCTACCGCATTTTAACCGGGAATGCCATGGAATATTTGGTTTAAAATGCGAATTTAATGCGATTGGGTCTGAAGCTGCAAAAAATTCTGTCCCAGTTTGTTGCCGATGTTGGGTAGACCAAGGCTGGTAAAAAGATCCATGAGCGCTGCCCAATAGGGTGGGTAGCAACCCCAACCCCGAGAAATGAGCGGTTCCTGATTTTCGCAGATGATTTTCAGATCCCAGCCAAAATCATCTGGAGTGTCTGATTGATACTCAGATTTCCAATCCGTTACGTGGAGCTTAAAAAAACCTTCAAGTAGCTGCTGCCACTGCAGTTGCGAGATGTAAATCTCTGGGAGATCCGGGTAATAGCAAAGAAACGGCCCCTCGATGGTGGCCCCGGCAGCAGTTTTGCTAAAAGTCAGATTTTGACTGGCAGCCCCCTGCTGATAGGTGTTCAGGACGATCAGGCGGGTCTCCGCCACCAGTTCCTGGTGATCGCCGCCGAATTCGATCTGGCAGTCCCGGCAATAAAGCAACGGCAAAGTCGACGGGCTGGTATTGGTGCTGCCGCATTGTGGGCAAATGATTGGGGTCATAGGAGCCTCCTTTTATCGATAAAGATGCGGGTGTTGGTGGCGACTTCTTCAATGCACTCGTTAAGCCATTCGATGTAGGATATTTCCCGTTTGATGGCCGACTTCAGGACGATGTAGTCGCCGTATTCCGGGCTCTGAATGGTTGAAATATCTTTGGTCGCTAAAAGAATTTCCATATTGGTCTGGAGCTTTGACAGTTTTTCCTGACGCTGCTTAAGCTGGTAGTGAAAGTGAGCCAGGATTTTTTCATTGGACATGGACTCGATAAAATACGCTTTGAGTCGGAAAATGTCTTTGGGAGTCGGCTCCAGCAAATCCTGCTGCAGCAGCCAGTTGTGAAAATCCTGTTTTCCCTTATCAGTAATCGAATAGATTTTTTTGCGGAGCTTGTCGCCCTCGGGCAAGGTTTCAAAGGTGATCATCCCTTCGTCGGTGAGTTTTTTTAGCTCTGGGTAGATTTGGCTGTGCTTGGCATACCAGAAATTGACCAGCTCCATATTAAACACTTTCATCAAATCATAACCGGTCATGGTTTCCCGGTTGATTAATCCGAGGATGGCATATTTTAATGTTCTCATTTTTTTTTAGCCTTTCGTTTTTTGTCAAATCATTTTACCCTTCTATTTTATCTGATTTTTACCAAGATTGCATTGCTTTTCTTGACCAGTTTGAGATATTACCATTAGAAAGCATGTTATTTGCCTTGACTTGATTAAAAAGAATCATTTACAATGATAGTAATACAAAAGAAAAGGAGAATTTATGAAAAATAATAATAAAATGGATAGTGTCGTGACGCCGGAGGGCAAAGAACGATACTAGGCCTTTAGCCCTCCAAACGGTTAAAAAATAAAAAATTTGGAGGAAAAAAATGAAAAATATAGACTTGGAAAATTACGGATTAAATCAGCGGATTAAGCAGGAAGCCAGCTTGTACAGCGGCTTGTTTGTGGCCCGGGTGACGGAGCAGCATCGGGAGCTTTATAAGGTGATTGGTGAAGCAGGCGAATTGCTGGCCGAGGTGTCGGGGAAATTTGTTTTTAATGCTGCGGATAACACCAGTTTTCCGGTGGTCGGCGACTGGGTGATGATTGACCGGATTGTGGAAGATACCGGCAATGCGGTGATTCATCAGGTATTAAGCCGCACCAGCCTGTTTGAGCGAAAGGCGGCCGGAACGAGCAACGGGGTGCAGATTGTCGCTGCCAATTTTGATCTGGTTTTTATTTGCATGTCATTAAACAATGATTTTAATCTGCGCCGGCTGGAGCGCTATCTGTCAATTGCCTGGAGTAGTCAGGCCAGACCAGTGATCGTCCTGACCAAGGCCGACCTCTGTGACGATTTACCGGCTCGCCTCAGTGCCATTTCGGCCGTCCGGGTGGGAACCGATGTCGTGGTCTGCTCCAGTTTCGATAACCGTGGCTATGACGAGATCGCCGCCTACCTGGCGCCGGGTAAAACGATTGTCTTTCTGGGCTCATCCGGGGTCGGGAAATCGACCATTATCAATCATCTGATTGGAGCCGACGTGCTGGCGACCAGAGGCCTGAGAAGTGATGACAAGGGTCGGCACACCACCACCCATCGGCAACTGCTGCTATTGCCTGGCGGCGGCGTGGTCATTGATACCCCGGGGATGCGGGAACTCCATCTGGACAGTGCCGATCTGTCCCGCTCTTTTGCCGATATTGAAGATTTGGCTGAACAATGCCGCTTTGGCGACTGCAGTCATAATGGTGAACCGGGCTGTGCGGTGCAAGCCGCCATTGAATCGGGAAGCCTCGCAGCCAAACGGTTTGAAAACTATCGCAAGCTGCAAAAAGAAATGGACTACGAAGGGCTTAATTCCCGCCAACTGGAAGCCGAAAAGATCAAAAATATGTTTGGCAGCAAAGGCGAAATGAAACAGCTGATCCGCCAGGCGAAAAATAAAAACAAACGCTAAATGACGATTATCGGTCACAATTTTTATATCAAAGGAGAAACTCGATGAAGCAACAAAATCTGCCGCAAGCTTACAGCAAACAGGATGCCATCTTAATGGCTGGTTTTTGTTATCAGACCTATCCGTTTTTTGATCAGCAGCAGCTGGCTCTGCCGGCCGGCTTTGAGCTTAAGGTTTCATTTAACGGGATGACCGGGGTAACCGAAAAGACGGAAGAGAATTTTGGCTTTATCGCTGAGTCAGCGGAACGGTTGGTGCTGGCTTTTCGGGGCTCTGATTCCACCCCCAATCTGGATTCGGATCTGGATCTTTTTCAGATTCCCTTTCCTTATGTAAAAAACGCCGGTTTCAGCCATCGGGGCATCACCCGGGTCTATCAGTCGCTGCGGGAGGAACTGATCGAGTGCGTCCGCCAACTGCCTGAAGATAAAAAGCTCACCATCACCGGGCACAGTCTGGGCGGCGATCTGGCGATCATGGCGGCGCTGGATTTTGCCGTCAATACCGCCCGGAAAGAGCCGATTGTTTATACCTATGCCGCCGGCCGACCCGGTGATCGGGAATTTGTCGGGGCTTACAATGCCCAGATCAAAAACAGTTTCCGGATTTTTAATGTCCATGATTTTATCCCAACCCTGCCAGCGGCCGAATATCCGCCGCCGTTTACCGAAACCGGGCTTATCTTTGAACATGTGGAGGCACCGGTAGCGATAGCTTTTCAGATGAACAACCTGTTTTTGAATCACCGGATCAACTGTTATTTCCAGAAATTGGGGGAGCAGGATATCAATTATCTGAATGCCCTGCGGAGCAGCAGCCCGAGATTTTGTCCGGAGCCGATAAATTTGCTGAAATTGGCCGATTCAATGAAGAATAATTAGCGATTTGAGCGTCGATCCTGATTGACATCATAGGAGATTTAAATGATAAAAAAAATAGACAATAGCGATTTAGAAGCAGCGGTGGAGCTGGCCAATGCGGTTTTTCACGAGTTCATTGCCGATGGTTATAGCGCAGAAGGGCGCCAGACCTTTACCGATTATCTGGACTATAAGCTGGAAGAAATGGCCGAGGATCTGGCCACCGGCCATAAGAAGCTGTGGGGTTTTTATGAAGACAAGCGGATTGTCGGGGTTATCGGCACCCGCGATGATTTACATATCTCGGTGATGTTTGTTGATAAGAATTATCACCACCGGGGCATTGCCCGGGCCTTATTTGACACGGTGCTGGCGGATTTAAAAAGCCAGCAGCCGGGAAAACCCTTTGTCATGACGGTCAATTCGTCGCCCTATGCGGTGGCAGTTTACCGCCGTTTCGGCTTTGTGGACACCGCAGCGGAACAGGTTAACAAGGGGATCCGCTTTGTGCCGATGAAGCTGACGGTGAACTAGAGCCGATTTTCGGAGCTGATAATACGCAAAAAAAGATGCACAACTAAAAAAACATTGACAAAAGGGGCAATATCGATTAAGCTTTATCTAGTTTAATACTTCAATCAAACCGTTGACGTGGAGATAACGGTGTATCGTGCAGTTACAGAGAGCGGGGAAGGCTGAGAGCCTCGCACAACGCAGAACATCAAATGGACCACTGAGGGCGCAGTCAAAGGAAAGTTTCTTTCTCAGTATTCTGCGACGTAACGCATACGTCAGTTGCGAGGGATATGTTTGTATCCTGCCAAGTGTACAGGGATTTTCTCTGTAAATTAAGGTGGTACCGCGGGCTTGAATTTTTGCGCTCGTCCTTGATTAATTTATATTAATCAAGGACGGGCGTTTTTTTATTACTTAAAAAGCGTATAAATTAATAACGACAAAACCAACCAACGAAAGGATACGATTATGATTAAACCATCGATGGAAGACGCCAGAGGGTATTGCGGGGATTATCAGAGCATCCCGATTAGTCTGGAGCTGTTTTCAGATATAAAGACCCCGATTGAGGTGCTTAAAATTTTAAAAGCCACGGGCAAAAAGTGTTATTTGCTGGAAAGTGTCGAGGGCGGCGAAAAATGGGGGCGTTATTCGTTTCTGGGTTTTGACCCGACCCTGACGGTAACCTGTCAAGACGGCGAAGTGGTGGTTAAAAACGGCAAGACCAAGGATATTCTTACCGATGATCCACGGACGGTGCTGCGGGAAATTCTGGCCCAGTGGAAAAGTCCCAAGCTCGATTTCCTGCCGGTATTTACGGGCGGGTTTGTCGGCTATATTTCCTACGATTTTGTTAAATACACCGAAACCAATCTGGTACTGGAAAACGATAATGCCGAGAATTTTGATGACATGAATCTGATGCTTTTTGATAAGGTCATCGCCTATGATCATCTGCGCCAGAAAATTGTGGTGATTGTCAATATTAAAACCGACAACTTTGAGGCGAACTATATCGACGGGGTGATTGTGCTGAAGGAAATTGAAGCGCTGATAAAAAATTGTAACAGCACCGTGGCCTTTCGGGGTCAGGTGACATCAAAGTATCGTTCGCTGTTTAGTAAAGAATACTATTGCGAGATGGTCGAAAAAACTCGGGAGCATATTTATCAGGGCGATATTTTCCAGGCGGTGATTTCCAACCGGCTGGAAGCTGACTTTGAGGGCGATCTGCTATCGGCCTATCGGGTGCTGCGAACGGTTAATCCCTCACCGTACATGTTTTATATTGACTTTGACGAGATGCAGGTGGCCGGGGCGTCGCCGGAGACCCTGGTATCGCTGAAAAATTCGCGGCTGTCGACCTTTCCGATTGCCGGCACCTGTCCCCGGGGCGAGACGCCAGAAGAGGACGAAGCCTTTATTGCCGAGTTGCTAAAGGACGAAAAGGAACTCAGTGAGCACAATATGCTGGTCGATCTGGGTCGCAACGATCTCGGTAAGGTTAGTGAGTTTGGCTCGGTTGCCGTTACAACCTATCAGGAGGTCGTCCGCTATTCCCATGTCTCGCACATTTCTTCGACCGTCACCGGCATTCTCAAAGACGGGCTGGATCAGCTCGATGCCCTCGGAGCGGTGTTGCCAGCGGGAACCCTGTCCGGGGCACCGAAAAAACGGGCGATTGAAATTATCAATGCTCTGGAAGGTCAGAAGCGCGGCGTTTACGGCGGGGCGGTCGGGTATATCGACTTTTCCGGCAACATGGATATGTGCATTGCCATTCGGATGGCGGTTCGCAAAAACGATACGGTTTATGTCTCCGCCGGCGCCGGGATTGTCGCTGACAGCATCCCGGAAAATGAATTTAATGAATCACAAAACAAGGCCCGGGCGATGTTTGAAGCCCTGGATCGAGCCCAGGAGGTGGAATAATGATTTTACTGATCGACAATTACGACAGCTTTTCCTATAACCTGTATCAATATGTGGGGATAATCAATCCCGATATCCGGGTGATAAAAAATGATGAACTCAGTATGGCCGAAATTATTGCTTTAAAACCGGATCACATCATTGTCTCGCCGGGGCCGGGACGACCGGCGGAGGCGGGGATCTGTGAAGAAGCTATTGCCTATTTCAAAGACAAAACGCCGATTCTCGGGGTGTGCCTGGGTCATCAGGCGATCTGCGAGGTATTTGGCGGTACCATCACCTATGCCAGTACCCTGATGCACGGCAAAAGCAGCAACGTCCATATTGCCAATGGCAGCCCGATTTTTCGGGGTCTGCCGCCGATTATTGCGGCCGGCCGCTATCATTCCCTCAGTGCCGAGCGCAGTACGCTGCCGGATGAGCTGCTGATTATCGCCGAGGATGACGATGGCGAAGTGATGGCCGTGAAGCATCGCCATTATGATGTTTACGGGGTGCAGTTCCATCCCGAATCAATCCTCACCAACGACGGCCACACGATGATTGAGAACTTTTTAAAGATAGGAAACGAAAATGATTAAAGCAGCGATATATGATATTGTCAACGGTAAGGATCTGTCTCTGGAGCGCACCCGCGAGGTCATGGATCAGATTATGGACGGCCAGGCCACCAACGCCCAGATCGCTTCGTTTCTCACCGCCATGCGGATGAAGGGCGAAACCATCGATGAGATCACCGCCTGTGCGATGGTGATGCGCGACAAATGCACCAAGATCCTCCCTAAAACTGATGTTCTGGATATTGTCGGCACCGGCGGCGACGAGGTGTCCACCTTTAATATTTCGACGGTGTCGGCGCTGGTGATTGCCGCTGGCGGGGTGCCGGTGGCCAAGCACGGCAACCGCAGCGTCTCCAGCAAATGCGGATCGGCCGATCTGCTAGAAGCTTTGGGCGTGAATATTGAACTGTCGGCGGAAAAAAGTGCCGTGATTCTTAATGAGCTGGGGATCTGCTTTATGTTTGCCCCGACCTATCACGCCTCGATGAAATACGCCGGGCCGGTGCGCAAAGAACTGGGGATTCGGACGATTTTTAATATTCTCGGCCCGCTGGCCAACCCGGCCGGCGCCAATATGCAGCTGCTGGGGGTCTATGATGAAAACCTGGTCGAGCCGCTGGCCAATGTCCTGAACAAATTAAAGGTCAAGCGGGGGATGGTCGTCCACGGCCATGACGGCCTGGACGAAATTACTCTGACTGACACCACCACCATTTGTGAAATTGCCGATGGCAAGATCAACAGCTTTTTTATCACCCCGGAACAGCTGGGACTAAAACGCTGTGAATTGTCCGACCTGATCGGTGGCGAAAAAGAAGAAAATGCTGTCATCGCCCTGAATATTCTTAACGGTGAAAAAGGCCCCAAGCGCGATGTGGTGGTGATGAACTCGGCCTTCTGCCTGTATATGTCCCACAACGATATCACCCTCCGGGATTGCGTCAGGATGGCCGAAGAGATTATCGATTCCGGCAAGGCCAAGGCCAAGCTCGATAGCTTTGTCAAACGCAGCAATGAGATTGCCATTGAGGTGCTGGCATGATCGAGGTACTGAGATGATATTAGATCAGATTGTCGCCGCCACTGCCAAACGGGTGGTGGCGCTTAAAGAAACAACCACTCTGGAGCTGCTAAAAAGTCAAGCCAAACCCTCTAAAACGCCCTTTGCTTTTGAAAAAGCCCTGGCGCAGAAGTCTGCCGCCGGGGAGATTGCGTTTATCTGCGAGGTCAAAAAAGCCTCACCGTCCAAAGGCGTGATTGCGGCGGATTTCCCTTATCTCGAGATCGCCCGGGACTATCAGGCCGCCGGAGCCGATGCCATTTCAGTGCTGACCGAGCCGGAATTTTTTCAGGGGGCTAATGCTTATCTGACGGAAATCAAGGCGCAGGTAAGCATCCCGGTGCTGCGCAAAGATTTTATTATCGATGCCATCCAGATTTACGAAGCCAGCCGGATCGGCGCCGATGCGATTTTACTGATCTGTTCGATTTTAGACACCGAAATGCTCCGGGAGTACCTTGAGATCGCCGATGCGCTGGGGCTGTCGGCGCTGGTGGAAGCCCATGATGAAGCAGAAGTTAAACAAGCCCTGGCCGCCGGTGCCCGGATCATTGGGGTCAATAACCGCAATCTTAAAACCTTTGAAGTGGATCTCCAAAACAGCATCCGCTTGCGCCAGCTGGTACCGCCGGAAACCCTGTTTGTTTCGGAAAGTGGGATACGAACCGCAGAAGATATCAAAAAACTGTGCGAAAATGGGACAAATGCTGTACTGATCGGCGAAACGTTGATGCGGAGTAGGGATAAGAAGGGGATGCTGGATCAGCTGCGGGGGTAGCTGCTGACTGCCGATTGTCGGTACTGGGTTTGTTTTTGACCATAGCTTTATATTAATTATCATGTTGCTATAAATGTATTTCGTGATTAGAGATGGAGATTATCATGACAAAAATAAAAATCTGCGGCTTATCCCGCTTTGAAGATATTGCGGCGGTGAACGCTGCCCGACCGGATTATATTGGCTTTGTCTTTGCCGCCAGCCGGCGCCAGGTTGATATGGAAACCGCCCGAGCCTTAAAGCAAAGCCTGTATCCGGGCATCAAAGCGGTGGGGGTTTTTGTCAACCACCCGGTGACCGAGATCATTGCGCTGGCCGAGGCGGGCATTATCGAACTCATCCAGCTGCATGGCGATGAGGACGAAGCCATGGTGCGATTGCTGCAAACCCAAACCGGTTTACCGGTAATCCGGGCGTTGCGGATCAGCAGTCCGGCCGACATCCGGGAAACCGCTGCCGATTACCGCCTCTTTGACACCTACGATCCCAGCCAATACGGCGGTTCCGGGGCGGCCTTTAACTGGGATCTGCTGGCCGGCGTCACCGGCGACTTTTTTCTGGCCGGCGGCCTCAACATAGATAACATCGCCGCCGCCATCAACCAGGTGCGCCCCTATTGCGTCGACTTAAGCAGCGGCGTCGAAACCGACGGCGTCAAAGACCGGAACAAGATTTTACATATTGTAGATATAATAAGAAGCATAACTTATTAAGAAATAAAAGAGACGAACAATCATTGCTTTGCTGTCGGTTCTTAAAACAATTTTGTAAATTTAAAAAACGAACTTAGTAATTAGCATAACAAGTACCGACAATTGTTACATCATGTTGTACGCATCGGAGCGAACAACAGATTAACAATTGGTCGGTACGCCAGCGAAGTGCCAACCTATATTTACCGCAAAATTGTCCCCAAAACCGTCAGCAAAGCTCACGGCAGTCCAATAAAGGACGATACGAAAAAGGAGAAAGAAAATGAGTAAAGGAAAATACGGGATCCACGGTGGTCAGTACACACCAGAGACACTGATGAATGCCATTATTGAAGTGGAAAAAGCCTACGAACACTATAAAAACGATCCGGCCTTTCAGGCCGAATTAACCGAGCTGTTAAATGACTATGCCGGCCGCCCCTCGCGGTTGTATTATGCGAAGAAAATGACCGCCGATCTGGGCGGTGCCAAGATCTATCTCAAACGCGAAGATTTAAACCATACCGGCTCCCATAAGATCAACAACGTTCTGGGTCAGGCGCTGCTGGCCAAGAAAATGGGGAAAACCCGGCTGATTGCCGAAACTGGCGCCGGTCAGCATGGCGTCGCCACGGCCACCGCCGCCGCCCTGATGGGCTTTGAATGTGAAATCTTTATGGGTAAAGAAGACACTGATCGCCAGGCTCTCAATGTTTTCCGGATGGAGCTGTTGGGTGCCAAGGTTCATGTGGTCACCTCCGGGACGATGACCTTAAAGGATGCCGTTAATGAAACCTTTAGAGAATGGACAACCCGGGTCGACGATACCCACTACGTCCTCGGTTCGGTGATGGGACCCCATCCCTTCCCGGAAATGGTTCGCGATTTTCAGAGCGTCATCAGCAAAGAAGCCCGGGCGCAGATTCTCGAAAAAGAAGGCCGCCTGCCCAGTGCCGTGATCGCCTGTGTCGGCGGCGGCAGCAATGCCATCGGCGCTTTCTATAACTTTATCCCCGACGCCGAAGTCCGGCTGATCGGCTGTGAAGCGGCGGGCAAAGGGGTCGATACCGCCCTCCATGCGGCCACCATTGCCAAAGGCAGTCTGGGGATCTTTCACGGCATGAAATCCTATTTCTGTCAGGATGAATACGGCCAGATCGCCCCGGTTTACTCCATTTCGGCGGGGCTCGACTACCCCGGGATCGGGCCGGAGCATGCCCATCTTCATGACACCAAACGTGCCGAATATGTGCCGATCACCGATGATGAAGCGGTCGCTGCATTTGAATATCTTTCCCGCACCGAGGGGATTATACCGGCTATTGAATCGGCTCATGCGATTGCCCATGCGATGGTGCTGGCGCCGACGATGCGAAAAGACGAAATTATCATCGTCAATGTTTCCGGCCGGGGAGATAAGGATGTCGCGGCGATTGCCCGATACAAGGGGGAAAATATCTATGAATAATATAGTAGCAGCAAATAAAATCGAAACAAATAAAATTTCACAAATATTTGCGGACAAGAAAGCCTTTATCGCCTTTTTAACCGCCGGTGATCCGAGCCTTGCTAAAACCGAGGAGTTTATCCTGGCCATGGATGCCGCCGGAGCCGATTTGATTGAAATCGGGATACCTTTTTCTGACCCCATCGCTGAAGGGCCGGTGATTGAAGCGGCTAACGAACGGGCGTTAAGCGCCTCCACGACGACCGATAAGATCTTTGCGATGGTGGCTCGAATCCGCGAAAAATCGACCATTCCGCTGGTCTTTTTAACTTATATGAATCCTATTTTTGTTTACGGAACCGAGCGGTTTTTTAGCGCTTGTGAAAAAGCCGGGATCAATGGGGTTATTATTCCCGATCTGCCCTTTGAAGAAAAGGGGGAAGTGCGGGAGGCCGCTAAAAGCCACGGACTGGACGTCATCACCCTGATTGCTCCGACCTCTCAGGATCGGATTCAGATGCTGGCCAAAGAAGCGACTGGCTTTATCTATCTGGTCTCATCGATGGGCGTTACCGGGGTGCGCAGCGAGATCAAAACCGATCTGGCCGCCATCATCGCTGACATCCGCCAGGTGACCCAGACCCCCGTGGCGGTGGGCTTTGGGATCGCTACCCCGGAACAGGCCACGACGATTTCACAGCTCGCCGATGGCGTCATCGTCGGCAGCGCCATCGTCCGGATCATCGCTGAGCACGGCGCCGCCGCCACCGCACCGCTGTCGGACTACGTCCACATGATGAAGGCGGCGCTGGTTTAGGGGATGGCATGAGCTACCGTACCGACCAATTGTTAATCTGTTGTTCGCTGCGGAATCGGACAGGCTTTGCCGTGTCCGCTCCGATGCGTACAACATGATGTAACAATTGTCGGTACTGGTGTTGTTTTTGATCGTTGCTTTTGGGGTTTATTTCAAAATAGTATTGGGCAACGTTAACCATCATTCAACCGATTATAATGCCCGAAGATTTTACATAAGATTAACACAAATTTTATTTTACCACCCTCCAACCCTATTGACGTAACGAATTTTTTCTGGTTTACTGTAATATTTTTCAGGAATCGGTCAAGTCCGGCCAAAAAAAATCAATTGATATCGGTTTTTTACCTTCAAAATGGGTAAAAACGTGTTATAGTATGATTTAGAGTACTAATAATGTTTATAGGAGGAAGTCTTATGAAAAAATTTATTAACGATGTAGAAAATGTGGAAAATGAAATGCTGGAAGGTATCGTTCTGGCCCATCCTGAATACGTATCCCGAGTAGAAGGTTTTGATGTGCTGGTTCGTGCTGACAAAAAAGTCGGCAAGGTTGCTTTAGTGAGCGGCGGCGGCAGCGGTCATGAACCCTCGCACGGCGGATTTGTCGGTAAAGGGATGCTTGACGGTGCTGTGGCCGGCTCGGTATTTACTTCTCCCACCCCAGACCAGGTATTTGAAGCGATCAAAGCGGTTGATGCCGGGGAAGGTGTATTATTAGTTATCAAGAATTACACCGGTGATATCATGAACTTCGAAATGGCCGCTGAACTGGCCGAAGCCGAAGGTATCAAAGTAGCCAACGTGGTTACCAATGATGATGTTGCGGTTGAAGATAGTCTTTATACTACCGGCCGTCGTGGCGTTGCCGGCACCGTTTTTGTCCATAAAATTGCCGGTGCTAAGGCCGAAGCTGGTGCCAGCCTGGAGGAAGTCAAAGCGGTTGCGCAAAAGGTTATTGCTAACGTCCGCACCATGGGGGTGGCTTTAAAACCATGTACCGTTCCAGCGGCTGGAAAACCGGGCTTTGAATTATCGGAAGATGAAATGGAACTGGGAATCGGGATCCACGGTGAACCAGGAACTGAACGTAAACCAATCCAGACAGCTGACGAAATCGTTGATTACTTGATGGAACGGATCTTAAAAGATATGGATCCTAAAGCTGGTGACGAAGTAGCCGTGATGATCAATGGTGCCGGCGCCACCCCACCAATGGAACTGTATATCTTAAACCGTCGGGTTTCTCAAATTTTAGCTGACATAGGCGTTAAAGTCTTCAAAACCTTCGTCGGCGATTATATGACCTCCATCGACATGGCTGGCGCATCCATCACCTTATTAAAACTGGACGCTGAACTCAAAGACTTATTACTGGCTCAAGCTGATACCATCGGCTTTAAAATGTATTAAGAAAAACAGATCAAACTGATCGGTTAGCACTTCGCTAGCGTACCGACCAATTGTTAATCTGTTGTCCGCTCCGATGCGGACAACATGATGTAACAATTGTCGGTACGGGGTTGGTGTTCGCATCAGGGCGCTTAGCGAATTAATTAGAAGAACATAGAAACGAGGAAAATAAATGGCAACAAAGGCAGAAGTACTGGATTTTATTCGGGTTTATGCGGATAAGATGGCAGAACATCGACAAGAATTGACCGATTTTGATCAGGCAATCGGTGACGGTGATCATGGCATTAACATGAGCCGGGGATTTAAAGCGGTGATTGAAAAATTACCGACGGTAGAAGATAAAAATATTGATGATATTTTAAAAGCCGTGGGGATGACTCTGGTTTCCACCGTTGGTGGAGCATCCGGGCCACTTTATGGCACGGCGTTTATGAAAGCCGGGGCAGCGGTTAAAGGGAAGGAAGAATTATCCGATCAGGATGTGATTCTGGCCTTTGATGAAGCCGTCGGTGGGATTCAATTCCGGGGCAAGGCGGTTCAGGGTGAAAAAACCATTCTCGACAGCATGATTCCGGCAATTGACGCCATTAAAGCCAGCATTGCGGCTGGTAAATCAATGACTGACGCCTTGGTCGATGCCGAAGCCGCCGCCTGGGACGGGGTCGAGTATACGAAAACAATTATTGCCACGAAAGGGCGAGCCTCTTATCTGGGCGAACGCAGTATCGGACATCAGGATCCTGGCGCAACCTCGATGGCGTATGCCTTTCAGGCCGCCAAAGAAGTCGCTCTAAAGGCAGGTAACTAAGTAATGGTCGGAATCGTCGTTGTTTCACACAGTCAGAAAATTGCCGAAGGGGCAGTAGAACTTGCCAAACAAATGGCTCCTGAGGCAAAAATAGCCGCTGCCGGCGGCATGGAAGATGGCAGTATCGGTACGGATGTTTCCAAAATACTAGCCGGTATTGAAGCGGTTCAGCAAGGGGACGGCGTGGTGATTCTGGTTGATCTCGGCAGTGCCGTGATGAGCTCGGAAATGGCCATCGAAATGCTGGAAGACAGCAGTCAGGTTAAAATAATTGATGCCCCGATCGTCGAAGGCACAATTTTTGGTTCGGTCGAAGCCTCCATCGGATCATCCTTTGAAGAAGTCATCGAAGTCCTGGCTGGTGCCAAAGCCTATAAAAAATTCTAAAACACGATTTAATTAACGTCGACACCCCGGGTAACCGGGGTGTTTTTGCATATATAAGAAGAGATTTTACGAAATAGGATGAAATTTTGGCGCAATTGTGGTATACTGCTTTTAATAATGAAGAGAACGAGTTGTGTAGCTCAAGGCACGGCTATTGTCGCCTGAGAATACCACCACAGAAAGGGGAAAGATCATGGATCCAATCAGTTTAAATGCGGTCGAGGCTCAGGGGCCATCGGTTTCGCTGTCAAAGAAAATTGATGCCACCACCATTAAACCCACCGGGGACAGCATCAACACGCAGAATGCCGCCAATGAGGCGAATTCGTATTATAAATACGACACCATGGAGCTTAGCCGGGAATATGTGGGGTATCGGATGAAGAGTGATAGTACCACCGTCAACAGCGATACCGAGCAGCAGAGTTCTACCGTTGATCAGAAACCGTCACGCATTCCCCGTGACGATGAAGAAGAAAATCGTCAAAAAAAGGAAACCACAAGCCAGACCGCTAATGCCGATGAACCGGAAGACGAGAAAGTTTCCAATAATCAGTTGGGCGGCTACACCAGTTCGGAACTGAAAGGCCTGGTTTTATCGGGCAAGATTACCGTGGCGGCCTATAATTCGGAAATAAAAAGCCGCCAGGATGACAACCAGCCGGCGGAGCCTCAGCAACAAAAAAAACCGGTACTCGGTCAGTCCGGCAGAAAAGCGGCCAATAGCCTATTCTAATGCTTTGATTGACAAGCATAATCCATGGAAAGAAGCGATAGCCCGGATCTCAATCATCCAGTGGAATGCTTCTTTTTTTAATGCCCTTTTTCGGCTGCGGCATTGACTTTTCGGTTTTCATTTTTCATTTTTCGTGTTATATTAGTGCTATTGTCATATGTGCAATGAATCAAACTGCTAATCTATAAACCCATAAGGATGTGAACCAATGAACCTGTCAAACTTAGCGATCGCCATCCTCCTGACCGTGCTGGCCGGCTTGTCAACCGGTATCGGGGGGCTGATTGTCCTGCTCTTTGAAAAAACCAATACCAAACTGTTATCGGTGGCGCTGGGATTTTCCGCCGGGGTGATGATCTATGTCTCCTTTGTCGAACTGTTATTTGAATCTCGACGGCTGCTGATTACCAATCTGGGTGCCGAAAAGGGGGTCTGGGTTAATGTCAGTGCCTTTTTTGGCGGGATGCTGCTGATTGCCATCATTGATAAGCTGGTGCCTTCCTACGAAAATCCTCACGAGACACATCTGCTCGAAGAAACGGTCTCCTGTCCGGTCGATGGCAGTCAGAAACTGCTGCGCATCGGTATTTTTACGGCCGTGATCATTGCCATCCACAATTTTCCGGAAGGGATGGCGACCTTTGTCTCGGCCATCCAACAGCCCTCATTGGGGTTGGCGATTGCCATTGCCGTGGCGATTCATAATATCCCCGAGGGGATGTCGGTGGCGATACCAGTTTTCTGTGCCACCGGGTTGCGTAAAAAGGCGCTTGGCTGGTCGCTGTTTTCGGGGATGGCCGAGCCGGTCGGGGCGATTGCGGCGTATTTTATTTTGCTGCCCTTTCTCAATGATACCGTCTTCGGGATCCTTTTTGCCGGGATCGCCGGGATCATGGTCTTTATTTCGCTGGACGAGCTGCTGCCCACCGCCCGGGAATACGGTGAACACCATCTGTCGATCTATGGCTTGATCGCCGGGATGATGCTGATGGCCGTGAGTCTGATTGTGCTGATGTAGCTGTGCTTGTCAAAGCCGGTGGTCGTGTCCGCCATCCCCGGGGGATGAATATTTCGCATGATGATGGGTACAATTCTATTAATGCGTAAAATCAGATTTCAATCTGAAGCGAACAAAGGAGACACGACGATGAACATTAAACCAACAGATGATCGCATTTTGATCATCGATCAGGAGTGCCGGGTGGTCGGTATCAGCGAGGCCTGCCGCAAGCTGCTGGAACTGGACACCAAACCGATCACGGCGATAAACTTCCTCGATTTGAATTTTGGACTGTCATTATACCAACTCCGGATTTATCTGGAAAAAATGGAAAAGGATCAGTCTTTTTCGTTTAAAACATTTCTCAGCAGTCATGATCAGGGCATCGTCAATCTCACCGTGGCGGGGATCCATGTCCCTGATATGGCGATTTTTGTGCTGCATATAAACCCCGAAGAACAAATTGACGATGCCAATCAGTTTGGTGATCCACGACGATTTTATCAAACCGGCCAGGATAAGGATAAAAATTACCGCCTCGAAGATCTGATGGATGCGCCGCTGCTGCAGGAGATCATGGATTATTTCTATGATGTCACCGGGATCCCCATTGGGATCATCGATCTGGACGGCCGGATCATCGTCCAGGAAGGCTGGCAGGACATCTGCACCAAGTTTCACCGCTGTCACCCGGAAACCCTGAGAAACTGTCTCGAAAGTGACTGTCAACTGACTAGCGGCATTCGCATCAATCAATATCGGCAGTATAAATGCAAAAACAATCTCTGGGATATTGCCACCCCTATTTATATCAATGATCAGCGGATGGGGCATATTTTTCTGGGGCAGTTTTTTTATGATGATGAGCCCATCGATTATGACTTTTTCCGCAACCAGGCGCACCGCTTTGGCTTTGATGAAGAAGCTTATCTGCAGGCGTTGGATACAGTCCCGCGGTTTTCCCGGCACCTGGTTGACATGTCGATGCGATTTTATTCAAAAATTGCCGTCTATATCTCCCAACTCAGTTTTACCAACATTAAAATCAACGAAACCCTGGACGAACTCTACAACGTCCTGAACTTTCAGACCGAGCTGATGGATACGATCCCGACCCCGATTTTTTACAAAAACACTGACCGGGTCTATCTCGGCGGCAATAAAGCCTTTGACGATTTCCTCGGGCTCAGTCCGTCCGACTATGTTGGCAAAACCACTGCCGATATTGCGGCGGACGAATATGCCACGGTTTACGATCAGTCCGATCTGGAACTGCTGGAAAAGCAGGGCCAGCAGGTTTATGAATACCAGGTCAAAACCCGGTCGGGCGCTCCAAAAGACGTGATCTTTAATAAGGCGCTGTTTCGCAATCTGTCCGGCGAAGCGGCCGGCATCATCGGGGTGATCCAGGATATCACTGCGCTCAAAACGGCTCAAAAGCAGCTCCTGCAGGTCAATTCGGAAATCATCGAAACTCAGAAAGAAGTCATTTACACGCTCGGTCAGATCATTGAAAGCCGCTCCCAGGAAGCGGCTAAACACGTTATCCGGGTGGCCGAATACGCCTACCTGATGGGTCTGGAATTTGGACTGGGTGACGATGAGGCGACGCTGCTGAAAATTGCCACGCCGATGCACGATGTCGGCAAGATCGGCATTCCCGATCATATCCTCAACAAACCCGGAGCGCTGACCCGGGATGAATTTGAGATCATCAAAACCCATACCACGATCGGCTATGATATCCTCAAAAACTCGCAGTACAAAATTCTGAAACTGGCAGCAACCATCGCCTTAAGTCATCATGAGCGCTGGGATGGCAGCGGCTATCCAGCTGGACTGGCCGGGACAGCGATCAACCCGGTATGCCGGATCGTATCGATTGCCGACGTCTTTGATGCCATTTCGCATCAACGCTGTTACAAGGAAGCCTGGCCGCTGGATCAGGTCAGAGCCTTTCTGACCGAGCAGCGGGGGGCGATGTTTGATCCCGTTTTAATTGATATTTTCTTTGCCAATTGGGAACGGATTCTTGAAATCCGGGAAGATCTGTCGGATCATGACTAGGCGGATGGAGCAGAAACGCAAGCCTTCCAGCGAGGGAAGGTTTATTTGTTGGCATTCGCCCGACGCTTGGAAAAAGACTTTGGTGGTGCGGCCTATGCGACCATCCGGGGCTTTGTCCTGAAGTTTACCGAATTGGGCTTGCTGGGAGTACCGAAATATGGCAACCGGAACAAGTATTTTGTCGGGTGAGGGAAAATTGAGCATCAGCGGCAAAAATGATGGCTGAAAACAATCACAAAAACACCCCCATAAGCAGATAGAGGAGAAAGAATATGTTTATTATCTTACTAAATTACATCAAACCGATCGAAGCAGTGGAGGCGGTGATCCCCGCCCATGTTGAGTATCTGGAGCGTTATTACCAGCTGGATAAATTTGTTTTGTCCGGCCGCAAGAGTCCCCGGACCGGTGGGGTGATTCTCTGCCAGGCTAAAGATCAGGACGAGGTCTGGGCAATCATCGCCGAAGATCCCTTCTATCTTGAAAAGGTGGCCGACTACGATGTCCTGGAATTTCTGCCGACCAAGGCGGCGGCAGGGTTGGAACGCTATCTGGTGTAGCTGAAAATCCACCAGGAGAAGTCTCGTGTCACATCAAAAATACAAAAAAACACAAAACAGTCCGCTATAGCGGCGAAAAAAATACGCCTTTTTGGTTAAATAAAAGCCCTTCCGGTTTTATCAATCGGGAGGGCTTTTGGGTAGCGGGATTTTGGGGAACCACCTAAAAAACGGCAAGATGGTTGGCGAATCGGTTCAATCTTAATTATTTCTTAAATACAAACCATGGTCGCACTCAAATGCGCCAGAGCCAAAAAAGTGGTCATGGTCAGAATTGATAATCATCACCATTCTTTTCTTGAGTTAGGGTCGCCGGAGCTGCGTGATTTTGAAAATCAACATCAAAAAATCGCTGCCCCAATTGCGATCAACGCCTGTTTGATGCGGTTGTGGAAAATAAACTGGATTTACGCTTTAAATGTTCCCGGGATAATCGACAGTTGGTTGTGCTGCTGTCAGAGACACGAGAGCCGGAAGCAGAATTAACACAAAACTAAAATAAGAAAAATTGTCGTTGCGACAATCATAAAACAGTGTCAAAAGCACTGAGAAAACGTGTAAAAACACGTCAGAATTGATTATATTTTAAGAAATGTACAATATATTGAGAAATGTTAATGTATATCAGAAGAGCATTCACCGACTTGCAGTAAGATCAGTGAATAATATTGAAAGATCGTACTCCGGCCGCTGGTCGGCCAGGGCTTACAAATAGAATCGAATGTAACCACTTCTTGTGTTAAATAGGGCCGTATTGTGCCACTGACCTACCGAATGTTGTTAATGAAGCTGTATCAGCAGCACTTAACTTCATTATTCCACTTGGCCACCATGACCCCGAGGAAAGTGGGCTTAATGCCGATGCCCCGGCGGCGTTTCTGGCGGCCTTTCAGGCCGGGCCCTACCGGCTGCGGACGTTTTGTGATCAGGGTCGTGGGGCGGGCAAAAACTATACGGTGGCGGCGGTGGCTGATCCGGCTTTTGCGGTGCTGCTGACGGAGTTGGCAGGGGTTAATCAGGCTGAGCGGCGGGGGGTCTTTTTTGTCGTCAATGGCGGTGGCCATAAAGATGGCGAGATCACCCGGGTCACGGCTCATTTTGTCGAGGCCGACGGGCTCAGTTTGGAGACCCAGTGGGACAATTGCCGATGAACCCTTTGCCGAGATCGCCCGGGCGATGGGCTACGACCTCCGCTGGGTCTATCGGCTCCACGCCCGGGGGCTGGGAACGGCCGATGAAGGGGAAAAGCGTAAACCATGATCCGTCTGTTTAGCGAAAATGGGTGTCAAATCAATGGCTATTCTTACTTGCGAGAATAGCCGAAGTAATATTTCAGTTGCAAAATAGTTGTAGTTAGTGTTACGATAATTCTTATCCGTGGGTGCGCTACTAATTCTCAGAGATTTATTAGCGGCCGATGAAAGAGGTGTGTAAATGCACAAAGCAGAATTCAGTCGCATCATTACAAAAACAATTGATATTTTAGCAGCAGAATCACGGTTACACCCTGATGTCTTTGTTAAAAGCGGTGAAGATTTTGAACCCATCGTTGTCAAAGCGTTGGAGGCATCAATAAAGCATTTTAATTTTGACGTGACCATTGATTATAAACCCCAAAGTCATCGTTTTCCCGATATCGTTCTAATCAGTCAAACTGGTAAATATGGGGTTGAGGTGAAAAGTTCCATTGCTAAAAATAAATCCTGGCGCATCAATGGTAACAGTGTTATGGGGAGCACCCGTGAGGCGGATTTGCTCGCAACCGTAATTATTTTTGGTAAGCTAGTGCCGGGAAACTGCCAATTCCGAGCTAAAAACTATGAAGAATGCGTTGCCAATGTCGTCGTTACCCATAGTCCCCGCTATCTGATTGATATGGATACACCAACGGGGCAATCTTTTTTTGATCAATCGAATATTTCGTACAAAACCATGGTGAAATCAGAAAAACCGATTGATTTAATCACCAGTTATTTTAAGCAAGCCGGTCAGCAAGCCTGGTGGCTGTCCGACAGCACCCCTGCCGCTATTCGTTTTTTTAGAGATTTGCCGAATCACGAAAAAGAAGCTTTAAAAGCTTATGCCTTTGTCCACTATCCGGAAATATTTTCAAGCGATGCCAAAAAATATTTGCGTTTTACTACCTGGTTGGCAACCGAACAAAGTATTATTGATCCCAGTTTACGAGACATTTTTTCAGCCGGGGGAAAAACAACAGTGGATACCGAGCAATATTCCTATCTCGAGGTGCACCAAATCTTTAAAACTCTCCGCAATACCCGCAAAGCGGTGATTACGGAATTAAAAAATGCCGATTCCGGGTGTTTAAGCACCGATTGGGGTGTCTCGGTTACGGATGATTACCAGCGCCGCAAAGATACCTGGATCAGGCTGGCCTATTTACAAGTCAATGAAAAGGGTCTGGCTGGCATCAATATCAAAAAAATGCTGATCCATATCATTAACGACTAAGCGATAAACCATGACCGCCGCTCACCAGCTGTCATGGTTTTTTAAAATATTTGTCCCAATTTGTCTCCAGCCGTTTGGCCAGGTGATAACCAAGCAGCGGTGGAACGGCGTTACCAATTAGTTTATAGGCATCCGAAGCGGTCACATTTTTTAAACCCTTAACGGCGGGCAGGATAAAATCATAATCATCGGGAAAGGTCTGGAGGCGGGCACATTCGCGGATCGTCAGTCGTCGTTCTGGTAAACCGGCAGCGAGTTCGTCAAGATGGGAACCACCGTGTTCCTGGTTTAAGCGTCGATACTCAATATTGCCGTGATGTTCAGAACGAATCGTTGGCGCAATTCCGTCCAATTTTATCTCTGTTTGACCCTGACAATGCTTACCCATAAATTTTGCTTGTGAATATTTTTGTTGGGCGGGATCGTTTGAAAGATGTGGCTCGGCCAGACAAACAAGTGCCTGACTGGTCGTAACAAACGGTTTATGATCCGCTGCCGCAAGACTTGCGTGGGTCGGTAGCGGATAGGGATCGTATTCAGGTGGGATAATAGGGCTTGTTAAGGCAGCTAATGCGGCTGGTTTTAAAGCCGCTTTTTTGAATCCCAAAAAGATGACCCGTTCCCGGCTTTGGGGGACGCCAAATTCAGCAGCATGTAAAACCCGGGCGGGGACGACCAGATAACCGCCATCACAGACTGCGGCGAAGTCATGCTCAATCATTTCTTTAACATCTTTGAGATTGGTCAAACCTTTGACATTTTCAGCAATAAAAACCCGGGGTTGGACAAGGGCGATAACTTTGCGCATCCAGATATAGAGTTGGCCGCGATTTTCTATTGAAGGGATATCAAGATTTTTTATTTTGCCGGTATGGGATTTATCCGAATCAAACCCTTTGCGTTTACCCGCAATCGAAAAATCCTGACACGGAAAACCGCCGGTAATGACATCTATATTGGTCGGAAAGATGGGTAAATTATTTTCTTTTTGTAATTTTACCAGATCGACAACACTTTCTAAATAATACGTTGTCGCCGGGGTACCGCGATTTTTAAAATAGTTTATCCAGGCGGTTTTCGCATCGGGTCGAATATCATTGGCGAAAACGGTATGAAAACGGGTTTTCTGCAGACGAACCCAATTCTTATCGATGGTGCGGCTATTCCAATCCGGATTAATTTTCTTATTGATGGCCGCTTTTAATACTGTAAAGCCACCTTCAAAGCCAAGATCCATACCACCACAGCCAGAAAAAAGTGATAAAACCCGCAGTGGTGGTGGTGCCGGTTTCGTTTTTAGGCCTGGTTTCAGATGGACGGGGCGAGTCGCCTGGGTGGGGATAAACCAAACACCACCATATTTAGTGGCCTCCGGAATGCGGCCTTCTTTGCAATATAATTGTACTTTTCGGGGCGATACATCCCATTTTGAAGCGGCTTCATTAACGGTTAAATAATCATGCATTGCTTAACACACCTCTCTTTAATTACACATTCTATTCGTTTTGACGAAAAATGTCAAGCGCTGTTGTCCATTGCGTGGCCTGCCCAGGGCGGCGGGCGAGCCAGGCTGTAAAAGCATTCGCTATTTGCCTGAAACCCGCTGATAATTGCTCTGGTAAATGGGTAAGAAAGAGGAATAACCAATTGTTACGATTAATCCTGATGAAAGAGGGACACGACCATGAAATTTAAAAATAACAGACTGCTCCATGGGAGTGCTGCGCTGCTGCTGGCGGGGATACTCCTGCTGACTGGCGGCTGCCGTGCCGGAGTAACTAAAAATAACGACACGGCAAGCGCTAATGATTCGGCCTCAGTCACCACCACCCTTAATCCGGCGACAGCGGCAGCGGCTCAGAAAGTGCTAAAATTTTATCAGTCTGTCACCCTGGATCAACCCCGGGCGCAGTTAGAAACGATGCTGGCGGTAGCCGGGGAAGTCCAGGCCGATGGCCAGGTGGCCTATCACGATCCCGGCAGTGGCTATGGGGTGCTGATTACCTACGGCGAGGATGATAAGGTGTTCGCCAAACGGCTGCTGCCGACCGCCACCGCCCCGGAACTGGCGGCGCTCAATCCCTTCCCGGTCAGCGACAAACAAGCCTATCGGATGGCCGTCGGGATGCCTTTTTATGAGGTTCAGGATGTCATGGGCAGCGACGGCATCGAAATCAGCCTGAGCAAGCCCGAATCCGGCTGCACCAAACAGATCACCGGTCTGGGCTGGTTCAACCCCGACGGTTCCTATGCGGTGGTCACCCTCAATCTGCCCCAGGGACTGGTGGTCGGCTCGGAGTTTGTGACCAGGTAAGATACACGGATTAACCCCTCAGAAAGGGCTGTTTATGGTAAAGCAATGTTTGCAAAAATAAACTAAAGTAAAAAAATAAGTCGCCCGAAAGGGGGCTTATTTATTTTGCCCCAAAAAATAAATCGCATGGCTTTAAAACGCCATTTAAAGCCATCCGCCGGCCATGATACACTGGTGTCAAATCTTGGAAAGGAGGACAAATGATGGCAGTCAGTACAGATTTTATCGAACAGAAGATCCAGATCCGCTCCAATCACGGGATCGTCGACGGCAAGGAAAAAACCACCACCCGGACCTACGGGGATGTCAAAGCCAGCGCCACCGACCAGGACATTTATGACGTTGCGGTGATCATTGCCGGGCTCCAGCAGCCGGTGATGGAAGACGTCTTCAAACAGGAAACCAACATGATCATCCCGGTCTAAACCATGATTTAAATTACTGACCATTACGTAATGCCGTGCTGACCAATTGTTAATCTGTTGTTCGCCCCGATGCGGACAACATGATGTAACAATTGTCGGCACTGGGGTTCGGCCTGAATAGGTCGAATTTTTGCAGTGACTACATCTCAATAGAGCAGAAGGCGATTAAGGCTTTTCAGCAGGACTGCGGCCTTGATCCTGACGGGGAAGTGGGCACCCTGACGGCCAACCGGCTCTTTACCGAGGCCCTCAGTGTGATCTCCTTTGACAGTGACGGCTCAACCCCGCACTTTGCCCGCAACGAGTTTGCCTGCGACTGTGGCGGCGCCACCTGCGATGGCTTCCCGGCGGAAATGTGCCTGGAGCTGTTGCTCAAACTGGAAGCGCTGCGCAATGCCTTAAACGTTCCGGTGATTATCACCTCCGGGCTGCGCTGTCCCGAGCGCAATGCCGCAGTCGGGGGCGTCCCCCAGTCCCAGCACCTCTTTGGTCAGGCGGCTGATCTCTATGCTCCCGGCATCGCCATTACCACCGTCGCCGCCATCGCTATTGCCAACGAAGGTCTGAGCATTTTAGAAAACCTCGCCGTCCTCGGCGTCCCGATTCCTCGACGTCTCAAACAGGTGCTGGCTGAGCTCGGCGCAGATGACCCCCCCGATTAAACCCCATCCCCATGCGATCTACCGCAGCCCCGCAAGGGTTTTTTTTTTTCGGGTAACTATTTTTTAGCGGCAGGACAATCAGCCGGGGCAATAAAAAAGGCCTTTAACTTTATTCAGGCAAAAGAACCTGAAAAAAATGGTACCAATGGTGCCGCTATCCGTGATTGAAACACCTTAAAACGGGTAAGAACAGGGTGAATGATAAATCTTGAAAAAAGGGGGCGGTGAAACGCATGAATACCGAAGCAGATAGGCATTCTAACGAAACTGCGAAGGTGAGTGAGGCAGTCACCGGCAACAACTATCCGGCCATGACCGAAGCGGAAAGCGATTGTGGCGATTTAGAGCTTGCCGACATCATTGATGTTCCGGCGGTGCAGTCGCTACTGGAAAATTTCCAGCGGATCACCGGCATGTTAGGTGCGATTGTGGACATCAAAGGGACGGTGCTGGTGGGTGTCGGTTGGCAGGATATCTGCACCAAGTTTCATCGTTGCCACCCCCAAACCGCCAAGAATTGTGTTGAGAGCGACACCATTCTGGCTCGCGCCACCGAACCGGGAACCTTTCTTTCATACCGTTGCAAGAACGGCATGTGGGATATGTCATCACCGATTATGGTATCCGGCCAGCACCTGGGCAATATCTATTTTGGCCAGTTTGTCTATGTCGATGAAGAACTGGATCTGGAATTCTTTCGCCAGCAGGCGCAGCGCTATGGTTTTGATGAGACCGCCTATATAGACGCCCTCAACCGGGTGCCCCGCTATGACCATGAAACGGTTTTAGAGGTGATGGCCTTCTATTCAAAATTAGGTGCGATGATCTCCGCCTTGAGTTTTAGTAACCTCAGTTTGTCCCGCACCCTGACGCAACGCAAGGCCATCGAAACAGAGCTTTATAATGAAAAAGAGCTGTTTAAAACCACCCTGATCTCGATTGGTGACGGCGTTATCGCAATCGATGTCCACGGGCAGGTGTTGATTATGAACAGGATTGCCGAACAGCTCACCGGCTGGACTCAGGCCGAAGCGGTTGGCATGCCGATCGAAACGGTGTTTCAGATCATCAATGAATTCACCGGGGAAAGCTGTGAAAACCCGGTGGCAAAAGTGCTGGCGACCGTCAGCATCATCGAGTTGTCCAATCACACCCTACTGATCTCCAAAGAAGGCATCGAGCGACCGATTGAAGACAGTGCGGCGCCGATCATCGATGAACATGGCAATTTAACTGGCGTGGTACTGGTCTTTCGGGATTTTACCGAAAAGAAAAAGAGCCATGATGAAATAGCATATCTAAGTTTTCATGACCATCTCACCGGCCTCTATAATCGCCGCTTTTATGAAGAAGAACTGGCCCGGCTGGATACCGCCAGAAACTGGCCGCTGACGATTGTGATGGGCGATGTCAACGGTCTGAAACTGATCAATGATTCCTTTGGCCATGCGACCGGCGATCAGTTGTTGATCAAGACCGCTACAGCGCTCACCAACGGTTGCCGCGCCGATGATATTATCGCCCGCATCGGTGGCGATGAGTTTATCATCCTGTACCCGCAAACCGATGCCTTTGAAGCCAACCAATTGATCACCCGGATTAAAAACTTGTTGAAAAAGGACAGTATCAAAGACCTCGAAATTTCAGTTTCATTTGGGTGCGCAACCAAAACCAGTGCCGCTGACGATATCGAAGAAATCTTCAAACAAGCCGAAGATATGATGTATCACAACAAACTCTACGAAGGTGCCAGTTTAAAGAGCCGGGTCATCGACAATATTATCGACGCCCTCAATCACAAAAGTGATCGCGAGGAAATTCATTCGCAACAGGTGTCAATCCTCTGCGAAAAGATGGGCGTGGCACTGGGGATGGAAGCGCATCAGATCAAGAAGCTGAAAGCCTTTGGTTTACTTCACGATATCGGCAAAATCGCCGTTTCCGACCAAATCCTTAATAAGTCCAAGCGGCTCACCGATGCGGAATGGCTGGAAATGAAAAATCACGCCGAAATTGGCTACCGCATTCTCTGTACCAATAAAGAGTTGACCGAGATTGCCGATTATGTTCTGGCGCATCACGAAAGATGGGATGGGCAAGGCTATCCCAAAGGTCTCAAAGGCTCAGAAATCCCCTTACCATCGCGGATCTGCGCCATCGCCGACGCCTATGATGCGATGACCAATGAACGCAGCTACAAATCAACACTGCCCCGCGATCTGGCCGTCGCCGAACTGCTAAAACACGCCGGCACCCAGTTTGATCCCGAACTGGTGGGGATATTTATTGATCAGGTATGGCCTGATTAACCAAAAAAACGCAGCCCCGCAAGGGGTTGTGTTTTTTATTTATCGATGTTCTCAGAAAAAGCATAAAAAGGCGATAATTTACACCTGATAAAGTTTGAAATCGGTGCCGAATGTCGTATAATTAAACAATCAGTAAAAACCGGCATGTCACTTCGTCATTTATGCCGGACGAACGTCGGGCGCCAGGAAAGGGGTGGGTTATGGATAAAAATCCCCACAAAGGTCATCGTCAACGGGTTAAAAAGCGGGTCATCAGCGAAGGCATCGATAGTTTTGAGGATCATCAGATTCTCGAGCTGCTGCTTTTTTATTGCCTGCCGATGAAGGATACCAACGAACTGGCCCATGCCCTGATCCGCCATTACGGATCGCTGTCGGGGGTCTTTGATGCCAATCCCAAAGATCTCGGCGAGCAGCTCGGCGTCACCGAAAACACGGCACTGCTGTTGTCGCTGATACCCGCCCTGGCACGCCGTTATCAGCAGGGCAAGTTTGCCGCCAAAGCGGTACTTAGCAGCACCACCGCCGCCGGCGAATACACTATGGCGCTGTTTACCGGACGCCTCAACGAGGCCTTTTATGTGATCTGCCTGAACAGCCAGAACCAGGTTAACCAGGCCACCCTGCTCCACGAAGGCACCATCAACGAAGCCCCGGTCTACCCCCGGTTAATCGTCGAAACCGCCCTGCGCCACCAGGCCGCCAGCATTATCCTGGCGCACAACCACCCCGGTGGCAGCCGTCAGCCCTCACCGGCCGACGTGGCGGTAACCAAAAAAATCAAAGCCGCCACCGAAGCCATCGCCATCACCGTCGTCGATCATATCATCGTGGCCGGGGACGGGTACTATAGTTTTGCCGAGAACCGGATGTTGTGAAAAAGAGGCTGTTACCAAATTGAAATGTCTGCTAGAGCTGGAAATCGGATTTTGAGTTATCAATTATAATAGCATTATAAAGGGAAATCACTTATAATAATGACTAAGAAGGTGAACGAATGAAAGATAGTGAGTCAAAAATACAGAATCCCCATGACAAGTTTTTCAAGGAAACATTCTCTAATCCGGGAGTGGCCAGAGATTTCATCGAGAACTACCTGCCAGAACCGATTTTGAAATTAGTTGATCTGAATGATCTGGAAATTCAGAACGGCAGTCACGTCGATGAAGAACTCAGTGAGGTGTTCTCAGACATGTTGTTCAGGACAAAAATCAATCAGCGAGACGGGTATCTTTATTTTCTCTTTGAACACAAGAGTTATCCGGATAGAATGGTTGCGTTGCAGCTACTGACCTATGGTTCGGATCTGGAACCAGAAAGTCAACCGCGAGAATGACACCCATATCCCGGTGATCATCCCGCTGGTGATCTATCATGGAAAAACGAAATGGAAAATCGGTGCGATGCTCAGTGATCTGATTATGGATTTTGAGACCTTACCGGAAGAAGTTAAACAGTTGACACCGGATTATCGCTACCTGATCTATGATTTATCGCAGTTTTCAGATGAAGATATCAAAGGAAATGCAGAACTGACGATTGCATTATCCATTTTCAGAGACATTTTTAAGAAAAACAGTCAGGAATTTCTTGAAACGATTTTTAAGGCCGCCAGAGCTCTGGATGAGTTAGAGGAAAAGGAAACAGGGCTGCAGTATTTTGAAACCTGCATGCGCTATATCCTGTCATCAGGACCCCAGCTTTCAAGGGATCAACTGAATACCGTTATTAAGCAATTAGAAGTAACCTACAAGAAAGGGAGTGAAGTGACCATGACATTAGCTGAAGTTTTAAGAACAGAAGGAAAAATAGAAGGAATTGAAGAAGGGGAAGTAAGGGCTTATTCCAAAATGGCAATTAAGGCCTTGTCCAAAAAATTTGGGATTCTCCCCACCGAATATCGTGAAAAACTTGCCCAATTGGACTTAATCACTTTGGAAACGTTGCATGAAGAAATCGACAACTTCAAAAGTATCGAAGATGTCAAAAAGTTTCTGGGACTCTGATTTACACCGGATATGTTTGGTTTATGAAGCGAAAAGCGTATAATGGATCGATTGAATACTGTTGAAGGAAGAAAAAATGTATAATAATGATTACATTATGCGGATGATTGAAGATTTATCCACTTTTTTAGCTAATGTGGTTTTTCAGAAAGACGCCGCCGCAGTCGAAATGTTTGACGAACAGGGAAACATCTCCGCAAGCAACTTATTGCATCTGCAGCTGTTGGCGATGATCGGCGAAGGACAGCTTAACGAAGCCGAAAACCTGTTGTTTGAGAAAATCGAAACGCATCCAAACCAGGCCTATTTACAGGTCGCCCTTGATTTTTACGCCAATCTCGACAACCTCAGCGATGCGGCTCTCACTAGCGCCGATTTTCTCAGAACCGAGATTGTGGAAGGTCTGGCCGATATTAAAAAGCTTTACCATAAGATATAGAAACATTTCCAGCCGGTTCATCCCTTGCGATGGACGGGCTGGATTTTTTTATTCTAAAAAAAAAACCTAAAAATGACGGTGCTGTCGCATTTTCGAGCAGACCACCACCACAAAAATCATCACTCTGGCAAGCTGGCTACCATAATGACAGCTCAATGACCGGGCAACAGACCCCTAAATCAAATGGCGGTCATTTGATAAAAGCACGTTTAATTCTGGCACACAAGTTGCCACATCTTGCCAGACAGGATAAACCGGTTATAATAAAAGATAGCGGGTTTTTCTGCTGTGATGTAGTTGCTCACACCGGCTTTTTTAGCAGATGACAAGGTTTTGAAATAAAAAGAAAATAACAGGGTCGTTTTTGATAATAAAAAAGGCGGGTTTTTACTCATAAAGTTTTGAAAAAATTAAAAATGGGCGTATAATGGAACAGCAAGACTGTAATTTACGAAGTAAATATTTTTTTTATACCGATATAAAACCACCCGGGGCGGGGAAAGCCAGGATCGCTTTGCCGGGAACCGGTTGCTGTAAACAAAGACAGAAAGAGGAAGACATGGGAACTTATCAGATTGGCGCCAATGCTTTTAATCCAAATTGCGTCACCGGCGCCGCCGACCACTTTTACCGGTACCTCAAGGAAGCCATTTCCGGGGCGGAGCAAATTGACATGAACGTGTCGTTTTTAATGGTGTCAGGAATCAAGCTGGTGCTGGATGATCTTAAAACCGCCGCCGCCAAAGGCGTCAACATCCGGATTCTGTGCGGCAATTATTTGAACATTACCCAGCCCGAAGCTCTGTATCTGCTCAAAGGTGCCCTGGGGGAGCGGCTGGATCTCCGTTTTTACAACGTCCCTAATCACTCTTTCCACGCCAAAGCCTATTTTTTTAAATACCCGGATTACGAAGAAGTCTTTGTCGGTTCCTCCAACCTGTCCAAATCAGCCCTCACCAATGGCATCGAGTGGAACTACCGCCTTAATTCCCGGGAACACCCGGTTGATTGCCAATTCTTCCGCCAGACCTTTGAAGCGTTGCTGGCCGATCATTCCCAGATTATTGATGATGACGCGCTGAAAAAATACTCCAAACAATGGGTGCGCCCTAAAATTATTCAGCAGCTTGAGGAAAGTGAAGATGCCAGCGAGGCGGATTCTGATGGTAGCAAAGCCCCTGATCGGGTCGCCCAGGGTCAGGCGGATTTTATCGTTGATCCGGTCACCACAAACCCAGCACCGCTGATCGCTTTTCCCCAACCCACCGGCGCCCAGGTAGAAGCTCTTTATGAACTCAAAAACTTCCGCCAGGAAAATCAGGACAAGGGGCTGATTGTTGCCGCCACGGGTATTGGTAAAACCTTTCTGGCCGCCTTTGACTCCAAAGGATTCAAGCGGATTCTGTTTGTAGCGCATCGCGAAGAAATCCTCACCCAGGCCGAATACACCTTTAAACGGGTGCGCTACGAGCTGTCCACCGGCCACATAAACGGTACCCGGAAAGACAGCGATGCCGATATTATTTTTGCCTCGGTACAGACCCTGGGGAATCCCGCCTATCTGGCGGCCGGGCCCTTTGCCGCAGATGCCTTTGACTATATTATTATCGATGAATTCCACCACGCCGTGTCAAATTTTTATCAGAACATTATCGATTACTTTAAGCCCAAGTTCCTGCTGGGTCTCACCGCCACCCCGGAACGGCTGGATAATCAGGATGTATTTGCCCTCTGCGACTACAACGTGGTTTACGAGGTGCGGCTGAAAGAAGCCATCAACAAAGGCTGGCTGGTGCCCTTCCGTTATTATGGCATCTATGATGATCTGGACTATGACCACGTCGATTACCGCAACGGCCAATACGACACCGAACAGCTGGCTGAACTGGCCAGTGTCAACAAACGGGGCAATCTGATATTTAAACACTATGCCAAATATGGCAGCCAGCGAGCGCTGGGATTTTGTATCAACCGTCACCACGCCCTGTATATGACCGACTACTTCCGGGCGCAGGGGATCGCCTGCTGCGCCGTGATCAGCGGTACCGTCACCGCAGAACAGCGGGAACTGATCCGGGATCGGGAGGCGGCTATCAGTGAGCTGAAAACTGGCAAACTTCAGGTGATTTTTTCGGTCGATATGTTCAACGAGGGGCTGGATATTGCCGAACTGGATATGGTCATGTTTCTGCGACCGACCCAGTCGCCGATCATCTTTTTACAGCAACTGGGACGGGGGTTGCGCAAGTCCCGGGGGAAAAGCTATGTCAACGTGCTGGATTTTATGGGGAACTATAAAAAAGTCAATCTGGTGCCCTTTTGGCTGACCAGTGAGCTGCAGCCGGAAACCTCTGGCAAAAGCGGCTTCCGGCTGCCAACCGAAGCAGACTACCCGGTGGATTGCCTGGTCGATTTTGACTTTCAGCTGATCGATCTGTTTAAAAAAATGGCTCGGGATCAGAAGAAAATTAGCGATAGGGTGGTGGATGAGTTTTACCGCATCCAGGATGAGTATGATAAAAGACCACTGCGGCTGGAAATGTATGTGCATCTGGATGCCTTAATTTATCAGAATATCAAAACCCGTCCTGAAATCAATATTTTCAAAGATTACCTGGGCTTTCTAGATAAAATCGGCCAGGCAACTACCGAGGAAAAAGAACTGCTGGGTACGGTGGGACATGCATTTTTGAAGAATATTGAGAGCACGGATATGTCCAAAACCTACAAAATGCCGCTACTACTGGCCTTTTACAACGACGGGGAGATGAAACTGGAGATAAATCATGACGATATTTATGAAAGCTTTAAATCTTTTTTCGCTGAAAAATCAAATTTAGTTGATTTGCTCAGACATAAAAGTACCGCTGATGCGGCAAACTGGGGCAAAAAAGAGTATCTCAGTCTAGCGTATCGCATGCCTATTCGAGTTTTCTCTGAAAACACCAGTGACTATTTTTATCAAAAAGAAGGCTGGTTTTGCCTGATTTCGGAGTTAGCCGCTTATTTTACCAATCCGGCGTTTGTAAAACACTTCAAAGACATTATCGATTACCGCACCAAGCGTTTTTATAAAGAACGGCTGGAAAAACTGAACCCATAAGCAAACCATTTACAGGAGAAGATCATGACGAAAAACCTCAGTAAAACCCTCCACTACTACAACCAAGACGCCCAGTCCTTTGTCCAGGGCACCATTGATGCCGACCTCAGCAAACTGCACCGCCGCTTTCTCAAGCTGCTGCCGATAGAGGCTCACATTCTCGATCTGGGCTGCGGCTCCGGCCGTGATGCCAAAGCCTTTCTGGACGCCGGCTATCAGGTCACGGCGATCGACGGCTCGGTCGGCTGTTGCCGCCTGGCCGGCGATTACATCGGCCAGGAAGTGCTCTGCCAGACCTTTGCCGAACTCTACTGCTACCAGGCCTTTGACGGCGTCTGGGCCTGCGCTTCGCTGCTCCATGTGCCCTATGATGAACTGACTGGTATCTTTAAAAAAATTACCAAGGCATTAAAACCCGGCGGGTATTTATACGCTTCCTTTAAATATGGTGATTTTGAAGGGGAGCGCAATGGCCGGTATTTTACGGATTTGACAGAAGAACGGCTGGCAGCGCTGATTGAGCCGGTGGCTGGGTTGGAGATTGTGGAGACGTTTGTGACTGGGGATGTGAGAGATGGACGGGGCGGGGAGAAGTGGTTGAATGTGATAGGGCGGAAGTGAAATCCGCTAGTGACGCGGCAACTCGAAGACTTTAAAACTGTTGCGTTTGAAACTTTGTAAACAAATATATTAAAACTGTGTGAGGACAAAAATGAGAATCTTTTTAGGCAAATTTGGTAAAAACTACCCAGAGCAAATCGAAAAAAAATACTATGCCGCTGGTCCAGAGGGCGGGGTGTGGT
>NZ_JAUSPS010000005.1 GCF_030652775.1 Acetobacterium sp. | reverse complement strand
CGATTTTTCCACCCATGTGAATATATGATTCAACGATGCCTTCAGCGGCAACCCGTCCTGCTTTTTTGTTAGTCGCAGCCAGTCCTTTTTCTCTTAAAAGGACCATTGCTTTTTCGATATCTCCGTCTGTTTCGACTAAGGCTTTTTTGCAGTCCATCATACCGGCACCACTTTTAGCTCTTAATTCTTTTACTAATTTTGCGTCCACTTTCTTCCTCCTGATAGTAATTATAAATTATTCTGCTGCAGTAACTTCAGCAGCTTCAACAATATCGGCAACTTCAGCAACAACTGCTACATCGGCAGCAACTACTTCTACTACTTCTATTGCTTCTACAACTGGTGCTGCTACTGGTGCTGCTACTGGTGCTACGACAATTTCTTCTTCAACTTGCTCGCCTTGTCGGCCTTCAATAATAGCATCAGAAATAACCGAAAGGATTAACGCAACGGCACGAATCGCATCATCATTACCAGGAATAATATAATCAATTTCATCAGGATCGCAGTTAGTATCAACGATACCAATAATTGGAATGCCCAGTTTTTTAGCTTCGGCGATGGCGATTCTTTCTTTTTTAGTATCAATAACAAAAATTGCTCCAGGAACACCTTTCATATCTTTGATGCCGCCCAGGAATTTTTGTAATTTTTCACGCTGACGTTTTAGTTTTATAACTTCTTTTTTAGGCAGAAGCGCAAATGTGCCATCTTCTTCCATTTGTTCCAGCTCATTTAAGCGGTCAATTCGTTTGCTGATAGTACCGAAGTTTGTTAAGGTTCCACCTAACCAACGATGATTAACACAGTAGCTTCCGCTACGTTTCGCTTCTCTCTCGATGCTAGTCTGAGCTTGTTTTTTTGTACCGACAAAAAGAATTTCTTCTCCATTTTCAGCCAGTTCTTTGACAAAATTATAAGCTTTTTCAATTCGTTTCACAGTTTGTTGTAAATCAATGATGTAGATACCATTTCTTTCTGTGAAAATATATGGAGCCATTTTTGGATTCCATCGTCGTGTCTGGTGCCCAAAATGCACCCCTGCTTCTAATAATTGTTTCATTGAAACACATGCCATAATTCGTTCCTCCTTGGTTTTTCCTCCATCCTCATCAATCAAGAACATCGACCTGAAAACAGGCACCTGATGTCTCTCAGAGGATGTGTGTAATACATACCTTCATATACTAGCACAGTCATTTCATTTGCACAAGTTATTTTTTTATTTAAAGTAAATATTTTTGGTAATTATCTCGTTTATCAGATATATTGAATACCCGGTCCACATAATTCATATCAATTGTAAAATCATCCTGTTCATAATCTGAAGCATAAAAGGATATTTCTTCTAATAGTTTTTCCATCACCGTGTGCAGCCGCCGGGCGCCAATATTTTCGTCTTCTTCATTTTGAAGATAGGCTATTTTGGCGATGTGATTAACTGCTTCATCCGTAAAAATGAGATTGACATCCTCGGTTCGGATCAGCTCCTGATATTGCTTAATCACCGAATTCTCAGTATGGGTCAGTATCTGAATAAAGTCTTCCTCGGTCAAACTGTCCAGATGAACACTGATGGGAAATCGTCCCTGAAGCTCAGGAATCATATCGGCTATTTTCGATACATGGAAGGCTCCAGCTCCGATAAATAAAATAAAATCCGTCTTGATCGGACCATATTTTGTATTGACGGTACTTCCCTCGACGATCGGTAAAATATCCCGCTGGACACCTTCACGTGAAACGTCCGGGCCATGATTATTACCATTTCCGATAATTTTATCGATTTCGTCAATAAAGATAATGCCGTTTTGTTCCGCATCCTTGACCCCTTGTTCAGTGACCTGATCCATATCAATCAGCTTTTGGGCTTCCTGATTGATCAGTATTTTTCTGGCTTCGGAAATTTTCACATTTTTCTTTTTTTTCTTTTGCGGCAGAAAATCGCCCAGAATATCATTCATATTAAATGACATGCTGTCGTTGTTCATGCCTTGCATAACGCCGATGGTCTTAGATCCATCATCATCCACTTCAATTTCGATAACCGTATCTTCTAATAGACCTGCTTCCAATTCTTTTGACAAAGCTTCCCGCTTTTCTTTTTTTGTTTTTTCTTTTTCAGCATCACCTTCCAATTCATATTGGGGCGGGGCAGCGGGTGGAGCTGGTTTCATAAAGATGTCAAAAGGCGTTTTCAGGGTTTCCTTCATTTTTTTAGAGGGCACCAGGGTATCAAGAATGATTTTATTGGCATTCTTTTCGGCTTCCACATAAACCTCTTTCATTTTTTCCTGCTGAACATTGCGGATCGATGTGTTAACCAGATCACGAACCATCGATTCGACATCTCTACCCACATAGCCGACTTCCGTAAATTTAGTAGCTTCAACTTTGATAAATGGTGCTTTTACCAGTTTTGCCATTCTTCTGGCAATTTCTGTTTTACCCACCCCGGTTGGTCCGATTAGGATGATGTTTTTAGGCGTAAACTCATCGATCAGATCAGCCGGTAACAGCGATCGGCGATAGCGGTTTCTTATTGCGACAGCCACGGCTTTTTTGGCCGACTCCTGACCTATAATATAACGGTTTAATTCAGTAACGATCTTTTTGGGTGTTAATTCTTTCATAACCATTCTTCCGTTTCTATAATACTTCAACAGAAATATTATTATTTGTAAACACGCATATCTCTGAGGCGATTTTTAACGATTCATAGACCATTTCTTCGGCACTGAGGTTTGAATGGCTTTTTAAAGCTCTGGCTGCCGCAAGGGCATAGGATCCGCCGGAGCCAATGGCTGCCACATCATCATCTGGCTCGATGACTTCCCCATTTCCTGATAAGACCAGCGTCTCACTTTCATCCATGACTATCAGCAGTGCTTCAAGCTTTCTGAGGATCTTGTCTGAACGCCATTCTTTGGCCAGTTCCACAGCGGAACGTTTTAAATTGCCATTATACTGTTCGACCTTGTGTTCAAATTTTTCACAGAGGGTAAAAGCATCGGCAACTGATCCGGCAAAACCCACTAAAATTTTATCATGATAAATTCTTCTAATTTTTGTCGCCTTATTTTTCATTATCGTTTTTTCGCCCATGGTTACCTGCCCGTCTCCAGCTATGGCGACTTGACCGTTATGGCGTATTCCTACGATGGTTGTTGCATGAAACATATTTTTTTCTCGCTTTCTTATCAATTGTACTTGTACTGCAATTTATTCTGCAGTTGGTGCTTTATAGCCGCAATCTTTTTTATCGCAATAGATCGATTTTCGTTTACCCAGACCTTTTTGAAACAGCGTTGATTCGCAGATTGGACATTTATCGGGGATTGGCAAGTCCCAATTCATGTAGTCGCAGTCCGGATAATTGCTACACGAATAAAATGTTCGTCCTGTTTTGGAGATTCGTTTGACAATATCCCCGCCACAAATAGAGCAGATGCCTCCAGTTTTTTCGAAAAAGGGTTTGGTGTTTTTGCATTCGGGAAAGCCTGGACAGGCTAGGAAGCGGCCATACTTTCCTTTTTTTATCACCATCCGGCGGCCACACAATTCGCAGTCAACATCAGATTCAGGGTCAGCGATGGTTACCGATTCAGCCTTTTCCTGAGCATTAGTCAGTTCTTTTTCAAAGCCCGTATAAAAGTTCTTCAGCAGTTCAACCCAGTCAGTTTCGCCCTCAGAAACTGAATCCAGACGATCTTCCATTTCAGCGGTAAAGGAAATATTTACCACATCGCTAAAATACTCTTTCATCAAATGGGTAACCGTGACACCGAGCTCGGTGGGTTTAAAATGCTTATCTTCAACTTCCACATAATCACGATTCTTGATGGTAGCAATGGTTGGGGCATAAGTACTTGGTCGACCGATTCCCTTTTCCTCTAATATTTTAACCAATGATGCCTCGGTATAGCGAGCCGGCGGCTTGGTAAATTTCTGTTCTTTCGTTGTCTTAAGTCGAACCAGGTCATCACCGATGGCTAATTCCGGTAAGATGCTATCATCATTTTTTCCCGCACTTTTGCCAACCCGGGTAAACCCATCAAACTTTTGGGTTTCCCCTTTAGTTTTAAAAATCAGATTACTACAGGCGACATCCACATCGGTAACGTAATACTGCGCATCAGCCATCTGACTACAGAGCAATCTTTCCCAAATGAGCTTATATAAACGATACTGATCTGGTTCCAGTGAATTTCGGGCTTCATCCGGAGTCAGCATAACTGATGAAGGGCGAATGGCTTCATGGGCGTCTTGAATATTTTTCTTTTTCTCAACTTTTTTTTCGGTTCCCAGATAATCATCGCCAAAATGTTGCTTGATATATTCTTTGCTCTCTTGAACCGCTTCGTCAGCGATCCGGGTCGAATCGGTTCTTAGATAGGTAATTAATCCGGTCAGACCGCTGCCTTTGATATCCACCCCTTCATAGAGTTGTTGAGCCAGGCGCATGGTCCGTTGGGTTGTAAAGCCAAGTGACTTATAGGCTTCCTGCTGGAGGGTACTGGTGGTAAAAGGCAAGGGTGGTTTTTGGTAGCGCGTTCTTTTTTTGACATTTTCGACTACAATCGCATTGGCTTCCACCACTTGTTCCAAACGGATGGCCTCTTCGGCATTGGTGATCGTCTTTTTCTTGCCATCTTCAGAGTAGAATTTTGATACAAATGATTTTTCATCATCTAGTTTTTTTAAGAGTAACTCCAGATTCCAATATTCTTCCGGAATAAATGCCGCAATCTCATCTTCCCGATCGACAATAATGCGGGTCACAACGGATTGAACCCGGCCGCCACTGAGCCCCTTCTTAACCTTTTTCCACAAAAAAGGACTCAGAGAATACCCAACCAGTCGATCCAGAATTCGTCGAGCCTGCTGTGAATTGACTAAGTCAATATCGATTATTCTTTTGTTTTCTATGGCGGCGTTTACTGCTTTTTTTGTAATTTCATGAAATTCAATCCGACATTTAGTAGCTAAATCAATTTCCAGAAAATTTGCCATATGCCAGGATATGGCCTCCCCTTCACGGTCAGGGTCAGTGGCAAGATAAACTTGATCCGCTTTTTTGGCGGCACTTTTCAATTTTTTAAGCAGCTCGGCCTTGCCCCGAATTTTAATATAATCAGGCTTAAAATCTTCTTCTATATTAATACCAATCCGACTTTTGGGTAGATCAATCACATGTCCCATGGTTGCTTCAACTTCAAAGCCTTTTGGTAAATACTTTTTTATTGTTTTTGCTTTTGCTGGCGATTCAACGATAACCAAGGTTTTACTCATTGAATACCTCCTTCTTTCTTAATATTAATGACGTTTATTCTCTTGAAATAGCCACATTATAGCAAACATTTCCACAAAATACAAACTTATGCAGTCGAATATAACCCATTGTCCTTAAATTAAAACAATGTTTCCGTACTTAATCAAAATAATTTCTGCTATTTCCATCATCGTCAGCAGACTGTTCACTTTATTGATGGGTAATCCGGAACAAGCTACCAGCTCATCAATGGTATGATAACCCTTTTGGATCAGATCAAACAGCAGCTGTTCATCAGGAGTAGCCATCTTTAATGCTGATTGCTCCGCACTTTCATTTTGTTGATTTACAGTCTGATCAAAAACAATATAATCCTCTAAGATATCATTAGGATTCGTGACCAGTTTCGCACCTTCCTTAAGTAGTTGGTTTCCACCGGCCCATTTAGTACCGCCGATATCCCCGGGAATCACATAAATATTTTTACCCTGTTCCAAAGCATGGTTGACCGTAATCAGCGAACCACTTTTTGTGCGGGCTTCAATTACCAGAACCCCCTGCGAAAGTCCGCTGATAATCCGATTTCTTTGAGGAAAGTGATTGGGGAGCGGCTTTTCTCCTAAATTGAATTCCGTAATAATCAGTGCTTTCTCCGCCATCAGCTCAAAGAGTTTTTTGTTAACCCGGGGATAGCAGATATCAAGGCCGGTGCCTAAAACTCCGATGGTTCCTCCCAGTTCATTCACACTGCCCCAATGACTTTTACCGTCAATGCCATCAGCCAAACCGCTGACGATTGTAACCCCGACGGATGACAGTGACCGAGAAAACAATTTGGCATATTTTTCTCCTGCCACAGTGGGATTCCGGGAACCAATAATCCCAATGGTAAGGGGCGCCTGCAGTAGCGATAAATTGCCTTTAGCATACAAGCCTAGCGGCGGCACGTAAAGATTAGCCAGCGATTCCGGAAATTCTGGATCACAGCGAGGGATTAGCTGAATATTGTTTTTTTCCATATAAGATAAATCATACTTGGCTTTATCGAGTGATCTGACCTTAAAAAAATAGTTTAACGTCTTTTGGTCGATTATTTTTGTCTTTGCAAGGGCTTCAGAACTTAAAGAAAAAATCACTTCTGGGGATTCGAATTGTTCAAGCAGCATGTTTTTCTGCTTGATCGATATTTTTTCGAGACTCATAAACCATATCCAATAAATTAAATCCTTCACCGTTCCGTTTCCCTTCTTATCCATATTCCTTATAGTATCACAATTATAATGTTAATTAAAAGCTTTTGCATACAAAAAGACCCAGCGCAGAGTGTGAAATCTCAGTGCTGGGTCGCAAAAATAAATATTCTAATTATTCAATGACTTTCAAATTTGTATCAATGTTCTGGGTAACATCCTGGCCAAACCATTTCATTGATAACTCTGTTAATTTTCCGTTTTCACGCAAAGCGTCTAAAGCAGTATTCAATTGTTCGTTGAAAGCTGTATCAGCTTTTCGAACGGTGATGCCGATTGGTTCGTTTGATAACACGTCAGAAGAAACGGCATAAACGTCTGGTTTTAAAGTCGTATAAAACTGAGCAACACTGATATCCGTCATAATATTATCAATTTGTTTTCCTTCCAGAGCAGCAAAGGCATCAAGCATCGCATCATACTTGTTCACTGTGTACTCAACATTTTCCTGGGTTTTCAAAGCTTCTGCCGCATAATCAGCGGTGGTTTCAATTTGGACTCCAACCGTTTTTCCGGCCAGATCTTTTGGTGTTTTAGCTGGGGTTGCATCTTTACGAGATACAATTACAATCCCATTGGCAAGATAAGGATCTGTCATATTAAATCCGGTTAACCGTTCTTCGGTGATGCTGGTTCCTGATAAAACAATATCGTACTGTTTGGCGTTAAGACCATTAAAGATTCCGTCCCATGCTGTTGGTACCCATTGGATTTTGACACCCAACTGCTCTGCCAGAGCCTTACCCAGATCAATATCAAAACCGACAAGCTCATTGTTTTCATCGCGGAATTCCAATGGCAGATACATATCATTAGTTCCGGCGGTTAACACCCCATCGGCCAAAGGGTCTTCACTGCTTGTCGATTTGCTGCCACATCCTGTTAAAAACAAGGCTATTCCCAATACAATTGTGATTAGTACAACACTTTTTCTTTTCATTTTTTCCTCCTGTAATTTAAACTTTGCACTTTATTATATTTTGCAATGCATAAAAATTCAAGTTTTATTTGCCAAAATCGAATAAACAGCTGGAATTCCGTTTAACCGAAGTCTCCAGCTGTTTGTTAGTTTTTACGCTATTTTGTTTTTATCATTTACGATTTCCGGGGATCAACAGAACAGATGCCGATGCATGACGAACCATATTATGACTCACACTACCTAAAAATATTTCTTTGATAAATCCCCGACCCTGGGTTCCCATGACGATCAAGGGAATATTTTCTTCCTCAACGTGTTTAATGATCTCTGTGGTTGGAGCTCCATAACGTATAAGTATGTCGACTTCGACGTCGCAGAGAGACAGCAGTTCATCTTTAAGTTTTTGAAGCCGACCATTGTCAACTTCATTAAATTCAACCAGTCGATGAAGGAGGTAAGGGTTGATTTTGGATTCATCCTGAATATGAAAAATCGTCACTTTTTTGACCCCGTTTTTAACCATCTCCTTAATTTGCTCAAATGCGACATCAGCATTCTTGGAAAAATCTGTGGGAAATAAAATATGACGCATCAGATCCTTGGTATCCTCGGTTGGCTGTTCCGGATTCGAATCCTTGATTACTAGGATTGGTTTAGTTGAACCATATAAAATATCATAAGCAATCCCACCTAAGAATAAGGAACCGACAATCGAGTGCTTTTCGGCACCGACAACGATTAACGAATATTGATCGTCCTGAGCAATTCGATTAATTTCATTTTTTATATTACCAGAAATGATTTGGGTTTTCACTGTAAACCCCTGCTCAGCTAACATCGTGGACTGATTTTTTAAATTTTCATTAAATATAGATGTTAAATAAGACGAAACTCCGGCGTCAACATCTTGAGGATTAAAACACTGGATAAGCAAACATTCCTCAGCGCCCAGAGAACGCAGGCTCTTGATACATTTCACCATCTCAGAAGATGCATTTGAAACCTCAGAAACAACAATAATTTTATCAAACATATCAATCCTCCATAACTTTAGAATAATCCCTCAACAAATGACTTATTTTATTAATACCCAATTAGCTTTTATTAAACGTTATTTTGACATTCTTCTGATACGGAGTTTAAAAATTATTTGCAGTTTTTATGCTCTATTTTGTTGAAGTTTATTATTTTTTGATTGAAAATAAAAAAACCTGATGAAATCATCAGGCGACTGGCATGTTTTGACCATTGATTGAACTTATCTTTCGGTGCCGATAAAAAATAGTGCGACTGTTCCCGGGCCGCAATGAGCGCCAATGACAGGTTCAATCAGATGAATAAGAATATCTTCAGTACCAAATTTTTGTTTTATTTTGTCAGCCAGATATTGGGCATCTTCAAGACAATCGCCATGAGAAATATAAATGGTCTGGTTTTTGGGATCAATGGCGGTTTTTTCCATTTGTTCTAAAAGAACACGAAGTGAATTCTTGCGGCCGCGTACCTTTGACACCGGAATCAGACGGCCATAATCATCCATATGCATGACCGGCTTAATGCTGAGCACCGTCCCCATAATTGCACTTGTCGCTGAGACTCTGCCTCCGCGCATCAAAAAAAATAAATCGTCAACCGTAAACCAGTGACAAAGATGCAATCGATTCTCAATGAGCCAGTCGTAGACCGATTCAATTGACTGACCGTCTTCTCGAAGTTTTGCCGCATGGGTGACTAAAAGCCCCTCTCCTAGAGATGCTCCCAGGGTATCCACTGACATAATTTTAGCATTCGGATACTCTGTTTTCATTTCCTCCAGCACCTGAGTGCCCGTTTGATAGGTTGCACTAAGCGCTGACGAAAAGCCGATATAAAGAAGGTCTTTAC
>NZ_JAUSPS010000059.1 GCF_030652775.1 Acetobacterium sp. | reverse complement strand
GGATGGAGCAGGTGCTGTGAGTGCTATAGCCGTCACGAGCAATGCGGCGGCAGCAATATTGACCTCCGTTAGGCCGCAGAAAACCGCCAAGTCTCTGATACCCTACTTCAGCCTAGCGGGTCCGCTGTGCGCGATGGTCGGCAAGCCCTCGGACTTCCCTGTCGCGCGCATGGACCGACCTTCGGAACAGGTGCGATGATTCCGCACTCCGCTCCGTGGGTGACCGGGGCCGACAGGCAAGCGGTGGACGAAAGGCTACGCAGCGGAATGATTGCGGCCGGGACGGCCGTGGCCGAGTTCGAGGCGGGCGTCTGCCAGTACGTTCAGGCCGCGGGCGGCGTGGCCACCCCCAGTGGGGCCAATGCGATCAGGGTCGCGCTCGAACTGCTGGGCCTCGGGCGGGGCGACGATGTGATCCTGCCCACCTACGTCTGCGAAAGCGTTATGCAAAGCATCCAGCGCGTCGGAGCAACGCCGGTGTTCGCGGACGTCAACGAGCGCTCGGTATTGGATGTGCGCACCGTCGGGGCTGCGATAACACCGGCCACCAAGGCCATAATCGCTGTGCATGCGTTTGGACACCTATGTGATATCCCGAACCTGAGGTCCTTCGGTGTGCCGGTCATTGAGGATGCCTGTCAGGCCTTCGGCCTTGAGACTCCTTGGGGAATGGCGGGCGCTGTCGGCGACCTCGGGGTCTATTCGTTCCACGCGACCAAATGTTTGACCACGGGAGAGGGCGGAATGCTGGTCGCCGGCGGCATAAGCCTGGCGCTGCTCGTGCGCGCTCGTTTGCCGGAACCGGAGTGCCGGCTGAGCGATCTGCAGGCCAGCCTGGGACTGGCTCAACTGGACCGCTACGAGGAATTCTTGGCGCGGCGTCTGGCGCTGAGGTTGCGCTTGGACGATGCCTTTGCCGACCGACCGCAGTTGGTCGCTCATCTCCCGCCAGCCGCCGCCTTCCTGTTTCGTTATACCATCCGCAGCGAGGCTGGGTTTGAGGCGGCGCAGGCCTTTTTCGGCGCGCGGGGCGTCACGGCAAGGCGAGGCGTAGATAGCCTGTTGCACCGACAAGC
>NZ_JAUSPS010000092.1 GCF_030652775.1 Acetobacterium sp. | reverse complement strand
CGGCAATCTTGTCGGATATCGTCGTATTGGGGTGCTTTTTGTTCACCTCCACGCCAGTTGATACTGGCATTATTTCTGGCTATTCTCGGCAGTGCAAGACAGCTGTTTCTTGACATACTTCCATGCCTAAAACAGCTGAGCCGCCATCTGAAATATCCTTATGATGAGTATCTGAGAAGCGATATTCTCTCCGATCTGGGCAGGCGATACAATGATCATCCCGCTTATCAGGTCTATATTGAGTTGTTATATAATAACCAGGATCCCATGGAAACCGATGAGTGGTGCGATCATATCTATCGCCTTGCTCATGGCCACAATGATTCTGAATATTAGCAATTAGTTACGACTGGATCTGCTTCCGTGAGGGTGGCTCTCACCCTCCGTGAAGCTGGATCTAAATGACCGTGCAAATGGATTTCACCGGTCGGAATATACAACTTACTCAAATAATGATGACATCAGTATATCAGGTTTAGATCAAACTTGCTATACGTCATCTTTTGAGGCACTTACACAAGAGAGTGTGCTTTCATAAGTATTTTTATATTTTTAATACTACTTTTAATATCTTTGCGCTTTGCAACTAAATAAATTATATAAAAAATTACATATAAAAAAATTCCTACAAAAGATTTTATAAACCAGCCAGTTAACATGAAAATCATAGACATAGTCAATTCAAGAAAAATATCTTTACAAACCGATATCTTTAAAATCCTTGATAAATATACTTCAGAGAATACGCATCTAAAAGCTAATATAATTACAATTGATGTTATCGCTAAATTTAGATTTTTAAATACGACAGTAGTGAATATGGTGATCAAAACGCTTAAAACTAGTGATATTATATTGATTTTAAGCATCATTTTTTCTTTTCTTAAAGTTTTCAAATATGTGTTAATTAATAATGCCATCTTTCCTTCATAAAGGCACATTGGAAACACTAGTGCCATATAAATCATACTTTCCTGATATTTGGGTAGCCATACTGACATCAAATCTTTAATAGGGTAATAAAAGACCAATGCTCCTAACAATATAACCATTAAAAAGTCTCTCATTGTTACATATATACTTGATAACTTTTCCTTGTCTGTTCTTCTAAGAATTGGAAAAATTATAATACCTACTGTATTAATAAATAGTAGCATGACATTTGACAAAACTAATGTAAGTGATAATTTACCGAAGACTTCTACGTCCCACGAACGCTCAATTCCAAATCTGACAACACCAATTATAAGCATACTCGCAATACTTGCAAACATTAGTTTAACACCAACAGTGATATTATCAATAGCTTCTTTGAAATTAAAATTGAAAGCGGAAACCTTACAAAAAACAATTTCTCTACAAATATACATAGCATAAAACAAAGAAATTAATTTTGCAATAATATCAGCTACTACCATTAACTTATATTCTCTGACACCAATAAAAAGAAGTAGAATTACTAAGAAGAAATACAATATTCTTTCTAAAATAATAATCATAGCAAATTGTTTAACTCTATTTGTAGCTTGTAAAATATATATTGGCATTGCTCTTACGCCCATTATTACAATACTCACGGCAACCATTATTAATATAAATTGTCTTTCTATTTCATCTATAAAGTATATCGATAATAAGAATATTATTGCTGCAATTATTAATTGTGACATTGTCAACATCCAAAACTGTGAAAAAAAGACTTTTTTATCTAAACTATCATATTCCTTTCCACCATATCTTAAGTAGATTCCATCATTCCAGCCAAACTGAAAAAAGCCAACATATGATGCGTAAAACAAATAGAGTTGCCAATAGCCATAATCTTCGACACCAATTAGTTTTGGAACTATTAAAATAACCAATGTTGAAATCAATAGAGATATCACATTTGCTGTCATCGAATATGAAAACCCTTTTAAAAACAATTGTGCTTTTTTATTCAAAGAGTAACCCCATTCATCCCACGATATTTTTAAAAAATTCATTTTGAAGCAGCTCAATTGATAATTCTGTACTCAAGAGACCAATATTATCCTTTATTTTTTGATCGTTTAACTTTGAATAATCCAAATATTCTAATTGCTTAATTATATCCTCTGAAAATCTATATTTAATAATCCGACTACCTCCATATATAGCATACGGTGGTATATCTTTTGCAACAATCGATCCTGCGGCAACTATCGCTCCTTGTCCAATTGTAACACCAGATAAAATTAAACAATTTTCACCTATCCAAACGTCATCATTTACCTTAATTGAACCTTTAGATATCGTATTTTCTTCAATACCACATACATATTTTTTAAAGGGGAACGTGGATAAACCTTTATACGAATGCTCCCCACCCAATAAAAACTTCACTTCACCTGCAATAGAACAATATGAACCAATAATTAATTTCTCATGATCGTTATCATATGTCTTAACACATAGTCCACCATATGTCTTTACACCCACTGATACTTTATCAATCGAAAATATATTCTTCATTGAAGTATTGTTATGGCTGTTTTTTTTTCTCCACTTTTTTCTTAAAATAGCTAATTTAGTCATGATTGAAATTTTTTTCATTACTACATTGTTCATTTATATTCTCCTTAAATAAATAATTATCTTGATCGCGTTTGTTTTCAGTGATAGCTCTCACCATCCCGAACACAGTGACTGTTTTTTGCAAGAACTTTTTACAGATAGGTGAAAGTTGAAAATACAGAATGTTGCATACAGAATGTTGCATTATGGAAAATCCATAGTTTTGGAAGCTAAAATGCGAAGCGATTTCGTTAAAAATCAAAGCATTGCGAGCAGGTTTTTATTTTTTTTTTAATTGATTATCTGAGATTGCACGATACAATTCATTGATGCTGGATTCGCGCATCCGGTTACTGGGACCCGGAAACATGAGCAGGTGGCAGTGATGAAGCAGCCGATCCAGCATGGCAACCGTCATCTGTTCATCATAAAGCACATTGACCCATCGGGAGAATTCCAGGTTGGTATTGAGAATGATGGTCCGGTGTTCATAACAGTCGGATAAAATTTCGAACAGGAGCTGTGCTCCCGTTCGATCCAATGGAACATAACCATATTCATCCAGGATAATCACTTCTGCTTTATTCAGTCTTTTCAGAAAAGCGGTCAGGGTGCCAGCCGTTTTGGCTTCGGACAGTTTATTCACTAGGGCCGCCGACCGGAAGAATTTCACCGGGATTCCCTGCCGACAGGCGGCTACGCCGAGAGCGGTTGATAGCATGGTTTACCGGTTCCGGCGCCGCCATACACGATGAGATTCTTCTTTCCGTGGATAAATGCCAGGGATTTCAGGCTTTCCGGGGTCAAATCCCAAGGCAGAGTGATTTCATCAAACCGATACCCTTCGAAGGTATTGATCGCATAGAAACCGGCGCTGTTCACCATCTTCTCGGTACCCGGTACGGGTGGCATTCGGTAACAAAGTTCTTCACTGAGTAGCTGTGTTTTTTGCAAGCAATTTTTGCAGAAAGGGGGGTGCGGATAAGAGGATCAAAAATAGCCTAGTTATTGATTTAATTTATTTAAATAACTTGCTTTAGCAGTGGATAAACCTAAAAATGTAAAAAATAAAAAGTCACTACTAAAAGCTGTAAATATACTGATTTCAAACATAGAATTAATTATCATTATAATGCAAAAATAATATGAAAAAGCAATAAACTTATCATTCAGGTTTTTTTTCACTAGCCTTATCCAGAAAACAAAAGATATTATCAAAAATGCAAACCCAATAACTCCTGATTGATAGAAAATATCTATTAATAAGTTATGCGCTCTTTTTTCTCCGAATTCGTATGCTGGACCATGACCCCATAAAGGCGATGACATAATTTTATCGAAATATTGTGTAATTATATTTATTCGACCACTCGATAATTTATTTAGTAGACCACCATCATTAACCGTGTTACTGAAACCAATCATTATTTCATAAAAACTATTTGAATATTTAGAAAAGAACATAAAAATAAAATAAACAAAAATTACATTCATAAATAGTAACAAAACTTTAAATTTTTCATTATTCTTATTGAATACCTTTTTATTCAAAGTAAATAATATGAATATGCTATATATAATAACCATAAGTATACCGAATCGTGACTTTGTTAAAATAATGGTTAAAATAATAAAACTTATAATAATTACATCAATTTTTTTTTTGCCATCGTATGAACTAAATTGATATGCAAATAAAAACGGAACTAAAAAGGTAGAAATATAATTTGATCCACCATACGGAATTATCATTAGACTTTTATAACTAATGTTTAAATAAGGTAATACCTCTATTATACTTAAAAAAGTTAATACCACTTGAATACATACTATAATAGCCGCTATTCTTACAAGACTCAATAATCTATCCTCACCACATTTACTTAAAAGAGTATTTCGTGCGATCATATACACCAGCAAATCTATTACTTGAGTAATATAACTCCCCCAAAATTGATCTGATACAGAATACATAAGTGGTATCAGACTCATAACTAGTCTAATTAAAAGAAATATTAAAATAATATCAATGCTGATTTTTTTGTTAAATAACATTATTACTAAAAATGTTATTCCTGAAATGAAAAGAACTATGGTACTTTTATTTATGCTAACTGCGACATAGAATAATTGCATATCCATTCCATAAAGCAAATTATCAATTACATTTTTATCAACTAAAAATATACTCAATATAAGTACTGATAGAGCATAAAAAATAAGAATTTTTTCTTTTTTTATAATCATTATATTGTTCTCCTAATATTAACAACGAATAGTCGCGTCAATTTATAAAGTTGATCTGGTTAAGTAAAATTATAGTATATTCTATAATGTACACAAATAGTTGGACACAAAATCCAGAAAATAAGATAAACTATACACATGAGTAGAAAACGACGAACCTGAGTATTTCGGTCGAATTTTCCAACGGGGTTTTTCAGCCGAAATATTCACGAACCTGGATCCCAGAGGAGAAAGCAGCCATCGTGCTGGAAATCCTCAGAGAAGAAAATACGTTAGCCGAGATCTCTAAGCAGGAGGGATCTCACTGTCGGAATATACACAAATCTCTCAAATGAAGAAAAAAGAGCGTTGATTGATTGGTAGCACCCTTCCTTAACTTTACCATAAAAAAAGCGTCAACTTCTGAAGTTGTCGCAATCAACGATAATGTGCCCAACTATTTGCGCACATTATCCCCTATTACACTTCGAGGTCTATGTTAGGTGTTCGTCAGGTTATTCTCCCGTTTCAATTCAATATAATAATGAATGAGTCCCCAAACTATTTTAGATTTTCAAGCATATTGCATATATTATTGTTGTATACCTGCCACTTACTAGATAGTGCTGTCTTTTGAGCATTCAATTTTAATTCTTTTAATAAATTTTCCTTGTCTTTTAACATAAGCAATTTTTGAACAATCTGTTCATAATCATAAATATCAACAACAAATCCATTATAACCCTCTATTATTATATCACTAATTCCAGCGTTACTTGATACAATTGCAGTAAGACCACATGACATGGCCTCAAGGACTGAATTTCCAAATCCATCTGCTAATGAAGGGAAAATCATTACATCTAAATTTTTATATTCCTTAATAATTTCGTCTTGATTTAAAAAGCCCGTAAATCTGCATGTGTTTTTATATTTTTTGTAAAAATCACTGTTAGGATCAAACCTACCAATAAACGTAAACGAAAATCTATTAATATCAACTGACTCTATAACTCGTGCTAATATTAACATACCTTTTTTTTGATTGATATTACCAGTATAGCAACATCTTAATTTATCCTTATCTGTTTTTTTTATTCCAGCAGTTAAATCACTCTTGAAAAAGTTGCTATTAATTCCGTAACGACATAGAAAGATTTTATCTTGTCTAACTCCATAAAACTCTAATGATTTGTTAGTGAATTCTGACGCTGAGATAAAATAATCTGCCCATTTTATTTCTTCAAAACTATTTTTCACATTATTAATGTATCCATTATTGCTAAGCTCATCTTTTAATAGAATACTTTGTTCCATATTCTGTTCAGTATCTTTTATATAAATATCGTACATATATGGCAAAAAAGGAGCGGACATGTCAATTATTGTTTTAATACATGGTTTTTTTTCTTTAATTAATTTAAACGCAGGATGAGATAATGTATCATACATAATAACAACTTTAACATTGTTTTCCGTTGCATAATCAGCAACTTTTTTCGAAAAGGAAATTAACAATTTATTATATTGTTTATAATAAATATAACTGTTTTTATTTATTCGTCTTAGGATTAATACTATTATCCCTCTTAATTCACAAAATTGTATAACTTCCTTATCACATAATTCATTACAGTAGTGTGTATTTATTTTTTTAACATACTCTCCCCTTATTAGTTTTTTTATAAGGTAAGTAATGGAACCCTTCTTTGCATAAACAGTTGTAATATATTTAAACGAATGACCGGATTTTTTTATTGCCATTGCAGTTTTAAATGAATGTTGCTTAAAAGGATGTGCAATAATTATTTGGGTTTTCATTTTTTATTTACTCCCATATTTTGATGATAAAAATATTTTAATTAATCTTTTTTCATATTTACCAAGATTAAAAGCTAATTTAAACAGCAACAGTTTAATTGCGCCTACTTTTAAATATTTTCTAATATAAGTTTTGCTGCTTTCCTTTAAAATATTTTCTTTTATTGCAATACTTTTTATGTTTTTATTAATCGAGGTACTTGTATTATGTATTATAGTCGAATCTTTAACTAAACACACCTTTAAGTTTTGTTCTTTTAACTTAAAACCAATAATATTTTCTTCATTAAATAAAAATGTTTCCTCGTCAAAACCATTAATTTTTTGGAATATATTGTCCTTAATTATGAAAAAGCATCCTGAAACAACTTCTACTTCTATAAAATCTGACTGCTGTAATATTTTGTAATCATAAAACATCCCTTTCTTAAGAATTTTTCTATGAAATTTATATGCAATAAAAAAACAATTGATTAGCATATCATAATACGTAGGTACTTTCCACGCAAAATTACTAATAATGCTACCTGAATTATCATGTATAATACCCGTAGCAATCGCAACATTTTCATTGCTATTCAGCACATCAATAATTTTTACAATACTTTCTTCTTTAATAATAATGTCTGGATTTGAAATGATAATATTTTGAGGTTTATAATGTTTCTCGGCAAAAGCCACTCCAAAATTATTGCCATATGCATACCCTTTATTGTGCTCTGTTTTTATTACGTCAATTTTGTCACTTTTGAATGGAATTAATCTGTGAAATGATTCATCAGATGAATCATTATCCACAATAACAATTTTATCAATAATTGAAAAATTTTGAATCATATTTATATATGTTTTTGTAGTAAAATAATCATTATAGTTTAGGACGATCATTACATTATTCATTTTAGAATTCATATTTTTCCTTTGTCGGCTAATTTAACATTAAATTGCCTAAATTAGTTAGATATATATCTTCATATTTTGAAATCAAATTATCATCAATTAAAAATTTTTCATGATTTAATTCAAATGTAAGATTATCGTTTCTTTGTAAATTTACATATCTTTCTTTGTAAAACTCAACGCCATTTATTTGATCTAAAAATGCCCCTGTTTTACCTCTTTCAGGATCTGTATAATCAATTATGTAATTATTTCCATTTAAAATTGTCTGAAATAATATGGAGTGAAATCTCATTCCTATACAATATTCAGCAGAAGCAAAACTTTCCATTGTTTGCTCTAAATTTAGAGGTTCATTCAAGACGTGAATATCAACTATTGGATTAATAGCTAATAGTTTGAGTCTAAGTTTATTCAACAGTATTCTATCATCTATTCCAATTGCAAAATTATGCATCGGTACAAGCTGGATGGGATTACCATTCGAAGCAACATTTGATAAAATATTAAAGATGATATCGTTCATCTTCTCAATAGATGCACCTTTATAATGACCTGTTCCATATGCAAATTCTCTTGCATTGAAAGCAATTCTACTGTTTTTTTTCAGTCTATCTTTGTTTTTTTCAATATAAAAATTTGCTGCAATAGCAGCTGGACATATAGCATGTAAAATCAATTTATCCTTTTTTACCCCTATTTCCTTACACCACTTATAAGACATTTCATCACGAAATATACTACAATCAGAATTATTTATTATCTCTCGAGTTGACTTTATATACATTTTTTGTGTTAAAGGTCCTAAACCGCAACCAATCAATGCTGTTTTCTTTTTCCTTTTTTTTGCTCGTTTAAAAGCATATTCTAATAAGTATAATGCTGGCATATCCATTAATGGACCGCCACTCACAATTAAAAGGTCACATTTATCAATCATCCGGTTCAGTTCCCTGTTACTCCTTGAATCAAATATATTGATATCAATCTTACTTTTATTAGTTATTTGTTTAAAAAAATCATAATCCTCAAAAACTGTTCGTTCTGAAAAAAACGGATAAATCGAACCTAAATTTAATTCAATGTCATCTGTTACCGAAAAAAGGGCTTTTAAAATACCTGCTAAAATTGCTCTATCCCCGACTGTTTCAGTCCCATACCAACCAATTATTGTTATTACCATATATATATCCTTTCAAAATTAAGATATTTTAGGTGTTTGCGAAACTCAATAATTCACTTGAATAAGCCATTTCTTACATAGTATATTTATACATTCCCTCACCAAATCAGCTTTTATTTATCCAAAGTTGGTTTGGAATGGCTTATTTACGCCAGTTTTTATAATTAGTTTCGCAATTACCTATTAAAATATTTAATAAATTTTTAGGTTTGCCTTAATCATGTATCGTATCCAAATTATAGGACTAAGACATTCTTTAATGTACAGATAAGCACCTCTAATAGTTGGTTTTAATACGTAATGATCACATTCCTTGCAGTTAACCTCGGTCTCTTTTAACACTTTATTGAATGACTTATTCTTTATATAATATGATGGTGAAAATTGCTTTAATGAACCGATTTTTTCACTAGCAGTAGCACATAAATACAAATCTAAGTTTTCATCAATCGTAATATCACTTCGCAAATAATCACATGTTGCAATACGCTCTCTATTTATTAAATAATAATAATTCATAAAACCACTAATTCGTTCTTTAAAACTTGTTGAAAACTTAAAAATACCATAAAAGTATTCTCGTGCCAGCATAATTAAATACCTGTCATTCATTATCGAATATGGGGATTCATAAAAGGTATCTATTCGTTTATTCGGTACCGCAATATGATAATTTGCTGCAACTCCTAAGTCTTCAAGATAAACCTTAATAGCAGCTAAGTAATTTACGTTCTCATTTGATATTGTAACTCCAATACTTAAAGAATCACAATATTTACTTTGGTACTTTTTTATTACCTTAATCGTGTCAATAGATTTTATAAAACTACCTGTTATACCTCTTATATCGTCGTGTATATTATCTACTCCATCAATAGAAATAGTGAGATGAAGCCTTACTCTTTTTTTTTCACATAAAGATTTTGCATTCTCTAATCCAGGAAGTAATTTAACAGCATTAATCCCATTTGAAATAAGATAAATATTCTTTAATTTTTTTAAGCTAATTACGGCACTGACAACCTCATCAAGAGAAGAGTGAAGTGACGGTTCGCCGCCATTTAATCCGACATCAGTAACTTTATTAAAATACGAACTTTTTAAAACCATTTCAAGTTCATCTGGTCTGACATCAACTTTACTATTGTTTTTCCACACATTACAAGTTATGCATTTAGAATTACATTTATTTGTAATTGGCATTTGGATAACTCTAGGTTTAATTCGAATTTTCAAAATATTTGTTAATAAATAAACATAACAAAATTTTATTATCTTCATAATATCCTCCAATAACTTTTACTAAATTTTAATTTTATTCTATACTAAAGTACAAATTCAAATATTCTTCAAACCTACTAGTTTTATCATATAATGTAGCTCTATTAATACATTTATTTTTTGTAACGCCAATATTTTTAAATTCTAATATAGCATCGTACAATTCACTTACGTTTCCCTTCTCTACTATCGTTCCACATTCTTCATCAATACTTTCTCCGCTTCCACCCGCATTAAATGTTATTACATATTTTCCACAAGCTAATGCTTCAAGATTAGTTGTAGGAAAATTATCTTCTAAGGTAGGATTGACAAAAATATCTGAATTTGAATAAATCTCAGCTAGTTCTTTTGTACTATTGGTTCTAGTGATTCCGAGAATATTACAAGGTAAATCTGATTTCTGCTTCTTAGATAAACCTACGAGCACTATAATTTCATCATGTTTCAATTTTTCTGAAAGTTTAATAAAATAATCATATCCTTTACGTTTATCCCAAATATTTGCAACACCTAAAATTATGAATTTATTAATCAAATTGTATTTTTTTCTAAAATTACTTTTTGTTGGTTGAAACATCTTTAAATCAATTCCATTATTAATAACTTTAATCGCATAAACATTTAAGAATGAATCTTTAACTAAACCCGCTAACCATTTCGAAGGTGTTACTATTGTTAAATTTTCTATTCCAGTAAAAATACTTTTTTTACTGGAATAGTTTTTCTTTGAATCTTCCCTAAAAAGGCTTTTCGGATACTCTTTCTTTTGAGGACATTCATAGCATCCTTTTTTCCATTTTTCGCAATCAATATAATCAAAATATGTACAATGACCTGTAAAAGCCCAACAATCATGAAGTGTCCATATAACAGGTTTGTTAACTTCTTTTAGATACTTAAATAGCAATTCAATATTAATATAGTAACCATGGATATTATGCAAATGAATAATATCAGGATTGTATTCTTTAGACTTTTTTATAAATTCTTTTGTAGCTTTTATAGAAGCAAATCCATGGTTATCAAATAACCTTGTTTTTATAACATGCATGTTATTATCAAGGTTAGTTCCGATCTTTATAGTATTTATTCCTTTAGGTGCAGTTCCTCTCCCATAAGCAATCAAACATTCATGACCTTGCTCCTCTAAAATTTTGTATAAGTCAACAGCTATTCTTCCTGTGCTTCCATAACCACATACAGAATTTATCTGTAATACCTTCATTTTATTTACTCCACACAACCCGATTTACATAATCAGTATAAGATAGTATTATTCTCAATACTTTCTCCGATACATTTGGCATGCTATAGTCTTCAACATACCTTAATATACCTTCACCTTGAGTTTCTAATATTTTCAACCCCTGAAGAATCCGCTCTTTTTTAAGCCCAACCATCATAACCGAAGCCTCTTCCATCGCTTCCGGTCTTTCGTGAGCCTGTCTAATATTCAGTGCCTTAAAACTAAGAATAGAAGATTCTTCGCTAATAGTACCACTATCACTAAGAACTGCCTTCGCTTTTGTTTGCAGTTTAATATAATCATTAAATCCTAATGGTTTCATCAATATTAACAATGGATTAAACTCAATTCCTTTAGCCTCAATCATCTTTCTGGTTCTCGGGTGGGTACTCATTATCAAAGGTATTTGGTATTTTTCGGCGATTGCATTCAAACTATCAACCAAATCCAGGAAATTCGTTTCTGAATTAATATTTTCTTCTCTGTGCGCAGAAACCACAAAGTATTTTCCTTCTTCAAGCTCTAATCTTTCTAAAACATCTGATTTTTCAATGTCTTCTTTTCTGGAATTAAGCACCTCAAACATGGGACTGCCTGTTTTGATAATGCGATCCGCTGGTAAGCCTTCTCGCAGTAAATACTCTCTTGCGATATCACTATAAGTTAAATTGATATCCGCTGTATGATCCACAATCTTTCGATTGGTCTCTTCCGGGACTCTCTGATCAAAACAGCGATTACCTGCTTCCATATGAAAAATGGGGATATGGCGTCTCTTGGCAGCAATGGCTGTAAGGCAACTGTTGGTATCGCCCAGTACTAGAAAGGCCTCCGGTTTGACTGCTTCTAGTATCGGATCTATCTTTACTAAGATATTACCAATCGTCTCTACAGCTGTCCCAGTGGCCGCATTTAGAAAATAGTCCGGTTTCTTTAAATTAAAATCCTTAAAAAAAACTTCATTGAGTTCATAATCATAATTCTGCCCGGTATGGACAAGAATATGTTCGATTGCTTCTGATTCATTTAGTTTATTGATCACTGCCGAAAGTCTGATTATCTCTGGTCTTGTCCCGACAACTGTCATCACTTTTAATTTTTTCATCTGTCTATACCTCCCAAAAGTAAGTATCTGGTTTTTCGGGATCAAACGCCTCATTGACCCACATAATGGTCACCATATCGGTAATACCCAGGTTCTCAATATTATGGGTATAGCCCGTTGGGATATCCACAACTTCCATCTTGTCACTACTGACAAAATAGGTTAATACTTCCTGCGAATCTACTTTCCTAAAGCGAATGACACCTGTTCCGCTTACAACCAGAAACTTTTCATTCTTAGTATGATGCCAATGGTTGCCTTTGGTAATCCCGGGCTTTGAAATGTTCACCGAGACTTGACCGCGATCGGGAGTACGAATAAACTCTGTAAAACTACCCCGGTTATCCGTGTTCATTCTTAATGGATAAGAAAACTGATCTTTCGGCAAGTAACTTAAATAGGTGCTGTAAAGCTTCCTGGTAAACGCATTCGACATATCCGGAATAGACCGTTCTTCTCGACTGTTTTTGAATGAAACGATCAAGTCTACAATTTCACCCAGGGTAATCGTATGAACAATAGCCACTTTGCAAAAGACCTCAACCTTATTCTCGTTTCCATTTAGTGCATTGATTAACTCATCAACCACATCATCGATGTACACCAGATTCATCATCGCACTGGGATCATTTACCTGGATCGGTAGACCATGTGCAATATTATAACAAAAGGTTGCCACGGCACTGTTATAATTTGGCTGACACCATTTACCAAATACATTGGGGAATCTATAAACAAGTACCTTTGCTCCGGTTTCCTTGCTATACTCAAACAGCAGATCTTCGCCTGCCTTCTTACTCTCACCGTAAGGATTTTTTAATTCCGCTTGAATTGAAGATGAAATCATCACCGGGCAAGTGTTTTTATGCTGCTTAAGTGCGTCTAAAAGAGTTGATGTAAAACCGAAATTACCTTCCATAAATTCCGCCTGATCTTTTGGGCGGTTCACTCCTGCGAGATGATAAACAAAATCTGCCTCTCGACAATATTTATTAATTAGAGCTGGTTCGGTTTCTCTGTCGAACTCAAAAATATCATGATACCCTCGATTGTGAAGTTCTGCAATTAGGTTTTTACCGATAAAACCGTTCGCACCGGTGACTAGAATTTTCATTAACGCTTCCAACCTTCCAGCTCATTGATGACATAATCAAGCTGTAGTAACCTAGCTTTAATCTGTTCGACATTAAGTCTAACCGTATTATGTGAGTTGTATTCTTCTTCTGAAGAAAGCTTTTGATCTCCTTCGACAAAATATTTGTCATAGTTTAGATCTCTTTTATCAGCAGGTACTTTATAAAAACCGCCCATATCCTTGGCCACCACATGTTCTTCTTTGGTAAGGAGGGTCTCGTATAGTTTTTCACCATGACGGGTGCCAATGATCTTGATCTCATTATCTGCATGGAAGAGTTCTTTTACTGCCTGTGCAAGATCAGCAATGGTTGAAGCAGGTGCTTTCTGAACCATGATATCGCCAGCTTCGGCATTTTGAAATGCAAAAACAACCAGTTCAACAGCTTCCTCAAGACTCATTAAAAAACGTGTCATATTAGGATCAGTTACTGTTAATGGCTGGCCGTTTTTAATCTGTTGAATAAATAATGGAATAACCGAACCTCTTGATGCCATAACATTACCATAGCGGGTACCGCAAATTAGGGTTCTATCTGGATTTACTGTTTTTGCTTTAGCAACAAAAACTTTCTCCATCATGGCTTTTGAGATACCCATAGCATTAATTGGATACGCTGCTTTATCTGTTGACAGGCATATCACTTTTTTGATCCCCATTTCTATCGCACCAGACAATACGTTATCGGTACCTAACACATTCGTTTTAACAGCTTCTAATGGGAAAAACTCACAGGAGGGTACTTGCTTAAGTGCAGCGGCATGAAAAATATAATCCACCCCATGCATGGCATTCTTTACACTGGCAATATCTCTTACATCACCGATATAAAATCTGAGTTTGTCACTTTTATAGATTTTTCTCATATCATCCTGTTTTTTTTCATCACGAGAGAAAATCCGTATTTCTTTAATTTCAGTATTTAAGAATCTTTTCATCACTGCATTTCCAAAAGATCCTGTTCCACCGGTGATTAATAAAATTTGATCTTTAAACAATTAGCTTTCCTCCAGTACCGCTCTATTTCCAAAGTAATGATCCATTCTATCTAATAGTCCTTGTTTATCAAAATTCTCATCATAATACTTACGGGCATTTCTACCTAAATGCTTGAGTTCGTCTTTATCTTTACTTGCGAGTTCAATAACCTTCTTGGCCAATTCTTCGGCATTCCCTGGTATGCTGCATACACCACAATTCGATTCAATTATGATCGTTTCTGTTTCGCCTGCCGCTGATGCAATACTGGGAATACCACAGGCCATATATGTTTGCAGCTTGGCCGGTATTGTCATTGCAAACAGGGGACTGTCTGTTAAACTAAGTAACGCCGCATCGCAGGCTGCCATAAACTCTGGGATTCGATTGGCTGGCTGCTTCGGGATAAAATTAAACATATCTGTTAACCCTTGTGATTGCACGATTCCCATCAATTCGTTCTTATATCTGCCATCTCCAACAATATTAAATCTTATCTTCTTATCTGTCTTCTCTTTAATCACTCTTGCTGTCTCGGGAAGAATATCAAGACCTTGTGCCGTACCAATGTTCCCCGCAAATATTATTTCAAAGGTATCGCCTTTTACTATTTCGGGAATACTAATTTCTTCAATTGGGATATAAAAGTCTTCGGCATATTGCGGCCAGTACTCAATTTTATCAATTGAGACGCCTCTATTATGAATCGAATTGACAAAACTCTCTGACGTTGTAAAGATATGGGTACATCTTTTATATATGTAATCCACCATTTTCCCAATGGCGCCAATGATTTGCTTGTTCTTGATACCGGTAACAATTTCGACATTCTCCGGCCATAAGTCCTGAACATACAGATAACAGGGGATCTTCCGCTTCTTCGCGTACCATACCCCCGGCAATGCTTGCGTCATTGGCGATACTTCAAAGATAAAAACGTAGTCAGCCTTAATTTTTGTGAAACATTTCCAAAAAAAACCTGACACTACGAAAGATAAATAGTTTAGCGCCAGCATCATTGCATTATTACCTCTGGGGATCAGTGGAATTCTTAAAATATTGATACCATTATAGATTTCTTTTCGCTTTTTGAAAAGTCCATAGCCATCGTAATATTTACCTTGCGGATAGTTTGGTATTCCGGTGACTACTGTTACTTTGTATCCCCTGTTCACCCACTCAGTGCAAATATCATTAATACGAAACTGTTCAGGGTAGAAATACTGTGCGATTACTAAGATGTGTTTTTTCAAATTATTATCCACCCTTCTGAATTATTTCTCAGTCATCTCAATCGATTCCCTGAAATCTCTAATTCTGTAATTCGCCAGCTCGTAATGACTTAACGACTTTTCATAAACCAAATTTCCAAAAACCTTATTAACGATCTCAATTCCAAACACCAATTTCAAAAACGGATAAAACATCCTGGTCATCCAGATTTTTTTTCCATGAACTTCTGCGATCGTTTTAACGAGATGACTGGTCTTAACGTACTCTTTGTTCTGTGGGAAGAACACACCGGCATCTTGATGATCAACGATTACCTTAATAAACTCACAAAGATTATCAATATGGAGCATACTGCGCTCATTTTCAAAATCAGGAAAAATTGGTGTTTTCTTTGCCAGACTTGCCAGTCGGGGATAATTTCCTTTTGATCCTTTACCATAGATCATTGGCGGCCTGAGTATTACAATCTTGAAACGATCCGTTGCTAGCGTTCTGATACCTTCTTCTGCCTGAAGTTTACTGTTGCCATAAAAGTTACACGGCATAGGTACCGTGTCCTTATCGATCACTCGCTTTTTTCTATTGCTGTCACCATACACAATAATGCTGCTCATAAAAATGAATTGTTTTACCCCTTCAGCCCGGGCTTTTTCTGCAGTATGGATTGTCAGATCTCTATTCACTTGGTAATAAAGCGCTTCCATCTTAGGATCAGACGAGACATGCGCAATCCCGGCAACATGAAAAACCACATCATAACCAGAAAAGTCCTGCTCTTTCCATGACCCGTCCTTCATATCAATTGTATCAACTTGATATTTATCTGGTTCTTTCATTAACCAGCTTTCCAGGGAAGTGCCGATGTAACTATTTTTACCGGTGATTAGTATTTTCTTCATTTTATCAAAGTTACCTCAAAATTCTATGGTCTAAAATCATTCTGATATCTCCATTGATCACTACTACTTCCTATTTTATCGATAAATAGCTATTTTACTCAGAACTAGTGCCGATTCAACATCGGCACTAGTTCTGAGTAAAATTCAGTTGATTAAATGGTAACATCCCGTACTTCAGATTTTTCATTCCTATTTAAAGAGCCCGTTCCACCTTCCACAACCCCATCCTTAGAAAAAACACACCCTATTGTACAAAAGAAACATCGGACATCCAGCAGAAGACTTCGGCGCTCCACATACTCTCCATCCAGTCTCGCCTTCACTTCAATCGGCAACTCATCCCGCCCATTAATTTGCGCCCAACCAGTTAAACCCACCGGCACATCATTCGCCCCATACTTATCCCGCTCGGCAATTAAATCATACTGATTCCACAGCGCTGGCCGCGGCCCGACAATGCTCATTTCACCTTTTAAAATATTAATAATCTGGGGTAGCTCGTCCAGGCTAGTTTTTCGCAGAAATTTGCCCATTCGGGTAATATACTGATCGGGATTAGCCAGTAGATGGGTGGCCACATCCTTGGGGGTGTCGGCCAGCATAGTGCGGAATTTCAAAATATAAAAATGGCTTTTATGGATACCGACCCGTTTTTGTTTAAACAGCACCGGACCCTGAGAATCCAGCTTGATGGCAAGGATCAGAATCAAAAACAGCGGGCTTAAAAGGATCAGCCCTAACAAGGAAAGAATGATATCCACACTTCGTTTAATTGTCGCATAAACCATAATTGTTACTCCTCATATCATTTAAACAAAACTTACCCGATCTGCACTTGCTTTTTCCAGATCCCCAACAGACTCTTTTTTCGCTGCGGGACTTCTTCGTAATAGCAGGGTTCCATCGTTTCAATTTTTTCATTGACCAGCACCCGTTTGGGGTTTTCTTCCAGCAATTTAGCGACCCGTTTTTCGCCCACCAGTTTCCTGGCTTCATCCAGAGCCGCACCAAAGCGCTCATAAGCTTTGATGGCATGGGCATCACTGGCCAGAAAGTGAACCATGTTGTGAGTCAGCAGAATTTCGGCGGTGGCCTGGGCATCGCTGCCGTAATGGCCAATCAAGCTGAGCAGATTAAGCTGGGCCAGGTTGCCATCCTGGATCAACCGCACCAGAATATTGGGATCATTCTGGATAAACTCGTAGCGTTCCGGATGCGCCAGAATGGGAATATATCCCCGGAGCCGTAACTGATTGAGAAAAACCGTAAAGCTGTAGCAGTCCAGTGAATGGCGCATGGTTTCCACCAGCAGATAACGGCTGTTGTTCAGGGTGGTGTAATAGCCTTTTTCCAGTTGCTCCAGGGTATCCTGAGAATAGAAGACCTCATTGCCTAAAAACAGAAAGATCTCCAGACCCGCTGCCCGGACAGCCTGCTTTAATTCTTGTAGAATAATTTTATTTTTGTCAATGCTGGATGCCATATCATTATCGGGATAAAAGTGGGGCGTCAGGATAATCCCCTGAATGCCCTGTTGTTGTGCGCGTCTTATCATTGCCAGGCTTTCTGATAGGGTGTCCGCCCCATCATCCACTCCCGGCAATAAGTGTGCGTGTATATCGATCATCATGAATCCCTTCTTTGACGTTTTCTATTTCGTTTTCTCTTGCCATTTCTATTGTAACCGGATTATTTCGGTTTGGCAAGTAATCCGGCACCAGGGATTTAAGCTGCTGGATCACGTCTTCATCGCTGCCGGTTTCGGCACAATATTTGAGCCGCCGCAATTCTTCATCAATCCACTTTTTATCAAAGGGCCAGATGTTTTCCACAAAGATATCATCATGCTTGGTGGAATCAAAACTCTTGACATTATAGGATAATTCTTCGTAAAGCTTTTCACCGGGACGCAGCCCGGAAAAAACAATTGGGATATCAAGATAGGGCTCCAGACCGGACAGCCGAATCATCTTTTCGGCCAGATCAATAATTTTGACTGGTTCACCCATATTCAGCACAAAGATCTCGCCGCCTTTGGCGATACTACCGGCCTCCAGCACCAGCTGGGTGGCTTCGGGAATGGTCATAAAAAAGCGGGTGATGTCTTTATGGGTAACGGTTACCGGACCCCCGGCGGCGATCTGATCTTTGAAAACCGGAATCACGCTGCCGTTGCTGCCCAGCACATTACCAAAGCGAACGGCGGCAAATTCAGTTTGATTGGTTTTATTATAGGTTTGGATCAGCATTTCACAAATCCGTTTGGTTGCCCCCATCACATTAGTTGGTTTAACGGCCTTATCGGTGGAGATCTGGACGAATTTCTCAACCTGGTATTTGACCGCCGCATCCAAAAGATTTTTGGTGCCAAAGACATTGTTTTTGACCGCTTCTTTTGGGGTTTTTTCCATCAGCGGCACATGCTTATGCGCTGCGGCGTGGAAGACCACCTGCGGTCGATAGCTGTCAAAGACATCGTCAATCCGTTTTTTATCGCGGATCGAGGCGATTTCCAGATCAATGCTGGTGCCGCTACAGGTGCCTTTCGCCAGAAAATTTTCCAGTTCCAGTTCCAGATGGTAAAGGGAGTTTTCATAAATATCGACAATGATCATTTGCTTGGGACAATAACGGATAATCTGGCGACAGAGTTCCGAACCGATCGAGCCACCGCCGCCGGTAATCATCACCCGTTTGCCGCAGATAAAGCTTGAGATCTGTTCTTTATTCAGCTGCACCTCATCGCGGTTAAGCAGATCTTCAATCTGCAGATCACGCAGGCGACTGACGCTGACGTTATAATTAAGAATCTCATCGAAGCTGGGTAAGATTTTAACCGGCACCTGGGTTTCATTGGCCAGTTCGGCCACCGCTTTAATGGTTTTGCTGTGCACCGCCGGACAGGCGATAATAATCAGTGTGACATCGTAGGCTGTGGCGATTTCTCTAAACGCATAGCGGTTTCCCAAAATCGGGATGCCCTTGACTTTCTTATGTTCTTTATGGGGATCATCATCTAAAAAACCGACAATCTGATAGCGCCTGGTTTTTGAGTTGATCATCAGATCCTTAACCATCGCAATGCCGGCTTGACCGGCTCCGAAAATCAGCACCCGTTCTTCACTTTTGCAGTCGGCGCTGGCTTGTTTCAATTTGATTCGCCGAGCCAGGCGATAGGTCACCCGGATCATCCCGACAAAGATCAGGTCAAACATCAGATTAAGTACCAGTACCGATGCCGGTAGGCTGGCACCGATTATTCTAAAGCCGATATCGGTTAAGGCATTAGAAACAAAGGCGACAACGACAATTTGCAGCATCTCTTCGATGCTGGCGTAGCGCCACAGGGTATTGTACATGCCAGAGACCAGATAGATAAAAAGTTTAACCAGAATCCCGCCGATTAAAAATTCACTCATGTTCCAGAACACCCCTGGGGGGATAATAAAGTTAAATCTGAGCAAGTATGAGAGATAATAGGAAACAGAAAAGGCTATCAGGTCTAACACCATCAACGCAATTATTCGATTCATGCGATCTTTTTTGGATTTTGACATCATTCTCTCCCAACTTTTTCTTTAAATATCTAAACATTACTTAAGTTTTGTTTAATTTTATCATAAAAAAAATTGAAAAACAATCTGTGGCATGTTGTGTGCCATGATTTTTTTGTTTTTTTTGAAAATGAGTTGCTATAAATTAGTTGGGTTTTTTAGCAGATGTCAATGTTTCTTGATTTTTAACCGCAGCGCAATCGCACAAGGGGACGGTTCTTTTGTGTCCTCCAGTAAAAAATGACTGATGGTTGACACAAGAAAAACCGTCCCCATGTGCTTACTCTTTTGTATCCTCCAGTAAAAAATGATTGATGGGTGACACAAGAAAAGCCGTCCCCATGTGCTTACTTCTACTTTTGACACAAGAAGAACCGTCCCCCTTTACTTAGTCCTTGCCCTTACTTTTTACTTTGACTGGTTGATTTGATAATTTGTTTGCGGCGATATAATAGATAGCCGACCATCAGCAAAATTCCGATGATTAAAAACAGTGCCTGCATCAGGTTCCATTTCGTCAGCATCGAATCGATGGTGCGTTCCAGCACCCAGGTGACGTAGCTATCTTTTAGCCCGACCCGGCCGGCTACGTTCATAAACGCAACGACAATGCCAGGAATCAGCAACACAATGGAGCTGACTAGCAGGGCTGAGCCTGACCACCAGAGGGTTCGCATCCGATGATTTTTATTGGTCAGCCATAACAGCAAGACCAGCACCAGCGCTGCTACAATCAAACCCAGCTCGGCCAGCCGTATTTTACTGAGGACTTGCTGAATCTTTTTATCGGCACCAACCTGTTTCAGCAAGGCCGGATCGATGATCATCGTATAGTTTTCAATCCGGGTGCCTGACAAACTGCTGATCCGCTCGACTTCAGCGGTCAGGGTTTCGTTATAGGGCTGGTTCTTTTGTGCGGCATAGTCTTTGGCATAGCTTTCAATATTGGTTTTCAGCTTGGTGGTATCATATTTTAAGCTATAGTCCTGACTGTTTCCCCGCAGATAAGCGATCATTTCTTTGACCGCCGTTTGGGTATAGTCTTTAATTTCTAAATCGGTGACGGCACCGGTCAGCACCTCGCCGGGGATATTGGTATAACGAGCGACCTCTTCCAGACCAAAATCAATCTGTTCCTTGAGCTTGTCGTAATAGGCTGGGGTGTTGGCATACTCATAATAGGAAATCGGGTTTAGTAAAATGGCATCCAGAAATAAAATCGTCTGAAATGCGATTAACACCATTCCCAGTAAAAAGGCCAGCAGGATTCTGAGGATATCTTTTGCGATTGCCATCTTAGACACCTCCCCAGGCATTTTCCGGCCCGGCTATCAAGCGACAGCGGACGATGTACCGCTGCGTGGTTTCCCCGATGAAATCAAAGGGGTAGCAGGTCAGCAGGGTTAACACCTCATTGGAAGTTGCCAGCACATACTGTTCGTCTTTTTCGGAAATAATGACGGCATCCACCATCTCGTAGACAAAGACCCCGCCGGAGGTCTCCAGGGTGATCTGATCGCCAGGGATCAAAGTACCTAATTTGGCAAAATGGGTATTGCGGTGAGCACTAAAAACCACATTAGAGCCCTCACCAGGCAGCGCCGAGCCGTAAAAATGGCCGATCCCCTTGCTCAGAATATCTTCAGTATCACCCTGATAAAGGGGCCCCATTAAACCAATTTTTTCAATTTTCAGTTTTCCGAATTCCTCGCCAAAGGAGGGAAATTTCCCCGCTGCGGTGGTGACTGTCTCGCCATTATCGATTAACCGTTCATCGACTAAAAACATTCTGGCCATTGAAAAGGCGAAATCGATATAGGGACGGCAGGCTAATGTCAGGACAATCAACGTCACGCATAAAAGAAAAATAGGGGCAAACCATAATGCCCCCACCTTACTTTTTCTTTTGCTGCGAGAGGACCTGTTGTAACTGTTTGTCTTCTCTTTTATCATCTCATTATTCTCTCTATTTTTTATTTGGTATTGATTGACGCATCGTTATTGATCGAATTAAGATTGAATCTTACTTTTGCGATACAGCACAACACTTATCCCGATGGTTAGTAAACCCAGCAGCCCGGCAACGATAAACAGTCGGTTATCCAGCCCGGTTTTTGTGATCACCGTGGTTCCGGATGCTGCGGCTTTAACTTCTGTCGTGGCCCCGCCATCGACGGCTACTGTTCCGGCTGTTCCCGCTGAAGATGATGCTGCGGCGACGCTGGTGGCGTTGCCCTGGATCGTTGCCGATTTTTGGGATTCCGGATCGTAAACCGTAACAGTGGCTCCACCATCCGGTTGCGTAGCTACCTCGGCGACAACATAGTCGGCGGCTCCACAGGCGGCATCAAAACAGCCTTGAATGGCCATCATATCAGCATCGGTCAGACCGCCATTGGCCATCCCCTGCTGGAGAATCCCTTCAGCGGCATAGATATTCCCGCAGATGGCATCGGCCGATTCCTGGGTCAGTACCTTATCCGAATCTCTTAAAAAACTGGTGATCTGCGATGAATAGGAACCCGGTAGCGATGATCCCTGCACTGCCCCAATGACCTGATCATTGGGATTGGCAAAAACCACTGACCCGGAAACCAAAAACAATCCTAGCACCATTAATGCCATAACAAGTTTTGAATGTGTTCGTTTCATTAAACCCTCCTTCGTTTTTTTATCAGTTTGAGTCATTCTAGCATTTTGATTAAACGGATGTCAACTAGCGTGTTGCTGTTTGATTTTAAGATCTTTGCTTTGCTCAAATTTTTTGTTCAACGCTGGCGGCCTCGGGATGCTTCTCGATTGTCTGCTCAATACTGGTCTTAGCGATTCCTTTGCCCCATTTTTTCTTTTCTTTTTTTACTTTTTCTTTTTTTGTTTTTTTATTGGATATATCTTCATTGCCATAATAACCATAGGCGCTATAGTAACCGTATTTTGAAAATCTTTTTGAGACCGGCACCTTGTTGGCGACGATCCCCACCACGTGGGCGTTGATTTTCGCAAAGGTATCCAGTACGTGGAGCAGTCCATCGCGATGCACCGCTCCCAAAGAAGCCAGGACAATATAGCCGTCGACCACTGGGCTTAAAACCGCCGCATCGGTAACCATCCCCAACGGCGGGGTATCCAGCAGGATATAGTCAAAATGTAGTTTTAATTCCGTGATGATTTCGGCCATCCGGCGGCTGGCCAGGATTTCTGAGGGGTTTGGTGGAATCGGTCCGGCCACAATCGCAAACAGATTAGGCACCTCGGTGCGCTGGAAGGCATCTACGGTTTTAATTTCTTTTAATAATAAGTTGGTTAAGCCCGTAGCGTTATTCAGTTCAAAACGGCGATGAATCTGGGGCTTTCGCAAATCGCAATCGACGATTAAAACCCGCTTGCCACTTTGACAGAGAGTCACCCCATAATTGGCCAGGATGGTACTCTTGCCCTCGCTACCGCCGCTGCTAGTTATCGCCAGCACCTTGCGTTCATTATCAATATCGGAAAACAGCACGTTGGTTCGCATGTTACGAAAAGCTTCAGAAACTGGGGATTTCGGTGTTAAATGAGTAACGATTGTCTCTTGCATTACTTTCCTCCCTTTAATGTCAATTCGTCACAGTCGGGGATGACGCCAATAATTGATACATCGCCGGCCAGATTTTTGAGCTGATCGACGGTTTTAACGGTGGTGTTCAAGGCTTCTTTGACAAAAATGATCCCGACACTGATGATAATCCCCATCAGAAAGGCAATTGCCATGTTTAGTTTTAAATTAGGCCCTACCGGGGAGCTGTTGACAACCGCCTCGTCGACGATCTGGAGATTATTAATCTTCATCAGTTCCGCCACGTTGGTCATGAATTTTTCGGCCGTTTTATTGGCGATCGATGCGGCCAGCACGGGATCTTCGGTGGTCACGCTGATTTTTATCAGTTCGGTATCATTGACGGTGGAAACAGTGATCATTTGAGCCAGTTGACCATCGCTGAGGCCTAAATTCAGGGCTGAATTGACCTGGGTCATGACCGATTTGCTTTTGGCAATCTCGCTGTAGGTTCCCACCAGTTGTTGATTGATCCGCAATTCATTGGCTGTATCTGAGACGGTACTGGTATAACCTTCCGGCTTTCCGACAATCAGGGTGGTACTGCTGTTATATGTTTTGTCAATTAAAAACGTGGTGCCGACCGCTGCTAGTGTCACAAAGACCAGGACAATGATAACAATCATCTTCCAGTTTTCCTGCAACAGGTCAAGTATCTCTCTTAAGCTTATTTCTTCCATTCACAATTCCCTTCTTTTTAGGCATTTTAAGCGCAAGTTTCGCACAGTCGTTGCGCACAAGGGGACGGTTCTTTTGTGTCGGTTGATTGAAGAATATGATGGTGACACAAGAAAAACCGTCCCCTTGTGCTCCACTAACTTCAAGAAAAACCGTCCCCTTGTGCTCCACTTACTTCAAGAAAAACCATCCACCTGTGCTTACGTTTTACTTACATTCTAATTCGTCCTTTAAAAGTATATATTAATAAATCGTTTGAGGCAACTTTTTTTTATGGGGGATTGTTAAATTTCACTCGCGCGGACTGGACGGGGGACGGGCGCACAAGAGGCGCACAGGGGGACGGTTCTTTTGTGTCGGTTTATTGAAAAATATAATGGTGACACAAGAAAAACCGTCCCCCTTTGCTTCGCTTACTTCAATAAAAACCGTTCCCTTGTGCTTAGTCAGTGATCGAAAAAAGAGACCAACTTATTTTTGAAGGTAAGTTGGTCTCTTTAAAATTTAAAGTTTAGGCCATGTAGAAATCGCCGTTGGGGTCGACATCAATGGTAATGTCTTGTCCTTCGTGGACGTTGCCTTTGATGATTTCTCTGCCGACCATCGTTTCGATGTGTTTCTGCAGATAGCGTTTCAGCGGTCGGGCGCCATAGGCGGGGTCAAAGCCCATATCGATGACGGCATCGATGGCTTGCTTAGTCAGGGTGACGGTGATGCGGCGTTCTTCCAGACGTTTCTGCAGATCTTTTAGAAGCAGGGTGACGATCTTGCCAATGGCTTCTTTATTGAGTGGTTTGTACAGCACGACTTCATCAATCCGGTTTAAAAACTCCGGCCGGAAATAGCTCTTTAGTAAATCCATCACGGCGGCTTCGGTTGTTTCGGTAATTTCGCCATCGGCATTGATCCCTTCCAGCAGATATTCGGAGCCGATGTTAGAAGTCATGATGATAATGGTATTCTTGAAATCGACGGTTCGTCCCTGAGAGTCGGTAATCCGACCATCATCAAGAATCTGCAGCAGGATATTGAAAACATCCTTATGGGCTTTTTCGATTTCGTCCAGTAAGATAACAGCGTATGGTTTACGGCGGACGGCTTCGGTCAGCTGTCCCCCTTCTTCATAACCCACATATCCCGGAGGTGCGCCGATTAACCGGGAGACCGAGAATTTTTCCATGTACTCACTCATATCAATGCGGATCATGTTTTCTTCGGAATCAAAGAGCGTGGCGGCCACAGCTTTGGCCAGTTCGGTTTTACCAACCCCGGTGGGACCTAAAAACAGAAAGCTGCCAATTGGGCTGTTGGGATTTTTGATCCCAGCCCGAGAGCGGATGATGGCATCGACCACTTTAAGGATCGGTTCTTCCTGACCGATGACCCGTTGTTTTAGGGTATCTTCCAGAGCCAACAGTTTTTCGCGCTCACCGGATACCAGTTTACTCAAAGGGATGTTGGTCCAGTCAGAAATAATTTCGGCAATTTCTTCTTCAGTGACCTTTTCTCGCTTGAGACTATCTTCATCGCCTTTTTCATCAGCTTTTCGTTTGATTGCTTCGATTTTGGCGGTTTTCTCAGGAATTAACCCATACTCCAACTCTGAAGCCTTGCGGTAATCGCCTTCGCGGATGGCTTTTTCCCGTTCGTAGGTGAGCTGATTCAATTCTTCTTGCAGGGATTTTAGGGTATCAGCCGATTGCTTTTCATTCTCCCATTGCATGCTCATAATATTGAAGCGTTCTTTATATTCAGCCAGTTCTTTCTGGAGCCGTTCCAACCGTTCCTTGCTGAGGGTGTCCTTTTCTTTTTTTAACGCCACTTCTTCAATTTCCAGCTGCATCATCTTGCGTCGAACCTCGTCCATTTCCTCAGGCATGGAGTCCATTTCGGTGCGGATCTTGGCACATGCTTCATCGATCAAATCAATCGCTTTATCGGGCAGGAAGCGGTCGGAGATATAGCGGTTGGACAGGGTGGTAGCAGCTACCAGGGCCGTATCGAGAATCTGAACCCCGTGATAGCGTTCATAGGTGTCCTTTAAGCCCCGGAGAATTGAAATGGTATCTTCAACCGTCGGTTCATTGACCAGTACCGGTTGGAAACGACGTTCCAGCGCCGGGTCTTTTTCGATATACTGGCGGTATTCGTCGAGGGTGGTGGCACCAATACAATGGAGCTCACCGCGAGCCAGCATCGGCTTTAACATATTCCCGGCATCCATGGCGCCTTCAGTTTTTCCGGCGCCGACGATATTGTGGAGCTCGTCAATGAACAGGACGATTTCGCCGTTGCTGTCGACGACTTCTTTTAACACCGCTTTGAGTCGTTCTTCAAACTCACCCCGGTATTTAGCTCCGGCTACTAGGGCGCCCAGATCGAGCGCAATAATCCGTTTGTCTTTGAGACCCTCTGGCACATCGCCTGCCACAATTCGCATTGCCAAGCCTTCGACGATGGCGGTTTTACCAACTCCGGGCTCACCAATGAGCACCGGATTGTTCTTAGTTTTTCGGCTTAAAATCCGAATCGCATGGCGGATTTCGGCATCGCGGCCAATGACCGGATCCAGTTTATTATCAATGGCATCCTGAACCAGATCATGACCATATTGGTTGAGTGCCTCGTAGGTGACCTCGGGATGATCATTAACTACCCGCTGCCCGCCCCGGACTTCTTTTAAGACATTTTCGATTTCTTTTTTATTAATACCATAGCGTTCCAGGATCTCCACCGTCTGGGATTTCTTGCCCAGACTATAAAGCGCCAGTAAGATACACTCCACCGAAATATACTGGTCATCGAGTTTTTTTGCTTCTTTATAGGATTCGTTCAAGACCTTGTCGGTGTCGGCGCTGACATAGACCTTTCCCTGTTCCCGACCGGGCCCTGAGACACTGGGTTTCTTGCCGATTTCTCGGCGCAACTCTTCGGCAATGGTGTGGGAGTTCTTGCCCAGCCGGTCAAAGATTCGCCCGACTACCCCATTTTCCTGGGTAGTCAGTCCCATCAACAGATGTTCCGGTTCGATTTCCATGTGATTGTACTCTCCGGCGATCAGTTCCGCCGTTTTGATTGCTTCTAATGATTTTTGGGTAAATAAATTCATATCCATAATTGTACCTCGTTTCTAAAAATCGCACATGGGGACAGTTCTTTTGTGTCCTATTGTTAAATAATATATTGTTGACACAAGAAAAACCGTCCCCTTGTGCTTACTGCTGTGTTAACACGAGAAAAACCGTCCCCCTGTGCTCCACTTGCTGACACTAGAAAAAACATCTCCTTATGCTCCACTTGCTTTACTTTAATCGTGGTTGTTTTTTTTGTAATCTTCTCGATAAATGGCTTCCAGGACGCTGAGGAGCTCTTTGGCTTCGGCTTCATCGACTTTGGAAAAATAGACATTCATCGCCCGGTCGATCATTTTTAAATAGCGGGTCAGGTTGTCGGTGACGGTTTCGATGTCCTGGGTCAGTTCGCCCTCATCTTCAAAGGCCCGGACAAATTTGTGATTGGTTAGATTTTCTGCCAAATCTCCATGATCCGCTCGCTGGGCTTTTTCAATGCCGGCAATCAGCTTGAAAAATTCATCAAAATGATCATTCAGATTTTCAGATTTGGTTCGGGAACTGATTTTCAGTACCGCATATTTGCCCCGCTTGCTACTGATAAATTCATAGCTGTAGCGCACCTTGGGCCGGTACTTATATTTCAGACTTTTGCCGAATTGAATGCTGGAATTTTTATTGATCTGACTGACCGATAGGGTGTCGCTGAAATTTTCGTCCAGTTGTTCCAGAATTTTCTGGATTTTCTGTTCCGGCGTCACCAGCCCGATTTTTTCAGCCAGGATATCATTGATCAGTTGGGAGCGGTTGGTATTATTCTCATAGGCAATCTGGTCTATTTTTTCGACTATTTCGTCAAATAGCATTAAACTGTATACACTTTTTATCATATCATCACTCCTTTTATATAAATTATAATTCTATAATATTATTCAGTCAATCGATTTATGTATTTTGCGTTACAATTTTAAGTTTGTTTCAAGAATCGCATGCGCTTCGCACAAGGGGACGGTTCTTTTGTGTCAGTTGATAAAGATTATAAGGTTGACACAAGAAAAACCGTCCCCTTGTGCTTACTTCAACTTTTGACACAAGAAAAACCGTCCCCCTGTGCTTACTTCAACTTTTGACACAAGAAAAACCGTCCCCTTGTGCTTTGCTCACCTACTGCTTACCCAAATTTTGTTCGCTTAACCTCAGCCATAACTAAAAAAAGACCTGAATGCGGTGATTGCATTCAGGTCTCGTTTTTCAGGCGCACAGGGGGACGGTTCTTTTGTGTCCCATTGTTAAATAATATTATGTTGACACAAGAAAAACCGTCCCCCTGTGCTTCACTTTGACTTAGTTTAGATTAAGAATAATGGAGCAAATACCAATGATACGATGGTCATCAGTTTGATTAGAATATTGATGGAAGGTCCGGAAGTATCCTTGAAGGGATCGCCAACGGTATCGCCAACTACGGCAGCTTTATGGGCATCACTGCCTTTTCCGCCATGAGCGCCGCCTTCAATATATTTCTTGGCATTATCCCAGGCACCACCAGCATTTGCCATAAAGATGGCCATTAATACCCCGGTAACCAGAGCGCCGGCTAAAAGTCCACCGAGTGCGTCAGCTCCAAGAATCAGACCCATGGCCAAAGGAGCAGCCACTGCCATTAAACCAGGGACGATCATTTGACGGAGAGCAGCAGCGGTAGAAATATCAACGCATTTTGCATAATCCGGTTTTTGTGTGCCTTCCATAATTCCTGGGAATTCGCGGAACTGTCGACGCACTTCTTCGATCATTTCATTGGCCGCAGAACCAACTGCTTCCATTGTTAAGGCCGAGAACAGGAATGGTAACATCCCCCCGATAAACATACCAATGATAACATTTGGGTTTAAGATATCAATACTTTCTAAACCAACTGTTTGAGCATAAGATGCAAACAGGGCTAAAGCAGTAAGAGCAGCAGAACCAATGGCAAAACCTTTACCGATGGCGGCTGTGGTGTTACCAACAGCATCCAGCTTGTCGGTGATTACACGGACTTCTTTAGGCATTTCGGCCATTTCCGCAATCCCGCCAGCATTATCGGCAATTGGACCGTAAGCATCAACGGCAATGGTCATCCCGCAGGTAGAAAGCATTCCGACCGCTGCTAAAGCAATACCGAAAAGGCCGAAAGCTGCATAAGCAACGAAAATTGCGACTGACATCGCTAAAATCGGGAACATCGTTGATTTCATCCCGACAGCTAGACCACTGATAATGGTGGTAGCCGCTCCAGTTTCTGATTGCTGAGCAATGTGTTGAACTGGTTTATAATGTTCTGATGTATAATATTCGGTTAATTTACCAATAACAATACCGACTGCCAAACCGGCGACAATCGCAATAAATGCTGAATATCCGCCTGTAAAGTAGTTAGATAAAAAGAAAGAAGCAACAACAACCAGAATACCACTGACATAGGTACCCATGTCCAGCGCTCGTTGCGGGTTTGAACCTTCTTTACCACGAACAAAGAATGTCCCGATGATTGAAGCAAAAATACCGGTTGCTGCTAAAAGCATTGGGAATAAGATCCCATTATAACCATCAAGAACAAGTACGCCTAAGGTAATGGCTGAGATAATTGAGCCAACATAAGACTCAAATAAATCCGAACCCATCCCAGCAACATCACCGACGTTATCACCAACGTTATCAGCGATAACAGCGGGGTTACGGGGATCATCTTCGGGAATACCAGCTTCAACCTTACCAACCAGGTCAGCGCCGACATCGGCAGCTTTGGTATAGATACCACCACCAACACGACCAAACAGCGCAATCGAAGATGCACCCAGACCAAAACCGGTTACAATGGTCACATCACCAAATAATAAGTACAGGACGCTGACGCCCAGTAAGCCCAGTCCAACAACACACATACCCATAACAGCACCACCGGAAAAAGCCACTGAAAGGGCTTTGTTCATCCCGCTTTGCGCAGCTGCATTGGCAGTTCTGACGTTGGCTTTAGTGGCTACCTGCATACCGAAGAATCCGGCCAGGATTGAAAAAATAGCCCCAACCAGGAAACATATTGCGGTTGTTAAGCCTAAACCAGGTGTAACGGTTAAAATAACAAATAAGACAGCGACAAAAATTGCGATCATTTTATACTCACGTTTTAAGAATGCCATGGCACCTTCGTGGATATATCCCGCGATCTCTTTCATTCTGTCTGTACCGGCGTCAACTGCAGTTACGCGTTTTGCAAAAATAAGCGCAACAAGCAACGCCACGACTCCAATAGCTGGAGCCAGAAACAATAATTCCATTCTCAATTTCCCCCTGTAAGTTTTTGCATCTCTCTAAATCAGATGCCTGTTATTATACGATTGAATAAACGAATGCCGACAACATGAATAAAACGCCGGAGATTTTGGTTGCTTTTTCTAAAACACCTTCAAATCCCTTTGCTTTTTTCTTTCCAAATAAGGTCTCAGCACCACCTGCGATGGCTCCTGACATCCCTGCTGTTTTTCCTGGCGACAGAAGTATCGCAGCAACAAGAACCAGGCTGGAAATTATTAAAACGACCAGTAAAGCTTCTTTCATTAGTATCACCTCCGTAAATAATCGTGCACGTTATAATATCATAACCAAAAAACATTTTCAATCATAAAAAAAGTCTCAGTCGAGACTTTTCCTATGTAAACGGTCACAGCTTTTGTATTTTTACTTTATTCGGCCTTAATTAGCGTTTCACCAGTCATTTCGACCGGTTTGGGCAGTCCCATCAAATCCAGTAAGGTGGGAGCGACATCGGCCAGCCGGCCATCATCTCTCAGGGTCACATTGCCAGCACCGAGGAGAATGCACTTGACCTGATTGGAGGTATGGGCGGTAAACGGCATATGGGTTTGATAGTCGATCATTTTTTCAGCATTGCCATGATCGGCGGTGACAATCACCTTGCCGCCTTTTTCCAGAATCGCCGTAATGACTTTTTTCGCACATGTATCAACCACCTGAACGGCTTGCTCAGCGGCTTCGAAAATGCCGGTGTGGCCAACCATATCGGCATTGGCAAAATTGAGGATCATCAGCTGATATTTTTCGCTATCTACCGCTGCCACAGCTTTATCCGTCACCTCATAAGCACTCATCTCCGGCTGCAGATCATAGGTTGCCACGTGGGGCGAAGGCACCAGAATCCGATCTTCCATCGGATATTGCTTTTCCAGGCCACCATTGAAGAAATAGGTCACATGAGCATACTTTTCGGTTTCGGCAATACGCAGCTGCGGGATGCCGAGATTGCTGAGATATTCGCCTAGGGTATTTTCGATGGTCACCGGTTTATAGGCGATCGAGACATTTTCAAAGGATTTATCATATTGGGTCATGGTGACAAAATTCAAACCCAGAAAGCCGGTTTTGCGCTTAAATTCCTTAAACTCCGGATCGATAAAGGCGCGGGTTAATTCCCTGGCCCGGTCGGGACGGAAATTAAAAAAGATAATCGTGTCGTTGGATTTGATCGCTTTGTCTTCGTCGGTATCAATGATGGTTGGCAGGACGAATTCATCGGTGATCTTCGCCGCATAGGTTTCTTCCATGACTTGCCGAGCCGATGCGGCGTGATTGCCGGCTCCCATCGTCATGGCATCATAGGCTTTTTCGACCCGATCCCAGCGATTGTCACGATCCATGGCATAGTAACGACCCATGACAGTGGCGATTTTCCCCACTCCCAATTGAGCCATCTTAGCTTCCAACGATTTGATATGGCCAATCCCGCTGTCAGGGGCGGTATCCCGGCCATCCATCAGACAGTGGACATAGACCCGTTTTAAGCCCTGTTTTTTGGCCAGGTTCAGTAATGCGTAAAGATGGCATTCATGGCTGTGAACCCCACCATCGGACAATAAGCCCATCAGGTGCAGCGCACCATCGTTTTCTTTGGCTGAGCGAATACCAGCTAGGAAGGCGGGGTTAGTAAAAAAATCGCCATCTTCGATGGATTTGGTAATCCGGGTCAGTTCCTGATAGACGATCCGGCCAGCCCCCAGATTTAAATGGCCAACCTCAGAATTACCCATCTGACCTTCGGGCAGACCAACGCCAAGGCCACTGGCGGTGATTAGGGTATGGGGATAGACCTGGGAGATAGTGTCCAGAAACGGTGTTTGGGCCTGTTCAACGGCGTTGCCCTCAGTACATCTGGTAAAGCCGTAGCCATCCAGAATAATCAGGGCAGTTAAATTTTTATTCATATGATCACACCTTTCGGTCAAATATTGATTAAGATCCATAACAAAACTACCGTGAGCTTCGCTGCCAGTTTGCACGAAACAATTTCTACACTGTACGTCGTACAGTCTATCGACTGTTCGCCTACACGTTACAAAATTGTTTGTGAAACTGACATCAAAGCAACCATTGTTCGATTTTTTATTTATCTTATTGTTGGTAATTAACTAATCTTCTCTTTTATTCTTGAAATAAGAATAAAATTAAAATTTCACAATCTCCGAGAATGTTGGTTTTAGGGCGGCGCCACCGACCAGGGCGCCGTCGATGTTGTCCATGGCCATCAGGTCTTTAACGTTTTCCGGATTGACGGAGCCGCCGTATTGAATGCGGACTTTTTGGGCGGCGTCTTCACCAAACATTTTGGCGATGGTTTGGCGTACCCAGCCGCAGGCTTCGTTGGCTTCTTCTTTGCTGGCTGTTTTGCCAGTGCCGATCGCCCAGATCGGTTCGTAGGCGACGACGACCTTGGTGATGTCGGCAATGCCATTGAGACCGGCTTCCATCTGACCAACCACCTTAGCTTCGGCTTTTCCGCTTTCTCGTTCTGCCAGGGTTTCGCCGCAGCAAACGATTGGGGTGATTCCCAGAGCCAAGGCTTTAATGGCTTTTTTATTGACATTTTCGTCAGTTTCGTTAAAATACTCCCGTCTTTCCGAGTGGCCGATCAAGACATATTTGACGCCAATCGCTTGCAGCATTTCGCCGGAAATTTCTCCAGTGAAGGCACCATTTTTTTCAAAGTGCATATTTTGAGCGCCAATGCCAACATTAGAATCTTTGGCCATTTCTACGGCTTTTTGTAAACCTAAATAGGTGGGACAAAAAACCACTTCGGCTTCTGCGCCTGCCACCAATGGCAACAGCGTGTTCATCAATTTTTCAGTTTCAAAAATATCATTATTCATTTTCCAGTTTCCAGCAATAATTGGTTTTCTCATCATATTCTCCTTCTATTTATCCTGTAAGATTTCAATACCGGGCAGTTTTTTTCCTTCGAGAAATTCCAGTGAGGCGCCGCCGCCGGTGGAAATATGACTCATACCATCTTCGTAGCCGAGGATTTTAACCGCAGCGGCAGAGTCTCCGCCGCCGATGATGGTAATCGCATCCGAATCCGACATCGCTTTTGCCACTGCTTCTGTTCCTTTAGCAAAGGCTGGCATTTCAAATACGCCCATCGGGCCGTTCCAGATCACTGTTTTGGCGCCCAGAATTGCTTTAGTAAAGGTGGCTGCGGTTACCGGGCCGATATCCAGTCCCAATGAATTAGCAGGGATGGCATTGATATCCACCACCACAAATGGGGCATCGGCGGCAAAGGTTTCGGCGGCAACGACATCCACTGGCAATAGCAGGTTAACCCCTTTTGCTTTGGCTTTAGTAACTAACTCATTTGCCAGTTCCATTTTATCTTCTTCCAGCAGGGATTTTCCAATTTCATAACCTTGGGCTTTCAGGAAGGTGAAGGCCATTCCGCCACCGATGATCAAAGTATCGACCTTTTCCAGCAGATTGTTGATCACCCCAATCTTGTCTGAAACTTTTGAGCCGCCCAGGATGGCGACAAAGGGGCGTTCCGGTTTTTCCAGAGCTTTTCCCATAAAATCCAGTTCTTTCTGAATCAGGAAGCCGGAAACGCCGGGTAAAAATTCAGCAATCCCGACGGTTGATGCATGGGCACGGTGAGCGGTTCCAAAGGCATCGTTGACAAAAACATCGCCCAGGTCAGCCAGCTCTTTGGAAAAGCCATGGTCATTCTTCTCTTCTTCGCCCCGGAAACGGGTGTTTTGAAGTAACAGTACGTCGCCTGGTTTTAGACCCGCTGCAGCTGCAACGGTGACCGAGCCAGTAACTGCTCCGTCATCATTGAAAATCACTTCTTTTTTCAGTAATTCAGACAGTTTTTTTGCGACTGGTTCCAGCGAATATTTAGGGTTCGGCTGATTTTTGGGTCGACCCATATGCGACATTAAAATCAGTGATCCTCCCTGCTCCAGAATATAATTAATCGTTGGCAATGCTGCTGTGATCCGGGTTTCATCGGTAATGACGCCGTTTTCATCCAATGGCACATTAAAGTCTGCCCGCATTAAAACTTTTTTTCCTTTTAAATCGATATCAGATACTGTTTTTTTACTCATCTTCTTATCCTCTCGGTTTATAGATTCAGTTATCGCAAGCTACCGTACCGACCAATTGTTAATCTGTTGTATGCTGCGGCCTCGGACAGGCGCTGCCGTGTCCGCCCCGATGCATACAACATGATGTAACAATTGTCGGTACTGCTTTTTGTTTTATTCCTAAACGGTTGTTTTTTAATTTTCTTATAAACAATTTCAGAAGCTTTTGCAATGTTTTTGCATAAGCTTCTGAAAAGTTTTTTGTAGGTTATTTAATTATTTTTTTAAGTTATTTAGGTGACTAAAATTTTGTGGCAACATACTCTGCTAAACGGACTAATTGAGCAGTGTAGGACATTTCATTATCGTACCAGGCGATGATCTTAACCTGTTGTTTTCCACCTTCAACATTCATAACTCGGGTTAATGTGGCATCAAATAATGATCCGAAGGACATGCCAATGATGTCGGTGGAAACAATCTGTTCTTCATTGTATCCCAGTGATTCGTTGGCAGCTGCTTTAACGGCGGCATTGATTTCATCGGCGGTAACGTCTTTTTCCAGCACGCAGGTTAAGTCAACCAGCGAGCCAGTGATGACAGGCACACGCAGAGCAAATCCGTCCAGTTTACCATTCAGGGCTGGCAATACCTTGCCAACTGCGGCAGCAGCACCGGTAGAAGTCGGAACGATATTTTGAGCGGCGGTACGGCCTCGTCGTAAATCTTTATGCGGTGCATCCAGAGTTGCCTGGTCATTGGTGTAGGCATGAACGGTAGTCATTAACCCGCTGACTAAACCAAAGCTGTCGTTTAATACTTTGGCAACTGGTGCTAAACAGTTAGTTGTACAGGAAGCACCACTGATCACTGTTTCGGTACCATCCAGAATATCTTCGTTAACATTAAATACGATGGTTTTAACATCACCTTTGGCAGGAGCAGAAACAATAACTTTTTTTGCGCCAGCTTTGATGTGTTTGCCTGCACCGTCTTTATCAGTGAAGAAACCAGTCGATTCAATCACAACATCGACGCCAATACTGCCCCAGGGCAGGTTTTCAGGATCTCTTTCAGCAAAAATTTTGATGGCTTTCCCATCAACTACAATTGTATCATCTTTGATTTCGATGGCATCTTGCTTAAATTTCCCCTGAGCGCTATCATATTTTAATAGGTACGCTAAGGTTTTTGCATCGGTTAAATCATTGATAGCCACAACATCAAATGCCGGGTTATCTGCCATTAATCTGAATGCTAAACGACCAATTCTTCCAAAACCATTAATTGCTACTTTTACAGACATATTATCTGCCTCCTTAAAATAATGTTTACTAAAATCTATACTCAGTCAAACACGCACTATTTTGTGTCTGACATGGTTTGCAATTTTCTTAATATTTCTCTGGCTGCGCTTTCATCGGTGATCAGGACAATGTTTTCACGAATCCGACTGATCGAAATAATCGACTCAGCCTTGGTGACCCCGCCAGCTACTGCAATGACATGGGGTATTTTTTTGAAATTGTCGATCCCGATGCCAATCGTACTTGATGGTGAAATAACCTGGCCATTAATATCAAAGTAATGTCCAAAAGCTTCCGACACAGCTCCTTGTTCCAAAATTTTCCGTTTATCGGCAGTTGCCAGATTCCGCCAGTCGGCCAGCACATCGGCTCGACCCAGTCCGAAGATAAAAATATCGATGTTGTCCATCTTATTGAATACCCTTTTTATTTCCGGATAATCTTTTAATGCTTCCAATAGTCGTTGATCGATATTATCCGGCAAATGGAGGAGCTCATAATTTGAATGGAGCTTTAGACCCATTTCGGCCACCACGTTGTTAGCTTGCGTGGAATGGCTTTTTCCGATCCCGCCGCGGGCGGGAATGACGTATACGTCGGGATAAAAGGCTTCCCGCATTTCATCGGCTACGGCTGCGGTACAGCTTCCGCCAGTCAGTGCCAGGGTATCTTTATATTTCATCACTGACAAAACATATTTTGCTCCGGAACGTCCCATAAATCGCAAGACTTCATAATTCATATCCATGTCTCCGGGACAAATAATCACCCGTTTGAGATGGAGACGATCCATCAGCTCTTTTTCCAATTGTTCCAGGCCGTTGTAGGTATAAAGCAAACCCTTTAACTGGATCAGCGCTGCCTTACCCGCATCGGTGATCACGACCCCCTGCCGTTCCACTGAAACAAGCTTTTGGGTTTGAAAAAAATCGATTTCATTGCGAACCTGACGCTCGCTCATATCGAGAACAAAGGCAAGATTTCTCCGTCCGATGGGCTGCTCACTGCTGATGGTTGACAAAATATTGTAACGCATTTCAATGAGACGATTCACTTCCGGAGCGACAAGCTGTTGAAGTTCAATGACTTCCTTACTGATTTTTAATTGATTTGACACAGAATCACCCTTCTTTCGGATACATGCTCACTTTTGTCCCACTGGGACAAAATCATTATACCCCATCTTTAATTTAAAAACAAGTTAAAAAAGACCAAAACCTAAAAGAAAATCCCAGACCCAATTTTTCGTGATCAGCTAGGTATTCACTATAATTTGACTGTAATTAGTCGGTGGTAATGGTCTTAACGGTATTCTTTTCGTTTGGAGGAAGGCTGGATCAAAAGTGCTTCCCGATATTTAGCTACCGTTCGCCTGGCTACATCCAGATTTTTCTCCTGCAATAATTCTGATAGCTTCTGATCACTCAGCGGCTTTTTCTTATCTTCCTGTTCGATTAATTCCTTAATATAGCGTTTGATGGCATCCGAAGAGCGGTCTTCTTCGCCCTGGGTGTAGCCCCGCTTAAAGAAAAACTTCAGAGCAAAGGTGCCCTTAGGCGTTTGAATGTACTTTCCGCGAATCGCTCGACTGACCGTGGACTCATGGACTTCGATGGTATCGGCGATTGTTTTAAGGGTCAAGGGACGCAGATCACCCACTCCTTCAAAGAAAAATCCCCGCTGCGACTCAGCAATGGCGGTGATCACTTTTTTGATGGTATCCCGCCGCTGTTCAATACTTTTGATCAGAAAAGCGGCGCTGTCCAGTTTTTTTTCCAGATAGAGCTTGGTTTCATCATTTTTATCCGGATTTTTCAGCAGCCCCTTATAGTAATTATTAATCCGCAGCCGGGGTGCCGACACATCATTAACCCTTACGACTAGCTCGCCGTTGATAATTTCAATGCTCCCGTCAGGGATTACATAGGATACTCGTTCTGAACAGGAAAATTCCCGGCCGGGTTTTGGTTCCAGGGTTTTGATCACCTCTTTAAATTCATAAACGTCCTCAATTGTTAAGCCGGTATCCTGGGCGATCCGTTTGAATTGGTTATCAGCCAAATCGATCAGGTGGTTTTTGACAATGTCCAGATACACTTCTTCATCATCATACCCCATCTGACGCAATTGAATCAGCAAACACTCTTCAATATTTCGACACCCCACCCCACTGGGATCAAATCCCTGGATGATTTTAATCAATTTTTGAATACTTTCTTCATCAACATCTAAAATATTTTTGATATAATCGATGTCGACGATCAGGTAACCGTTATCATCGATACAATCAATCAAATATTCACCAATCAGTTTTTCCCTGTCGCTAAGCTTTTTTTCCAGCATATTAAATTGAAAATGCAGATATTCGTTAAGGGTTTTCTCCTGGGATGTGAATTTTTCAAAACCGTATTCGTCATCGGTGTCGCCACCTGACTGCACCTGGCCCCGATAATCGGAATTTTCCATGCTGTGAAAATACTCATCCCATTGGATTTCATCCTTGGGCGGCTGCTCCACAACCGGTTCTTCTTTAATCAGTTCCCCCTTCAGCGGTCCGCCTACCTCATCGATGGGCACTACCTCTTTAATCGACACCTCATTAAATTCCAGCACCGGATTTTCCATAATTTCAGTCTCGATTAGACCACTGAGTTCCATCGCTGTCAGCTGAAGAATCTCAATCGACTGACGCATTTCCTGAGTCATGATCAGTTTCTGCGTTTGGGTTATATTTAAATCAAATTTGATATTCATATTTCACCTGATTATTTTTTATTTCTACATCAAAAAAAGACTAACTTCCGTTAGTCCTAATCATATCACAATCTAGTTGAGTTCTTCAATGTATTTGATCACATTTACTGCTGCAATAGCACCATCGGCGGTGGCTGTGACAACCTGTCGCAACGATTTGCGGCGGATATCGCCAGCGGCAAAGATCCCTGGGATGTTGGTGCGCATTTCATCGTCGGTGATCAGATAATCCCGGGCATCCCGTTCCAGCTGACCCACAAAGGCTTCGGAATTTGGTTTCTGACCGACAAAAACGAAAACACCTTCAACTGGTACTTCAGTCACATCACCTGAACCGACATTTTTTACCATGATACTTTCGACCTGACCATTACCTTTAATTTCTTCAACCACGGAGCTTAACATCATCGATATTTTATCATTTTCCTGAATGCGCTGCTGCAGAATTTTGGCGCCCCGGAGTTCATCCCGACGATGGATAATGATAATTTCACTAGCGAATTTAGTCAGATATAAGGCTTCTTCCAAAGCTGTATCGCCGCCGCCGATAACAGCGACCTTTAAGCCTTTAAAGAAATTGGCATCGCAGGTGGCACAATAAGAAACGCCCATCCCGCGCAGTTCCATTTCACCTTTACAACCAATGAGTTTAGGTTCAGCGCCGGTTGCCATAATAATGGTTTGCGTTTCCAGCTTGCCGGAATCAGTTTCGATGATAAAGCCGGTTTCTGTTTGCTGCGATCTGATATAAGTTCGGGTCGCAAACTCGACCCCGAATTCTTCACATTGCTGGCGCATCCGCTCGGTTAAACCGGGGCCGGTACTGTCAGGTGGAGAACCGGGATAGTTTTCGATCTCCCAACTGGTCGCAATCTGTCCGCCGATGCCGCCTTTTTCAATAATCAGCACCTTCAGCGTCCCCCGCGCCGCATAGATCCCGGCAGCTAGACCGGCTGGTCCGGCACCCACGATAATTGTATCGTATCTCATCTTAACACCTCTTTCTGTTATTTGACTTCTCCCGATAATCAGGATCCATCCTTCATAATTTTACTGGTGGTAATAAATTCTTCCATCTCTTTTTCGTTTTCTTTGACGATTTCTTTTTTATATTCATCATATCTATTTTCTTTAACAATTTCCAGCGATCGGGTTTCCAGTTTTAAATTCTTCACCACTTCAATCTGAATGTCGATTTTTTCAGTAATCTCATCTATTCTTTTTTCAACAATTTTGATCTGTTCTTTTAAAAAAGACATGTAGTGAATATACACCTGACAGGCTGTCGGGGTGATGGAAGCCGCCATATCCCGTTCATAGTTTTTCTGACATTTGTCCTGCTGGTCTTCCAGATCCAGCTGTTTGTCCATTTCATCGCTCAACTGCCTGGTCAGCCCGCCTAATATCATCATTTCATTTTCCAGATTTTGATCTTTGTAAGAAAGGAGCTTTCCTAGATGGAATTGGAATTTTTTCATAAGACAGCCTTCTTCATGTCATCAACGCTGTTATCATAGAAACACTTTTCGTCAATCTTTTGTTGCAAAAATTTATTGATCCCACCGATTTTTTTGATGGCAATATCCAGTGACGGATTGGTTCCGCTTTTGTAAGCGCCAATGCTGACCAGATCGTAATTGCTATCATAGACCGACATCATATTACGCATCGAAGAAGCCGCTTCCATCTGATCTTTGCTGACGATGTTCGACATCAATCGGCTGACACTGTTGAGCACATCAATGGCCGGATAATGGTTTCTGGCCGCAATTTTACGGGACAGCACAATATGGCCGTCAATAATCCCACGAACCGTATCGGCGACCGGTTCATTCATATCATCCCCTTCAACCAGAACCGTATAGATACCGGTTATCGAGCCGGTTTCAAAATTCCCGCTGCGTTCCAGCAGCTTTGGCATCATCGCATAGATGGAGGGGGTGTAGCCCCGGGCTACCGGCGGTTCCCCAGTGGCCAGACCGATTTCCCGCTGGGCCATCGCAAACCGGGTCAGGGAATCCATCATCAATAAGACATCATTGCCCTGATCCTTAAAATATTCGGCAATGGTGGTGGCTGTTAAGGCGCACTTCATTCGCTGCATCGGCGGCTGATCCGAAGTGGCTACCACAATCACTGACCGTTCCAGGCCTTCCTGACCTAAATCATTTTCCAGAAACTGGCGCACCTCCCGGCCTCGTTCGCCAACCAGGGCGATCACATTAACCTGGGTCTTCACATTTCTGGCAATCATCCCCATCAGGGTACTTTTACCAACGCCGCTGCCGGCAAAGATTCCCATTCTCTGTCCCTTACCAATCGTCAATAAACCATCTATTGCCTTTACCCCAAATTCCAGGATATCGTCAATACATGGTCGTGAAAAGGGATTTGCCCCAGCACTTTGGATCTCGTATGGCGTGGTGTTTTCGATCGGTCCGCCACCATCAATCGGTTCGCCCATGGCATTGACAACCCGACCAATCATATTATCCGACACGCCAATCTTTAGCGATGAGCCGGTAGGTTCGACAATATTGCCAAAGCTGATGCCATCGGGCTCTTCATAAGGCATTAATAACACCTTATTGCCCCGAAAGCCAACCACTTCAGCTAAAATAAAGTGGTCTGCATTTTGATCAAAGATCTTACACAAATCACCAATACTGCATTCTGGTCCCACTGATTCAATCATCATGCCCACGACTTTTTCGATCTTGCCAAAATAATGATAGGTCTCTGCCCGTTGAATGGCTTTGCAAATCTCAGATGTATTCATATTTTCGCCTCCAGTTACGAACTCTGTTCGATGGCTTTCTCCAATTGATCCAATTGTACCGGCAGACTCATATCAATAACAGAATCATTGGTTTCCACCAGGATTTTATCCTCATCCTTAAGGATAATCACCTTGGTTTTTTTTGCCAGCTTTTTGAGTTTTTCTGACATTTCCTTGTTAATATGGAGATCCAGGGTTTTCTGGTTCTCAGATAAATAAATTTTGAGATCTTCTTCATCGCCGTGAATGACCTCATCAAAGAACTTCAAGAACAGATCCTGATCTTCCTGAACCTGATGTTTCATAATTTTTTTGGCAATTTCAAAGGCGATATCCAACAATTCCTGTGCCTGATTATCAAGCGCCCGTTGACGTTCACTATTGATCACTTCAAGCATCTCATTTATTTCCTGCAGTTTGTTTTCAATCTCGACCGCCGCCTGGGCCGTGCCTTCGTTTAGGCCTTCTCTAAGTCCGGCCTGGAAACCTTCCCGGGTACCATCCTGCAAGCCTTCTTCATGGCCAGTTGCATAGCCCTGAGAAAAGCCTTCCTGATAGCCGGTTTCCTGAGATTTTTCTTTAATCTCCTGGCTGGCTCGGATGGCTTCTTTCATCAGCTCATTGGCTGCATGCATAGCCTCGACGCTCTCATCATGGTCAATGCTATTTTCAGTACTTTCTTCGTTTGGGATTGCTTGACCATCACTGTCAACTTCCGCTTCAGACTGAACTGCAACCGGCATTACGGCTGGTACAGCAATTTGAGAAACCCACTTCGCTTTTACAATACTAGACAATGATCTCGTCCTTTCCACCCTTAGATGTTACAATTTCGCCCTCTTCTTCCAGTCTTCTGATGACCGAAACGATCTTCTGCTGCGCTTCTTCTACATCGCGAACTCTGACATTATGCAGGAATTCCATCTCACTCTTGACCGTGTCACCCATCCGTTGCGACATATTAGCAAAGATTATATCGGCAACAGATTTGTTTGCCCCCTTAAGGGCAACCGACATTTCTTTGGTGTCAATTTCCTGTAAAAAGCGTTGAATTGACATCGAATCGAGAATAACAATATCTTCAAAGACAAACATCCGTTTCCTGATTTCTTCGGACAGTTTGGCATCATTTTTACTGAGTTCGTCAAAGATGTATTTTTCAGTACCACGATCAATGTTGTTCATGATTTCAGCAATATAGTTGATCCCGCCAACTTCCAGTAAATCAAAGGATACAACCGACTCAAATTTACGTTCCAGAATGGTTTCAACCTGTCTGATAATCTCCGGTGAGGTCCGATCCATCCGGGCAATCCGTTCAACTACTTCCACCCGGATACTCTTGGGCAGTTCAGAAATAATCGCAGATGCCTGATCAGCTCTGGCATAAGACAAAACCAGGGCGATTGTCTGGGGATGTTCATTCACAATCATGTTCATTAAATTTTTGTAATCCGCCTTGCGAATAAACTCAAAAGCTTTTGTCCGCAGCGTTTTTGTGACCCGCTCTAAAAGGGCACTACCCTGCTGAACCCCAAACGCCTTTTCAAGAACATTTCGGGCATAATTAACACCGCCTTCGATGTAGACCTTCTGAGCTACACAAAGACCATAAAATTCATCAATAACCTGATCGGCAACCTCCGGCGGAACACTTTCCTGGCGGGTAATCTCATAGGTTAAAATCTCAATTTCTTCTTCCTGTAAGTGTTTATAAATGCTGGAAGCAATATCTGCACCCAGAGAAATAACCACCTGGGCTGCCTTTTGTCTTGGTGTTAGGGTAACGTCCATATTTGTCAACTTCCTTCATCGATTCTTATCTATTCACTTTCATTCTTAAGCCAGGATTTAAATAACTGAGCCGCAATTTCTGGATTGGTGGTTGCAAACTCTTTGATTTTCTCCTTTTTATCATCTTTTAGGGGATGAATCGGTTCAATCGGTTCCATGCGATCAGCTGCCATAGCACCAAATAGGGCATCTGTTTCGGTATCTTCATCTCCAGCAAATGCTTCTTCAATGCCTTTTTTACCGCGTTTACCCTTTTTCTTAGCTTTGCCATCGGCTTTTTTCTTTTTGCCCCGGGTCAGCACAAACAGCAATATCAACAGCAGCAATAATACGCCAGCGCCGATTCCGCCAAATACCAACAGCCGTTCGGTGGTAAAGATTGGTTCAACGACGGGTTCCTCTTCCGCCTGAACAAATTCAAAGTTACGCACCGTGACGCTCTGGGGAGTTACCCCAGCTGCAAAGGCCACCAGTTGCACCAGGTTTTCCCGGGCGACCGGGGTCATCGCCGGATCATTAATCGCAATCCCGATCGACACGGTATCGATGGCTGGATCCAGTTTTTCCGTTTGGGTTATTTCCTGGCTCACCGAATAAGTGGTGTTTTGATTGATCCCGGTGACCACGCCACCATTCGTTAAGGCATTTTGGGCATAGGTTGTTACATCCGTGTTCCCGGTCGTTCCGGCAACACCGCCAACTGTTCCATCCTCATTGGCAATCGCCAGACTGGAAGATTCCTGATTAATGACCCCAGAATTATCACCATCCGGAGAAGGTGTATAGACCGTTGCTTCCTGCTTAACGGCATCGGTATTAAGCGTTGCCGTTACCGATACCTTATATTGATCAGGATCATACGGTCCATCTAAAACATTGTTCACTTTTTGGGTCAGATCATTTTCAATGGCCTTGGTCAGTTTCATCTTGGACTCACCACCATTGGCGGCCGCCATATTATTGACCAGATCATTTCCATTACCATCGGTTAAGGCAATATTATCAGTACTCAGACCGGCCACGGATTTGGCCACCAGATTCTGAATTCCCGAAATCTGTTCTTTTGTTAAGGTCGCCCCTGGCTCTAAATGAATAATAACGGATGCGGTAGTCGCCTCTGTTTCCTGTAAATAAAAAACATTTTCAGTTGGCACCGAAATGGTTACAATGGCATCCTTGACGCCTTCCAGGGTCTTAATACTGGCGCCGATTCGTTCCTGCAATTGCATGTTTTCGTATTGTTTACGTTCGTAGTCCGTGGAAAGCATACTACTGTTATCCTGGATAACATAATAGCTCAAGCCATTTTTAGGGTAACCTGCTGTCGCCAGCTTCATTCGGATCTGTGCTTCATTCGCTTTTGGCACCATAATATTGCCACCGGCATCAAGCTTGACGTCCGCTTCCATCTCAGTCAGAGCAGCCATAATTTCAGTGGTTTCAGCCTGGGTCAGATCGTCAAAAAGCGGCACGTACTGTTTGTTATTTAGAAGCGCTGTCAATCCGATGGATACCAACAAGACCAGTACCACCCCGCCAATCATCAATATCTTGGCTTTTTTGGATGTTCCGGTCCAGAAGGTTTTAATTTTTTCTAAAATGCCTTTAATTTTCTCATTCATCGTCTTTTTTCATCCATCCAAAATATTTGATGTCCGTGCTGATTATTAAATCTGTGCATTCAAATAAGGGATACTTACCAATAATATAAATTTTCTGATTGGTATCCTCTACTCTCCATAAATATTGTTTCGACACACTCAAATTTACAAGCCTGTGTTCATAACAGTTTGATATGATTCCAACACCTTATTACGGAGTTGAACCATGGTTTGCAACGCAACATCGGCTTTTGCCGTATTAATCATCATGGTATGCATATCATCCATATTACCAATTGAAAGATTATAGGCATCGACCTTGGTCGCCGCTTCCGTTTCTTCGACATTATTAATGACATCCTGCATGATATTTTTAAAATCTCCGGCAACGCCAGTTTCTGTTGCTGCTGCTGCATTTGCAGCGTTTCCAGCAATGGAACCAACACCGGCTCCGCTGATAATTGAACTCATCGGTACTATAAACATAATTTTCTCCTTTTATCGGCCAATTTCCAGAGCCTTTAGAACAATTGATTTCGTGGCATTAAACGCCGTCACATTCGCTTCATAGGCCCGGCTGGCACCCATGGCGTCGGTCATTTCCTGAGCGGTATTGACATTGGGGTACATCACATAGCCCTCTGCATTGGCATCAGGATGAGTCGGATCATAAACCGGTACCAAAGCCGACGGATCATCGACTACTGCCTCAACCTGAACTCCGTCTTTTTGTACCACCCCAGTAGCTGTTTTTAAGGCATCCTGAAAGGTTCCGGTACTGACACTGCTGAGCACCGTCATTTTACGCCGATACGGTTCGCCATTTTCGGTTCGGGTAACTTGGGCATTGGCAATGTTCTGAGCAATAATATCCAATCGGTACTTTTGTGCTGTCATGCCAGAGCCTGATATATTAAAAGAACTTAAGAAACTCATTTATTTCCCTCCGTTTACTGCATATTTAAATCTTGAATAAGAATCGCTGACACCACGAACCAGATAGTAATACTGCAATACCGACTTGGACATATCAATGTTTTCAGCTTCCAGATCGACGTTATTTTCATCCAGACGACTGGACGTGGCGCCTTCATAAACACTGATACTAGAATCATTAATCGACTGAATACCTTCCATTTTATCAAGAAAACCTGTGGAACTCGAATTGGTTGTCGTTTGAAGCTTGTTCATTTCTGCTTTTAATGAGTCTTCAAAGTTGACTTTAATCGCTTTGTATCCCGGTGTTTCAGAGTTAGCAATATTATTGCTGGTGGCCTTTTGTCTTTGCCAGGTACCGTCCAATGCTTTTTGATATAAGGCCGAGGTTATCGAATCACCAATCATCGTGTCCTCCTTCTTTTTTCGTGCCGGTTTGTTTGCCAGCCGTTACTTAGTTTTTATTATTACAAACTTATGTTAAAAGCAATACGGTTATAAGTCACTTCCATATCGCAAATTACAATACTATTACACACTAACATAATACCATAATTTTGAAAAAACAACAAATAGATTTATGTTCTGTCTGAGTTGGAATTAAGTTAGCAGGGTTAAAAGTGTGTGAACTTCACGAACTATTTATTGTAAAATCAGCATTC
>NZ_JAUSPS010000087.1 GCF_030652775.1 Acetobacterium sp. | reverse complement strand
ATATCGTTGTTTCTTCATGTTGTCAAGCTGTTTTTTGAAATTCTTTTAAGTTCATTTCAATGTTTCAGCTGTGTGTGCGCCGCCTCTGTTCGAGACAACTTCATTAGTATACGCTCTTTCACCCCTCCTGTCAACATGTTTATGAAAGTTTTCTCATTTTTCTTTGATATTAGCCAAAAGACTCTGATATCCGCTAATTATCTGGTTTTAAGAGCAGTTAATCAACTATTTTACCGACAGGTTTTACTTATTTACCCTCATGATTATTGTTTAAACATATAAATAAAATGTTTTATTATTTTATTTTTAAATCCCAATCTTTTTCCGGTAAAGTAAAGGAGCTCAAAATTCTAAGCCTTTGAGCTCCTTGTTCATTGAGTTATTAGTCGATGGGTTTCATTGTCGGGAAAAGAATAACGTCTCTGATACTGTGCTGATTAGTGAATAACATCACCAATCGATCAATTCCGATTCCTAAACCGCCGGTTGGTGGCAGACCCACTTCCAGGGCATTGATAAAGTCAGCATCGTAAGGATGTGCTTCGTCATCACCGTCTGTTTTCTTTTGTACCTGAGACATAAACCGTTCTTTCTGATCGATGGGATCATTCAGCTCGGAAAAAGCGTTAGCACATTCGGCACCATTTATGTATAGTTCAAATCGCTCCGTGTATCGCGGATCTTTGGGATCTTTCTTGGCAAGTGGTGAAATTTCTACTGGGTGCATGGTCACAAAGGTTGGCTGGATGAGTTTATCTTCAACGAATTCATCAAAGACTTCGGCCATAATTTCACCGACACTATTTTTTCCATCCACATCCACATGCAGTTCTTTGGCTGCGGCTCGGGCCACTTCGACATCGGTCATGACATCAAAATCGACATTGGTGTGTTCTTTGACTAAATCGACCATTCGTGCCCGTTTGAATGGAGCGGCCAGACTGATTTCCTTTTCCCCATAAATAACGGTTTCGGATTTGTTTACTTCTTTGGCCAGGAAACTATAGAGTTCCTCGATCATTATCATTAGGGCATCATAGTTCGCATATGCCTCATAAGACTCCAGTAATGTGAATTCAGGGTTGTGGGTGGCATCCATTCCTTCATTTCTAAAAACCCGGCTCATTTCATAAACCTTGTCAAAACCGCCAACAATCAATCGTTTGAGTGGCAGTTCCAGGGCAATTCGGCAGTACAAAGTGATATCCAGGGCATTATGATGGGTCATGAAAGGTCTGGCATTGGCACCGCCGGCCAAATTGGAAAGAACCGGTGTTTCTACTTCAATAAAATCTCGGGCGTCATAAAACTCCCGTATTTTTCGCATAATCAGTGATCGTTTCTGGAAAACATCCTTCACTTCCGGATTTACAATCAGATCAACATAACGCTGTCGGTAACGAAGCTCCATATCTTTTAGACCATGATATTTTTCCGGCAGAATCTGCAACGATTTGCTCAGTAACGTCAGTTCTGAAACTCTTACTGAGATCTGACCCATTTTAGTTTTGAAGATTTCCCCTTTTACCCCAACGATGTCGCCGATGTCATAGGTTTTTATTTCGTCATATATATCTGGCAGGGCATCTTTTTTCAGGAATAATTGAATTCTTCCGGTAGAGTCCTGTAGATCATAAAAGGATACTTTTCCCTGGCCCCGTTTGGACATGATCCGGCCTGCCATGGTCACTTCTTTTTCTTCATAGTCATCATAAGACGCTTCAACTTTTTGGGCATGGGCACTTACATTGAAACTGGTTTGTTCAAAGGGATTCTTCCCGGCATCTTGTAAATTCTTTAATTTTTCTCTTCTTATTTCTAGAAGTTCGCTAAGATTTTCTGTTGTCAATGTCTACTCCCCTATCTACGTATTTCTAAAATTTGATATGCCGCTTCACCGTCAGGAATTTGCACCTTCACGGTATCGCCTACCTTTGCGCCCAGCAAAGCCGACCCAATCGGAGACTCATTTGAAATACGGTTGTTTTTAGGATCAGATTCCGCCGATCCGACAATTTTATATTCTGCGACTAAGTCCAGTAATGGGTTTTTAATTTTAACGATGCTGCCAACGCCCACATCTTCGGTATGAATATCTTTTTCCACAATAACAACTGCTATTTTAAGCTTGTGTTCCAGCTCCGAAATTCGACCCTCAACAAACCCCTGTTCATTTTTGGCTTCATCATATTCGGCGTTTTCACTTAAATCCCCGAACTCACGGGCTGTTTTAATCCGATCAGCGACCTCGTGGCGCTTAACTGTTTTTAAATATTCCAGTTCTTTTTTTATGTTATTAAAACCATCCTCGGTTATAACTAATTCTTTTCCGTTCATGTTCATTATATTCCTCCATCTGACACGATTCTTATTCTCAATCACGAGTGTCATTTTTTCTTTCTATTTTTTGTTTTATGCTTTGTTTTCAGTTGACATTATTTTGTTGGTTTACATACCGATAACGGTTTTTCCCCACATGTAGTGCACCAGTTTTTCCGGAACAATAACTGATCCATCGGCTTGCTGGTAATTTTCTAAAATAGCGGCAAAGGTTCTGCCCACTGCCAGTCCCGACCCATTGAGGGTATGCAAAAAGCGGGTTTTCTTGGTTTTGCCATCTCTGAATCGAATATTTGCCCGTCTGGCCTGGTAGTCTTCAAAATTCGAACAAGAGCTGATCTCAACATAGCGGTTGTAACTTGGCATCCATACTTCAATATCATAGGTTTTGGCCGAACTAAAGCCCAGATCTCCGGTACATAATTCAACCACCCGGTAAGGGATCCCCAGTAATTGTAAAATATCTTCCGCATTGTTTGTTAAGGATTCCAGTTCTTCGTAAGATCGATCCGGATGAACAAATTTAACCATTTCCACCTTGTCAAACTGATGATTACGGATTAATCCCCGCGTATCACGGCCAGCTGAACCGGCTTCTTGTCTAAAACAGGGGGTATAGGCGGTAAAATATTTGGGTAATTCTTCTTCTCCCAATATTTCATCGCGATAAATATTGGTTACCGGTACCTCTGCGGTTGGCACCAGAAAGAAGTCCTTACTTGGTAAATGAAAGGCATCGTCTTCAAATTTTGGCAACTGTCCGGTACCGGTCATACTTTCCCGATTCACCATAAATGGTGGGGAGATTTCGGTATAATGGTGTTCTTCACAATGGGTATAGAGCATAAAGTTAATCAAAGCTCGTTGCAATCGGGCTCCCTCACCTTTGAACATACTGAATCGGGCGCCAGTGATTTTGACTGCGCGCTCAAAATCCAGGATGTCCAGATCCACTCCAATATCCCAATGGGCTTTGATCTCGAAATCAAATTTTCGGGGCTCGCCCCACTTTCTGATTTCCAGATTATCGGTGTCGTCTTTTCCAACCTTGACTTGGGGATTGGGAATATTCGGGAAATTTAACAGCTGAATTTTGATCTCATCATCGATTTTTTTGACTTCTGCATCAAGATCTTTAATCGTGTTTGACAGCTCCTTCATTTCGGCAAAAATCTCGGTGCAATCCTTATTTTCTTTCTTTAAAACCGGAATTTGTTTGGACACCACATTTTGTCGGCTCTTCATTTCTTCAACTTGACCTAATGTTTCCCGACGTTTTTCATCTAATGCGGTAACAACGCTTAAATCGTATTGACCGCGTTTGTCCAAACCGGCCTGAACTTCTTCTTTATTTTCTCTGATGCGCTTTATATCGAGCATTTTTTCCTCCTGCTTTTAAAAACTTATGATCTTATCCTACTGAGTTACCCCAGAAAGTTGCTGCAGCTGAGCCAGAACCTGTTCCAGCTCACTTATTTTTTGTCCATACCCTGCCCAGTTACCGGCTTTTTGCGCTTCCTGTGCTTCTTTGAACAAGGCATTTGCTTTAACCACTAATTCTGCATTGGTTGAAGTGCTACCGGTGCTCTGAGTCGGTGGGTTATTACTCAGTAATTCCTGGATGTCAAAAACCTGTGCCAGCGCCAACTCCAGGGAGTCAGCCATAACTATTTCATTCTGGTAACACACCACTACTTTTTTTAATTCCGGTAGATTATTTTCTCCGCCTACGGCTTGAATGTAAATTGGTTCGACATAGATAATCGCATTTTCGATCGGTATCGACATCAGATTTCCCCGCAGAACCCGAGAGCCCTGCTGCCCCAAAAGGGTCAATTGTGGTGAAATGATGGTATCCTGGTCGATCCGCTGTTCGATCTGCATCGGACCATAAACCAATTGCTGTTTGGGAAACTCATACAGGATCAGCTGCCCATAACCCGGGCCATCCGATACCCCTGCCAGCCAGGCAATCATATTATCCTTATCTTTTGGTGTAAAGGGCACTGTCAGCATAAATTCTGCTTGGCGATCCGGCAGTTCCATAATGGTATAAGCCGATTCCACCGGTACCTCAGCTTTTTCAGATTCATAAAACTGGGTTGCCGTTTCCCACTGATCTTCCTTATTATAGAAGACTCTGGCGTTTGACATATGATAGGTTTTATAAACATCAGATTGAACGTCAAACATGGTTTTTGAATACCGCAAATGTTGTTTAATTCCTTCCGGCATTTCTGAAAGATCTTTCAAAAATCCAGGGAATATCTTGCTATAGGTTTCCAATACCGGTTCATTATCCACCTTATAGAAGGTAACATCGCCATTATAGGCATCAACAACCACCTTCACTGAGTTACGGATATAATTATTACCAGCCTTATCAAAAGGCTGGGAGTAAGGGTAGCGATCACTGGTCGTGAAGGCATCAACAATCCAATACAAACGGCCTTCTGCGATCACCATGTAAGGATCACTTTCATAGCTTAAAAATGGGGCAATGGTTGAGACTCTTTCTGAAATATTGCGATGAATCAGCATCTTACTGTCATCTGTAATTTCATTTGCCAAAAGCAGTTCCGATGACCCATGATAGAGAGCAAATGCCAGTTTATTGATAAAAGACATTTGGATCCCCGCTGTCCCTGTGTAGGTTACCTCCTGATTATCATTACCCTGAGGATAATCAAACTCTGCTGTCGTACAGTTGGTGACAACATAGCCATAGTCATTTTCGCCGAAGTAAATACGGGGTTCGTCAATGACCAGTTCGCTCACATCTGTAACTGGAGGAATGTCTTTGACAATCAGATCCGGCTGTCCCACATTGTTTGTTTTGTTGACCGGGGATACCGCTGTTCCAAAGCCATGGGTATACTTCAAGTGCTGATTGACCCAGGTCTTCGCTTCAGTGGGTAACAAGGTATTGTTCATTTCCCGGGCACCCAGGAACACTTGGGTGTAGACACCATTGACAAAATAGCGATCCACATCAACATCATAAAACTGATAGTAGTTCCTGATCCCTTGTAAAGAATTATACATTTCCTGGGTTGGTATTTGATCGTTAATTGGGATATTATCGATGGTGATTTTATTTTCATTAATATCTTTTGCCGTTATTTCCTGAGTTCCTGAAAATTCTCTTGTTTCAACATTGGCTAAATCATAGGCCTGTTGCGTATACTCAATGTTATTGGCAATATACTGTTCTTCTTTTGTAAACTGGTTAGGAATAACAATCAGTGATTCATAGACTCCCTGGGCTGCGCCGCCGAGAATTATCACAACGATGAAAAGAACCGGTCCGACACCCATATATAGATATTTTTTCTTGTAGCCGGCGAATACGGATGTGACCGCCAGAACCAAACATAAAACGCCTTTAACAATGATGACCTTCAGTCCGACATCTATATCTGCCGCACCAGCGCCATAGACGATCCCCGAATTGGAATACAGCAACTGAAACGCTTCTAAAAAGCTGCCAATCGACAGGATTAAAAAAAGCACTCCTAAAAAAATGCCGATCTGCCGGGATGCAATCTCAAGATAGGATTTGAAAATCCCTTTGGCATTGTCTTTAATGGATTCCAGATCCTGTTCCCGGCTAAATTCGATTTTCTTACCCTGATAGAGGATATAGGCCGTATATAAAAATGTTAACACGACAATGACCGCAAAGAAACCGATAAAAATAGCAAAGACTTCCTGGTATAATGGCAGCCCAAAAAAATAAAGGGCCAGATCCTGGTTGAAGATGGGATCTGTCAAATTAAATTGAGTCTGATTGACGAATTCCAGTATTTGGTACCAAAGCCGGTCTGAGATCATAATGGTCAGGAAAAAAGCGACCACGCCACTCACCCCAATTGCGAGGATATTTTGTTTTTTCGTTGCCTTCTGGACACTCCCGATGTACCTTGAGGAAATGCGATTAAGCAATTTTAAATAAAAAAACAAAATCAGTATCAATCCAATAAAGATTGGAATACCTATTTGTGTTTTTGTCACCAGTTCTTTAAAGAAAATTTCAGTATAGCCCATTTCCACAAACCAAAGATAATCAATATAAAATTGGTTCAGTGATAATAAAATGGCGAAAATCACGAACAACACACCTAATCCAATCAAGAGTGTTTTATTTCTTTTTCTCATTTTTTCACTTCTTTCCTGATAGTATCGTATTTTTCTCTAATTTTATCATTATATCACATTTTTTTGACAATTCATTAATAAAATGCAATATTTCTGATTAAAAGAGGATCATCCGAAAATTCAACTATTTTTATTTGATGGCTGCTTAAAAACGAAGCCCGCTCAGTCTTGAATCGGGAAGTCAAAATAGGTTTCGGGATATGGCTCTTCTGAAAGGGTAAAGTGCCACCACTCCTGTTGCATCGGTTCAAACCCCTCTGAGCGCATCAGATAACGGAGCTGAACCCGGTTTTTACTTTGTTCCAGGGTGAGATGATCATAATCGCTGTAAGAGACCTCGGAAAAATAATCAAACACTCCACCCATATCAATTTCGATCCCTGTTTCGATGTTTACCACCGTCAGATCCACTGTACTGCCCCGGGTATGAGAAGATTCCGGGGCGATAAAGCCACCATCGAAAATTTCCTGTCGCGTCTTATCCGGATAATAAACGCTTTTGGTTTTCTCATCTTCTTCCAACTTTCCCCAGCGAACAAAATGATCCACTGCCCGCTTGGGACGATACCCGTCAAAAACTTTTAATCCAAACCCTTCTTCCAAAAGTTGTTTTTGAACTCTCCCCAATGCGATAGTCGCTTTTTCGGTTAATAAAATGATGGGGGCTTCATAACCGTTGATTCTTTCACCCACAAAGTTATCTCCCGTATAGTATTTTACATCTGTCATGATTCCCGGAATTTCTATGGCAATATCCACAAAATCATTGGGACGTACAATCATAATTTTTTTCATTGATTTTCCCCTAGTTTCACGCTTCAAAATGTCTATTTCCCTATTTTATACGATGATCGACATGATTACCAGTAATAATTATCAAAATCAATGAAAGCATTAAATAATCGACCCTATTATTTTATACCTGAATTATTTGGAGGATTATTTAATGCTGAACGACTGCCTCATTTAACAATGTCCAAAGAAATTCGGCCATCCAAAATTTCAACAATGCGGTCTGCTTTTTCGGCAACCCGTCGATCGTGGGTGATGATGATAAAAGTTGTTCCCAGTTCCTGATTGATCTTCCTGAAGAGTTGATAAATACTGTCGGTGGTCTGCGAATCTAAATTACCGGTAGGTTCGTCAGCCAGCATGATTTTGGGCTGATTCATCAGTGCCCTGGCAATGGCTGTCCGTTGCTGTTGCCCCCCTGACATATTTGTTGCCAAATTCTTTTCCACCTTTTCAAGTCCGACCAGATTCAGTATTTGCTTGGCTCTTTTCTGACTTTCTTTATCTGCCTTGCCATTAGCGATCCGGTAAGGCATCAGGACATTTTCCAGAGCGGTAAACTCCGGCAACAGATAATGAAACTGGAACACAAAACCCAATGTTTCGTTTCGCAAATCAGCTAAGCGTCTTTTTGACATGTTTCTAATGGAAACGCCATTGATAATCACTTCCCCTTTTGTCGGACGATCGAGGGTTCCGATAATATTAAGGAGGGTACTTTTACCACTACCGGACTCGCCAATAATGGCATTGAATGAGCCCGTAGTAAACCCCAGATCGAGTTCATGAAGAGCAACTGTTTTAATTGCCTTGCCATAGACCTTCGATACGCCTTTGACTTCAACCACAAAATTATCCATTTTTAATTACCTCCATAGGATCCAGCTGAGACACGCGAATGGCTGGGATTAATGCCGCCAGTGTTGAAGCGGCAACGGCAATTCCCGCTGAAATGCCAATAAAATACCAGTCTATATAGAAGGGTACTAACGAAGACCCATCGGGGTTAGTGACAAAGGTAGCAAACGACCAGCTCAGTCCGATTCCCAAACCGATACCGACAAAAGCTCCCAATATCCCCAGCAGAAATCCCTGAAATAAAAAAACCAGACTGGCTATGGGGTTATGCATTCCCATGGCTTTTAATATCCCAATCTGTCTGGACTTCTGCACAACACTGATGGCCAGGACACTGGCGATGCCCAGTACCACTGATATCAGTACAAAAACCTGAATCATCAAGCTTGAAGCGGTTTGACCTGACAGCCCCGATAATAACGCCGCATTCTCTTCTTTCCAGTTTGTCACAACTAAGTTATCGTTATTAAGGCGTTTTTCCACCGCCATTGCCACTTCACCCGCCGCAAAGACATCCTTTACCTGCATTTCGATCTGTGATACGCCTTCACCGGTTTCCAGAAATGTCTGCGCCGTACCGTCATTTGTTAAAATCCATGATTCATTTAAAGACTTTACCTGTAAATCAAAAAAACCAGTTACCAAAAATTCACCAGTCTTACCGGTCGGGGTAATCATTTCAATCGTATCGTCGATTTTAACATTCAGGTTTTCCGAAAGGTCTTTTCCAATAATAACCTCATTTTTATTTGTGCCCAATTCTCCTTTAACGACCCGATCTGCTATTTTATAAATTCCCTGAGCATCATCCCACGCAAAGCCTCTCAAAATAACGGTCGTCGACTGATCGGTTGTTTTTAAGATGGCCGGTCCCTGGGTAACCGCGACAAGGTTTGTTATTTCGGCTGGATTGGCGGCTTTGATTGCTTTGATTTCGGTCTGAGAGTCTAAAATATAATCACCGTCCTCTTTGGCCGAAACGGTAATCTGTGGTGCGCTTCCGACTGTTTTGTCGACCAGACTTTTTTGGAGCCCGGTGATCAGCGACCCGATAAATATCTGCACCGACACCCCAATAGCGATCCCTAATACAATCAGCGCGGTCTGTCCCTTACTGGATTTTAAAAAGCGAAGGGCGATATCAAATGCCAGTTTCATGATTTTCCCACCCTTCCGAAATTCTCACCACCGCGTCATAGCTATCAACATAATAATCGCCACCGATTTCTTTTACCACTGTCAAATTATCGTTAAATGCTGCCCCGCCTAGAATGATAGTGATATCCTTGCCGAGAATTTCCCTTACATCTTCAATGGTTCGCCTGGCGGCAACCAGATTAAAATAATTACTGACCCCCATGGCAATGACCTCTGGACGCAATCGAACCATTGCCTGCAAAAGGGCTTCCGGCGGCGTATTGCCGCCTAAAAAATAGACCTGATGACCGCATAAGGTAAAGAAATCGGAAATCATCCGGGCGCCAACATCATGGTATTCCTCTGCAGGGCAAAAAACTAGGATTTTTTTCTTTCCTTTTTTCACACTGTTACGCAATCCTTCATTGACGACCCGGGGATAGCAGTATTCAATGATGGTTCGGACCACTGATGTTCTAAAATGCTCTTTCCAGATCGCCACCGATTCTTTTCTTTCTTCCAGTTCCATTTTATTTTGGGCGGGCATTAACAACTCGTTGTATAACTCGACAATACCAACCTTCCCGGTTTCCAGAGCATCCAGTGCAATTCGCACGGCATTGGGTTTATCATCGTTTTCAAGACATTCCACAAATTTTTCATATAACATATGCGCACCATCCAATTTATAGATTATCAACTGTTTATACCCAGGGGGTATAAAAACAAACGCATCGCCCACTTATTTTGTATCAATTCAAAACAAAGAATCCCTACAAATAAAATTTGTAGGGATTCTCTTATGCTAATAAACTATTAGAGGTCGATAACCCATTTTCCAATGCTTTCCAATTTTTCTGATGTCAATCCACAGTCGCACAAATAACCAAGCTCATCTAAAGTGCCTTGTCCCAGGGGAACTGATGTTGCTCCTGAGTCACTTCCCAATGCAATGTTCACACCCATTGCATCTGCTTTTTTTACCATCAACTGATGTTGTCTAAAATATGCTTCCGATACTTTTTGATATTTCTTCATTGGACTCGCATCATCGCATCTGGCTATATTGGCAAAAGGTGCCAGAGTCGGCACCCAAACAACACCACTTTCACGCATCGCATGAAGGCAATCATCATTTATTCCATAACCATGCTCAATGGTATCCGCTCCGGATGTCAAAGCTATCATAATACCCTCTGGCGTGTTGGCGTGAACCATGACTGATAAACCCTTTTGATGAGCATGATCAATCATCTCCGAACATTCACTTTTAGAAAACCCGACCGGTCCTGAGGTACCCAATGCGGTAAAACTCATGATGCCGGTTAAAATAATTTTTATAAAATCTGGCTTTTTCTTTATGAGCTGATTCATCTTTTCAATGCCATCTTTTACGTTATCTACTGAGTTCCCTAAAAAATCACCGTAATGGCCTTTTTTATAAAAAGCGTGAATGGGTGTCTTAACAATAAGATCGGAATCTTTTGAAATATCTCTGAGAATTATTCCAATTCCTGAACCATCCCCTCCATCACGAATTGCCTGTACCCCTTTATTTTGATAGATTCGAATGAGGTCTTTCATTGCCTCAAGCGCTAAGTCGTCTAAATCAGACCATCTCAATCCTCTGAATTGACCCAAACCACAATGAACATGACAGTCGATCAGCATGTTGTTTTTTTTACGCAAACGTTATGAATCTCATCTGCCGCTTCAGATCTGTTCGGGCTTGTTCCAATTACTGTTATTTTCACCTTATCACCAACCTATAAATCTGCAAAGTCCAGAATTTTGGTGGATTTATTCCCCCAAATAAAAAACTCCTCCATTAGATGAACAGTTTAATCGCTCAAACTGTCCTCCTTAAAATGAACAGTTTAGTAACTAAACTGTCCACTCTAAGAGGAGCATTTTAAAATTTCCGGCTCGGCCGGCATTCAGTTAACGTTTCTGTTTATTAAACGACTGGAGTTATTGGAGCAATTCCAGCCATATCAAGAATTTCAGGAATTCTATTTTCCCAGCCTAATGACATGATATGAACACCTTGTGCGTAGTCTTTACATTCTTTGATCAGACGAGCACAGATTTCCACGCCAGTATCTCCAGCTTTTGTTTTTTCTTTATCAGCTTGCAATTCTTTAATCATATCATCTGGAACATGAACGCCAGCTACGTTGGCATTCATATATCGGCACATGCCCACATTTTTGGGGATGATTAGACCCAGTTGTACTGGTACTCCAAATTGTTTAGCTTGTTCCATAAATTTGATGAATTTTTCTGGTTCATAAACGCCCTGGGTTTGGAAATATTCACATCCGGCTTTCACTTTTGCTTCCATTTTTGCCAATTGGACATCCACAGAGTCACTACATGGTGACACAACAGCGCCCTTAGCAAATTTAGGAGGCGCTCCATCAATGGCATTGCCAGCAATGTCGAAGCCTTCTTCCATTCGTTTTACGGCGTGAATCAATGACACGGAATCCAGATCGAAAACAGGTTTTGCTTGTGGATGATCTCCTAATGTGGTGTAATCCCCAGTTAATAGCAATAAATTTTCAATGCCTAATAATGCTGCACTTAAAACATCAGACTGTAAGGCAATACGATTTCGGTCACGGCAGGTAATTTGAAAGATTGGAAGTAATCCCTCATCTTTTAATACCTTACATGTTGCCAATGAACCAGTACGCATAACCGAAGATTGGTTATCCGTTACATTCAATGCATGAACCCGGGTTTTCAAATACTCATGGGCATCTTTAATCAGGTGGTCAAGTTCAACCCCTTTTGGAGGTCCCACTTCTGCAGTTAATACAAACTCACCACGTTGAAACAACTCAGTTATTCTCATTTATAATTACTCCTAATCTTCTTAAATTATTGGTTCTTCTGCGTTTGGATTGTGATAGTTCCGCACTTTTGGTGCATCATATTTCATGTTATCCAGTTTGTTCAGTTTTTCCAATTTTCGGTAAATCCGTTCCCATCCGCATTCCATTTCCTTATCTACTTCACACATGCCTTCTTTGGCACCGCCACATTGGCCGTTAAGCAGACTTTTTGAACATGCGGTAATTGGGCAGATTCCGCCGGTACCATTCAGATAGCATTCTCCACACTGTCCACAATCAACATTCAGTGGTGTAACACCCTGGAATCCTGGTAATGGATAGGTATCACAACAGGAGTAGACTTTTTTACTTTCAAATTGAGCAGCAACAGTCTGAACCCCAACGCCACAGGAAAATACCAAGATGGTATCGGCAGCATTAATGACATCAGTATGTTTTTGCAATTGTAATTTCAAATTATCGGGATTACAGATGTAATCAGTTGTGATAATCTGAGTCACACCGTTAAGGTCTTTTTGCAGTTCATCTGCTTCGTGTTCAGCGAAATAGACTTCTTTGCAGCCGTGACAGTTTATGATCACAGTTTTTCCTTGTGCCAGTGCTTCGATTGTTTCTTTTGATTTTAGTTGGGTAATCAGCATATTATTTACCCTCCCTTATGGCAGTTTTTCCAATTTTAATTCGTTCAACAATTGGAATTTTTGATGAACAGATATATTCACAACATCCACATTCAATACAGTCCATGGTATTTTGTGTTTTCATGCCTTCCCAATCTTCTGACAGAGCATATTTGGTGAAATACAGCGGACGCAGTTCCATTGGGCAGACGTCAGCACAACGGCCACATTTGATACATTCTACTGCTTCTTTAACAATGGTTTCAACAGCGATAATGCCGTTGGAACATTTCAGCATCGGAACATTGAGGTTCGCCTGGGCGAATCCCATCATTGGGCCACCGATTTTAACAGTTACATCGTCGCCTTTTACATCACCGCAATGGTTGACGATATCTTTGACAGAGGTACCAATCTTGACTAAGTAGTTTCCAGGCTTGTTCATGCGGTTACCGCTGACAGTCACAACGCGTTCAACCAGTGGCATTCCTAACTGGATTGCATCGGAAACGGCTTTGGCTGTGCTCACGTTACATACGATTGCCCCAACATCCATTGGCAGACCGCCACTTGGAACTTGCTTGCCCATAACCCGTTTGATAAGCATTTTTTCAGCCCCTTGTGGGTATTTGGTTTTTGCAACAACGATTTCGATGTTTTCGATATCAGCAGTTTTTGCCTGCAGTAATTCAACTGCATCCAACTTATTGTCTTCAATGGCAATCACACCTTTTGGTGCGCCTGATGCTTTCATCATGGCTTTTAAACCATAGATCACTTCATCGGCATACGCCAGCAGAACTTGGTGATCTGCTGTTAGAATTGGTTCGCATTCACAACCGTTGAGTAAGACCAGTTCAATCGGTTTAGGTGATTTAAGTTTAACGGCAGTTGGGAATCCAGCGCCACCCATACCGACAACTCCTTTTTCACGGACAATTTCGATAATTTCATCCGCTGAAAGTTTATCTAAATCGCCAGCCGGTTTAACGGATTCATCAAGAGTGTTCTTGCCGTCCGACTGAATCACAATTGCTAAGCTATCCAGCCCGCTAATCGGATGTAATCTCGGTTCAACGGCAACAACGGTTCCGCTGACACTGGCATGAATCGCACTGCTGATAAAGCCAGCTGCTTGAGCGATTTTCTGACCCATTTTTACCTGATCGCCAACTTTGACAATCGGTTCAGCTGGTGCACCAGCATGCTGTGACATCGGAATAACCACATTCACTGGATCTGGGAAAGGTACCACTGCGATATGTTCACTCAACTCTTTAAATTCGGTTGGATGAATTCCGCCATAGTATCCTTCAAATCGTTCTTCACGGACAGATTTTACATATTCGCTGATGAATTTATGATTAACTTTGGAATAATCCCGAAGTTCTACTGGCTTATCCAACAGTTCTTGCAAACGTCCCTGTTTTTCCAATCTTTCATAGATGAGCTGCCATCCGCAATCCATCTCTTTATCGACTTCACATTTGCCATTTTTGGCGCCGCCGCATTGTCCATTCAGTAAGCTTTTTGAACAATCAACAACTGGGCAGATTCCGCCAGTCATGTTCAGGTAGCATTGTCCACATGCTTCGCATAAGGTGGTTGTCAATGCCATTCCATGATAGCCATCAACGATAACAGAGTCGCTTGCAGCATATACCGGAATTTCGGCCATTGCTGCCATCGTCTGAATACCCAGACCACATGAGATAACAAATACATTTTCGGTTTCTTGGGGAATAAGACCTTGGAAGCTCTTCGCTGTTAATGGTTCATTGCACAGAAAATCGATTCGTGCCGAGCCCACGATATTTTTGCCCTGTTCCTTGGCAATCTCTTCAAACAAACCGCATTCCGGTTCGTCAAAACTGTCGAGTTCCTTGAAGCATTTGTTACAGGCGATAACAAACAAATTATCTTTGCCTGCCAGAACCGCATCAAGTTCTTCCTTTCTTTTCAGTTTAAACTTTGTGTAATCCTCCAATTGTATACCTCCTTTGTTTTTTCAGATTTTATAGGTTATTTTGCATTTTACATGCTCGAATAACATGTGCTGCTAATAAAGCTGTTGTGATTGGGCCTGTTCCGCCGCCGCATCCTGGTGTCGCTGAAGTAATCATAGCTACCTTGTCTAAACAGTCTACGTGAGCATCTCCAGCCCGAATTTTTTTGCCTTCTTCGTTTAATACAAATTCTTTATTTGCATCTTTCATCTGAGACATAGCAACGTCAATTAAAATACAGTCTTCGCTTAACATATCAGCTTTTACAAGACCATAAATACCACATGCGGTTACAACGATATCAGCTTTCTTGGTGTAAGAAGCAGTATCTTTTGTATGTACATGACACATGGTTACGGTTGCAAATTCGTTTGTCAGCATAATTGTAAGTGGTTTTCCTAGTACGTTAGAGTTATTAATAACCACAACGTCTTTACCTTTAACATCGATGTTATAGAATTTGAACATTTCCATAACGCCTTCAGCTGTACATGGGAAGAATCCTCTTTCATCGGCGATCATCAGTTTTCCTAAGTTTGTTGGATTAAGAGCATCTGGATCTTTTTCAGGACTTAATAGATATTTGATTTTTTCTGCATCAATTTGATCTGGAAGTGGTTGGAAGATTAAAACAGAATGAATGTTTTTGTCTTCATTGATCGCTTGAAGTTTTGCAATAAAATCTGCTTCGGTTACGTCGATTGGGAACTGAACAGATTCAACTTCGATGTTTGATTTTCCCATTCTGGTGATAATGCTTTTTTCGTAAGAAATAGAACCTGGATCTTCACCAACTCGCATGATTGCCATTTTTACTTGAATGCCTTTTGCTTTTAAATCATTAGCGTCTGCTAGCACTTGAGCCAGTACAGATTCACTTACTTCTTTTCCACTTAATAATTTTGCTGCCATAATTATAATACTCCTCTTTTGTTCAAAATTTTTATAGATCTCTTTTTTATAAATCTTTTAATACATGCTATTATGAAAGTTGTTTTTCAACATCTGCATAAACGCGGTCACAGATTTCAACGCCTTTATCTAACATTGGCTTGATTCTGTTATTTACGTCAGCTACATAGGCTGCGTCCTTGATTGTCTTGATATTAATTAGTACATTAACCCAACCGCTGATCATTCCCGCTCTTAAGCACTGAACACCACATGCGACATCACTGATGGCTAAAGCAGAACCTTTACCAACCAGTTCTTCCTGTAATAAAACAGCCTTGTAACATACTTCAACGATTTCAAGAGGAATGCTGCACGCAACTTTGGTGCATTCTTCTAAGGTTTTTTCTTTGTAAGCTTTTTCTTCTTCGGTTTCTTTGGGGAGGCCGTAAGCTTTTGCTAAAGGCATAAAGTTCTTTGCATCTTCATCGATCATTGCTAACAGACGATCCTGCAGAACCTGTGCTTCTTTTAAAATACGTTGAATATCTTCTTCGTACTCTGCATATTTTTTCTTTCCAGTGGTCAAGTTGCAAACCATTCCAGCCAAAGCTGTTCCGATTGCACCAACTAATGCGGCTGCACCGCCACCACCTGGAACAGCTGCTTTGCTGTACAGGGCTTCAACAAATTCAGTACATTTTTTTTCTGAGATAGAACTAAAATCAGTTCCTACTGCATCAAATTCCATTCACAAACTCCACTTCAATTTTTATCGTATTTTTTTTTAACAAACTTATTTATTGAAAGGGTTCCGAAGAACCCTTTTAATCAGCAACATATTTCTAGAACAAACCAGAAATAACACCATTTTCATCAACATCAATTTTTTCGGCTGCTGGTACTTTTGGCAGACCAGGCATTTTCCTGATATCTCCGGTCAGTGCAACAATAAATCCGGCACCGGCTGAAATATTACATGAACGAACGGTAATTCTGAAACCGG
>NZ_JAUSPS010000058.1 GCF_030652775.1 Acetobacterium sp. | reverse complement strand
GGTTATAAAGGTAACGGCTCAAGACAATAGCACCGCAACCTACACCATTACCATGGCTTCAACCCTCGAAGTTCCAACGGCTTTTCGGGCAGTTGCTGGGAATGAATTAATCGAGCTGCACTGGAGTACCGTTGCCAATGCAGTATCTTATAAAGTTTATCAATCGACAACAAGTGGAACAGGATATTCGGAAGTAGTAAACCTTCAAAGTTCGTCTTCGTATCAGGTACTAAATTTAACACCGGGCCAAACTTACTACTTTGTGGTAAAAGCAGTGGCCACTGGTTATAATGACAGTCTAAATTCATTAGAAGTATCGGCAATTGCCAATGTGACACCGAGTGGATCGGAAATATCCGGAAATCAGTTGATCATCAGCAATGAATCCACCGACCTGGCCACTCAATCAACTGGAACATTAAGTTCAATTATCACCCCACCCATGAACGAATTGAATACTGAAGGAATGGAAGGTCCGATTCGGATTAATCCGGAGATCCCCTTAAGAAATTCGCCTGATCAAAGCACCCTGGATGCCTCAATGATTCCGAGTGTTTCCAGTGCTGTAGTAAGCGATATTAAGACTTTCTATACCTACAATTACACCACAACCAGCTATGACCAAACAATAGCCCACTGTGCATACGTTGGGCCAAATGTTGAAGTATGGGTCGAAAATAATGCGACACCGGTTCAATTAACAGATAGTGAAGCGGCAACCATTGGTCAAGAATTCGACAATAACATTTATGGTCTAGTAACCACCAATTTTTTCGCTGCATCCGATGTTGATAATAATGGTAAGATCGATATCCTTTGCTTTGACATCAAAGATGGCTATACTGGCGGTGGTTACATTGGGGGATATTATGACCCAAACAACCAAGTAGCAGGTACATATTCTAATCAGATGGACATGATTTTTGTCGATACCAATCCATTGATTGGAACCGAAAAAAATCTGCCAAAAAGTTATTCAACACTGGCTCATGAGCTGCAACATCTAGTCAACTTCAATTGTAATAAAAATCAGGGCGGGCAAATGGCAACCTGGCTCAATGAGTCGTTGTCTCAAGCCGCAGAACAGATGTATAATGGCGTTCAGGCCGATCGCATCACCTACTTCAATAATTCAACAGTGATTACAGATGGACGTTCAGTTATGGATTGGACCAAAACTGACTCATTGCCAAATTACTCATTGTCTTACCTGTTTGGCCAATACTTAAGAACCCAGGCAGAACAAAAGTTGGATGCTGGCGTAAAGACGGATATCTTTAAACAGATCCTCGTTGATCCCGGCAATGAAACCACAGCTTTGACCAATGCGATTCACAATAACATTGATGCAAGTTTATCCCTTGGTAATGTATTAACGAATTTCAGAGTTGCAATGGCACTTAAGGCTACAACCGGAGTTTACGGTTTTGGTAATGATGCTGCAGCATTCTCTGGTATAACACCAAAAGTAAGCACCTTAACCGCTACTGATTTAAAAGGCGGCGGAGCAATTGTCAAAGATATTTCCGCGGGGCCATTTACGGTTCCAACGATACATGGTAGTAATGTCACCTACACTGGCGTTTACTAAAAAACATATAACATATAGCCCCGATTGCGGAATCGGGGCTTTATTAAAAAAAATAGCTATCTAATAATATGAATTCTGAGATTATAGGTGAAATTCAAAAATTAGATTTGATTGGCATGAAAACAAAAATCATTCAATACAGGAGTAGAAGAACGGTTTTTATGCCAAACACATTTATTCAATACAAAAAATGAAAGGGTAATAGAGGCAGAAAGATGACCAGAACAGATAGCGAAAAAAATGTTGCTATGCAAAAGAGCCGCAAAACCTATCAGGAGTTGCGATATGAATTTCTTAAGAAATACAAACCGGAACTTTACCACTGTCTAATTCAAGAAAATCAGCTAATTAAGCATCTAACACTGATACAACAGAGTGCTGAGAATCGTGAAAAACAAATTATTGATAATTTAATAAAAAAAGAACATTCGGAAAGGTGTAATACATCCCACGAACTGACCGATTTACACAACAAAATATTAATGGAACAGGCCAGGCAAATTGTAGAAATTGAGATAATACGCGTATAAGATAATAGAATTGACGTAGAATGCAATACTATGATATTATAGACTAAAATAAGTGTTTGCAAATGGATCGTTTCGAATGAAGCGGTCCTTTTTTTGTGCAAAGGAGTGAAAATTTATGGAAACTGGAACAAAAATTGAAGTAATCGAAGCAGGTGCGAATACGGTATGGTCTACTCACGACGAAAACCCGAAAGAAATTCTGCTATTCCTACAATCGGTCGAATCGGATATCAAAATGAAATTCAAACTATTTACACCGGCATCCGACACGATGCAACTTATTGCCTGTAATGATTGTGGTGCAGAGATTGACATGGAAGACGTATTTTGCCGAAATTGTGGCAGTAGACAAGAAAAATAATTTTAAAAAAGAAATGGAGATAAATTATGATTATCGAAGATGTTAAACAATTACAAACGGTCAACGCATACATCGAAAAATGCGAAAATGCGAAAAAATGCATTGGTGAATTTTTAAAAGACGATATGACCGAAATTAAGATTAATACAGTCGAACAGAAAGCTAGATTTAGCGAACTTTTATCGCCCACGCAAATGGAAGAACTGCTTACCACAGTCTTAACCTTTATTGAAACGAACCAGGAAAACAGTAGCCAATACCTCGAAAGTATTAAACTACCTTCACTACCGACAATCATTGACAGCATTATTAATAAAACAGCCACAAAGCCGCAAATTAAACCTGAAAAAGCGAAGGTGGAAACTGCTGGCGAGCCAGAAGAAAAAAGCGCTTAAAACCGAAATATGACTAAATTCAAATAAGGGAAAGGAGTGGTGTTTTATGGTTCATGAGAAGCGGCTTGCACTGATGCTCCCCATGGATAAATCCAGGGGCTTCTGCACGACAACACCCCACATCCCCAGGCGGAAGTCACAAAAATGTTGAAAATTGTATAAGTTTGGTGTCAATGATCCCCCACTTAACGCCTTGCGGGGCGTTTGAAGTGGGGGCCTGGCCCGAGCCGTGAAAGCGGCAGGGAATCATTGAGCAGAAGCACGACGGTCACATGCGCCCCTTCGGGGGAACTGCCACCATGGGATTTTCCCAGTTCCATGCACTGGAACGTGTCCGCCAAGCTTAGGGAAACAGAAGCGCCCCCGGCGCGGGTTTACAACCACCCAAAGGAGAACCATCATGACAGACATGATCTACATACTGGCACCGGACGGGCAACCGTTGATGCCAACAAAACGATTCAAAAAGATCCGGCAGCTGCTCAAAGACGGAAAGGCCTGGATTGTCGGGTACAAACCCTTCACCGTGCAGCTGCTGACAGAACCCACCGGTCGTCACACCCATCGGGTGATTGACGGCACTGATCCGGGCCGGACTAACATTGGCGCCTGTGACATCCTTGAAAACGGAACCGTCCTCTATGCCGATGTGACCATCACCCGGAACAAGGACGTGCCCCGGAACATGAAAAAGCGGGCCGCCATGCGCCGGGCCAGTCGCCGGGGTGAGCGCCTGGCAAGAAAACGATTGGCCAGAGCCAATCAGACCACCATGAAAGGCGGCAAGGTATTGCGTCATCTGCCCGGTTTCGGCGATGGCAAGACCGTGCCGGTGAAAGACATCATCAACACCGAGGCCCGGTTTTCAAACCGGAGCCGTCCGGAAGGCTGGCTGTCCCCCACTGCCCGGCACCTGGTGCAAACCCATCTGCAGGGACTGAAAAACAGGATGAAGCGGCTGCCCATCACCGATGCGGTAGTGGAGCTGAACAAGTTTGCCTTTATGGCGATCGACAACCCGGATATCAAGCGGTGGCAGTACCAGCACGGCCCGCTGTTCGGAAAGGGCAGTGTCAATGAAGCTGTTTATGAAATGCAGGGTGGGCATTGTCTGTTTTGCAGGCAGCCAATCGCGCACTACCATCACCATGATCCGCAACACCGAAACGGCAGCGACACCCTTGCCAATAAGGTGGGGCTGTGTGAAAACCACCACACCCTGGTGCACAACGATCAGGAATGGGCTGACAAGCTTGATGAGAAACATACAAAGTTGAATAAGAAATACGGGGCGCTGTCGGTGCTGAACCAAGCGATCCCCTATATCCTGGAAGGCTATGTCGCCTTATTAGGTGAAGGCCACGTCTTTGTCACCGATGGGTATACCACCCATCAAATGCGTGAAGCCATGGCGTTAGAGAAAAACCATGACCAGGATGCCTATGTCATTGCCTGTTCGATCCTGAACAGTGAGAACGAAGCCTTTGCGGTCGATACCGTAGAGAGCCAGGAAATCCGGCAGTTCCGCCGTCATGACCGGGCCATAATTAAAAGTCAGAACGAGCGCACCTACAAGCTTGATGGCGTGGTCGTAGCAAAGAACCGGAAGAAACGGATGGATCAGAAGGATGACAGTCTTCAGGACTGGTATTTAAAAACCATGCGGCAATGGGGTCGGAACGAAGCCGATACACTGCGATCCCGGCTAAAAGTAGAAAAAAGTCGGCGCCGGTATAACAATCCGGACCGGGTGATGCCGGGAGCGGTCTTTCTTTATGAAAAGAAACGTTATGTGCTTCAGGGACAGTTAACTGGTGGTGCGTATTATCGGGCTGTTGGTCAGGGAAACCGGAACTTTCCGGCAAAACAATGCCATATCGTCGCCGGTAATAATGGGCTGGTGGCAATTTAGAGATCACAAGGATAGAACCAGGCGGAAATGAAAGCCATGATGGCGCATTCATCCACACCTTACGAAGCAGGGATCGGACGGCAGTAAAGCCGAGGCCGTCCTCTTCGTTGAAGGTGTGGTATTCTGCTTGGTCTGGTTGATAAATAGAGCATTGTAACGAATAGCTTTAAATTGGGATTTTAATGAAAAATCATACCAAACTCTATTGTTTTTCTACAAATAACAACCAGTTTGTATGTTAAATGGAACATAACAAATTAATTAATGCAACAAACCAAAGCCGGCAGAAATGCCGGCTTTAATTTTTAATAAGGGATTGGGAAAATGGAAAACATCAATATTCGCATCGAAATTAAAGAAAATGATAAAACCTTAGAATGGATTAAAATGGGCTGTAGTCAGATGGAAGCAATAGAATTGCTCAAAAAAAGCCTGTTGGAAGTGATGGAACGGTATCAGCAAGAAAAGGTTTAAAGAGAGCTGCCAGAAAGGAAAATACTATGATACTTATTGTCGCAGAAAAGAAAGCCTTCGCACAAGTTGTTGCGGAAGTTTTGAATATTACTCAAACTAAAGGTGGCTACTGGCAGAATAACCAGTATTATGTCACTTGGTGTTTTGGTCATCTAGTGGAATTATGTAAACCAGCAACCTATGGTTCGCAATATGAAAAATGGAATTACGAAAGCCTGCCAGTCATCCCGACGACATTTCAACACGAAGTAATAGAAAAGCCTGAGATCGCAAAAAAACTGTTTTCCATAATAAAAAAACTGATGAACCAGAAGGATGTTACTGAAATTATTTGTGCGACCGATGCAGATCGTGAAGGAGAATTGATTTACCGGCGAGTTCACAATATGGCCGGATGCAACAAACCAGTAAAACGACTTTGGGTAGACAGCATGGAGAATAAAGAAGTGGAAAAAGCCTTTCAGAGCATGAAACCAATGGCTGAGTATGATCATATCTATGAAGCCAGTCATTGTCGGGCCATATCTGATTGGCTCATTGGGATGAATGGCAGCCGTTTGTTTTCTGTCTTATATGCACCGGAGAAAATCAGTGTTGGCCGTGTTCAAACCCCAACTGAACGCATGGTCGTTGAGCGTGACCTACAAATCGAAAACTTTATTAAGCAGACCTATTATACCGTAACGCTCAAATGCGCCGGTTTAGATGCTGAAGGCGAGCGAATCGATGCTATTGAAAAAGCAAAAGAAATACATGCCCTGACAGATATGCAAGATGCTGAAATCATAAGTGTTGAAAGAACGGAAAAAAACAACAATCCTCCAAAACTTTATAGCCTATCCAATCTCCAGGGAGATGCCAACCAGTATTTTGCTTACACAGCCCAACAAACGCTCGATCTGGTTCAAAAGCTCTATGAGAAGAAATTGATGACATACCCAAGAACAAGTAGTTTATATATTACTTCGGCCATGG
>NZ_JAUSPS010000082.1 GCF_030652775.1 Acetobacterium sp. | reverse complement strand
CCGGGAATTGGCCGAATCCATCTGATAGCTGCGACGGTCGCCAAAGGATGGGGCCGAGTTGGCGGCATCCCGAAAGGGACCATAAAAACTGGAAGCAAATTTAGCCGAATAGGCCATAATCGGAATCGATTCATAACCGGCCCGATCCAGGGTTTCCCGCATATGGTCGATGCGACCGTCCATCATATCCGAAGGGGCGACCATATCGGCTCCAGCGCGGACATGACTGAGCGCTGTTCTGCTTAACGTCGCCAATGTCTGGTCTCTTCTGATCTCGCCACTATCTTCATAAAAGCAGCAATGCCCGTCGCTCTTATATTCGCACAAGCAAACATCGGTGATCACATACATTTTTGGATCAACCTTTTTGATCACTCGAATCGCTTCCTGAACCAAACCGCCTTCATCAAAGGCGGGAGTGGCTTCGCTGTCCTTTTCATCGGGAACGCCAAACAAAATGACATAACGGATTCCCAGTTCTTTTAGCGCCAGGGTTTCCGCCCCCAGCATATCCAAAGACAGATGATACTGATCTTTCATGGAGCCGATTTCTTTGCGCACTCCCTGTCCGTCTACTATAAACAGCGGATATACCACATCATTCATGGACAACTGGGTTTCTCTAATTAAATTCCGAACCGCCGTATTTTTTCGTAATCGTGTTGGCAACATATTGCTGACCTCCTTTTTACTTTTGTGAATCCTTTAAAATCGCATCCAACATTCCCTGGATGGTATATGTTTCGGCTTCGATGTCGACATCAATGCCGAATTCCAGGCATTTTTTTGAGGTTTGGGGGCCGATCGATACCGCTTTTGCGGAGTTGATGGCATCGATGTGGGCAGCACCGATTTTTTCGATAAAAAACTGGACGGTGGTGGAGCTGGTAAAGGTAATATAATCGATCTCTTTGTTATTTAACATTTCCAGCGGATCAACAGTGGCGTGATCTTCCCGGATGGTTTCGTAGCTTTGGATCTCGTCGACCGGACAGATCTTCGATAATTCTTCGACCACATAGATCCGGGCATTTTTTGATCGGGGAATTAGCACCCGACTGTCTTTGTTAAGCAGTGGTACCAGACCGCTGACCAGTTCTTCACCAACATATTTATCCGGCACAAAGTCGGCTTGCAGGCCTCGGGCTAAAAGGGCATTTTTGGTGCCTTCCCCAATGGCAGTGATATGCAGATTGCCAAAGGCTCGGGCGTCTTTGCCGCAGCGGGTCAGGGAATCAAAGAAAATTTCGACACCGTTGATGCTGGTAAAAATAATATGGCTGTAGTCCGTAAGGCACTTCACCTTTTCGTCACAGGCGGCTTCGTTAATGGGGACAATTTTAATGGTTGGGAATTCGATGGCATTGCCACCCAACTCAGTGATTTTTTCAACCATCTGGGAACTTTGTTCCCGGGACCTAGTGACGATAATGTTTTTTCCAAACAATGGTTTTTCATCAAAGAACCGCAATTTTTGCCGTTTATTGACGACTTCCCCGACCACAATCAGGCTTGGAGCCGTTATTTTTGCTGCGGTGGCAATGTCGTAGATGGTGGTCAGGTTTCCAGTCACGACCCGCTGATAAGGGGTGGAGGCCCGATGGACCACAGCCACTGGCATTTCTGGATTCATGCCATTTTTAACCAGTTCGTCACAAATCTTTTCCAGATTCTTGACGCCCATTAAAAAGACGATGGTGCCTTTGAGCTTACCCAGCACCGGCCAATCCAGATCCGATGCGCCGTCGTAGGCGTTGGATTTTAAATGCCCGGTGATGACATGGAACGAAGACACGCAGTCCCGGTGGGTAATCGGAATCCCGGCATAGGCCAGTCCGCCGATGACCGAGGTAATCCCGGGGATCACTTCAAAAGGGACCCCAGCGTCGTAGAGGTCTTCCCCTTCTTCGCCACCGCGGCCAAAGACATAGGGGTCGCCACCTTTTAAGCGCAGAACCAGTTTGCCTTCCAGGCCTTTTTGGACGAGTAAGGCATTGATATCTTCCTGACGCATGGCATGATTGCCGGCCCGTTTGCCGACATAGATGATTTCGGCATCGGCGCGGGCGTCGTTTAGAAAACTTTCATTGACCAGGGCATCATAAACCACCACATCGGCTTTGGTTAAAATATCTTTGGCTTTAACGGTTAGGAGACCGGGATCCCCGCATCCGCCGCCGGCCAGATAGACTTTTCCCGGCTTTGCATGCACCGCTTGATAACATGTTGCTGCTAATTGTTTTCCCAAATTTTCTGCCTCCTCAGGTGCTCCCTCAATGGATCGGGTGACCACATGACTGCCGTCTTCCAGACCATAGAGTCCGTATAATATAATGTTGTCTGCTGTTATTTCACAAAACGCCCCGACCGGAATATGACAACTGCCGTTTAAGGCATTTAAAAAACTTCGTTCGGCGCTCATCTGGATAATCGTGTTTTGATCAGAAATGGCTGCCATCAGTTCTTTGACTGTCTCATTATCTTCCCGGACTTCCACCGCCAGGATTCCCTGGGCGGGGGCCGGGATAAAGGTGTTCTCCGGCAAGGTCACCGTCTGGTAAGCTGAATCCTCCAAGCGACCAATCCGTTTCAGACCGGCGGCGGCCAGAATGATGCCGTCCAATTGCTGTTCTTGCATTTTGCGAATCCGGGTATCGATGTTGCCGCGGATCCCGACGATTTCGACATCCGGCCGCAACTTTTGCAGCTGACAGATCCGTCGTTTGCTTCCGGTTGCTACCACTGCGCCCTTAGGCAACTCATCCAGGGAAGTGATCTGATGTGGCGTCAACAGAACATCCCGGGGATCTTCGCGAACGGTTGGAACCGTCAGCATCAGGCCTTTTGGCAATTTTGACGGCATATCCTTCATGCTGTGGATGGCCATATCAATCTCGCCAGATAGCAGCGAATCTTCCAGCTCCTTGGTAAACAAGCCCTTGTCGCCGATTTTATCAAGCGGTTTATCCTGAACCAGATCGCCTTTTGTTTTAATAATCACCATTTCGAAGTTTATCTGCGGGTGAGCTTTGGCCAGCACATCAATCAGCCACTGGCTTTGGGTGCGAGCCAGGGTACTGCCTCTTGTTCCAACTTTTATATTCATTTCTCTTATCTCCAATTGTCAGTTATTTCCTAGTTTTGCTCTGAGTTCCAGATTGGAACATCGGGACAATTCTTTAAGTTTTTCGGTTTTTTGCTGCGGGGACCCAGCACCGGCTAAAATGGCCTGACGGAGCAATCGCAATAAGGCCGTTTTTTCAGTATAGCTGTCATCATAGCGGTCAGCCAGTTCGTCGACAATACGCTTCGTTAAAAAAGGACTGGCCCCTTCGGTACAGACCGACAGGGTTAAATCGCCCCGGCGAATGACGCTGGGAAAAATAAAATCCGAATCCTCCGGATCATCCACCCGGTTGCACCAGATTTTTTGGGCTAGGCAGTCCATTTTGATCTGCTGATTCAACTCGTGACTGTTGGTTGCCGCCACTGCCAAATCGATGTCAGCAAGCTGTTCCTTGTGATAGCCGACATTGATCAGGGTTAGCTGACTATTCTCGGTTCTAATGATCGCCTCGGAAAAATTGGGACTCACCGCAATCACCTGCATGCCGTTTTCCAATAAGGTGACAATCCGTCTGGCGGCAACCTTGCCACCGCCGACCACCAGCACCTTTTTGTTTTTTAAGTTAAATAACAGCGGTGTCATCATGGTTCTGCTCTTCCAATGGTTTTTTGTCCTGGATTCCCGGGAACAGATAGGTCACGGTTTTTTCAATGCCGATAATTTCCTCTTCACACTCCAGCGACTTAAGCTGCTTAATCGGCGGCATCACCATTTCCCGGAATTTAGAGCGGATCACCTTGGCCAGATACACTTCTTCTTTTTCAGTCAGCTTTAACCGGCCACAGAGATTTTCAATGGTTTCCTCGGCCAGTTGCCGGGAGGTTTCGTTCAAATCCCGGACCATGTTATCAACCTTGGCGTGGGTCACCCAGGACAGCAGTCCATCGATTTCATCCTGAATTTCGGCCGCTATTTTTTTGGCGATCTTGACCCGATAAGCCATTTTTTCATCCATCATGTTTTTAAAATCATCAATGGTCAGCAGTTCGACCTTGTCCAGGTTGCCGACCGCTTCTTCGACATCCCGGGGCAGCGCTAAATCGATCACTGTCAGCGGTTTGTGGAGCGGCTTCATTTCCTCAGCCTTCAAAATAACATGTGGCGATGCGGTGGCGGTAATGATCACATCCATGTCGGTAATGCTCTCATAGCGGTCTTCATAGTGGATCATCTGAACGTTTTCGTGGATGGCCTCGCATTGATCCATATTATGAAAGGTCCGATTGGTCATGTAGGGATTCTGAAAGCCTTCGGCCTTCATATAGCGCAACGCCAGCACACCCATTTTCCCGGATCCGATGATCAGTATTTTTTTATCGCCATAGTCTTCGGGATACTCCCGTTTGATATGCTTTACTGCGGTTGAACTTAAGGATAAGGGGGTTTCGGATATTTTATAGTCAGTTTTCACTTTTTTGGTAAAGGTGATTGCTTCCCGAAACATTTTCGTCAGGTATTTACCGCAGCCCTTGACGGCCTGCGATTTTTCCAGGGCATCCTTGACCTGGCCGAGAATCTGATCTTCCCCCAGAATCATCGAATCTAATCCCGTTACCACCTCGTAGAGATGGACCATTGCTTCCCGTTCTTTTTTGACAAACAGATAGGGTGCCAGTTCCGCAGATTTTTCGCTGAGATAAAAATCAGTTAAGATTTTTCCGGCCGCATCGATATTTCGGGTCGATACGTAGATCTCACTACGGTTACAGGTTGAAAGAATGATCACCTCGGCAATGTCCGGCTCACTCAAAAGGGTCCGGATGGCCTCATTCAAGGTGCGATGAAGAAAAGCCCCTTTTTCCCGAATTTCCAAAGGCGTATCCTTATGATTAATTCCCGCTACTACCAGTTTCATCCGCTTGAACCTCCTTTTTCTGATTCCTGATCGCTTCTTCCAGGGCAGCAATGCTGCGAAACCCTTTAATCCCCAGACACTGTTCCAATCGGGTCATCGTTGCCTGTTCCAGACTGGCCGTTTCCAGGGCTTCAGTGTTTTTGAAAACCGCGGTGGTTTCACCTTCCACCAGCACGCCACCATGATGGAGCACATAGGTATAATCACAAAATTCATAAATAAAATCCATATCATGGCTGGATAAAATAATCTTGATGCCCTTGGCTAAAGCCCCTTTGATGATGGCTTTGACCCCAGCCTTGCTTTTGGGGTCCAGTCCTAAAGTGGGTTCATCCATCAGGATGATCTCTGGTTCAACGGCTAACACCCCGGCCATGGCTACCCGTTTCTTTTGCCCGTAACTAAGATAATGTACTGGCCGATCGGCCAAAAGGGTGATCCCGGTGGCTTCCATCGCCGCCTTCACCCGCTCATCAATGACCTCCGCTGCCATGCCCATGTTTCTCAGAGCAAAGGCCACATCATCATATATTCCTGAATAAAAGACCTGCTTATCCGATTCCTGGATAACCAGCCCAATCGATTTGCGAAATTCATAGAGATTTTTTTTCTTATAGGATAAGGGTTCTTCCTTAAAAAAAACGGTTCCAACCGTTGGCTTGATCAGCCCAATCAAGGCCGACATTAAGGTCGATTTTCCAGCCCCGTTTTCACCGATGAGGGCGATGCAATTTCCCCTGGTTCCGTCAATGGACACGCTGTTTAAGGCTTTGGTGCCATCCGGATATTGATAAGTCAAATTTTCTGTTTTAATCATTTTTAAGACCTTTCCTATAGCTTACATGAAAGTCTCCCTGATATTGCTTTAATTCCAGGGTTTGCGTCATCTCCTCGTAGCTCTGGATGGCCATGAGAAATAAATTGCTTAACATCATAGCGACGGATTGGATCGCGACTCTTAAATTGCGATAGCCAAAGCGCAGTTCCTGGGCGGTTGCCATGACTTTAATTTTATCCCAGTAATCAAAGATGAAGCGGTAGGTTAAAATAAATATTTCTAAAAAAGTATTGCTGATATGAGCTTTTTTCATCACTCCGGCAATCTGCATCACCGGGGTTGTATATATTAAAAAAAGCATACAGGAAACTCCTGACATCGCCCGGCAAAAAACCAGGCTTGCCAGCACCAGATTGGTGGTGGTAATGCCGATGGTGAACTGAAAAAAGTCAAATGCAAACAAGTAATCACCACTGCTACTGGTTTCACTGGCGATGGTAAATAATAACGCCAGAGCTCCGGGGATAATAAAGAGGGAATCAAAAATCAGGGTATGCAGATAAATCCGCACCGGTATTTTTGCCCACAATAGCGTACTACCCACCATAACACCAAAAACCCCTGCCATATACAGGGGTTCATTGATAAAAAAGACCGAAAGAAGCATGACTAATGAAACCACTACCTTAACAGTCGGATTGGCATTGCAAAGTTTATTGGTATGGGCAAAACGGTCAATCATGTCAGTCTCCTTCTAAGCTGCTGTTTAGTATAATTTAGGCTGATTTGTTTGGCTTCAGACTGTCAAAAAAGATAACCTAGTACCGACAATTGTTACATCATGTTGTACGCATCGGAGCGGACACGGCATCGCCTGACCGATTCCGCAGCGAACAACAGATTAACAATTGGTCGGTACGGTATTTTATCGACAACCTCTAGGCCGATTTGTCAGCCTTTTCATTTTTTTTCGATTTTTTATAAAGGTAGAAAAAGCAGATTCCTAATCCGCCAACGCCTAAGAGCTGTTGGAAATGGAACAGGTTTTCTTCCATATCACCGGGATCAAACAAGCTTTCAAACCACGGCACGTAATTTTCATCGATTGCGGTGATGGCGGTTCCGGCGGCATCATCTGCTCCAGAAAACTCGGCGTCCGGCAAGATAATCTGAGGGATAATAATCAGTGCGCCAATCAGCAAAATCAGAATAATTTTAGTTGTCGGTGAGAGTTTCATTTGAAATAATCCCCTTTTCTTTATATTGGTAAATGGCATTGACCACCAGTACGGTTAAAATGCCTTCGATTATTGCCAGCGGTATCTGGGTAATCGCAAAGATACTTAAAAACTTAATAACTGAAGCGATAAGCCCACCGACAGGATCCGGGAAAGCCAGACCCAACTGGACGGATGTGGTCACATAGGTTGCCAGATCGGCTATAAATGCTGCTAAAAAGACGGTTAAGGCTTTGGGAACATTGATTTTTGACAGCCCTTTATAAATCCCGAAAGCCACAAAAGATCCGACAATGGCCATTGAAAAGGCATTGGCACCTAAAGTTGTCAGCCCGCCATGAGCCAGAAGTAGCGCCTGAAATAACAGCGCAATGGTGCCAACCACAACGGTCGCAAAGGGTCCCAGGACAATAGCACCCAAACCGATCCCCGTCATATGAGAGGAACTGCCGGTTACCGACGGCAGTTTAAAAGCCGATAGGGCAAAGGTGAAAGCTGTTGCAATGGCGAGTAGAACTTTTTGCTCAGGTTTATCTTTGAATATTTTTCCCACCTGATATAATCCGAAGGCGATAAACGGCAGCGATAATACCCACCAGAAGATAGCCCAGCCAATCGGTAGAAAACCTTCCATAATATGCATGGCGTTGACTGGCTGCGATGCCAGAACGACCATAAAAAACACAATAGCAGCAATGGTCATGGTTCTTTTTGCTTTTTTCATCTTTACTATCACCCTCCGTTTTTTTCATAACTTGCCGAAAAAAAAACCTTTCCCCCACATTACTATGGGAAAAAAGGTTTTATCATTACACGTATCCATCAATTCTATAACGCAACGCCACAGAACCAACTTTTGTTAATGTTACTAACTTCCCTTTTCCCTGGAAGGACACTTTAGTACATCATTTTAGTAGGTTTCCTGACTTATAGCTTTTATTCTCCTTGCCTTCCCAGACAAAACGTGCCCAGTGACATATTAAGGAGACATAACTAATTACAGTGACCGGATCGTTCTGGATTCTAACCAGATTCCCTCAATGAAAATTATTCATCCTAAATGATTTTTTACATTTCTTATTTAATTGTGTTTATATTATAACATGGATATAATAAATGTACAGTATTTTTTAAGTGCGTTTAAGCTAAAAAATGGCTTTTCAGACTGGTTATCGGGTATTTATTTTTCAAACATACCCTTCTATCTATCGCAATATGATCGGGGAAATGCTACAATAGAGCAAAATAACTGTAATCCTTTAAACTAAAGAGGTGACATGATGAATTACATTAAATTCAAGCGAACCATACCGGTTGTGTTTGACTTATTAAATGCAGAAGATGATCCTACTCAAATATTATATTATCAAAATCTGATGACCTGTATGATAGCGTCGCCCCTTTTATTATTTGGAGCCCTGGCCAATATCATTGTTGTTTTGTTTTTTTGGGGTGGTAATTTAACTGAGGTGCTGTTAAACAGCGGGATATTCTTATTGCTCGGGATAAGCTTTGAATTTATTTCCCGGAAAAAATTGGCTATCAATTTATTTGATCATCTCGTTTCACTGGCACAATCCATCTGTCTGGCTTTTATCGTCGTCCGATACTACCAGATCATCGGTCCGGCAGTATGGTCTGTTTCTTTTGTCATGATCATCCTTTCGCTGATGCGTTTAAAAATAACCATGTTGTATTATATTGCCATAACGACTTTTGTCTGCGGCTTATATGTGACCTTTCTTTTACCTACCGATGGGTTTCTCTTTAGCCCGGTTTATTTTTTAATCCAAAACATGCTGTTCTGCTTTATTTTCAGCCTGGCTTCAGCAACTTTTTATCTGAATTTAAATCGCTACGATAAAGCTATTGAACGTCTAAATACCGTGATTTATCAAAAAGAAAAAATTGCATCGCTTTATAAAAAACTGAATCTTACCAAGAAAACACTAGCCACGCAGAATCAGGAACTTCAGACATTTAATGAAGAAATTAAAAAAAATGAAGAACGACTTCACTTTCTGGCGTACTACGATAGTTTAACGGAACTGCCCAATCGAAAAATGATTATGGAACGCTTGCAGCTACTGGTTAATCTATCGGAAAATGAAAAGTCAAACTTTTTCATTGTTTTCATTGATTTGGATAATTTTAAAAAAATCAATGACACCATGGGCCATCTTTATGGTGACGACTATTTAAAATACACCGCCATGCGTTTGCAGGAGCTCATCCATGAAGATGATTTACTGGGTCGCCTTGGCGGCGATGAATTTGCTCTGCTCATCCAGCGGAATATCAAAGAAGATACTGCTTACAGCTATGTGGAAGGGTTGAGAGCTCAACTTTGCGATAAAATCAAAACAAGCTGTTCTGAGTTCCGGGTCAGCGCTAGTTTTGGTATTTCCGTCTTCCCCCAGGATGGCAAAGATCCCATTGAACTACTTAAGAGCGCTGACACATCGATGTATAAGGCGAAAGAGTTGGGACGGAATAACATTCAATTTTTCAGACCGGATATGAAAGAAGAAATTCTCAATAAGATCCAAATGGAATCCCTGCTCCTGAAAGCCTACGAGAACAAGGAGTTTTTCATTGAATATCAGCCTCAGTTTAATGCTGTGGATCATCGCATCCGCGGTTTTGAAGCCCTGATCCGATGGGATTCCCCCGATTATGGTCGTGTTGCCCCCATGAGCTTCATCCCGTTGGCTGAAGAAATGGGCTTAATTATCGGTATTGGTGAGTGGGTACTGTTAACTGCCTGCCAGAAGTTTAAAGAACTGGATCATCGCTTTAACCAGAATCTTTGCATTTCTGTGAATGTCTCGGCCGTTCAAATAAGGGACAAGAATTTTGTCGACATTGTGAAAAACGTTCTGGCTCAAACCAACTTAGATCCTAAACAACTGGAATTGGAAATCACAGAATCCTTTTTTATTGACAACATCGAAGAAACCATTGACATGCTTAATGAAATAAAGGCGTTAAATATCCGAATTTCGTTGGACGATTTTGGCACCGGTTTTTCATCCCTGAGCTATTTAAGACGGCTGCCTATTGACACTCTGAAAATTGATAAATCCTTTATTGATGATCTCTCTGCTCAGGATTCCTCAATCCGAATCGTTGGGGATATCATTTCGCTGGGTCATAACCTGGATGCCCATATTGTTGCCGAAGGCATTGAAAACAGCACCCAACTAGACTATTTAAAAGCCAACAACTGCGATTGTATTCAGGGCTTTATGTTCGGCAAACCGATGTGTGTCAAAGACATGGAAGCGCTATTGGAAAAAAATCCCCTGTAATAGGGGATTTTTTATTTGTCGGCATTATTCTTAATGAATCATCTTATAATACGATCTGGCGGTGAGCAGATAAACGCCAGTATATACCAGAGCATAAACGACGACACCAACCAGTGTACATAAAAAGATTAGCGGTATGTTGGTCAGTCGGAAGGCGGCCAGCATTTTGGTGATCACCGGGAAGGCAAAGGCGACGTGGATGATGGCTCCGGCCAGGGGCAGGAAGAATACCATTAGGATCTGCTTGCTGATGGTTTTTTTAACCTCGGTTTTATCCATTCCCACCTTCTGCATAATGACAAAGCGTTCGCTGTCTTCATAGCCTTCGGAAATCTGTTTGAAATAAATAATCAACACCGTGGCCATCATAAACAGGGAGCCCAAAAATACGCCCAGAAACAGAAAACCACCGAAGAAAAAATAAAGTTCCGTCAATGCTTCATAAAGGTTTTGGATGTTGATATCGGGATTGCTCTGGAGTACCGCTGCCCGCATATTGGCTGAAAAGGCGTTGAGGATCTCCTCATCTCCCTCGAGATTGAACATCAGGGCATGGAGGGTCGTCTGAGGATCATCATCATTTTTCATGGTCTGATAAATGGTTTCCATAACCGCATCGTCTTTGACAATCAGGTAGTAGGTATGACCCATATCCTGGGTCTTTTTAAAGTCCATGGGAATGGCTTCGAGCTGCTCGGTGATCAGATACTGATCATCGCCAAAAACAAGGGTCTGTTCTTCATAGTTGTCCCCCACCGAAAAAATCAGCATTTCATTCTCGGCCAGACTTTTATTGCCACCAGTTAAACGGTTATAATCATCCAGGGGAATGAGGGTCATGTTCGAGACCCTTTCGTAATACATGGTGTCGGTGCTTTCGTCCTCAACCATATCTTTCAGAAAGTGACTGCCTTCCTGAAAAGCTCGAAAATGAGCCAGATCAAAAGAAATTTCATCGCCGCTCCTCACATTTAATTTTTCTTTTTCTAATTCAACAATCGCTTTGACTGCAGCGAAATCGGTGTTGGCGGCTTCTCCCATAATACTCACATCCCACGGATAAAAATCCCGGCGCATTCCTTCCTGACCAATATATAGCGACACGGTGGTGGAAAGGGTGACCAGCACCATGGTGCTCAAGATACAAATATTGGCCAGACCTACGGCGTTTTGTTTCATCCGGTATATCATCCCCGACACGGAAATGAAATTTCGCGACTGATAATAAAACTTTTTATTTTTTTTCAATTGTTTCAGCAGGGTAATGCTTCCGGAGATAAATAGCGCATAGGTTCCGATGATGACAAACACCACCGCCACAAAGAAAAGCAATAACGCCTCAAGTGGTGTTTCGACCGAAAGGGCTATCCCATAGCCAGTGCCCAGGGAAATAATCCCGATCAGGGTAACAATCCAGGAAGATTTTGGTTCCTTCTCCCCATGTTGTCCGCCTTTTAAGAGATCGATGGGATTGGAGATTTTGACCTGTAAGAAATTTGTCACCAGCGTCAAGCTAAAGATCGCCAGAAAAACCCCGGTGGTGATTAATAGCCCCCAATAATCGATATGAAAGCTTAAGGGACTCTTGAAATGAACGATATTCAACAGCAGCAGGAACAGCAGTTTTCCAATCAGAATCCCGCCGATCAACCCCAGACTCAGGCTGATGATCGTCACAAAGACAGTCTCATAAAAAAGTACCCGGGCAATATGCTTCTTTTCCAGACCCAGGATACTGTATAAACCCAGTTCCTTTTTCCGCCGCTTGATTAAAAAACTATTGGTGTAAAAAAGAAAGATAACCGCAAAAATACCAATCACGATGATACCCAGAAAAAGAATAAACTTCAAATTCGTGGAACCGGGCATTTGATCCAGCCCCTTATTGCTGTGGATCGAAACCATCGTATAAAAGGCCATGATTGAACCGATACAGGTCAGAATATAGGGAATATAGGTGTTCCCGTTTTTCTTTAAATTGACCAGTGCCAGCTTGGGATAAAAAAACTTATTCAAGCTCTTCACCTCCGGAAGCCAGCACCGACAGGGTAAAGGATATTTTTTGATACATATCGTCGTTGCTCATCGAACCCCGATAGATCTGATTGTAAATCTCGCCGTCCTTGATAAACAAGACCCGGTTAGCATGACTGGCCGCCGCCACTGAGTGGGTAACCATCAGGATCGTCTGGCCGAGATCATTGATGGTTGAAAAGATCTTCAGCAGATTCATGGCCGCCTTGGAATCCAGGGCGCCGGTGGGTTCATCGGCCAGCACCAGTTTAGGCTGGGTAATCAGCGCCCGGGCCACCGCCGCTCGCTGTTTTTGCCCACCGGAAACCTCATAAGGAAATTTTTGCAGCAGTTCCTGAATTTCTAATCGCTGCGAAAGGTGCTTAATCCGACTGTTCATTTCCTCATAGCTCTTTTGAGCCAGCACCAGCGGCAAAAAGATATTATCCTGAATCGAAAAGGTATCTAAAAGATTGAAGTCCTGAAATACAAAGCCCAGGTTATCGCGACGGAAGGCCGAGATCTCACTGTCTTTAATGGTAACAATGTTTTTGCCATCCAGAAACACTTCGCCGCTGGTGGGTTTATCCAGGGAGGCCAGAATATTGAGCAGGGTTGTTTTTCCCGAACCGGATTCTCCCATGATCGCCACGTATTCGCCCTGCTCCACCGAGAAGCTGACGTTGGACAACGCCTGAACCTGATTCCCGCCAAACCGGGTGGTATAAATTTTCTTTAAATTCTTTACTTCGAGTAATCGCATGTTTCTCTCCCTCTATGATCTGAAATTTTATTTTATCGACAACTAAAGTATAGCGAAAAAGAAATTAACCGGCCATCGCTTTGGCTTACATTTCGGCTGTTAATCTTACACTTTTGTAAGGTTGTACTTATAACGCTTCAAATCCTAGCATCGCCAGATCAATGCTGACCCGGGTGCCCTTCCCTACCTGAGAGGTTACGGTGATGGAGTGGGAGAGTTTATTTAACACCTGCTGACACAGATATAGACCGATGCCAGTGGATTTTTTGTCCATTCTGCCGTTGTAGCCGGTAAAGCCCCGGTCAAAAATCCGGGCAATGTCTTCATCTCTGATTCCAACGCCGGTGTCTTCAATGATCAGGGTTTTTTCTGACCAGTCATCCAGATAGATGGAAATCTTTCCCTGATTGGTGTACTTGAGGGCATTGGAAATAATCTGTTCCAGAACAAAGACCAGCCATTTTTCATCGGTTAGAACCCGGCAATTCAGTTCTGCCAACTCCAGGGATATTTTTTTATTGATAAAAATAATGCCATATTTTTTTACGGCCTGTCTGACAATGTCAGCCAAATCGTATTCGACCAAAATCAAATCGGAGGACATGCTCTCCAGCCGTAAATACTGGAGCACCATCTCCACGTATTGTTCGATTTTAAAAAGTTCCTGCCCATAGGTGCGGGTCCGTTCCCGGTCACCCTCTTCAGTCTGGAGCAGCATCCCCATGGCTGAGATGGGGGTTTTAATCTGATGGGCCCATAAGGTATAGTAGTCAATCATATCCGTTTGCCGGTTGTCAAACTGAGAAATCAGCTCGGTGCGATTCTCCGCCAGCACCCGTATCAGGGTTTGATAATCCCTTTCCAGCAAATCCTTGGGTCTTGGTAATTCCCCCACCCCAACTGTTGCCTCGTTGATCGCTTCTGTCAGGCGCTGATGTTTCTGATAAAACCGTATAAAATCGAGACCGGCAAAAATCACTGCCAAAGCTGTCACCAGTTCAGCACTATAAATAATGGGCTCCAGCGGCAGATAATAGAGGGCATATACCATCGCAAACACCAGCATAAATAAAACAAAGGCTGCCATTACTCTGATCCGACTTTTCAGGTAAGCTCTCAATACAAAAGATGTTTTCATTTTAAACCTCGATTAATCTCCAATTAAATAGCCAATACCCTTTTTGGTGGCAATAAAATCTGCCAGTCCGGCCTCATCCAGTTTTTTCCGCAGCCGGGCAATATTGACCGTCAAGGTATTGTCATCGACAAAACAGTCGCTGTCCCAGAGCCGTTTCATGATCACATCCCGGGATACCACCTTACCCTTGTTCTCCAGCAAAATCTGCAGGGTCTTGAACTCATTTTTGCTCAGTTCCACTTTTTTATCAGCATAGCTAAGGCTGGTATCGCTGAGATTCAGAATCGCGCCCTTATGTTCCAACAGGCTCATCTGTCCCTGAAAGGAGTAGGTCCGCCGCAGCAGAGCCTGAATTTTTGCCACCACCACCGCCAGATCGAAGGGCTTGGCAATAAAATCATCCCCACCCATGTTCATGGCCATGACGATATTCATGTTGTCACTGGTGGAAGAGATGAAAATTATCGGCACCTTGGAAATCTTGCGGATTTCACTGCACCAATGGTAGCCATTAAAAAATGGCAGCGAAATATCCAAAAGAACCAGTTGGGGATCATAAGTCACAAACTGATCCAGAATATGATGGAAATCCGCAACTATTTGGGTTTCCAGTTCCCATTTATCCAAATGATTTTTCAGCGCCCTGGCAATAATCTGATCGTCTTCGATAATTAGTATTTTATACATGCACACCATCCTATCCATTTCTGCTGATAGGCAAAGCAAAGCACTCATGCTTCGTTGCCGCTTATTCACTATTATAAATCAAAACTGCCGAATTTCAAAATACATCTGATCATTGTTGTTTTTTATAAAAAAACTATCTCATCTGCCATATAAAAGCGATTTATGGGTATAGATTTAATATAAACCCTGATCGATCTTTCCATTGTCGATTTCTGGCCATTCGTTTCAAATGATCGTAACCATAACTAGTTTGCGTTTTGATTCCAACCCGGACAAGGAGGGTTTAAAATGAAGGATCAGAAACACCAAACAGATAACCCTGAAGGCTCACCGGCTCACGACGAATTTAACTGGGCTGAACTGGAACGGACTGAAGTTGATTCAGACATTGATTCCAGCGCAACGCCCCCACCAAATATTCCACCGCCGAAAAAAAACAAAAAAACATTGATCATCATCCTGGCAATTGTCGGAGGTGTACTGATTCTGGCCGGTCTTACTTTTTTTCTTTATAATCAATTTGTCGTTTCAAATCTGACCAGTGAAGAAAAAATTGAAAAAACCACGGATCAGGCCGAATTGAAAAAGCTCTATGATGAATTAATCAGTTCTTATTTATTGTCAGGAAAATCTGAGGCCGAGATTCTCGCTTTGCTGGAACGAGCCGCCACAGAAACCGGGGATCAAAGCTATATAACAAACAAGGACAGCTATCTGGTTAAAAAGCCCAGCTTCAACCTGGCGCCGGGAACTTATGAGGGCACTCAAAATCTGGAAATCATCACAGGCAGCACTGGCGATGCGGTCTATTATACCATCGATGGCAGTGTTCCCAATCAGACTTCAGCCAAATATACTGCGGCGATTCCGCTGGCGATTGGCGAAACCACCGTCAAGGCCATTGCGGTAAGTGCCAAAGGTTTTTCCAGTCCAACGGTTGAAGGCAAATATGTTCTGACCAGTCCCCCAACCACGACCCAATCCGTTCTTAGTGAGGAGGAGTTTATCAATAAATTATACGGGATTTGGTATAATTCCGACTCTGGAACAGTTTTATCTGTTTCGCAAACTACCTATCGGGAATACATCCCCAAACCACTCAGTGTGGCCAGCGGTGATTATGTTGTTGTCTCAACCACTGAAAACGGTGGCACTATCAAGGTTCTGGATTTTACCTATGATGGCTATAATGCCGGCGATACGCTGGTAGAATTCGATTTTGGAACAATCGGAGACAACCAGATCCAACGCCGCTATGCCGGTAAATCCTGGTTGAATTATACCGCCGCTGAATACCTCGGCAGCGGCCAGTATCGGATTCCTTTTTTATTCGCTGGTCAAGACATCTTCACCTTTGACTAAATTTCTTCGCCATTAACGTTAAAACTCCCAGTCTCTTGACTGGGAGTTTTAGACTGTCAAATAAAGATAACCCAGTACCGACAATTGTTACATCATGTTGTACGCATCGGAGCGGACACGGCAGAGCCTGTCCGATTCCGCGGCGAACAACAGATTAACAATTGGTCGGTACGG
>NZ_JAUSPS010000070.1 GCF_030652775.1 Acetobacterium sp. | reverse complement strand
CATCAGCTCCATTTTTTTGTCAAAAATCAAGTGGGAGAATGCCCGAGTGGCTAAAGGGGGCGGACTGTAAATCCGTTGACGACGTCTACGATGGTTCGAAACCATCTTCTCCCACCACTTATTTACTATTTTATCATGACCCATTAGCTCAGTTGGTATAAGCAGAGAACCAAAAATGCACGACCGTAGGAAGTGAACATTTTTGAGTGAATCGCTTAGTCTGGCAAACAAATGGATCATACAAACCTATGAAGACAAACTAACTTAATATTTATCTGACCCATTAGCTCAGTTGGTAGAGCATCTGACTTTTAATCAGGGTGTCGGGCGTTCAAGTCGCCCATGGGTCACCAATTTTAAACAAAAAACCGCTATTTAAAGCGGTTTATTTTTTTGCTTTCAATTTTATAAGCTCAATTTTCACACTACATAAAAATTTACTAATGCGGACGTGTTCAAGGTTCAAGAATTAGACTTTCTTCCTGATCATTCCATATAACTGTAATTGCGATCTCCTGAGGAAGAGTAGTGCCCCCACCGTTACCGCCACTTCCCCCTAAATTAACAATTCCTTCGTCGTTCATTATCAAGCCAGTTCCTTCCCCACCACTACTAAGACCGCGTTTAAGTTTGTATGAGATAGCTCCAATATTTTTCAGATCATCACCACGATATGCTAACTGAGAAGTCTCCCAACGATAGGTGTCCAGATACCGCTGACCATTCTCATCCTCGATCGGATTACTATAGTATTTTAATGTATAGGTGCCGCGCCAGTGTTCGCTCTCACCATGATAGACAATAGTTTTGCCGTCATTTAAATACAGAAAAACCGTATCGGAAATGACGTTTGCCAACTTGCTAAATTCGCTGATCTCATTGGAATCCAGAGTGTCTCCATTTCCAAACGGTGCCTCTAAAACAATGGACGCGTTTTTTGAATGATAGGCATTAACTGACCCATCAAATTCAATGTTATCAATATTATCAAAGTCCCAAAGAATAAAGTTATCATATCGTTCATCCATGTTATCAAAAATATAAACATAGAAGGTGCTATCGGACTCGTTCAACTCGAATATTCCCGGTTTAATACCGCCAATGGTGTAGTTTGAAGAGTTTTTGCTGCTGTCTTTCTCCAGCGCCAGATCATGGGCGTTAAAGGTATCGATAATCTCATTTTCCGTTAACCAGGCACTATCAGCTGCAGGAGTCTTTTTCAGTCCGACTATAATAACAGCGAGAATAACCACCACAGCGGCGATGATGGCAATGACATAGAATTTTGACTTCTTTAAATTCAACATAATATTAATTTCTCCTTTTGCACCAGCTTCACCAAAAGCTAACAGTGACATCGAGCACAGTCGTTTTTTTATTTACTAGGCACTAGTTTAATCGTCAAATCTGAAACGGTAAGGATTGAACCATCTTTGAGTTCGAGATTCTTAAATTCTTTTGCAGTCAAATCGTCAAAACCCATGCGCTCAAAAATTCCTTGATCAAATAGGTTAGAGGAAGAAACGGTGCCAAGCCCACTGACCCAGATGACATCATAGGTACCAGGATCAAAATTCTGGCCCGATTTGTATTGCCCCGGAGTAAGGGTGATCGGATTAACAGCGGTGTTTCTGCGGGGGATCATTGCTTTTAAATCAGCCGTGTCAGTAGCAATCTTTGCGACCAGACTACCGGTTAGCGTCAGGACGACATTTTCAGGAAGCTGAACATTGTCGATCGTTGTTTTCAGGTTTTCACGATTATCAGATCCTTTACCATCAATGGCGCCGGAAAACACCTTAGTAGAAGATACTTGGCCGGTGCCGGATAGGGTGGTAATGGTATAGGTACCAGGGGGAATATCGATTCCCGCCGTATAATGGCCAGCGGTTAATGTTGCCTCAAAAGCGTCACTACCATTTCCGGGGCTGTTTACATATTTGGAAATACTCATAACATCCTTGTCAATGGCAAGGGTAAGGATTGAACCGATTATCAACACACCAATCAGAATTGAGATTAATTTTTTCATTGGCAAGTCACCTCTATAACTAAACATAATCGAATTGATTTCTTATAACTAGTATATGATGTTTTAGAAGCCTGGTCAAAAGAAATTTTATGAACAATGCCATTTTCAACTTAAAAAGCGTAAATATGATAAAAAAGCCAGTTCTTAATAGAACTGGCTTTTAAATTTCCGACCAAGTATGACAATAGAAGCTAACGATAATATTTATCAAGGACGAGCATGATCTCATCAATTTTAGCTTCGCCATCGCCCTTTTCAAAGGCATCTTTGACACAGGAATTCATGTGCTTTTTTAGAATCTCCAGGTTGGTTTTCTTTAAAAGCGCCTGAACTGCCAGAATCTGTTTTGACACATCAATGCAGTAGCGGTCACTTTCCAGCATTTTAATAATGCCATCTATCTGTCCCCGGGCGGTTTTTAGTAAGTTAAGCTCGGTTGTTCGATCTTTGGTTTTCATCATTTACTGGGTTATTTCAGAGGCAGGGTAACCAGCTTCGGTAAGAGCAGCAGTCACCGCACTGATATCAACATTTTCAGAAGCCATAAAACTGGCCTCGCCTTTTTCCAAAGAAACCGATACATCAGTGATTCCGGCAACGCCATTTAAAACACCTTCGACACGTTTAACACAATGCTGACAACTCATATCAGCTACTTTTAATAATTTTTTCATGGTTTTTCCTTCTTTCGTTTCTATATTTTTATTTACAGGCAGTTCTGCCTTGGTAACAGTTTGATTCGTTTCAACCTTGCCAATCGGGAAGAGTTTGGTCTTAAATGTTTTGAGTGACAAAGCATTAAGAACAACGGATACCGAGCTTAGGCTCATTGCGCCAGCCGCAAACATAGGATTTAACTTCAATGCAAAGGGGATATAAAATATACCGGCGGCAAGGGGAATACCGATCACGTTATAAATAAATGCCCAAAATAAATTCTGCTTGATATTCCTCAGTGTCGCTTTGCTTAATTGGATGGCTGAGACGATATTCATCAAATCGTTTTGCATCAGTATGACATCGGCGGACTCGATGGCGACATCAGTACCATTGCCGATGGCAATGCCAACATCACTTTGAGCCAGAGCCGGAGCATCGTTGATACCATCGCCGACCATGATCACCTGATGTCCCTGAGACTGAAGCTGCTTGATCATCGATGATTTTTCGTGGGGGAGCACATTGGCGACAACATTTTCAATGTTTACCATGTTGCCAATGGCGTGAGCCGTTCGTTCGTTGTCGCCGGTGAGCATATAGACCTGGATACCCATTGCCTTAAGCTGGGAAACCGCCAAACTGCTGTTTTCTTTGATTGTGTCGGCAACCCCGATGATCCCTTTAATAGAATGATCCCAGCTAACCAATAGTGGCGTTTTTCCCAAATCGGAGAGTCGCAGATAGTCTGCCATGATCGGCTCTACCGAGACAGCATTTTTTTCCATTAGTTTAATATTTCCGATCAGCAGTTCTTTGTTTGCGATCTGACCGTGAATACCTAATCCCGATAGCGACTCAAAATGGGTGACATCATATAAAGGCAATTGACGTGCATCAGTCTCATTAATAATCGCTTCACTTAGCGGGTGCTCTGATTTTTTTTCTAGCGAGGCAGTCAGTTTTAATAATTCGTTCTGATCCACTTCAGAATCATAAAGAATGATATCGGTTATCGATGGAGAACCGATGGTCAGTGTGCCGGTCTTGTCAAAGACAATGGTGTTAGATTTTCCGAGAATTTCCAGAGCTGGCCCATTTTTGAATAAGATGCCTTTTTCGGCGCCTTTTCCGGTGCCGACCATTATTGCCGTGGGGGTAGCCAAACCCAGAGCACAGGGGCAGGAAATGACTAAAACTGATATGGCGGCAGATAAGGCAAAGGACAACCCGTAACCGAGGATCATCCAGATCACAAAGGTGAGCAGCGAAACTGCCATCACTGCCGGAACAAAGTAGCGGCTGATTTCATCAGCGATTCTGGCAATCGGAGCTTTTGATGATTGAGCTTCTTCAACTAGCTGAATAATTTTACTTAGGGTCGTATCCTCACCGATTTTTGTCGCTTTGAATTCAAATGACCCGGTTTTATTCATGCTGCCGGAGATAACAGAATCACCAATGGATTTTTCTACTGGTAAGCTTTCACCGGTTAGCAGCGATTCGTCGACGCTGGAATGGCCACTTTGTATTTCACCATCAACGGGAATCCGTTCGCCAGGACGAATAATCACTATATCATCAATTCGCACCTCGTCAATGGGAATTTCGACCTCCATGTTATTTCGTAAAACCCGGGCATTATCTGGGACTAAAGCAATGAGTTTTTCAATGGCTTGAGACGTTTTGCCTTTGGCTTTTGTTTCAAGAAACTTTCCCAGGGTAATCAATACAAGAATAACCGTGGTTGATTCAAAATAGAGTTCGTGTGAATAATGATGGATCAATTGCATGTTATCATATGAGAAACCATAGGCCAGAATGAAAAGAACCACCACCCCATACATAAATGCTGCACTGGTACCCACCGCCACCAGAGAATCCATATTGGGGATTCGTTTGATTAGAGCTTTAAAGCCATTGGTGTAAAAATGTCGACACATGTAAATAACCGGCAGGGTAAGCAACATCTGGGTTAAGGCATTAATCAGGATGTTCTGCTCGCCGGCCAGAAAAACTGGAATGGGCAGGCCGATCATCGGAGCCATGGCCAGATAAACCAGGGGGAGCGTAAAAATCAGTGCGCCGATTAATCGCAATTTAAGCTCATCGATTTGGCTTTGGTAACCAGGCTTCCCGATTTCTTTTTTATTGACACCAGCGGTGGCAGTTTTGTCCTGATCAGCTAATTCAGCGCCGTATCCCAGTGCCACGATGGTGCTGATGATCAGAGTTGCGGGCGCAAGGTCAGGATCATGTTGAACCACCAGTTTTTCATTTGAAAAATTAATGACGGCAGACTCGACCCCTTTGATCTGGCTAACCTTTCTTTCAATGGCACTAGCGCAGGCTGTACAGGTCATACCGCTAATATTGAATTGTATTTTTTTCATGGTAATACCTCCTATACTATGCACCCCACGTGGGGTGGGGGTATGTATAATAATATCATACGCCTGATTCAGAATAATGTCAACATAATAAGTAATATATTGAAATTTGTAATCGGTTGTCAGAAAAAATAGATGTTGATAGTATTTTTTTAAGTGCTATAATGAAAAAGATAATAAATGGGTATATTAATAAGAAGTAATTGTAAAAACACACTGAAAGGAGACTGATCATGCTACATAGTGAAGACGCTGATATTAATTTGGTCATCAGACAAGTTATTAATCTTGACACTAAGGCCGTGCGGATTAAAAAGAATGTTGTCCAAAGAGCTGATAGAATTTTAGAGCGTACCAAAAATGATATAAAAGAGAAAGAAAAAGCAGAACTCGATGGAGCTCAAGAATTGGCAAAACAAAACTATCAGCAGGAGATTAATAAGGCTCAAGAAGAACGTCAGAAAATTATTGATACGATGGAACAGGAACTTGTTAAAATCCGCTGCCGGTATGATGAAAAAAAAGAAGTTAAAGCCAGGGAAGTTCTGGAAATACTATTCAAGAAAAAAGTTGGTGGTGTTTAAAGGACATTAACGCTACAGGTCTTTTGGGTATTGCACTCAGGTGGAAACGGAATGAAAAGAAAAAAGATCAGCGTCAGGCTTGTTTTTTCTGATTTTCTTTCTTGATTTTAAAGAAAAGTGTGAGAATCGTATGTCTAAGAGTAAATATGCTTGTATAAGTGCTAAAGCACTGGCGATGAGAGCTCGCAAAATTGATGATGAGGATTTTCGTGAGCTTATAAAAGCAAAGGATTTGAAGGAAGTATTTCTGTATTTAAGAGACAACACCTACTATGGTGAGTTTCTAAAAACGATGAATATTGAGAATCTTCATCGAACTGAGTTTGAGGCGCATTTAAATGATTTAAAGGTTCAGGAAACTGAAAAGCTGATGCATTATTTATCAGGGGAAGATAAGACCTATTTCAAGGTATTTCTCGTTCGGCTGGAAGTGGAGGCTCTGAGGATCTTAATCCGGGGTATCGCCAGAAATGATGAGCTGGAATCTTTAAGAGAATTAATTGTTTATTCTCGTAATTATTCGACTGTCCCCTTTGATAAATTGTTTCGGGCTCGGGATTGGGATGAGTTTAAAAAACTACTGATTAATACGGACTACTATCGAATTCTAGAAATTTATAAAGATATTAAAATCGATCAGGATCTGGTAATGGTTGAAAAAACTTTGGATCGCTATTACTATGATTTGGTCAAAAATCGGTTGCTCAAATTAGATAAGAAAGCAAACCGGGATTTGATCGATGCCCAGCGCAGCAATTTTGATTTGCTGAATTTAATCTGGATCTATCGTGGTAAAAAGTTTTATAAGTTGTCTCGCGAGGAGCTGATTGCTTACTCATTAAGAGGCGGCCTGAAATTAAATGAAAGCCGTTTAGTCACATTGGTTGAAGCTAAGAACTTCGTTGAAATGAAAGAACAGATTGCTGACACCGATTATGCATTTCTGTTTAATCATACCAAGACCATCGATTTGTATATGGAACGGCGTCAGGAAAGATATCTTTATTTTATGTATCTTAAGCTATTCAGAGAAGGGAATGGTTCGTTTGGACGTGTCGTTGCCTATGTTCGGCTATTGGACTTCGAGATTGAAGATATTACTTCAATCATCGAAAGTAAGCGCTATCGAATGGGATCGGATGAAATAAAAAAATATTTAATCAGGCCCATTGATTAGGCTGTGAAAGGAAGTATTCTATGGCAATTGAAAATGTGATTATGATGGATGTGGTCGGAAAGATCAAATATGTTGATAAATTCGCCAAAGACATTTTTCTTTTCAATGATATACAAATAGTCGATGCCATGCAGGAAATCGATTCCGGACGGTTCATTCTTCCTATACGCGAAGAAAATATGGGAGAACTACTGGGATTTGCACAACTTGTGTCGGGCGAGACTATGATGGATGAGAAGAATTTTGTAAAAACAGTAAATAAGTTAAATGAGCTTTACAAGGGTTCACTTAATTTAGACATGTTCTCTTTGGCTAAGAGTGAAAATGATCTCGGGAAAGCATTAGGAAAAGCTAAAGAGTTTGAAAATAATTTAGTTGTGGAATATGGTGAATTGAGGGATGTTAAGGCACAGATTGAGGCTTTGGAAAAAAGCAAAGTTGCCTATTCCTATCTTGATGAGTTAGATGCTCAGATGAGTGAACTGGATAGTCTGGAGAATTTTTCTTACAGTCTTGGTTCCGTAACAAAAGACAATGCCATGCGATTGAAGAGTATCTATAACAGTGTGACTTCGATTGTCTTTCATGTGGGCAACCAGGAAGACAATGAAGAAGTATTTATGATTGTATCGCCCAAGGATCTGGAGATCGAATCCCAACGGATTCTGAAGGCACTCAATTTTAAACCAATCGAAGGGTTTAATGCCAAGTATACCGAGTCACCAAAGGAAATTCTGGAAGCAATTGATGCGGAAATTAAAGAGCTGCAAACTAAGAATGCGGATTTATTTAAGAAGCTCAATATCCATTTAGAAGAAAACCGGTTGGATGCAACAGACAGTTTTAATACCCTGAGTCTTTATGCCAATCTTAGTATCATTAAAAAGTATATGGCATTTAGCGATGAAAATTTTTATTTTTCAGGCTGGATTTCCAAACGGGATAAGCAACGGATGGAAGCGATTGCCGCTAAATATCCGGAGATGATTATAATGTTTTCAGATAGCAATAAGGGTAGCGGGAAACCACCCACAAAATTAAAGAACAATTGGCTTTTTCGTCCCTTTGAAATCTTAGTGAAAATGTATGGAGTGCCGTCGTTTAATGAGCTGGACCCAACCCCTTTTTTAAGCATTACCTATATGTTCTGTTTTGGATTTATGTTTGGTGATGTGGGTCAAGGTATTGTGCTGGCACTAGCTGGTTTGATCCTGGGAAAAAGGGGAGTGGAGCTTGGGAAAGTGCTTTTTCGATTAGGACTGTGTTCCACGTTCTTCGGTTTTATGTATGGCAGTATTTTTGGATTTGAAGAAGTATTACATCCCTTATGGTTAAGGCCTTTTGATGAGATCAACACCATTCTTTTAGCAGCCGTCCTGATTGGGATTGGGATGCTTTTTATGGCTTATATCTACAGCATTATCAACAAACTCAAGAAGCATGAAATCAAAGAAGGGGTCTTCGGGAAAAATGGCATCTGCGGTTTAGCTTTGTATGCCAGTATTCTGGGGATTTTTGGTTTAAATTTTGGTGATTTTTCATATGCCGAAGTATTAAGTCCATTGTTGATTGTTCTGGCGATATTGCTGGTGTTTCTAGTATTGGTCAGAGAACCATTGGCAAATTTTTTATTGAAAAAAAAACCATTATACGAAGAGACAGCTTCAGAATATTATGTTGAAAGTGGTTTCGAGCTTTTTGAAATGCTGCTGGGAATGTTGAGTAATACCCTTTCCTTTATCAGAATCGGAGCCTTTGCATTAACCCATGTGGGTTTGTTTATGGCCTTTCAGACACTTGCCATCATGGTGCAAAATGGCGTCATCAGCGTAGGGATACTCATCTTCGCTAATATTTTTATTATTGCGTTAGAAGGATTAATCGTGAGTATTCAGGCATTGAGATTGCAGTTTTATGAATTATTCAGTAAATACTATTCAGGTGACGGAGTTGAGTTTAAATCGGTTGATCTGGAAATTAATTTAAATTAAGGAGAATTTGAAAATGAATGTTTTAACTCTGATTACAATTGGAGCAGCGCTATTAGTTTTAGGGACAATCGCATGTGGGGTTTATTTTGTTTATAATGATTGTGATGAAAAAAGTCAGAAAATGAAAAAATTCTTACGCATAAATTTGTCAACATTTATACCTTTGCTGGCCGGAGCACTTATTTTTATGGCACCCAGCATTGTATCGGCTGCTACTGGCGACGCAGCAGGTGGGATCACTGATGCCGGTTTAGGTTATATAGCAGCAGCACTTTCCACTGGGCTGGCTTGTGCAGGGGCTGGTTATGCGGTTGGTGTTGTTGGTTCGGCTGCTTTGGGAGCCGTCTCTGAAGATCAGAAAATTTTAGGTAAAACTTTAATTTATGTTGGTTTAGCAGAGGGTGTTGCGATCTATGGTTTGATCATTTCAATCATGATTATCGGAAGTCTATAAAAATGAAATCTTATGTTATCAGTGAGAACCGTGATTCCTATCTGGGAATGCAGCTGGCTGGCATCGAAGGAGCTTATTTAAAAACAAAATCAGAGATTGAAGCAGCATTTAAGGAAGCCTTGAAAGATAAAGACATTGGGATAATTTTTCTGACCGAAAAAGCATCTTTAATGATTGAAGATTTGGTTCTAGAAGCAAAAAAGAAGTATTTTTCACCTTTAATTACGGTCATTCCCGATCGCTATGGATATCAGCGCAGTGAAGGGATGATTATGCAGTATATTAAAGAATCTGTGGGATTGTAAGGATGTGATAAAATGATATCAGTAGAAGAAAAACTCCGGGTATTTACCCAATATCTTTTAGGAAAAGAACGAAAATGGGGAAAAGATATCATCTACGAAGCAAAGGATAAAAAGAAAGCGTTGCTGATTGACTCCGAACAGAAAATTATAAAAGAAAAGCGCGCCATCGAGGAGCGGAGTTATCATACGATATTCAGAGATAAAAATAAAATTATTGCCGAAGGCAAGAATAAAGCTAAAACCCTGGAACTGGAAGAAAAGAATCGAATCCTGCTGGATTTTAATCAGATGATCCGGGAGAAAGCCCGTGATTATCTGACTGAAGATGTGTACGGTAATTATCTGCGCGATTGTGCGATTCAAATTCCCCATGTTTTTGGCGATATAAAGGATATTATTGTCTTTGTCAATGAACAGGATTTCGATCAGATTAAAACCATTATGGATGAAGCATTAGACAGTTTTACCATCGAATACCGCCAGGAATGTACTGATTGCATCGGTGGATTTATTGCGGAAGATGCCGAAGGTCGACTGCATTGTGATTTTACGGTTGAAAATCTGATTAAAAGCAATTATAAACTCATCGGAATGACACTGAACGGGTTTATGGAAAAGCAGGTGAATTAAGTGGCAGTTAAGGAAGAAAACAAAGAAAAGGGCATTATATCTGCTATTAACGGTCCCGTTATCAAAGGAAAAAATATGACAACCTTTAAGATGCGGGAAATGGTAACCGTCGGCGAACAGCGTTTAATCGGTGAAGTCATTGTTTTAGAAGGGGATGTCGGTACCATCCAGGTTTATGAAGAAACCGAAGGGCTGAAAACCGGCGAGGAAATTACCCCCACTGGCAGACCCCTCAGTCTGAAGCTGGGACCAGGGATGCTGAAAAACATGTTTGACGGGATTCAGCGGCCACTGGAGAAAATCCAGGAGATTTCGCCGATTTTCATCCCCGAAGGAATCGGCCTTCTATCCATTGATGACAAAAAACTGTGGCCGGCCGTCATGACCGTTAAACCTGGGGATCTGTTATTGGCCGGCAGCATTTTTGGAACCGTGGAGGAAACTCAAGTCATTCAAAATCGCCTCCTGGTACCACCGAATGTATCAGGGACTGTTATTGATGTGGTGCCGGATGGCTCTTATACCATCGAAGACGTACTGGTAACCATCAGAGATGCCAAAAATGAGCTTCATGAATTGAAGATGGCCCATGAATGGCCGGTTCGTACCCCCCGACCCAATGCCTATCGCCGGGAAACACTAGTGCCGCTGATTACCGGGCAACGGGTTATTGATATTTTCTTTCCCATCGCCAAAGGTGGAACAGCAGCGATCCCCGGCGGATTTGGAACCGGCAAGACGATGACCCAGCATCAATTGGCTAAATGGTCGGATGCGGATATTATTGTCTATATCGGTTGCGGCGAACGGGGCAACGAAATGACTGAAGTTATTGAAGATTTTCCCAAGCTTATCGATCCTCGCTCCGGCAAGTCGATTATGGAGCGAACCGTTTTGATCGCCAATACCTCAAATATGCCGGTGGCCGCCCGGGAAGCCAGTATCTACACGGGTGTTACCATCGCTGAATACTACCGGGATATGGGTTATGCTGTGGCGATGATGGCCGACTCAACCTCACGTTGGGCGGAAGCGCTACGCGAGATTTCTGGCCGCTTGGAAGAAATGCCGGCGGAAGAAGGCTATCCGGCTTATCTGCCATCACGAATTGCCGAGTTTTATGAGCGCGCCGGAAGTATTGAAACCCTGGGTGGCGATGACGGATCGATTACGATTATTGGTGCCGTGTCACCAGCCGGCGGGGATTTCTCCGAACCGGTGACAGAAAATACCAAGCGTTTTGTTAATGTCTTTCTGGCGTTGGACAAAAGCCTGGCCTATGCCAGACATTACCCAGCCATAAACTGGCTGGAAAGTTACAGCGGCTATATTAAAATACTATCAGACTGGTATGAGGACAATGTGGCCGAGGATTGCATCAGCCTGAGAAATAAAATGCTGGAGCTGATGTACGAAGAAAATAAACTTCAGGAAATGGTCATGCTGGTTGGGGAAGATGTACTCCCGGATGATCAGCGTTGGGTTCTGGAGATCGCTAAAATCATTAAAGTCGGTTATCTTCAGCAGAATGCCTATAATAAAGATGACACCTATGTGCCGCTGGAAAAACAGTATGCAATGTTAAAGGCGATTGAATATTTATATGATAGAGGACGGGAAGGGTTGAAATTGGGGGTCCCCACATCACGACTTAAAAACATTGATATTTTCAGTCAATTTATTAAAATGAAATATACCATTCCCAATGATGATTTAAGCGGGATTGACAAGCTGAAAGATGAGATTGACCAGTATTTTGACGTGCTCTTTAAAAAATATGAAAATTAAGGGGGAATAAAATGAAAAAAGAATATTTACAGATCGACAAAGTCGTTGGCCCCCTGATTCAGATCTCAGATGTTGATGATGTTTTCTATGGCGAAGTGGTTGATATTGTCGAAATCAGCACCGGGAACATTAAAAAGGGAAAAGTCATCAAAATTGAAGAGAAAAATGTCATCATCCAGGTGTTTCAAAACACCGCCGATCTGGCAGCGGGAAACAGCATCATCAAATTTACCGGGCAAGCATTTAATTTACCGATGTCGCTGGATTTGCAGGGGCGGATTTTTAATGGCATCGGCGAGCCGATTGACAACGGCAGCGATATCTTCAGCTTGGTTGAAGCAAACATTAATGGTCGCCCGATTAACCCGATGTCCCGGGAATATCCCCGTAACTTTATCCAGACCGGGATTTCATCCATTGATACGTTGGCGACATTGATTCGCGGTCAAAAACTGCCGATTTTTTCGGGAAATGGTCTGCCACATAATGAATTGGCGGCCCAGATTGTCAGACAGGCAAGACTCGGCGATAATGTTGATGAAGAATTTGGCGTGGTTTTTGCGGCTATTGGCGTTAAGCATGATGACGAAAAGTTTTTTAGAAAAAGTTTCGATGAAGCCAATGTAATGGATCGGGTGGTTATGTTTGTCAACTACGCTGATGATCCCATTGCCGAGCGAATCACGACACCGCGGTGCGCCCTGACGGCGGCTGAATACCTGGCGTTTGAAAAGCATATGCACATCCTGGTAGTCATGACCGATATCACCAGTTACTGTGAAGCTCTGCGGGAAATATCATCGGCTCGGGAAGAGGTGCCAAGTCGAAAAGGTTACCCTGGTTATATGTATTCGGATCTGGCCTCTCTCTATGAACGGGCGGGAATGTTAAAAGACCAGGTTGGTTCGATCACATTCTTACCGATCCTGACCATGCCGAATGACGATATTACTCATCCGATCCCGGATTTAACCGGTTATATCACCGAAGGTCAGATTGTTCTCGGCCGAGATTTGTTTCAACGAAGCATTTACCCACCGGTAGCCATTTTGCCCTCGCTGTCACGGTTAATGAAAGATGGCGTTGGGGAAGGATTTACCAGAGGGGATCATGCCGAAGTTGCCAACCAATTGTTTGCCTCTTACTCCAAGGTTCAGGAAGTCAGAGATTTGTCCCAGATTATTGGTGAAGAAGATTTAAGTTCCACCGATAAAAAATACATGGCCTTTGGACGAGCTTTTGAGGCGAAATTTTTGAACCAGGGTTTTGATGAGAGTCGAAATATTATTCAAAGCCTTGATTTAGGCTGGAAACTGCTGGCACTACTGCCATTAACGGAACTGGATCGACTCAGTCCCGAAAACATCGATAAGTATTTTCCCAAGGAAGCATAGGTGGTGTCATGGCCATTAAAATAACACCGACCAAGGCAAATTTGATTAAGGCCAAGGGACGGCTGAAGTTCTCGATCAAAGGTTATGAGTTGCTGGATAAAAAAAGAACCATCCTGATTCAGGAAATCATGCAGTTGGTCAAGGAAGCGGAGTTAATCGAGAAAGAAATCGGTCAGATGTTTCGGGATGCCTATGAGGCGCTGCAGCAGGTATGTATCAGCATGGGGCTCAATCACCTGGAAGAATTTGCCCTTTCGGTAACTCCGGAGATCCCGTTTGAGATTCGGGCCAAAGGGGTTATGGGGGTAGATATTCCCGAAGTTATTTATACCGAACGGCGGGAAAGAAACCTGGCCTTTGGCTTTAATGAAAACAACCCGGCGCTGGATATTGCTATTAAGAAATTCAATGATGTCAAGTATTTATCTTATCAATTGGCGCAGGTGGAGACGACCGCTTATAAACTGTCGCTGGAAATAAAAAAAACCCAGAAAAGCGCCAATGCGTTGGACAAGATCCAGATTCCCCGATTAAAAGGCGAAATAAAATATATTCAGGATACCATCGAAGAGAAAGAGCGGGAAGAGTTTTTCCGGCTTAAAAAAGTTAAAAACAGACGATAAAAAACAAAGCCGGAGCATTGCTCCGGCTTTTAGTTTGTCGCACAACTACCTACCGACCAATTGTTAATCTGTTGTTCGCCGCACCATGCGAAATTAGCTTCGCTCCTTTCGCATTGGTTGCGGGCAGTCGCCAACTATAAGCAAGCTTATGATTGGCTCGTTGCCTGCGCAAAGAATCGGACAGGCGATCCCGTGTCCGCTCCGATGCGTACAACATGATGTAACAATTGTCGGTACTGGGTTAGCTATCTAGCCGTTTTGAACATTATAGACGGCTTCTTTGGGAATCAGGCTGAAATCCGAGGCGGTCAGGAGGGCGATGGCTTTTTCCTGATCATCGGCTTTTAAAATAATCAGGGGCGCACCCTGGTTATTGGGCATGACGAAGGAATAGACGTATTCAATGTTGACGTCATTATCCGAAAGCAGGGCAAAGACATCATGCAGGCTGCCGACCTTGTCGGAGGGGTCAATGGCCAACACATAGCTTTGTTTAACGACGTGACCAGCTTTTTTCAGCGCCTCGGCACCCACTTCGGGTTTATCCACGACGATCCGTAAAATGCCGAATTCAGCGCTGTCAAAAACGGAAATAGCGCGAATATCCACCTGGGCATCTTTCAAGACTTTGGTGATCTTGCTGAGATGGCCTTTTTTATTTTCAATAAAGACCGACAATTGATTAATAAGCATGGTGTTCCTCCTATTGATTTTCTGATCGCAGATCGATGACGCGTTTGGCTTTTCCTTCAGAGCGAACCAGACTTTTTGGTTCGACCAGATGAATGCCGGCGTGAATGCCGAGGATGGTGTGGAGCTTGGACTCGATTTCTTTGTAAAGTTGATCCAGTAGGGTCACCGAGACCAGCAGATCCTGGTTGACTACTTCCACATCGATTTCGATACGATCTAAGTAGCCTTTTTTCAGCACCCGAATCTGGTAATTTGAGCCGATCCCCTTAATGCCCAGGAGCACCCCTTCAATTTGCGATGGGAAAACATTAACTCCACCGATAATCAGCATGTCATCGGTTCGTCCGGTGATCTTCGCCATTCGAACTGAGGTTCGGCCGCAATCGCAAGGGGTGGTGTCCAGCCGGGTGATATCCTTGGTGCGGTAGCGGATCAGTGGTAGTCCTTCTTTGGTAATCGGGGTGATGACCAATTCCCCCACTGAGCCTTCGGGAAGCACTTCCAGGGTATTGGGATCAATGATTTCAGCAATGAAGTGATCTTCATTAATGTGCATCCCTTTAAAAGCCAGACACTCGCCAGAAACGCCGGGCCCGATAAGCTCGCTCATGCCATAGTTTTCAGTGGCGACGATGCCCCAGGCTTCGTTGAGTTTGGCGCGCATTTCTTCAGTTGAACCTTCGCCGCCAAACAGACCGTATTTCAGAAACAGTTCTTCTTTGGGATCAATCCCCATTTCCTGGGCGGCTTCGGCCAGATGCAGGGCATAGGAGGGGGTTCCGATCAGCACGGTGGATTGGAAATCCTGCATGATCATGATCTGCTTCTGGGTATTTCCGGATGACATCGGGATCACCCCAGCGCCGACCTTTTCCAGCCCCTGCTGTAAGCCAAAGGCTCCGGTAAAGAGTCCGAAACCGAAGGTGATCTGGGCGGTATCTTCATTGGTAACGCCGCCCATGGTGGCAATCCGGGCAATCACTTCCCGCCAGACCTTTAGATCGTTTTTGGTATAACCGACCACGGTTGGTTTGCCGGTAGTGCCGGATGAGGCATGATAACGGACAATTTTATTTTTAGGTACGGCAAAGAGGTTAAAGGGATAGTTTTTCCGAAGATCTTCCTTGGTGGTCAGCGGCAATAGCCGCAAATCTTCCAGGGTTCGGATATCCACCGGTTTAACCCCGGCGGCTTTAAACTTTTCATGATAATAAGGCACGTTTTCATAAACGTGATGCAGGGTTTTCTTTAAACGCTTAAACTGGAGTTTTCGGGTTTCTTCCCGGGACATTTTTTCTTTATCAGACCATATTTTCATAAATTCTCCCCTCATCTAAAAGCAGCATGTTGCCAGCATTAATTTATTAGTTAGTTTGTCGGTTTCCAGGAACTTTTCAGTGAGACAATCTGGTTAAAAACCGGGGCGTCCGGTGTTGAATATTTGGGATCGACCGAGAAAAATCCGTTGCGGATAAACTGGAATTTTTCATAGGGGCTCGCCTTCAGCAGTTCCGGCTCAATATAAGCTTTGACAATTTCCAGGGATTTCTGATTGATCCGTTCCAGAAAATTGTCTTTACTAAGGCCGGCATCATCCTCGACCAGATAGTCATAGAGGTGGACTTCAACTTCGCTGGCATGGCTGGCATCTACCCAGTGGATGGTGCCTTTGACCTTACGCTCACAGCCCGCCCCGGATTTGGTGGCTGGGTCGTAGGTGCATTTTAACTCAATGACCTGGCCATCGGCATCTTTGATCACTTCCTGGCAAGTAATGAAATAGGCACCCCGCAGGCGAACCTCATTTCCAGGGAATAGCCGAAAATACTTTTTGGGAGGTATTTCCATAAAATCACTACGATCAATCAGTATTTCCCGACTAAATGGAGTAGAGTAGCTGCCCATCTCGTCATTTTCCTGATTAAGTGGTAGTTCAACCCATTCGGTTTGGTTTTCCGGGTAGTTGGTAATGGTCACCTTCAGAGGATCGACCACGGCCATTAAACGGGGCGCTTTGAGTTTCAGGTCATCCCGGATAAAATGTTCCAGCATCGCGATATCCACGGTGCTGTTGGTTTTGGCGACGCCAATAGCTTCGCAAAATGCCTGAATGGATTCGGGGGTAAAGCCGCGGCGACGCAAGCCAGAGATGGTGGCTAAACGGGGATCATCCCAGCCGTCGACAATTTTCTCATCTACCAGTTGTTTTAAAAAGCGTTTGCCGACAATAGTTTTGGTCAGGTTGAGCTTGGCGAATTCGATTTGTCGGGGCGGTTCGTTCTTAAAATCATCAATGTTCGCCAGCACCCAGTCATAGAAGGGACGGTGATCTTCAAATTCCAGGGTACACAGGGAATGGGTAATCCCTTCGATGGCATCCTCAATCGGATGGGCGTAATCATACATCGGATAAATATACCAGTCTTCGGTGGTGGAATGGTGTTTGGTGTGCAGAATCCGATAGATGGCCGGGTCCCGCATATTCATGTTGGGGCTGCCCATATCGATTTTGGCCCGCAGAATATAAGAGCCTTCCGGCAGTTTTCCGGCCTTCATCTGGGAAAACAGGTTCAGGTTTTCTTCGATAGGGCGGTTGCGGTAGGGACTTTCCTGGCCGGGTTCGGTCAGGGTGCCTCGATAATGGCGCATTTCCTCGGCTGAGAGTTCATCCACGAAGGCCAGGCCTTTGCTGATCAGCTCAACGGCGTACTCGGCCATTTTATCAAAATAGCTGGATGCGAAAAAGAGTCGCTCATCCCATTTGATTCCCAGCCAGCTAAGATCTTCCTTGATCGAATCCACATATTCCATATCTTCTTTAATGGGGTTGGTGTCGTCAAAGCGGAGATTGAATTTTCCATGGTACTGCTTAGCGATGCGATAGTTGAGAAGTGATGCCTTTGCATGACCTATATGTAAATATCCGTTTGGTTCGGGGGGGAAGCGGGTGTGAATGCGATCATTGGTGTAGACTTTGTTGGCAATGTCCTGATCGATTGCATTGGTGATAAAATTCGTCTTTTTTTCCGTGGTCTCCATTAATATCCTCCTGTTTTTCATATTTGCCAATAATACCATAAAGCCGTCTTTATTACAATAAATTGGGTGATGATCGATTTAAATGGGGATTATTTTTTGATGAACAGTCCGTTCTGATAAAAAAGCTCGCCATTGGCATAAATCTCGCCGCCGTCTTTCATGTCGCAGAGCATGTCCCAATGGAGCATCGAATCGTTGATGGGGCCGCATTCCGGGTAGGATTTGCCCAGTGCCACATGAATGGTGCCGCCGATTTTTTCGTCGAAAAGCATGTTGCGGGTGAATTGGGTGATGCCATAGTTGGTGCCAATGGCAAATTCACCAGCATAGTGGGAGCCCTCGTCGGTATTAAGAAGGGCGTGAAGCAAGGCTTCGCCACGTTTGGCACTGGCCTTTACAACCCGGCCGTCTTTAAAGGTCAGGCGGATGTCTTCAATTTCCTGGCCGCTGTAAATACCAGGAAAGGTGAAACGAATGGTTCCGTTTACGCTTTCTTTTACCGGTGCAGTAAAGACCTCACCGCTGGGGAAATTATGGTGGCCGTCGGAATTGATCCAGATCCGGTTTTCGGTGCTGAGGGTCAGATCGGTATCTTTGGCAATCACATGGAAGTCTGTTTTCTGATTTAAATAGGCAACCATGGCCGCTTGTTCATCACGGATTTTCTGCCAGGACGCAGTGGGGTTATCAGTATTCAGGAGACAGGCGTCAAAAACGAATTCTTCATAGTCGGATAGCGACATGTTGGCTTCCTGGGCGCCACTTTCAGTGGGGTAGAGACACAGCGTCCAATCCATTTTACCCCGGGCTACCCGGTCATTGTAAATTTTCGTGACTGGTGCGCTGGAACGGCGTTGCAGCGCAATGCGGTCGCTGGAAACCGCCGCCAGCGACTTCAGGTTATGATCCCCCAGAATGTTTAAAATCTTATCAGCTTTGGCATAGACGGCCATCATCATGGGGGCATTAAACTTCAGTTGGTCATCATTGCCTTCCATTAAAAGAATTTCTGAAAGGCCTTCCGGGTTGAGGATCACGGTGGGGTGAGCGCCGGCTTTTAATACCTCCCGGTAGCACTCTTTAATCAGGGGCATGGCTAAATCGGAGCCCCGGATCACAACCCACTCGTCTTGCTTAACGTAGAGGGAATAATTAACCAGGGTTTGGGCATATTTTATCAGTCGTTGATCTCTCATGATTTATCTCCTTATAATTGAAATAGTATTATTAAATATATCCGAAAAAAGAATTTAACTCAATAAAAAATTAAAAAAACAGGTGACAAATGTAAACGAACATTGTATAATGACCATAGTATAGTTAATGATTACAAGTTCATAAATGGTAAAAAATGTTCAGACAAAATTGTCCATGCTCCATTTAAAAAAGAATAATCAGATCCTGTACATTAAAATTAAGTGGAGGTAACTCATGGAAGACAGAACTTTAATTTGTCAAGATTGTGGCGAAGAATTTGTATTTACAGTAGGTGAACAAGAATTCTACCAGGAAAAAGGTTTTGACAATGAACCAAAAAGATGTCGTGAATGTCGAACAAAAAGAAAACAAACTAGAAGACCAAGAAACAGCAACTTCTAGGAAGTTCTAAAAAAAACAATTAAGATCCCTTTTAGGGATCTTTTTTTCTTGCCGAGCCGCTCAACCCAGGTATGGCAAGAATCATATAAATAAGTTGATGTGATCGATTGAACCCGTAAGAAAAATTCCCATTGAAACGGAAAGAAAGATAAACAAATGATAGACAAGGCTTATGTTTATATCGTAAAATGTAGTGATAATACCCTCTATACCGGATGGACCACCAATGTCGAAGCTCGGATCAAGGTTCATAATTCGGGGATCGGGGCAAAATATACCCGCGGCCGCTTACCAGTGACACTGGTTTATTGGGAAACTCTTGATACCCGGTCAGAAGCCCTTAGCCGGGAAGCGGTCATTAAAAAAATGTCCAAAGGGCAAAAAATAAAGTTGATTGAGAGCCATGAATCCCAAGATCAATAAAGGAGTTTTGATATGAATCGGTTTGTCAATGAATTTCCGGTATACGAAACCCTGGCTAATGGAAATGCCATTATTATTATTTATGATCTGTTTATCATGTTGCTTTTTTTGTTTGAGTTATTTTTATTTTATAATAAAGAACGAATTGCAGAGGAAGTAAAGCAAAATCAAACAAAAAAGATTAAACCGTTCCGACGTTTTCTGGTAAAATTGATTGTCAATTATGAGTATCAGGGGATTATAATGGTGACTGGGGTGTTGCTGGTTATTTCGCTGGTGGTAGTGTCCAGCCATCATCGGATCTTAGTCAGCGAATTGATGGGAATTTTAGGAAGCTTTGGCGTTTTTATTATCATTGTATTTCTGGTTCAGCATCTTTTTATGAAGATCGATCAGTTTCAGGATATCGTTGTCTCACGTTTTGTGGATCTGATCTTTTATCTGGTGCTGGGTCATTACTTTGTCCTGTTTGCGAATTTTATTTCGCCGCCGAGTCTGCCACTGGGTCTGATCGGACTTTCCTTTGCCTTGATTCTCTGTTTTTCGGTGATGATCCGGGCCATTGCCAATCCCAGCATTATCCGGAGTTCGGTTTCAAAGCGGCGAAAATATCATGAAACTGCCAGTATCTTAAAGGGCATGCTGGTACTGGTTGTCAGTGAAATGAGTATCCTCTATCTGATGGTCTATAATTGTTTTAAGATTAATCCAAATTTTTATGTGGCCAATTCAGACCGGGCCCTGGACGCCTTTGATATGCTCTATTATATGGTGATCTCTTTTGCTACCATTGGTTATGGGGATATCCACCCGGTCCGCTTGAATGGGATCATCTACGGCGAACTGGTGGCCATGGTGATCGGTTTAGCCAGTATGTTTAGTACTGCCTGCTTTGTCGGCGCGGTGGTCGCCGGGGCGGCGCAGATGAGCTGGAATCAGAGCCTGGAAAGTGGAAATCAGGATAATTCGACGGATCAGGAAGAACATAATGAACGGAAAAGCATGATCACCGTGGTTCGGGAAAAGTTAAAGAATAAAGAGCTGTAAAGCTCACAGCACGATCGAAATGATAACTACAAAAATAAAGAAAGGTATTAATAATGAAATTTTATCTTGCATTATGGTTTGCAAAATTAATGGGGATTGCCATTAATCTTGTCAGTAAGGATCGGGGAACCAACCTGCCAGGCGAAAAAGCGTTGACAATCGACCCTGATTTTGTAAAACATTTTAAAAATATTGATTACTCGAAGGTTATTTTCATTACCGGAACCAATGGGAAATCCTCGACAACTAACCTGGTTACCCACATTTTAAAAGAAAATGGAAAAAAGATTGTCTCGAATCTGGAGGGCGCCAATTTATTGGGCGGAATTGCCACGATTTTGGCCAAAGAAGCCAGTTTGTCGGGGAAACTCAAGGCAGACTATTATGTTTTTGAAACCGATGAGCGCTATCTGCCCTTGATTTATGCGCAACTGCCAGCTGAAAACATGCTGATCACCAATCTACAAAAAGACCAGGTCCAGAGAAATGGGGATCCGGATTTTATCATCCGTAAATTAAAAGAGGTTGTGAATCCCAAGATGACACTGATCCTCAATAACGAAGAACCGCGATCCCGATTTTTCGAGGAAATCGCCCGTCGCTCCATTTATTATGGGGTTTCCCGTCACGATGAATCATTCACTAAGGGGGCGGATTACCCAACCCAGGCTTGTCCGAAATGTCATCATGATATGAGTTTTGACTATTACAATGTTGACAGCATCGGTGCTTTTCATTGTGACTTTTGTGGTTTCGCTAGTAAAAGCACACCGGACTATCTGGTCACTGATCTGAATTTTGCAAAACAATCCTTTAAGTTGAAGAATGTGGACTTTCATATGCCTTATGATCTGCCCTTTATGTTTTATAATTATGCCGGTTCTCTGGCTGTTTGTGAAGAAATTTGTGGGATTGCTCCGGCCGCTGCGGCCAAGGCTTTTGAAAGTTTTAAAAACATCGGTGGCCGCTTTGAGGTATTGACCTATAAGAATAAAACCATAAAATACATGCGGATTAAACAGGAAAATCCCGATACCCTCCAGAGTGCTTTAAATATCATGGCTTCGGATCAGAGTGAAAAAATGGTCGCCCTGGGTTTGTATGTGGTCAATGATTTCGTACCCCATTACATCAATACTTTTTATGCCTTTGATTGTGATTTCAAACCGGTAGTTGATTCAAATGTGGAGCGATACCTGTGTTTCTCCGAGCACGTTTCTTATGATACCGCCAATCGGCTTATCTATGATGGGGTTTCAAAAGAAGCGATTACGATCATGGATAGTGACGATATTAACGAAATATTTGCCGAAATTGACAAGGCCGAAACCGATAATATTTATTTGATTACCTGGCTTTCTACCTTTGAAAAGATGAAAAAATTCATTGAAGGAGGACAGAATTAATGGAACAGACGATAAAAGTCGGCTGGCTTTTTAATAATATGTTTAACCTTCATGGGGATCGGGGCAATCTGTTGGCCATCCGAGCCGAAGGGCAACGTCGGGGATACCAAGTCGAAGTAACCCAGATTAATCTGGATACAGCGATCTTTAACCCCATGGATTTTGACTTTTTGTTTTGCCCGCCGGGGGAAATTGAGCATTTTGAGGTGGCAGCGATCTATCTTGAACCGCACCGCAAAGAACTGATGGACTATATTGAAACCCGCCCGATGCTGGTTACCGGCACGACGGTGGCTCTTTTCGGCGAAACAATCGAGCGGGATGATCAATCCACGATCAGAGGATTGGGCATTATCGAAATTGAAACCCAGGAAAATCACACTGTTTATGGCGACGATCTTTATTATAGCTGTCAATACAATGGCAAAGAAATGGAAATTGTTGGTAGCCAAATTCAGATGATCGATTTGGACATTAAGGAAGAATCGCCCTTTGGCCGGTTGAAATACGGTTATGGCAATAACGGCGAGACGCGATTTGAAGGCGTCATCAGCGGCAAAGGTATTTTTACCAATACCCTGGGTCCAGTGCTGATTTGTAACCCCTGGCTCACCGAAGAAATCATCAACTTAATCGAATCGAATAAGAACTGGCCGATCTGGGAAGACCATCGGGATAATTTGCTGGAACTGAAATCATTAAAATCCAAGATTGCCCATATTGATAAAAAAGAAATGCGGCTGAAAAAACTCAGCGAACGTTAAGATAAACAGTTGCAAGTAGTTAATTTAGCATTTAATGCAAATGAGAGAAAGAAATTAATCGTGAAAAAGAAAAAAGTAATTATCGGATTGAGCGGTGGCATCGACAGTGCGGCTTCCGCTTATCTGCTAAAAAATGAAGGTTACGAGGTAATTGGCGTAACCTTTAATTTTTTAAATGCCGAAAATACCATTAATGCCGCCAGAAAAGTGGCGGAAAAACTGAAAATTGAGCACCATGTGCTGGCGGCTCAAAGTCAATTTAAGGAAAAAGTCATTGATCCGTTTATAACTGGCTATAAGCAGGGAGAAACACCCAATCCCTGTTTGCTGTGCAATCAGAACATGAAGTTTAAACTGCTTGGTGAATTTGCCGCGGCTAATGATGACGCCATGATTGCCACTGGACATTATGCCGAAGTCCGCAAGTATGAAAATGGCTATCAGCTCTGGTCCAGTCCCAACCCGAATAAGGATCAGTCTTATTTTTTATATCATCTGGATCAGGAACTGCTCGGGCGCTTATTGTTTCCGCTGAATCGTTTTGAATCCAAAGCATCGGTGCGTGAAATAATTCTCGGTATACTGCCGGAGCTTTCCCGGGGTCAAGAAAGCCAGGGAATTTGTTTTATCCCGAAGAAGGGTCACGGTCTGTTCCTTAAGGACGCAGTGTTTGGAAACAACCCCACCGCTCCCGGCAATTTTGTCGATGCTACTGGTAAAATACTGGGCAGACACCCGGGAATTCATCAGTTTACCCTGGGTCAAACCCGTGGCTTGGGGATTAACAGCGATAAACGGCTGGCGGTGGTTGAAGTGAGCCCGGCGACCAATACCGTGGTGCTGGATGAGGAACAGGCTTTATATCAAAATAGCATATTGGTGGATGAGTTGATCGTTCAGTCCCCAAATGGCCTGCCAGAAACAGCTTTCACCTTTAAAACCTGCCGCTGGGGTCACGAATATGAAGGCCGCGTCGAACGACTTTCCCGAACCCGGGCCATCGTTCATAGCCAGGTTCCCGTCCGGGCGCCAGCCCCGGGTCAGGCGCTGGTCTTTTATCAGGGTCGTCAGGTTCTTGGGGGCGGAATCATAAAACGGTTTTAAATTAAGTCTCTTTAGGTTATAATGAGGCCAGTAATTTTTAAGTGAAGAGAAAAAAGACTAAGGAGTTTTATATAGATGGGAAAATTATTTGGTACCGACGGTGTACGCGGAGTATATGAAAAAGAACTGACCCTGGAGCTGGCCTATGGTTTAGGCCAGGCCGGAGCCAGCGTGTTGGGAAGAAACGCTCACCGCCCCAAAATTGTGATTGGTATGGATACCCGGGAATCCGGCAAGGCGCTGGAACAAGCCCTGGCCGAGGGCATTGTGTCCGTCGGCGGTGAGGTGGTGCTGGTTGGAGTCCTGCCAACCCCGGCGATTGCCGTGATCGCCAGAACGCTAAAAGCCGATGCCGGCGTGGTTATTTCAGCCTCCCACAATCCCTATGAATTTAATGGGATCAAATTCTTCAATGGTCAGGGATTTAAACTGGCAGACGCAGTGGAAAATGAAATTGAAACCATCATTCTGGAAAAACAGGAAGTGGTATTAAAAGCCGGCGGCAGTATCAGCCAACTGGAAAAACCGGAAGCCTTTTATCTAGATCATATCAAACGGGCAGTGAAGGGTGATTTTAGCGGGCTCAAGGTAGTGATGGACTGTGCTCATGGGGCATCCTATGCTATTGCGCCGGCGTTCTTCCGCAGCCTCGGTGCCGAGGTCGTGGTCATCGGGGATACCCCCGATGGCAAGAATATCAATGCCGGGTGCGGATCGACCCATTTACAGCCCTTGCAGAGCCGGGTAGTGGATGAAGAAGCCGATATCGGGATTGCCTTTGATGGCGATGCTGATCGTTGTCTGGCCGTGGATAACAGCGGCGAGATCATCGATGGCGATAAGATTATGAACCTGATCGGTGGTGCGATGAAGGCCACTAATACCCTGAAGAAAGATACCGTTGTGGTCACCGTAATGAGTAATATCGGACTGGATATGGCCTTGAATGCGGCCGGGTGCAAAACCATTAAAACCGATGTCGGTGACCGTTATGTTCTTGAGGCGATGATTGCCGGCGATTATAATCTGGGCGGCGAACAGTCTGGCCATTTGATTCTCCTGGATCATAATACCACCGGCGACGGGATGCTTACTGCCCTGATTCTCCTGGAGTTATTGAAACAAGATGGCCGGGATTCTAAGGTCTTAAGTGATTTAATGACAGTTTATCCCCAGATCCTCGTCAATGCCAGAGTCGAAAATACAAAAAAACAGGATTATCTAAAAGATGCTGAGATTCAGAAACGGATCCAGGAAGTTGAAACTCATTTTGCCGGACAGGGACGGGTACTGATTCGGCCTTCAGGAACCGAACCCTTGGTGCGGGTGATGATCGAAGGCAAGGATCAGAACGAATTAACAACCATTGCCAGAGAACTGGCAAGTTTGATCGAACAACGATTGGGCAGTTAAAAATACTGAACTGGCACAAAAGCGTAGTATAAAAAAGTGTTGTTTAGAAATATGAAAAATTAAAACTGTTTTAAGAAATGAGGGCTCTGGTCCTCATTTCTTTGTGTTAAGACCGCTTTTATGATAGAATAATCCAGTATGTATTTGGGTATAAAGAAATTATGGATCAAAACCAAAGACAGCAAAGAAGCGCCAGAACTCAAGTGATGATCCACACAGAAATTGAGTTGACGAGGTCAGGGAGTATCGAAAATTCGGCGGATGCCCTGGAGAATTGCCATGAAAAACTGAAGAGCGATTTTCAGGACAGAGATGGCATAAAAAAGAAAAACAGGTGAAAAAATGTGTGGAATTGTAGGTTATATCGGAAATAAACAGGCTCAGGACGTTTTAATTAACGGTCTTTCCCGATTGGAGTACCGGGGTTATGACTCGGCTGGAATTGCGACCTTGGAGAATGAAGTGATCCGGGTGGAAAAGAAAAAGGGACGGCTTAAAAATCTGGAAGATGTGCTGGCAAAAAACCCCCTTTCTGGCCAGGTCGGGATCGGTCACACTCGCTGGGCAACCCATGGGGTTCCTTCCGATGCCAATGCTCATCCCCATTCCAGTGTCAATAAAGAGATCTCGGTGGTTCATAATGGCATCATCGAAAACTATATGACTTTGAAAGATGAGCTGCAGGCGCTAGGCCATGTCTTTATTTCGGATACCGATACCGAAGTGATCGCCCATCTGCTGAATGAACTTTATACCGGCGATCTGGTTCAAACCATTGAAATCGCCCTGAAACGGATGAAGGGTTCCTATGCCCTGGCCGTGCTTTGTGCCAATGAACCAGATAAAATTGTGGCTGTCCGTAAAGACAGTCCGCTGATTGTCGGGCTGGGCGACGGGGAGAATTTTATTGCTTCGGATATTCCGGCGATTTTAAATTATACCCGGGAAGTTTATCTGCTGGATAACGGCGAAATGGCGGTGCTGACAGCTGACACAATTCAAGTCCTGGACAGTGCTGGCAACAGCATCGAAAAAGAAATCTTTGTCGTCGATTGGGATCCCGGGGATGCCGAAAAAGGTGGCTATGATCATTTTATGATGAAAGAAATGGTAGAACAGCCCAAAGCGATGATGGAAACTTTAATGGGTCGCTGTTGTGACAATGGCGCCTCCTTTACCGGGCTGAAGCTGGATGCAAAGATGATGAAGAACATTAACCGGATTCAGATTGTGGCCTGCGGAACCGCTTATCATGCGGGGATGGTGGGTAAATATTATTTTGAGAAATTTGCCCGAATCAGCGTCGAAACTGAAGCGGCTTCTGAGTATCGCTATAAAAACCCTATCGTTGATGAAAACACGTTGCTGATTGTTATTAGCCAATCCGGCGAAACCGCCGATACCCTGGCCGCAATTCGGTTGGCCAAAGAACGGGGCGCCTGGGTTTTGGCAGTTACCAATGTGGTGGGCAGTTCCATCGCCCGCGAAGCCGATGATGTTATTTATACCAATGCCGGACCGGAAATCGCTGTGGCTTCGACCAAGGCTTATGTCACCCAGGTGGGTTGTATGATGCTGTTGGCCTCATTTTTGGGAAATCTCAACGGGAAAATGGAGAAAGAAGATGCCGCCCGGATTTGTCACGGACTGATGATGACCCCGGGACTCATCGAAAAAGCGCTGGAAACCCAAGACGTGATTAAAGCGTTTGCCGATAAGAACTATAAAATATATGATCTCTTTTACATGGGCAGAGGCGTGGACTTGTATACCAGTATGGAAGGTTCGCTGAAACTCAAGGAGATTTCCTATATTCATTCCGAGGCCTATGCAGCCGGGGAACTGAAGCACGGCCCGATCGCCCTGATCGAAGAGGGCACAATTGTAGTGGCCGTCTGTACGCAGGAAAATGTGTTCGAAAAAATGCTCAGCAATATCAAAGAAGTGAAGGCCAGAGGCGCCCACGTATTGGCAATTGTTCAGGAAGGGCACGAAGATATTGCCTCGGAGGTGGATGAGGTGTGGGTGATTCCGGAGATGGACGATGATATCACCGCCATTCCCACCATCGTTTATCTGCAGCTATTGGCCTATTATCTGGCCGTTGCCAGAGGCTGTGATGTCGATAAGCCCAAAAATCTGGCCAAAAGTGTGACGGTGGAGTAAGTAATCGGGCGTTTTTATCATCTCAGCTCTAGAAATAAACCTTGCATATTTGCCAAATCTAGATTATAATAAAATGTCAAGTGATAAAGTAGCTGTATCTTCTGAGAATTCCCAGTGGATACGGCTTTTTAAATGGATTCGAATAAGTTTATAATAAAAATAGAAAGCAGAAAAACGTGATAAGTAAAAAGTTTAACCAGTACCAACTTAGTGATGAGCTCCTAAAAGCCATCGAAAAACTAAATTTTGAAAACCCTACCAAGGTTCAGGAAGCCGTGATTCCCGTTGCTTTGGAGAAAAAAGATATTCTCTGCAAGGCCCAAACCGGTAGTGGCAAAACTGCCGCCTTTGGCATTCCAATCTGTGAGCTTCTGGACTGGGAAGAAAACAAACCCCAGGCCCTGGTGCTGACCCCGACCCGGGAACTGGCGCTACAGGTTCATGAAGATATTTTTAACATCGGTCGATTTAAGCGCGTGAAGGTGTCAGCGCTTTATGGGAAATCCCCGATTCGCCGGCAGGAAAAAGAGCTGAAACAGAAAACCCATGTGGTGGTCGGAACCCCAGGCCGGGTCATGGATCATATTGAACGGGGAACCTTTATCACCGATGAGATCCGTTATCTGGTCATCGACGAAGCCGATGAGATGTTGAATATGGGTTTTATCGATCAGGTTGAGGAAATCATCAATGAAATGCCAAAAGATCGGGTGACCATGTTGTTTTCCGCAACGCTTGAAAATGAAATTCAGCGCTTGTCGAAAAAATATATGAAGGATCCTCAGATCATTGAGATTGAGGCCGAAGCCAAACGAACCGATGCGATTGAGCAATTTGTTTATAAAACGGGAAATGACGATAAATTGGATGTGTTAAAGGATGTGCTGGTGGTGGAAAACCCCGACAGCTGCATTATTTTCTGCAACACTCAAGAACGGGTCAATGCCATATACAATCTTTTAGGCAAGGATAATAAGGCCTGTGAAAGGATTCACGGCGGGATGGAACAGGATGATCGCACCCTGGTTATGCAGCGGTTTAAAAAGGGCGCCTTCCGCTATCTGATTGCCACCGATGTGGCGGCTCGGGGGATTGATGTACATGAGATTTCGCTGGTCATTAATTTTGATGTACCCTGGGAAAAGGAAACCTATGTCCATCGCATCGGTCGGACGGGTCGTCGGGGTACCAGTGGCAAAGCGATTACCCTGGTTTCGGCAAAAGAAGGCCGCTTATTCCGGGATATTGAGAATTATACCGACAAAGAAATTATTGAAAAAGAATGTCCTACTCTGTCCACGGTTCATTCTCTAAAATCGGCCTTTATGGAAAAGATGCAGGAGAAACCGGAGGAAAAGCTGGACAAAGCCCATGATCTGACCCGGGAAATCACCAAGATTCATATCAATGCCGGCAAAAAAACCAAAATGCGGCCAGTGGATATTGTCGGTACCCTGTGTAATCTGGAGGGTATGACCGCCGCTGATATCGGTGTGATCACCATCCTGGATGTCTCCACCTTTGTGGAAATCCTGAATAACAAAGGACCGCAGGTGTTAAAAGAGCTGCAAACCCGGAACATTAAGGGGCGGCCAAGAAAGGTAACCCTGGCTGAAGATAAGCCGGTTACCGTTGCCCGGAAGAAGCCGATTCGTCGATTTTACTAATTAAATTTAATCTAAGTGCTTAACGTTAAGATGATTATAGTGAGGTGCCCATGGACTATTTAACCGCCATCACCGAGTTTAAACCCAGATCAGCCCAGGAACAGGCCGATCAGCAGACTTTTTTACGATTCATCAAAAATAATCCCGATGTATTGCTGCGGGAAAATAAAATTGCCCATCTGACCAGCTCAGCCTTGATTTTTAATCCCGAACGGGATAAACTGTTAATGATTTACCATAATATTTATCAATCTTGGTCCTGGACCGGGGGGCATGCCGATGGTGAAGCGGATCTGTTGCAGGTGGCGATCCGGGAAGCTAAAGAAGAAACCGGATTAAAACAGGTAACAGCGGCAGTGGACAAAATTATTTCACTGGACATTTTACCGGTTTTTGGTCATGTCAAAAATAATCTTCCGGTTTCGGCTCATTTGCATTTGTCAGTGGCTTATTTACTTTCGGCTTCCGAGGACGAATCATTGACGATAAAGCCGGATGAAAATAGTGGAGTTAAATGGATCGCCATCAATGAACTGGCAAAATATGTCACCGAACCACATATGCAGGTGGTTTATAATAAGATTTTAAATAAGTGTTGATTACTTTTGGTTTGTCGTAATTATTTAGTTGAGATTTAAAAATCACGGAGGGTCTATGTCAATTTCAAAAGCAATTGAATTTTCTGCCAAAGCTCATGAAGGCCATGTCCGGAAGGGCTCTCAAGTTCCCTACATTACTCACCCCTTTGAGGTCGCCAAAATTCTCGGTGAGGCGGTGGATCCGGACAAAAACGAAGCCCTGATCTGTGCCGGATTGCTCCACGATACGGTGGAAGATACGGATACCAGCCTGGAGAGTATTCGCCAGGAATTTGGCGAAGTGGTGGCCGATCTGGTGGCCTCCGATTCTGAAAACAAACTGTTACCCTGGGAAAAACGCAAGCAGAATACCATCGATTTTCTCAAGAGTCGAGCAACTCGGGACATGCAGATGCTGGCCTGTGCCGATAAACTGGCCAACCTGAGAAGTGTCAAAGCAGACTATGCCAGAATCGGTGAAGATGTCTGGGATATTTTTGTCAGAGGTAAGGAAAAACAGGCCTGGTATTACAAAGGCGTTCTGGATGCATTGGCACCCCTGGAGGATTTGGGGATGTATCAGGAACTCAAAATATTGATTAAAGAAATTTTTGACTGAAATTCTGACTGATTTTATTTGATCCTATATCAATGAAGATAAAATATGTTATTTTAAAAAAAGCAGGCTGATTGATTCAGAATGCTTTTTTTTATTTAAAGCCGTATTTTGAAAACACGAATCTAAATATCATCTATTTAACAGAGTGTTAACAATCTCTTTACCTCCTCAAAACCTTTTATGGTTTTTTATTTGATAAGATAACCATGCAAACAACGAAAATAAAGGAAATTTAAAGGAGAAAAAAATGTCAAAAAGTTTAAAAAAAGTTTTAGTATCACTGTTAGTTGGTGCAACGGTGCTGACTCTCGCAGGATGCGGTTCTTCAGGAACAACAACTTCAACATCTAAAGAAGCGATTTCAGGAGAAATTAACGGCGGCGGTTCCACATCGGTACAGAAAATTATCGATGCGGCCGGTTCAGAATTTACCGCATTAAACCCGGAAGCCAAGTTCACCTACAGCGGAACTGGTTCATCTGATGGGATTAAAGGCGCTACAGCTGGTACCTATTCCTTTGGCTGTGCATCCCGAGAATTAAAAACCGAAGAAAAAGGCAGCCTAACTGAACTGATCTTTGCTTATGATGGGATTGCTATTGTTGTCAACCCAGCTAACACCGTAACAAACCTGACCAAAGAACAAATTGGAAAAATCTACATGGGCGAAATTACCAACTGGAGTGAAGTTGGCGGAGCAGATGCACCCATCGTTGTTGTTTCTCGTGAAGATGGTTCTGGAACCCGAAGTGCGGTTGAAGAATTAGTTGGTTTTGCTGAAAAACTGAAAGCCGATGCTACCATCAAAGAAGGTAACGGAAATGTTCAGACAACTGTAGCCGGAAATGCCAATGCTGTTGGTTATGTATCTTTAACCTTTGTCGACAAAACGGTAAAAGCAGTTGATGTTAATAGCGTTAAAGCGTCAGTAGACAATGTTAAGAATAAAAGCTACGCAATTTCAAGACCTTTCCTGGCAATGTATGATAAATCGAAAGTTGACGATGCAACCCTGGCATTTCTTGACTTCCTGATGAGCACCGAGGGACAGGCTATTGTTGAAGAACACGGCGGTATCGCAGTTTAATACAAAAAAACTGAGACTCCTGAAAAGGAGTCTCTCTTCATTAAAATAATCCCATGACAGATGTGACCAGCATGGGTATGAAAAGGAGCGTTTATTTTGCAGGCAATTAAACGTAAGAAACAAAAAGAAACAATAATCGAAGGCTTTTTTTTAATCTGTGCTTTCGTAGCTGTAATCAGCGTTCTGGCGATTACGGTTTTCGTTTTTTACAATGGACTTAAGCCATTTGTATCCAACAGTTATCCGCTTTGGGATTTTTTAACCGGCGTAGAATGGCGACCGGGTTCAAATATGTATGGGATCTTCTATATGATTGTGGGATCCATTTTTGCAACATTCGGTGCAATTCTGATTGGTGTTCCGGTAGCGATTCTCACCGCCGTATATATTTCTGAAATGGCTGGCTCCCGGGTCGGTAAGATGATCCGCTTTGCGGTGGAATTACTGGCGGGGATTCCATCGGTTTTGTATGGGGTTTTTGGTTTGGGAATCATCGTTCCCTATGTACTGAAAATTTCACCCATGGCACAGGGGGAATCTCTGCTGGCGACCATCATGGTGCTGGCCATTATGATTTTACCAACGGTGGTCAGCATTTCCGAAACATCCATCAGTGCGGTACCAAAAGAATATCGGGAAGGTTCCTATGCACTGGGAGCGTCAAAAATACAGACCATCTTCAAGGTTGTTCTGCCAGCGGGCAGATCCGGCATTATGACCGGTGTGATCCTGGGGATTGGCCGGGCTATCGGTGAAACCATGGCCGTCATGCTGGTATGCGGTAACCCCATCGCCGGTATTCCGACCAGTCTGTTTGATCAGATCCGTCCTCTAACCACTAACATTGCCCTGGAAATGGGTTATGCCTCGGGTGTCCATCAGGAACTTTTGTATTCGACCGGGGTGGTGTTATTTATCTTCATTATGATCATTAATCTGGCAGTGAATAAACTGGTTAAGGCAAAGGTAGGCAGTTAGATGGGTAGAAAAGCAAAAGATGTATTAGTCAAAGGTATTATTTATCTGGCCACCGGCATCACCTTAAGTGTATTGCTCTTTATTGTCGGGTTCATTTTTGTTAAAGGGATCGGGTTGGTCAATTGGGATTTTTTAACCCGGGATTACAACGAAAAGGTAGTCTATGCCTTTGTCGAGTCCAACGATGTACCACTAAACATTGACGAAGAAACCTTAAATGGAAAGAATCCCTATGATAAACGGTATGAGACCGCTATAGAAGGCCCCATTTATGTGGAAAATATTGGTGCCGCCATAGCTAAGGTTGCCTATAAAAATCACAGCACCGAGCGGGAGCAGTTCGTCATTACCTATATTGAAAAAGATTCGCCCTTAAAAAGTGCGATAGATTCAACTGGTAAAAGTATCACGATTGGTTGCGATTATATTTTGCAGAGTATCAACGGCAATGATTTTGCCGGGTTGACTCTGGAAGAAGTGGCAACAACCATTGCTGATGAATCCGGGGAACTCAAAATTAAAATAGTTCAGCCTGGCGGTGGGATTAAATCCAATATTATTACCACCCTATATATGGTATTGTTATCCCTTATCGTGGCATTACCCTTGGGGATTTTTGGAGCGATTTACCTGACCGAATATGCCAAGCCCGGCAGATTGGTGAATGCGATCCGCTTTGCCGCCGAGTGTCTGGCCGGCATACCATCGATTATTTTTGGTCTGTTTGGGATGGCTTTCTTTGTAGTCGCTCTAAACTTTCAAATTTCATTGATCTCGGGAAGCCTGACCGTGGCCATCATTCTACTGCCGGTCATCATCAGAAGTACCGAAGAAGCGCTCAAAACAGTGCCGATGGCATTTCGGGAAGGTTCTCTGGCCCTTGGAGCTACCAAGCTTCAAACCATTTTCAAGGTGGTGCTGCCCTGTGCGGTACCGGGTATTGCCACAGCAGTGCTGCTCAGCATCGGCCGGGTAGTCGGGGAGTCGGCGGCGTTACTATTAACCGCCGGAACAGTAGCACAAATTCCCGGGACCCTCTTTTCGCCTGGCAGTACCCTGACGGTACAAGCCTATTATGTGGCCAAAGAAGAAGGTAACATCGAATTGGCCTGTGCTATTGGGATTGTCATAATTGTAATTGTTATTGTACTGAACATCTTGTCCCGGATCACTTCCGACAAGTTGGATGTCTTTAATAAAAAATGAGGAGTAATATGGACGCAAATATAAAGTTTAACACCAAAAACCTGGATTTGTTTTATGGCGATTTTCAAGCTCTTAAATCAATCAATATGGAAATTCGCGAAAAGGAAGTCACTGCTTTCATCGGTCCCTCCGGTTGTGGGAAATCGACCTTTCTGCGCTGTCTCAATCGCATGAATGATCTCATTGATTCGGTAAAAATTAACGGCGAAATCATTTTTGATGGACAAGACATCAACGGGACGATTGATGTGATCAATTTGCGGACCCGGGTCGGGATGGTTTTTCAGAAACCCAATCCTTTTCCGATGAGCATTTATGAAAACATTGCCTATGGCCCGAAATGTCAGGGAATGAAGGATAAAAACCAGTTGGATACCCTGGTTAAAGAAAGCCTGGTGAAGGCGGCACTCTGGGATGAAGTTAAAGATCGGCTGAACAAATCGGCTCTGGGGCTGTCCGGTGGTCAGCAGCAGCGGCTTTGTATCGCCCGGACCATTGCCATGAATCCGGAAGTTATTTTAATGGATGAACCAACCTCGGCCCTAGATCCCATTGCGACAGCAAAGATCGAAGATCTGATGTCCAGCTTGAAAAAAGACTATACCATTATTATAGTCACCCATTCGATGCAACAGGCCGGGAGAATATCTGATAGAACGGCTTTCTTTCTGATGGGTGAGGTGATCGAATTTAATGAAACGCCGATAATTTTCACGAACCCCCTTGATAAAAGGACAGAGGACTATATTACAGGACGTTTCGGTTGATAAGGAGAAAATAAACCATGCGAGTAGAGTTTAATGAAGAACTAAGAATGATCAAAGATGAGATCTTACTGATGTCGGCCATGACCGAGAAAATGCTGTCAGATTCAGTTTTAGCCTTAAAAAGCAAGGACAATGAGTTGGCGCGCTCGGTGATTGACCGGGATGATCTGGTGGATGCCAAAGAAATTGAACTGCAACTGGTTGTCAGTAAAGTAATTGCCACCCAGGGTCCGGTAGCCACTGATCTGCGACGATTGGCTTCAACCTATAAGATTATTACCAATCTGGAACGGATTGCCGATCTGGCAGTGAATATTTCTAAACGGGTGCTGGAATTGTCAGATGTTGTTTATATGAAACGACTGGTTGATATTCCCCGGGCTTGTGAACTGGCCCAAACCTTGCTGAAGCTGTCGATGCAAGCCTTTGTTCACGAAGATATCACCCACCTTAGAGAAGTGGTGGATCTGGAAGACGAGATCGATGCGTTGAATATTCAGATTCATCATGACTGTCTGGCCTATATGATCGATAATACCAAAAATATCCATCAGGGTTCAGTGTTCATTTTTGTCGGCAGTTATCTGGAACGGATTGGCGATCATGCCACTAATATTTTTGAAACAGTCTTCTACATTGTCACTGGTGACTATATTGATTTTAATGATCTGGATGAAGAAACGATTGAACAGACCCTTGAACTACAAAAAAAGATCAATGCCATCGAAAATGAAAATTTGACTGAATAACTTTTTCAAGAAATAATCACATGACAAAGTCGGAGAATTAACTTTTCTGGCTTTTTTTTATTTAGTAATACGGAAGCTTGTTTGATAAGATCGCACTGATTTGGGTAAACTATATTCAAGTCAGAAGTGTAGTTGGGTTGAAATAAATAAGCGGAAAGCGGATAAAAGTATGGTAATTTCATCAAGATCTTATTATAATTGTTATAGGCAGAAAATGATTCTTTACTATTTTGATTGAGTCATTTCCGGATTGAATTTTCTCAAAAGGACTGGAAGCTATAATGAATAAAAAGGATGCACAAAACGCTGCAACAGCAAGTGATTGTAACAAAGACAGTGAAGAAAGATTAAGAAGGCTGGTGGATATCCTGCAGCATCCTTCCGAGTCCATTCAGGAATTTTTGGATTATGCCTTAAAACAGGCCATTGAGTTGACAGAAAGTCAGATTGGCTATATTTATCATTATCATGAAGATCGGAAAGAATTTGTTTTGAATACCTGGTCGGTGGAAGTCATGAAAGATTGTAAGGTCGAAAAACAGGAAACGACCTATAAGCTGGATAAAACCGGAATCTGGGGGGAAGCAGTGCGACAGCGGCGGCCGATTGTAATTAATGACTACCAGGAAAGAAATCCACTGAAAAAGGGTTGCCCCAAAGGACATGTTCCGTTGACAAATTTTTTGACGGTGCCAATTTTCAAAAATAAAAAAATTGTTGGGGTCGTGGGATTGGCCAATAAAGAAACCGATTATGATGAATCTGATATTCTTAACATTACATTGCTAATGAAAGCGGTCTGGACTGTTACTGAGAGTAAAAAAGTAGAAGAAGCGCTCCGCAGCAGTGAGGAAAAACTGAAGACCATTATCGAAACATCACCGGATGGCATTGCTATTTCATCGATGGACGGAATGGTTGAATTTGTTACGGCTCAATCGGTGGCAATGTGGGGATATGACTCGCCCGATGAGATGATTGGCCGGAATATTCTGGAGTTTGTTCATGAGAGTTATCACGAAAAAGCCATTTATTTTATGACTGAAATGATTAACGGTCATTTAACGGGTGCGGCAGAATATCTGATGGTTAAAAAAGACGGAAGTTTGTTTTACTGTGAAACCAATGCGAATGTACTCAAAGATAAGAATAAAAATGCGATTGGGGTTCTTCATATCGAACGCGATATTACTGAACGAAAAAAACTGGAAGAGGAACTAAAAGATCTGGCTATAAAAGATCAGCTCACGGGTCTTTATAATCGTCGTAAAATTGATCAAGTGCTGATGAAAGAAAAGGATGAGGCCGACTATTTAGCAGTGATTATGGCGGATATTGATATGTTTAAACTGGTGAATGACGAATATGGTCATTTGGTAGGGGATCAGGTATTGATGGAGATTGCGGCAATTCTGACAAAGGGTATCCGGAAAACAGATATTCTGGGTCGTTGGGGCGGAGAAGAATTTATTATTATCTGCACCGATACAGATCTGGAAGGGGCAACCGTTCTGGCAGAAAAACTAAGGGAATTAGTGGCTGCACATTATTTTAATGGTGTCGGAAAGAAGACCTGTTCGTTTGGAGTTGCCCAGTTGCGAAAAGATGAAACCATTGATGAATTGCTGCTCAGGTCTGATCTGGCCCTGTATCGGGCCAAAGAACGGGGCAGAAATCGAGTCGAACAAGAGATTTGTCGAGCGAATACAATAAAGAAATAAATTATCACAAAAAAAACAAGGGGTTAATAAACCCCTTGGACATGTTTAAAGACCTCGGTTTTTAATTTCTTCGTCGCACTCAGTGATGGATTCTTTGAGCTTTTTTGATTCAGCGTCAAATTCTTCCATTTGAGCGACAATTTTTCCGCTTGATACATGCATCCCGGATTGCTTAAAAATAAAGCTGCGTTCATTTTCAACATCTTCCAGGTCTTCTTTTAATTTGGCCATTTTATTCTTGAGTTCAATGTCGCTTAGTTTACTTAATTCTTCCATAGTTGTTCTCCTGTTATTTAAAATGATTCTTTTCTTAAGTATAACATGGTCAATTTTTTAATGCAACCGGTTAAACAAGTGACATTAAAATCGATTTAATTATTATCAAGTGTAAATCTTTCGCTTTTTTGTCAGACAGACGGTATAATAGAATTATTGAAATGAGGAATCCTGACCATCAAGAATAACGAAAAGTAACGAACAGGTGCATCCGATTTGTTAAACAATTCGGATGAACACTTGACTAAACGAAAGGAAGAAGGTAAAGAAGTGGCGATTTCAGAAAAACCGCTATTTAAAAAATTAATTCAATTTCTACAAGAAGACAGCATCTTAAATCAAACAGTAAAAAATGAAATGCTGACAAAAAATATGCAGCGGATCATCGGCTTTGAATTAGTCACCCTGCTGGTGAATCTGACAGTGATTGCAATCTTGTCATTTGCTTTTCAACCGACGACATCAGTCGAAACATGGTGGGCCAATCGCATTGTGATGCTCCATAGCGTAAGTGCAATCTGGGTCAGTCTGATGTGTATGATAACATTATATGGCAACCGCAAAAAAAATCGTCTGATCAACACGAAGATTATCCAGAATATATTTTTTATGTACATTCTGGTCTTCGGGATTGCGTTGGTGACGGTTGATCAGGCGATTACCAGTAATATCACGCCATTTCTGTTGGTGTGTACGATTATTGGGGTATTCATCCTCAACCGGCCTATCGATGCGTTTGTCCAATACCTGGTGGCATACATTTTCTTTTTTATTGCCATTGCTCAATACCAGACTGAACCGGCAGTTTTAACCAGTAATCGCCTCAATGGGCTGGTATTTGTGGCAATTGGTATCTGTGCCACAACGCTAATCTGGTATTCGGAAAGAAGCAATATCCTGCAAAAACGGGAGATTCTGGATCAACAGAAAAAACTGGAATTGGTGGCTTACTACGATGACCTGACAGGACTCATTAACAGGCGCAAATGGATTGAACAGCTTAATGAGGAGATTGAGCGAATGAAACGGTATCGTCATTCGAGCAGCATATTGTTACTGGATATCGACAATTTCAAGGCAATTAACGATCAATATGGACATCCGGTCGGAGATATCGTTCTTCAGGAAATAGCTGCTCTGGTAAAAAAAGAATTGCGGATTTGCGATCGTATTGGTCGATGGGGGGGCGAAGAATTTATTATTTTGCTCGTTGAAACCCCGATCAAAGAAGGCATTGCCATCGGCGAAAAAATGAGAACTGTGATTGAAACAATGACGATAGCGGTCGATTCACATTCGATTAAGATAACGCTCAGTATTGGGGTCGCCAGTCTGGATTGTGAAAAGGACTTTTTAACGAGTTATAAGAAGGTTGATCAAGCTCTTTACCTGGCAAAAAATAATGGCCGAAACCGGGTCGAGTTTTGTCAATAAAAATAATAATACAGGAAATTAACAGGAGGATACAATGGAAACTATTCATGAACAAAAAAACAAATTTTATATTGGTGTCAACGAAGAGGAACCCATTGGCTTATTAAATTATCATATAGAAGGTGAGCTATTTATTATTGAGCATGTCTATGTGACCAGGGAACTCAGAGGGCAGGAGCTGGGGGTCAAGCTGGTGGCCAAGGCGGTAGCATTTGCCCGAGAAAATAAGCTGAAAATTATCTCATGTTGTTCCTATGCGGAAAAGGTGCTGACCGAAAATCAGGACTATCATGATATTATGTCGGTTAGTAACGACTGAGCGACTAAAGAATAGCTATAGAATTATTTGATTTAATCATAAAAATAATCTAACTCAGGGAGTTACATATGAATGTTTTAGTTGCCGAAGATGAAAACGATATCCGAAACCTTTTAAAACTTCATCTTGAGGAAAATGGTTATACGGTCTTTAGTGCTGCTGATGGTTTGGAAGCCTTGGCGATTTTTAAAAATAATGCCATCAATTTAGGGATATTCGATGTGATGATGCCCCGGCTGGATGGGTTTAATCTGTTGCGAAAAATCCGGGAAACCAGTCAGATACCGGTAATCTTTCTGACCGCCCGGGGAAGTGAAATGGATAAGGTACTGGGGTTGGGTCTTGGTGGTGATGATTATCTGGTCAAGCCTTTCAGTATGGCCGAACTCATCGCCCGAGTTAGCGCTCATCTCAGACGTAACTATGAATATTCAGATAATAATCAGATGATGAAGCCCCACCTGAATGTTGGGAACTTATGTCTTGATGAGGACGGCTGTTGTCTTTATGTGGATGGCGTTTTGGTGGAACTCAGTGCCAAGGAGTATTTGATCCTACAGTTTTTAATGAAAAACCCGGACAAAGTTTTTACTAAAAAGCAGCTCTACCGGCAGGTTTGGGAAGAAGAGCTTTACTATGATGATAACACCATTATGGTTCATATCAGCCGGTTGCGCAATAAATTAGAAGCAGATCCCAGAAATCCGGAGTATATCAAGACAATTCGCGGAATTGGCTATAAATTCCAGCTACCCAAGGTTCCCTAGAATGAAAAAGAGGATTCAAAATCGCTTTGTCGCGGATTACATCCTGATGTTTTTAATCTCCACCCTGATTGGTGTTTTTGCGGTGACGCTGTTAAGCTTTGCCAGCGATGTGATCTCCAAGAATCTGGTTAATCATAACTACACGGCAGCAAAAATCATGACCGATGATCTGTCAGTTATGGATGTGGAGCCGGTGCTGGCAAATGGCGGTGGGGTTCAAGTGGTCACTAAAAATTACGAGGTCATTTTCAGCCAGGGAATAAACAATTTACCAGCGATGTTAAACCCGGAAACATTTACCGACTTTTTAACCGCCAGTCACGCCAAGGGTAACCCCTACAGTTACAGTATTGCTTATAATCCCAGAGCGGAATTCTGGTTAGTGGTCACCTTTCCCACCTCCATTCGCATTGATTTTGCGATTGTTCATAATCCTGATTTTTCATCGGTGGATACCCAGGGGGTTGTCGGCGTCATTCTGGCCATCATTTTGTTTTACTTAATTTTATTGGGAATCAGTACGGTTATTTATTCGAAGCTGACCTCACTGAGTATCATTAATCCCCTTAAAAAGCTGTGCAGCAGTGCCAGCCGGTTAAAAGCAGGGGATTATACATCACGCGTTGACTTGAATCTGGATAATGAATTCGGAGAACTGGAAACCATTTTTAATGAAATGGCTGATGAAATTGAAAAAGAAATTGCCTTAAGAAAACAAAGCGAAGAAAATCGGAAGAAGCTGATTTTGGACATTTCCCACGATCTCAAAAATCCCCTGGCCAGTATCATGGGCTATGCAGAACTCTGTTTAATTAAAAAGGAAATGACCACGGAACAGCGGCAGGCTTATCTGACCACGATCTATAATAACAGCAGCCGGGCTAACCGTCTGATGACTGATCTGTTTGAACTGTCTAAAATCGAAGCCCCGGACTACATATTAGTTAGGGAAAAGCTGGATTTTGTTGAATATCTGCGGGAACAAATGGGTGCAGCCGTGGCAGGTCTGGATAGCGCCGGATTTTTTTATGAATTCGAGCTTCCCGATCACGAGATTACGGCAGCAGTGGACCGACAGCAGATGAGTCGGGTGTTTGAAAATCTTGTAGATAACGCCATCAGCCATAACCCAGTCGGCACCCGGATTGACCTGATTATGATAGATCATCCTGATATGATTGAGGTTCGTTTTAAAGATAACGGGGTCGGAATCCCTGTGGAGTTAAGTGATCAGGTTTTTGAGCCCTTTGTTAGGGGCGATCCGGCCAGGTCTTCAGAAAACGGGCGGACCGGTTTGGGTTTAGCCATCGTCAGAAAAGTGATGGAAGCCCATGGCGGATCCATCAAACTGGCAATTGAGAATATGGTCGGGAGTGAATTCATTTTGCTTTTACCAAAGAGTTAAGATCGAGTTAAGATTAAAAACAGCTTCATGTATGAATCGCTTGCTATAGTAATGGTAAGGGATTACATGAAGCTTTTTCATGTGACTCCATTAAAATGTGGAGGTAGAGAAATTGGAAACATTGGACAGTCATTTTTATAATTGGTTTGGGGTATTATTTTTTATGGTACTTTACGGAGCGATCTTGTTGTTTATGCCATTTTACAAAAAAATGGATCAGAAGCCGGCGGGCACCTATCTGGCGTTTGTGATCGCCTTTGCCATCGAAATGCATGGAATCCCCTTCAGCATGTATGTGATTTCCTGGATGATTGGCAAAAATCTGCCCGAAGGGGTTTTATGGGGACACACGCTTTTTGATGCCATCGGTTATGGGGGGATGTACATTAATATTGCCTGTGGGGCAGTTGGCATATTTTTAATCATGAATGGCTGGTATAATATTTACAAAAAATACTGGTCCAAGGAAAATGGAACCGGAACCCTGGTGGAAACCGGAATTTATAAATATATTCGCCATCCCCAGTATACTGGTCTACTGTTATTATCATTCGGGATGATGGTGGAATGGGCGACCTTGCCGCTGTTGATTTTATACCCGGTGATGGTTTTTATGTATGTTCGACTGGCAAAAAAAGAAGAGCAGGATATGATTGCCGAATTTGGAACAGATTATCAGGATTATATGCAAGGTACAAAAATGTTTATTCCTTACCTTGTTTAATATATCAGTACGATAATAGGATATCAAACAGTAAAAAGACAGGTATTTACCTGTCTTTTTGCTGTTATACCATTGCTTTTAGTAATTTATAGCCGTATAATGAGCGAGCCGTGAAAAAATAACAAAGCAGTCTATAAAGCTTGGCGAAAAACGTTTACATGAATTCGAAAGTGGTATATTATTACAACGAGTTTGTTTAGGTATTAAAGATAAAATGCTTTGCGAAGCCAAGTGAAGCAGAACAATAAAAGGGAAAAGAAAGGGGAAACTATGAAATCAATCCGGCTACGTCTTATCACATTGTTTACCGCACTCGTTTTGGCAGTTACAGGCATTTTGGGGGTTGTCGTTGTCAATCAGTTTGCCAGTGTTCTGGAAGAGGATGCCCATGCAGAATTACAGAATATGGCAGAAGTACAAGCGCGATATATTCAAGCCAGAATAGATAATCAATTAAACTATATGGAGGGTCTGGCTCAAAATTCAATTATTCTGAATCCGGCTGTGCCTCAGGAACAGCGGGTTGCTTTTTTTGAAGGCGAAGCCGCACGAGTAGGCTATGATGCCTTTGTTTTAGCGGATTTGGCTGGCAACGGTGTTACCCAGAGTGCTGCTGGCGATACGGTTAACGTTGCTGACCGAAGTTATTTTAAAGGGGCGGCCGCTGGTGTTCCGACGGTATCTGATATCACAATCAGTCGGGTAACCGGAGAACCGGTACTGCTATTTGCGACGCCGGTCTATCAAAATGGCGTGATTACAGCAGTCCTTTATGGAAGACGAGAAGGGAAAACCTTAAGTAGTATTGTGAGCGAGGTTACCTATGGGGAAACGGGCTTTGGCTCGCTGATAAACAATGATGGAATTGTTGTGGGCAATGCGAATCTGGATCTGGTTAAGCAGCAATTTAGCTTTGCCAAAGCAGATGAAGAGAATTCAGATTATACCGAGTTAGCTGAATTGGTGCGAAGTAAGATAATAACCCGGGAACCGGGGTCTGGAGATTACAGCCTTGAAGGAAAAGAATTTTTAGTTGGTTTTGCCCCGGTCGAAGGTACCCCATGGATATTGTCAGTAGCCATGGATCAGGCTGAGCTCGATGCCCAGGTGGCAGAAGTCAGAAATACGATTATTACCGTAATTATTCTGGCAATTATTGCGGCGGCATTTGCTGTATTCCTGATCAGCGGCACGATCGCCAAACCGATTGTGGCAACGACCGAAGAATTAAACCGTCTGGCGGGCTTTGATTTTCGGCACAATGAACATTCCAATGCCGGTAAGTATATTAATCGTCAGGATGAAATTGGCACCATGCTCAAGGCTGTGGCAACCATGCAGCAGAATGTTCAGGATAATCTGATCGACAAACTTGAACATATTTCCCAGGGGAACCTGGATGACGAAATTATCATGGTCGGTGACAATGATCAGGTCGGACCAGCCTTGCAGGATACCCAGGGAGCCATCAAAACGCTGATCACTGACACCAATATGTTAGTTAGTGCTGCAGTTGAGGGCCGGCTGGATGAACGGGCTGATGCATCAAAGTATAACGGTGATTACCAGAAGGTTATCGCTGGGGTCAACCAGACCCTTGATGCGGTGGTTGAACCCATTAAAGAAGCCTCCGGTGTTCTGGAAGCCATGGCAAAAGGTGATCTGGAACAAGATATGCAGGGCGATTATAAAGGGGAACATGCCGCTATTAAAATCTCTGTCAACAAGACCTTCGCCAGCATTAAAATGCTGGTCAGCGATACCAATCATTTAGTGGATGCAGCCGTGGCTGGTGAGCTCGATACCCGGGCGGATCGATCCAAACATCAGGGCGAATACGCCAAAATTATTGCCGGTGTCAACGCCACCTTAGATGCGATGGCAGAACCCATTAAAGAAGCTTCCGGAGTGCTTGAAGAAATGGCGCAGGGTAATCTTGATCAAGGCATGGAAGGCAATTACAAAGGGGAATATGCCATTATCAAGGATTCCGTTAATCGTACCTTTGACAGCATCAAAATGCTGGTGGGTGACACCAATAGTCTGGTCGAATCGGCAGTCGCCGGGGATCTCAATGCCCGTGCCGACACACTCAAACACAGCGGTGAATATGCCCGGATTGTGGCCGGTATTAATGCCACACTGGAAGCCATGGTGGCACCGATACAGGAAGCCAATACGGTGCTGGAAGAAGTGGCCAATGGCAGCCTGAAACTGAGAATGGCAGGGGAATACAAGGGCGAGCATTCGGCCATCAAAGATTCACTCAACAGTACGCTGGACTTTTTACAAGGGATTGTTGATGAAGTCTCTGATATTTTAGATCAGATGGCCAATTCCAATATGGCCGTCAGCATCACTGGCGACTATAAAGGCGATTTTGAGCCAATAAAAACGGCCCTTAACCACATTATTGAATCTTTCAATGGGATCTTAAAAGATATGAACGAAGCGGCCGATCAGGTCTCGGCCGGAGCCTCACAGGTATCGGATGGCAGTCAGATGCTGGCTCAGGGTTCAACCGAACAGGCCGCCGCCATCCAGCAATTGAGTTCGTCGATTGATGAAATTGCGGATAAAACAAAAGACAATGCCAAACGAGCCAGTGAAGCTAACATGCTATCCACCACAGCTCAGGAAAAAGCGCAAAGAGGAAACGACAGCATGCGCCAGCTCCAGGAATCCATGGCTGAAATCAACCAGGCTTCTGGCAATATTTCAAAAATCATCAAGGTCATCGATGATATTGCTTTCCAGACCAATATCCTGTCGCTGAATGCCGCTGTGGAAGCAGCCAGAGCCGGCCAGCATGGCAAGGGTTTTGCTGTGGTAGCAGAAGAAGTTCGTTCCCTGGCCGCTCGAAGTGCGGAAGCAGCCAAAGAAACCACCGTCCTGATCGAAGGTTCGGTGAAAAAGACCGAAGGCGGTACGGTCATCGCTGATGAAACAGCCATTGCCCTGGAAGAAATTGTGGCAGAAATTACTAAAGCAGCCCAATTAGTTCAGGAAATTGCGGAAGCATCCAATGATCAGGCCACCAATATCACCCAGATTAATCTGGGCGTGGATCAGGTATCGCAAGTTGTTCAGGGAAATACGGCAACAGCCGAGCAATCGGCGGCAGCCAGTGAAGAATTATCCGGTCAGTCGCAGTTGCTCAAGGAAATGATCTCGCAATTTAAACTTAAGAGATAAAATTTAAAGTAAAATCAAAAACAAAAAGACAAGGAAAAATTTCCTTGTCTTTTTGTAGGTACAGGTGCTTTTTCCTTGGCAAATGAAAGCGCCGTCAGAGAAAATGCTTTTTATTCTTCTTTAGCCCAATCATCAAAGCCCTGCATGACCTTATCATAGGTCTGCTGGGAGATTTCGGGAAGTTCCCCGCCAAAGGCTTCTTTGGCACTTTCAAAACCTTCTTTAAAAGCATTTCGGAGGGTTTCAAGCTTGCTTTTATCACCGCCGGAGAGAGCCTTGGCAAAATCAACAATCCGTTCTGAAGTTTTGTTTACGCCAAAATAGCCGTCTTCGGAAATCGCTTCCTGGGCAGCCGCCTGAGTTTCAGAATCTACCGTGATTTCAACGTCTTTTCCGGCGGCTAGATCTTTCAGAACCTGATTAACCTTTTTGCCCTGTTTTTCAATCATGGCTTCAACCATTTTTTTGAATGACTCGGTATTGCGGGAAAAATCTGCCTTCATTTCGTTTATCTTTTTACGGTCGACGGTGTAGGTTCCGATGTCTTCGGAAGTAGCGGTGCCAAGCTCAATGGAGTCAAGTTTTTGCACAACTGGCTGGACTTTATCGACAGCCTCGGGTTCAACTTTGACGTCAGCATTCTGGGTGACTCCTTTTGTCTGAATCGCTTGATTCAAAGCTTTGTTCGCATCAATTGCATTTGTATTCATAACAGCCTCCTTTATAAATATTAAAATAGTTTATTAGCTTCTCTAGACTATATCGACAAAAAGCAGCTAAAAATAACATTATTTTTAAAATAATAACAGATTTTAAAAATGTCCCTTCAGCAGTTACACTGAAAGGACATTTTTTATAGTACCTGTTTTAAGGGGGACAGGGCTCTTAATGGTTTGTCAGGATGTTTTGCGTTTGCTTCACAGCTGTCACCGTGCTTTTTATATAGTAGATCAGATTCGCAGGAAACAGGTTTAATATGATCAGCTGCCACATTTTGCAGGTAAGTCGCAAAGTATTCATTAATTATGGCGGTGTCATCTGGTTCATTAGAGCTGCTCGCCGCAAATCCGGAAAGAAAAGCCAACCATGGCCGGGTATTTGCTTTCATGTCTTTAATCCACTTCATTTTTATGAACCTCCTGTTATGTAGTTGAAATTTTTGTAAAGGGAGACTTGAGTAGTCGCTGTGGTTTTTATCAAAGAAACTCTGATTTATATTCATTCGTTCTTACTATTAATATCGCCATTTTTTGATATTACTTTAGGTTAAATGATCAAATAAGACAAAACTGGGAAGAATATTAAAATAATTAAGATTCTGTATTGAGAAAAAGCAAAGGAAATTTAAAACGCTATTTTTAAATAAATAACGATAAAAGCAAAAAACAAGGTGATCGAGAGGCACATTTCATTAAAACCAAGTTCGAATGAATTAATGAAAGCCAGGCGATTTGTCTTTTTAAATAAGCCGCGATAAATAAGCAAGCCCAGGAGTATTGATCCAAAGAAAAGTAGCATTTTTATAACGTAAGACCGAAGGTCAACAGTCAAATCGACGTTAAAAAGGATGGCAATCAGTTGGCTGCCAAAAATACCACCGAGAAAACACAGTATGCTCAGGGTTAAGACAACCGCTTTTTCCAAAATATCGGAGTCGGCAGTTTCTTTTTTGCCCGAATGGCCGAAAAGCAACTGGCCATATTTAATAAAGACAACAATGGTTCCCAGATTGATTAGAATTAGACCATATTCAATCCAGGTACCGCTTGAACCAGAAGCGATTAAATATTTAGAGATACTGCCGTTAAATAAAGGGGCACCAATAATCCCCAGAATTGACAAGATGGTCGCCACCCCGACGGCTGGCATGTGTTCAAAGACACCGTTTACCTCGTTAAGATTCCGGGTCTTGTACTCAGAGATGATCATCCCGGCAGTGAGAAACAGGGTCGATTTAAAAATAGCATGATTCATCAGATGATAGAGTCCGCCCCAGTAAGCCACCGGATTGTCTAGGTTAATACCAATCATAATGACGCCAATCTGAGAAACGGTTGAATAAGCTAATAGGAGTTTGATATCTTTTTGAGCTAAGGCCAAGATAAAACCGGCGATGGCCGTGACAAATCCGAGGATCATAAAAAGTTCGGAGGTATCAATCAGGGGTGAAAAAGCTATCTGTAACCGCAGGAACACGTAGATGCCGGTTTTAACATATAAACCGGATAAGATGGCCGAAACCACCGACGGGGCACTAGGGGTACCGTGAGCCTTCGGCAGCCAGCTGAAAAGCGGCATTAAAGCAGCTTTTAAACTTACTGCGGTAATCATAAAGGCATAAGGCAGAATCAGGCTTTGGGGGTCTTTAACCTGGCTGAGAGCCGTTTCCAGAGCATAAAAATCGAGCACACCAATTTTTTTATAAAGCATCCCCAGACCCATCAGGAAAAATGACATCGCAACCACATTGATCAGAAAATACATCAGCCCATCATAAATTGCGACATTAGCCTTCTTATACATGATCAGAATGGTGATGATCAGGGTGGCGGCTTCAATCAGAACAAAAATGTTAAATAAATCATTTGAAAGAAAAATACCAATAATCAAGCTTTCCAGACTGAGAAAAAGAAAGAAAAAAAGGTGGTCGGCATAGTTTTTATTGTGAACAAAGATTACCATCGCCAGGAATAAAAAACAGCTCAGAAGAATCATCGCCGAGGCCAGTAGATCAGCTCTTAAGGTGATCCCGATGGTATCTGGCCAGCCGCCAATATTTTCCAGGATGGTGCCATTTTTACGCACATCAACAAAGATCTGGGTGACGTAAACCAATAAGGCCGCCTGAAAAAGAGCGATGATTTTTTTTGCGGTATTGATGGATATCAGCTTGGCGACGGTGCCTAAAATAATCGGTAATAAAATAACCCAATGCAAATTAATCATAGCGATTCCTTTTTTTCATAATTTTTTGCCAGTTGGTGGATCTAAAACGATGATAGAGATGAATAAACATCGTCAAACTAGCAGCCGTTACCCCAATGCCAATGACAATATCCGTAATCATTAAGGCCTGGGGGAGTGGATCTGCGACTTGTAGGGTCTGGGCGATATCGCCAATCGGCGGGATGCTACCCGGGGCTGTATTGGCTGAAACAAAATATAAAATAACAGCCACCTGCATGATGCTGATGGACATAATCGATTTGATGATGTTTCTTCTGGCGATCAGGCCATAGACGCCCACAAAAAAAAGTAAGATGCTGATGGATTCTCCGTTAATATAGATCATTAAATACCCCCTTCATAAAAGGCAAACCTAAAAAAAATGATGGTAAAACCGCTGCAGACTTTTAAGCCGATTAAAAAATTCATGACGATAAGATAGGTCAGGTTCATCAGTTCTGAGTGGTTGGCGGTGGTGGCGAATAAAAAAAAAGCCGGGTAAAGAATAATGCAGACAAAAAGAATCTTTTCCGCCGTTTTTAGGGTTTTTAGTTGGATGCAACGATCCGGCTCGACCAGATATCGGGTGATAAATACCGAAGCCAGCACGGCGCCGCCCTGGAATCCGCCACCGGGACTGGCATGACCATTTAAAATAATGTAAAATCCAAACAATAAAATAAAGGGATATAAAAGCCCTGTCATTTGCGAAATAATTTCAGAACGGTCAGTCATCGGTGCGCCTCCACGAAAAAATAATGACGGCCGAGACACTGACGAGCAGAATCAGGGTTTCAAAAATACTGTCAAAAACCCGGTAATTAAGATAGATCGCCGCTACTGCATTTTGAGTATGGGTGTCGGCATGGAAATTTTCCAGATAAAAATCAGCGATCTGGGGATTGGCTACCAGATTGGCATCAAAATTAATAAAAAGCACCAGACTGGCAAGAGCCATGGCAAAAATCATGATTATAACTCTACGCTTCATTATCATCTCCTTCTTCACATCGAATTAAGTGAATGTTCAAGTCACCATGGTTATCATGTAAATAGTTTTCAACGGCGTCAATCTGATAGTCTTCAGCACAGCCATAAATCCAAATGTCCTGATCGGTATGATGGATGGCAAGATCAAATTTTTTCTGATCGAGAATGGTTTCAATAGACTCTCCAGAATAAATAATCTGCGGTTCCATTTCGCATTTGATCAAAAAAGCTTCGAGATTATTTAAAAACGGAGCATTGTTTTTTATGTAGCTAATATTATGATCGTTCTCGCTTTTAGAGTAAAAAATAGAGAAGACCTGATATTTTCGCAGTGCCACCAGATATAAAACCGTGGTGATCGTGCTTCCGATAATGGCTTCAGCAATGGCCACATCGGGAGCGCCATAGAGCAGATAGACAAAAGAGCTGACCAGTGAAAAAATACCCAGATAGACAACCGCCCGGCGCAGTTTTTTAGTATTCAGAGCAATGAGTGCCAGAACCACCAAAGTGATCAGAAAGATATTTTCGGTCATGGTCGGCTCCCCTGGTTAATGGCATAGCCACTTAAAAAAGCAGATCGGGCGATGGCGTGGGTGGACAGCGGGTTGGTGATCATCACCATCAGGGTAATTAGCAGGATTTTCATGGCGGCATAGCTGAACCCGGATAAAATAACGAAACCGATCATAATGGTCAGAAAGCCAACCGTTTCGATTTTGGCGGAGATTAAAATTCGTGAATAAAAATCTTTGAATCGAAACAGACCGACGACCCCTAAAGCCATAAAAATAAGGGCAATGGTGATGAGCAGATAAGCCAATAAATCGATCATGAGATGTCTCCTTTTTTTTCGATAAAGCGGGCAATCAGCACCGTGCTGATAAATCCTAGCAGCGCATAAACCAATGCCACATCCAGCAAATAGGATTGTTGCGTAATGATGGAAAGGATGACGATGGACATGATAATTTTGGCTGAAATGGCATTCAAACCGAGTAGACGATCCCAAATGGTGGGACCCAGAATGACCCGAACTAGCACAAGCGTAATATAGATGGCAATGACGAGTAGGGTTGTTTCTAAAAAGGTCATGAGTCGATCCTCCTTAAAATCATTTCGTAGGGGGAACAGCTTTTGCCTTCAGTAATATCGGTAAAGGTATTTTCGTCCTGAAAAGCCAGGATTTGAAGCAGGCGGCCATTCTTGCTAATGGTCACGGTTCCGGGAGTTAGGGTAATAGCATTGGCCAACAGACAAATACCCAGCTCGTTGCTGATACAGGTTTCATATTCGATGATCTTCACGGCGTCCTCACCTTTGATAATTTTTATAATAGCGGAAAAGCCGGATCGGTAAATTTGAACGAATAAATACACGGCGTAATGGAAAAGAACTTTGGGTTTAATGCCATAAGCACCGAGATAATCATCTTCCAGCAGATAACGATTGGTGAAGAGAAGGGCGACTGCTGAAAAAAACAGGCCGGTCAGGATTTGTGAAAAGGCCAAACTTTCATTTAAAATAAGCCAGAAGCCGGTAAAAATTAGAATCAAAACCAGGGTGCGAACCATTTTTTTCATATGAGCTCCTTTAATGTTGCGAAGATAACCATGGGCGTGGGTGTCATTATAATAAAGATAAGTCGCTTGATGTTAACGAATTTCATCGCGAACAAAGTCGGGGGAAACTGAATCAAGACCGCAGCGTCGGCATATGAAAATAAGGCCTGGATTAGAGTAACCAAGCCTCATAAATGTGATGCTGATAATTAACTAATACTTGTCCATCTCCATATCATCGAGGATGATACTTGGTTCCGACTTTGGTGCTGTAAGCGGTTTTACCGATGGTGCAGAAACTGCCCTGGCTGTTTTAACAGAGTCGCTTTTAGCTTTTAACTGGAAGGCATCCACCATATGTTTAAGCATTTCAGCTTGGCCAGAAAGTTCTTCACTAGCTGCAGCGCTTTCTTCAGCGGTGGCAGAATTAGTCTGAACAACCTGAGATACCTGTTCAATACCCTGGGTGATCTGAGCGATTTCAGAAGCCTGATCATTGGAAGCCTGGGCAATGGTGCCAACTAAACCAGCAACCTTATCAATTTGATCAAGAATCTCCTTCAAACTTTCGGCAGTGTCATCAGCAATTTTTGTACCGACGCTGACCTTGTCAATGGAGCCTTCAATTAAGCCGGTGGTTTCCTTGGCGGCTTCCGCACTTCGGGCGGCCAGGGTTCTAACTTCTTCTGCGACTACGGCAAAACCCTTGCCATGCTGACCCGCTCTGGCTGCTTCAACGGCGGCATTTAGAGCCAGAATATTGGTCTGGAAAGCAATGTCATCAATAACCTTGATAATTTTAGAAATATTGTTTGATGAATCATTGATATCGTCCATGGCACCGATCATGGTTGACATTTGACTGTTGCCTTTTTCGGCGTTGGTTCGAACATTGACAGCCAGTTCATTGGCTTCATTGGCATTCATGGCATTTCGTTTGGTCTCAGCAGCCACTTCTTCAATGGAAGCAGTCAATTCCTGGATGGCACTGGCCTGTTCAGTGGTTCCCTGGGATAAGGCCTGGCCGCCGTCAGAAATCTGTTTGGCGCCCATATCAACCTGGCCGGCGGCCACGTTGATTTCGGTCATGGTCTTACTGAGATTGCTGGTAATATCATTGAGGGCAGTTTTTATCGCCTGGAAGTCACCCAGATAATTGGTGGTGATTTGCTGATCCAGGTTTCCCCGTCCCATTTCTTCAAGGGTATGGGCAATTTCATCGACATAACGTTTCAGGAAGGCAACGGTTTGATTCATGTTATCTTTGATGAGCGTATAATCGCCGTTATAGTGACCAACCATACCGGTGTTCAGATTTCCCTGAGCCAGTTCTTTTAAGGTGGCAGAGGCTTCCTGAACTGGTTCGACAACGGCATCCAGGGTGGCATTGACGCCGTCTACAATCCGGGCAAAATCGCCCTGATGGCGGCTGGCGTCAGCTCTTTTATCCAAGCGACCATCAACACCAGCTTCAGCCAGCATCGTGGCATCGCTGATCAGGTTGTCGACAGATGTTTTAACTCGCCCCAAAGTATTGATGATTTCCTGGAATTGAGCACTGACTTCAGTGGTGTATTCGTCAGCTTCACCAATCGCCATATCAAAGGCCAAATCCCCTTGAGATAACCGGATCAGATTGTCGCCCAAACGGGATACTTCGTTTTTGGTATAGGTGCTTACCCGGATAATTGGAGTTAAGTCAGTGACAACTTCGACGAAGCCAATATTTTCGCCTTTTTTGTTTTTTAGATAGGCGGTATCCTGTTTATTGCTGCGGCCGACCCATTCGAAATAGCTGTCATTCAGGCCCTGGTCAACCAGACGTCTAATACCGCAGTTTTCGGTGCGGCAAATGTCGGCATTGGCATTGTAGCAGTCCATGCCACAGGCCGAATCACGATCATTAATGACTCCGTTGGTTATCATGAAATCTTCAAACGGTTTGTTCATAAAGGTCCATTTCATATCATTATCGGTAACGTGAATGGGAAAGGGAACGGCATCAATAATGGCTTCATACCAGACCATTTTGTCAACAACGGTATCCAGAGTGGCATTAACCCCTTCAACAATTTCTTTAAAACCGCCGCTAAATGCATCAGCGTCGCCGCGGGTTTGCCATTGGCCGGCGATGGCCGCATGGGACAGCATGGTTGCTTCACTGATCAGACTTCGGATTGTTTCGATGGTCAGTTTAAGAGCTGGAGCCAGCTCATCCTGAGAATCTCTTGGTTCTACATTTGTAGTGACATTGCCATTGGAAATCTGATTCATAGTTCCAATAACAACGGTTTGGATATCATCAGAAAAGGTATCCATGGATTCGGCCATTTCGCCAATTTCATCTTTGCGGTTCATATTTAGACGCATGGTAAAATGTCCCAGACTCATTTCTTTGATCATATGATTGGCTTGTTGCAGCGGTTTGCTGATCATCGAACGGAGCACTAAGCCGAAGATGATGGCAACCGCAAAAGCAATCAGGGTTACAATAATCATGGTGGTCATGGCGGCATTGGCTGCGGCTGCATCCAGTTCTGCGCCCTGTTGCGCTTCTTCCAATTTCATCGGCACCAGCTCATTGATCAGATCCATTTGTACCGATGCCGCTATTTCGTAAGCACCGGTATCGGCGAGTAGGGCGAAGGCTTCGGCATCCCGGTTCTGGATCGCCAGGGCTTTTACTTTTTCAAATTCCTGGGCTAAAACTTTTCGGGCTTCCACAAATTCGTCAAAAACGGCCTGCATCTCCGGATCAACAATGGTTTCCTGGAAAGCAGCGGCGGCCTCGTCGATTTCGCCGTTGCGGATGATAACCTTATCCGCATTGGACTGGATCAGCTCCGGACTGTTTTCAATAATCATATCCCGGACGATAACCCGCATCCGCTGATAGGATGTCGAAATTTGACCAACATCTGCAATTGGTACAGTCATCTCGTCATAAAGTATTTTGTTGGAGTTTTGAAGATTCTGCAAGTTCATGATTCCAAGGATTCCGACTACCCCAGTGATTAGGGCGACAATTATGAAACTCACCATTAATTTCGTCCCAATCTTCATATTGTACATCCATTTCATTTTGATGCCCTCCTAATATTAAGGCTAAAATTTTCCCTCTTCCGAATTCTATTTACCCAAATCAAATAAACAATAACAGCAAAAGAGAATAAGGTGATATAAAAAAAAGAAAAATATCGGAAGGCGGCTGAAAAATGAGACCGTGCAAATATGCATTGAACAGCAATAAGCCCCCAGGTTGTTCTGATCGAACAACCTGGGGGCTTGGTGTTAATATGAGGTAAAATGAATCATTAAACTGCTTTTTTACAAGACATCTTCATAAAAGTTTTGAATCATACCCAGATCTGCTTCAGTATTTATCCATCTCCATATCATCCAAAAGGATGCGTGGTTCAGCGGCTGATTTAGCAGCTGAGGGTTCCGGTTTTGAAACGGCGGCAGCTTTAAACGCAGTTTGGGTTGCAGTCTTGACTTTAAAGGCGCCCACCATTTCTTTGAGCATATCAGCTTGACCTGATAGTTCTTCGCTGGCGGCGGCGCTTTCTTCAGCTGTTGCTGAATTGGTCTGAACCACCTGTGAAACCAGTTCAATGCCTTGGGTAATCTGGGCGATTTCCGAGGCTTGTTCATTGGAGGCCTGAGCAATGTCACCGACCAGGCTGGTGACCTTTTCAATTTCAGCAAGAATTTCTTTGAGGCTGATGGCAGTTTCATCGGCAATTTCGGTACCCATGTTGACCTTGTCAATGGAGCCTTCGATGAGACCGGTGGTTTCCTTGGCAGCCTCAGCGCTTCTGGCGGCTAGGCTTCGTACTTCTTCAGCGACGACGGCAAAACCTTTACCGTGTTGTCCAGCCCGGGCGGCTTCAACAGCGGCATTCAGAGCCAGAATATTTGTCTGGAAGGCGATGTCATCAATAACCTTGATGATCTTGGAAATATCATTGGAGGACATATTAATATCGCTCATAGCAGATATCATTTTTGTCATTTGAGTATTGCCGACTTCGGCGTTGGTGCGAACCTCAATCGCTCGTTCGTTGGCTTCGTTGGCGCGCATGGCGTTTTTCTTAGTTTCGCCAGCGACCTCTTCGATGGAGGCAGTCAATTCCTCAATCGAGCTGGCCTGTTCGGTGGTGCCCTGCGCCAGCGCCTGACCGCCGTCAGAAATCTGTCGGGCACCGACTTCAACCTGTCCGGCAGCGACATCAATATCGGTCATGGTATGGCTGAGGTTGGTGTTGATATCATTGAGAGCCGTTTTAATGGCCTGAAAGTCACCCAGATAATAAGTGGTGATTTCCTGATTCAGATTGCCGCGACCCATTTCTTCCAGAGTGCTGGTTATTTCGGTAACGTATTGGCTCAGGAAGTTGATGGTTTGGTTTAAGGCATCTTTTATCTGGGCATGATCGCCACGGTAAGCACCGGCCATTTTGGTGTGCAGGTTCCCTTGGGACAATTGGGTGAGGGTAGCCGAGGCTTCTTCAATGGGAGCAATGACGGCATCCAGGGTCTGATTAAAGCCGTTGATGATTTTTCCGTATTCACCGGGGAATCCGGAGACATCGCCGCGGTTGCTTAAATTACCTTCAATAGCAATACTGGCCATTTTTTCAGTTTCAACCACCAGTCTCAAAATATTCTGAATCATCCCAAGAAGGGCTGGAATCAAGGTATCATTGTCACTGCGTTTGCCAATTTCTGACAATACTTTCAGATCACTCATATCACCATTGGCAATATTCGTCGATACTTCAACGACACGCATTAATCGGGTATGGACGTCATTAATCGAATGGCCGATTTCAGCATAGATGCCCAGATAATTGGTGGGCATGGTTTCTGAATAATCATTGAGGCTCATTTTTCTAAGGACCCGGTTACTTTCTTCCAGAGCACCCAAGCCGTCAATACAGGCATTGATGTTATTTTTTAAAGTATTAAAGTCGCCATTGTAGGTTGCTGTAATTTTTTCTGGAATTTGCCCTTTTCCGATGCGGTCAACATAGTCGCCAGCCACATTCAGTGGCCCTACCACAGCGTCGAGGGTATTATTGACACCGTCGACAATGTCTTTGAATCCGCCTTTGAACGCTTCCGCATCGCCCCGCGTGGATAGTTGTCCAGCAACGCCGGCTCGGGCCAGCATGGTGGCTTCGTCAATTAAACCCCGGATCGATTCGATGGTCTTTTTAAGGGCCGGCTTGATTTCATCCTGATTGTCAATGATTTCAATGTCAGCTGAGACATCGCCATCAGAGATTTGGTTCATCACTGCAATTACCTCAGTTTGAAGGTTATCGGCAAAACTATCCATGGCCATAGCCATTTCGCCAATTTCATCATTGGATTCCATATTAAGCCGAGCGCTTAAATGACCCAATCCCATTTCTTTGATCATATGATTGACTTTTTTAATCGGATCGGTAATCCGTTTGGCGATGAAATAGCAGAAGATAATGCTGATGGCCAAAACGACAATGGAGATCAGCACACTGCTTAAGATAGCGCCAGGCAGGGCTGACAGAACCTCGTCGGATTCCACTGCGAGAACCACCGTCCAATCCATGCCAGTCACCTTTGCGGAAGCCATGTAATACTCCTGATTGTTCAGGGTATAGGTCGAAGTGAAAGAATCTTGTTCCAATGCTGATCCAACCGCAACGCCGAACGCTTTATAGTTGGCATCTGTTTCGGCCAGAGTAATGGGGTTCATCTGATTGACAACATTATCCCGCTCGGGATGGGAGATGGCGGTACCGGTTGAATCAATAATATAAGTATAGCCGGTTTCACCGAATTTCATATTATCGGTGATGTCATTTAAGAACCAGGCATTGGCCACTGCCACCAGAACCCCGGCAATGGCACCATTTTCATAAATCGGCACTGAGTAGGCCATGATCAAGGCACCGTTGTCATCAGGGTTCACACTGATAACCGGATTCATGGTTCCCCGTTCACCAGCGGCTGAATCATGAAAATAATCCCGTTTGGTGATATCGACAATCTGCCCCCGGTCACCGTAGCTGTCGGACAGGTAAAGGTTGCCATTGAGATCAGACACTCCTATTCGCAGGAAGCGGTCGGAACTGCTGACGTCGTTTTTCAGCATTGCCATTTTTTCATTGATGGGGACGCTGCTGGAAAAAATCTTATCCCGGGAGGCGATCCCTTCAAGATAAATATAATTTTGTTCGTTGCGGCTGCTGATGATTTCAGCTGAATTCTGAGCCTGGGTAGTTAGTGATTTCTCAGCTTCAGTCACCACAGCATTAGTTAAGGCATTAATAGAGACAAAGGTAAAGACAGCACATACAACTAGAATCAGTCCGGAAAAATAAACCATTAGTTTTGTTCGAATGTTTTTCATAGATATCACCCCTTTTGTGTAAAAATAATTCTTGTCCGATAAAAATCAAATAATTGCTTTTGCTTTTTTAAAACTTTTGTTACAGGATATCCTTTTTTTCCTGATTGATCAATGGCTAATTCTGCCAAACAATAAATTTCTTTTAAAATTATGATTTGTTTTAGGTTGTATACCCTTAAAGGATTTTTTCATTCGTTCTTATTAGAAATCATGATGGAATAGTCAAAAAAATGACAAATGAAAAAAAAATCCGCTTCACGTAAATTAAGTGGTGTTAATTTACCCTTAAAACAAAAAAAAGAAATAGACATATTTTCTCTGATTTGTTAAGATGAAGTTACAGAAAAAAGGCGATTTGATCGAAATCAGGCGATGGCCGGAAACAATCACTTGGCCCAGGCATTTTATGCCCTGAAATAATAAAAACAAATAGCAGGAGGAAAAAATGGCAATTTTTGAACGTCTTAGTGACTTGTTAAAGGCGAATGTAAACGACATGCTGGATAAGGCTGAAGATCCGGAAAAAATGGTAAAACAGATTATCATTGACATGGAAGCTCAGGTTAATAGTGCCACCCAGGCATTGGGTGCGGCGATGGGCAGTGAAAAGCAGGCTTTAAAACAATTGGAATCGGCTAAAGCAGCTTCAGAAGACTGGAGTAAAAAAGCCAAAACCGCATTATTGGCTGGCAATGAAGAGCTGGCCAAAAAAGCCCTGGCGCAAAAAACCAGCGTCGATGGTGATTTAGTTCAGTTCCAGGCTGCCTATGACTCGATGAGCATGCAAGTTGGCCAACTGAAAGATCAGGTACGCCAATTAAAATCCAAGCTGGAAGAAGCCCGGATGAAACAGAACATGCTGATTGCCCGTTCTAAAATGGCCGACGCCCAAAAAAGTGTCAGCACCTCTTTAAATAGCACCGACAGCACCAGTGCCTTCACCAAGCTGGACAAGATGGAACAGAAAGTGAACGCCAAAGAAGCTGAAGCCCAGGCCTTTACCGAAATGGCGGGCGAAAATACCAGTCTTGAAGACGAGTTTGAAGCACTGGAACAAACATCAGCGGTTGATGATGAACTGGCCAAGCTTAAAGCTGAATTGGGAATAGCATAGAACGATGGCATTTATTATTGGAATACTGATTATGGTTGCCGGGATTGGCTACGCTGTTTACGTTTTAAATAAAAGCAAGACAAAAGCCCAGGAAATCCAGTTTCAACAGACAACCTGTATTAAAGATGTTTTGGATATTGTTGGCGATCTATCCAGTCTGGATGAGAATTACCGGCATTACAGTGAGGTGAAGGGTCACCTTCACAGTGTTTCAGGGGATGTCGAAGCACCATTTTCGCAACGGCCAGTAGCCTATTATGAAAATGAAGTATTTTCCGTGCATGAAGAAACCAGAACCGAACGGGATGATGAAGGAAACACCAGAACCATTACGGATAAGGTGGAAAGCTCTTTATCCAGTGAAAAAAGTCCGGTGGAAGTTTATCTTTCTGACAGCAGCTCAGAAGAAAAAGTATATATCGATATGGCCAGTTTTGGTGGCGATGTGGACTTAATGCCAGGCTGCAACCGCATGGAATCATCAGATTCCAACTGGGTCAGAGATAACTTCAATTTTAGCTTTTCAAACACCAGAGGATCACGTTTTCTGGGCTATCGCTTTTTTGAAGAAATTCTCCCGGAAGATCAGCCGATGTATATTCTGGGGGAAATTCATAAACGGGGAAACCGGTTGTACGTGGGACGTTCGGTGACAACTAAAAAACCATCACATGTGACCTATAAATCAGAAGAAGAATTACTGGATGATGTAAAAAACGAAAAATTTATCGCATTGGCTATTGCGATCGGCAGTGTCATTGCCGGAATTGCCGTGATGTTTCTATTTTCCTAAACCAAATTGGTTTAGGTAATTACTAATTATAAAGTAAACCCCCGATGATTTGAATAATCATCGGGGGTTTTGCTAAAGTGAATTATAAAAATCATTCTAGGCTTGAAGCTGCCAGTTTTTGCAAACATCAGACCAGGCCACACAGTTTGAATATTTTTCGAGCTCATCAATGGTTAGTTCGATAACGCTGTTGTTGCTGCCACAGGCCGGAAAGACGGTGTCGAATCGTTGCAGTGAGTGATCCAGATAAACCTCCACATCAGCATTGATCGCAAAGGGGCAGACGCCGCCAATTCCATGACCGATGCAACGGTCCACTTCTTCAGGGGAGAGCATCTTAGCCTTGGTTTTAAAATGAGCCTTAAATTTGGCGTTGTCAATTTTGGCATCCCCGGCGGTTACCACCAGCACACATTTATCCGCCAATTTAAAAGACAAGGTTTTAGCGATTCGCTCCGGAGCACATCCCAGCGCCTGAGCCGCCAGTTCCACCGTTGCCGATGAGGTTTCAAATTCCTGAATTCGAGAATCCAGATTCCATTGTTTAAAATAGTCCCGCACTTTTTCAATTGCCATTTTGCTATGCTCCTGTTCATATCAGATTTATTAATCATAATTAATGTGTTTCAATTTTATCATATTTTATTTTAAGAACAAATGGTAAACTAAAATCATCAGACTCCAAATAAAAAAGCAGTGATCCCGGATGGATGCACTGCTTTTTTTATATTAGGAATGAAAAGAAAAAGGGGAGATGTTTATCTCTTGAATAAATAATACCCCTCTAACCTTTAGCGAAACTTGGAATTCAGTATTTTTTAAGAAAAGTTAAGAGTTATGAATGGGCATTGATAATTAGCGATTGAAAAAAAAGTCTCTTGCGGGTATAATTTTAGTATCTGAAAATGAAAAAGGTCTGAGATAAAGACCGAACTTAGCTTAAATAAAAATAACAGGAGCACCCCCCCAAAAATCACTCGATTAAAAAAAAGAACGGAAAGTGCAAGAGGTAATATCTATGAAATTTAAGAAGGCAATCGTCTTCCTGCTCGCAATGGTTTTAATTGGAAGTTCCTGTCCCCTGGGGGTTATCGCAGAAAGCCAGACCATCGTCATTCAAAGTCTGGATGAGGTCGCAAATCTTGATGGTAGTTCAACTATCAATGATCAGATCATCGTTATTTATAAAGATCAGGCCACAATTGGAAGTCTTGCCTTGACCAGCCAGGAGATTAAGGGCGGCGAAACATTAAATGATCAGGTCGATATTATCGAAGTCGCCGATTCTGCAAATACGGACGCCCTGATTGCCCAATTATCTGAAAATCCCAATGTGCTGGTGGCCGAAAAAAATTCGTATATCCAGACATCAGCACTGCCAAATGATCCCGATTTGTCTAAAGCTTGGCAGTTTGAACGGATTGGCGCCGATGAAACCTGGAACAAGGTCAATAATACAGAAACCGTGGTGGTAGCTGTTATTGATACCGGTCTGAATACCCAACATCCTGACATCGCCGATAACGTGATAACTGGCTATGACTATGTCGAAGGAACCACCGACATGGTCGATTTATCCGGACATGGGACACTGGTCTCAGGCTGTGTAGCGGCGGTGGTCAATAATGGTATTGGCATTGCCGGGATCGTCGGAGCCGCTAACATCAAGGTGGCGCCGTATCGGGTTGGCGGCCTGTCGGATGGCGATAAGAATCTCGATGTCGGTTATATTTGCGCCGCCTTGTATGATGCAGCTGCACGATCAGATGTAAAAGTCATCAATATGAGTTTTGGTGGATATATGGTTTCATCGGCTTTGCGAACAGCTGTGGAAAATGCTGCTAATGCTGGCAAGGTGCTGGTGGCGGCAGCCGGAAATGAAGGCAGTAACGCCAATTACAGCGGCGAATTGGCGGTCCCGGCATCCTATAATAATGTCATTTCAGTGGGGGCCACCGACAATACCAATAAGATTGCCTATTTTTCTCAGCACAACAGTTTGGTTGATTTGTGTGCGCCCGGCTACAAAGTATATTCGACAAATCATGACGGAACCTATGAAGAAGCCTCCGGTACATCCTTTGCGAGCCCCATCACAGCCGGAGCTTGTGCAGTTTTAATGGCAGCGGATTACACGATGACCAGTACCCAGGTTGAAACCCTGCTTAAAGAAACGGCGCTGGATTTTGGCGCTAACGGCCGAGATGACTACTACGGTTATGGCATGATTCAACTAGATGCCGCCATGGCGAAGGTTACTCCGAGCAATCCATTAAGGATTGACACCTTTACGGTTGATAAAGCAACCGGGCAAACGCTGGGAACACTGCTTACCCTGAACGCCGCTGCCAGTGGTGGCGAGGGTGATTATCAATACGGATTTTATTATGATTTAAATGGCAAAACCACCTCCATCCAGGATTATAGCAGCACTGCCACAGCTACCTTTACGCCAACTGTAGCGGGAATCTATACTCTGTCGGTGCAGGTACTGGATGGAAAAGGCAACACCGTTAAAGAATCGATTGTCAATTATGTAGTGAAAGACAAAGCGGCACCTGCCATTGAATATCGAACCCATGTGCAAAATGTTGGTTGGCAGAGTCTCGTTGCTGATGGTGCGGTCAGTGGAACTGAAGGGAAGTCGCTGCGGCTGGAAGCGATTGAGATCAATACCATTACCGAAAACTATGACCTTGGAGTGAAATATAAAACCCATGTTCAAAACATCGGCTGGCAGAATTTTGTGGCTGATGGCGCTTTAAGCGGAACCGCAGGGAAATCGCTGCGATTGGAAGCTATCGCCATCGAACTGACCGGTACTGACGCCGATCTTTTTGATGTTTATTATCAGGTTCATGCCCAGAATGTCGGCTGGATGGGTTGGGCGAGCAATGGCCAACAAGCTGGAACCGCTGGTTTTAGCTATCGACTCGAAGGCATCCGCATTGAGATTGTGCCCAAGGGCAGCGCCGCTCCCGGCTTGATAGTTAATCCTTTTATTGAAAAATGAAACTTTTAGATAAGATCTGGGAAAAATTAAGCGGGCTGGTTGAGGCGTTATCGCGATATCCACTCACCGTTGCTTTTCTGGCGGCGGCGGCGGTTGTGAATGCCATGGCTATTCATCAGGAGGTCGATTACACCAGATATTTACTGACCTTTCTGGTTGGGGCTTTTCTGGGATTTGCCCTCCAGGCTGCCTGGGAGCGTTTTTTTGACAAGACTTCCGTTCGGCTTGCCGCAATGGCTTTAGGTCTGGTACTGACCCTGGGTTATTTTTTGATTGTCAGACAGTATACCAGTACCAGCACGGAAACCTGGATTCGCACATCAGTGGCTCTTTTCGCACTGTTGATTGCTTATATCTGGGTTCCGGTGATAAAAAGCGAGATCAACTTCAACCAGGGGTTTATGGCTGCCTTTAAAGCTTTCTTTAATTCCCTGCTTTTTTCAGGGGTGTTGTTTACCGGGATCACCCTGATTATCACGGCGATTGATCTGCTTCTTTTTAGAGTATCTGATAAATCATATTTGCATACCTTAAATAGTGTCGGCATTCTGTTTGCACCAATTTACTTTCTCTCACTGATCCCCGTTTATCCCGGTGCTGCGGATAATAACCGGTCTCCAGATCAATTGGAACAGAACCGGGAAAAGGTTCGCCGAGCCTATCAGTGCCCGAAATTTCTGGAGGTGCTCGTCTCCTATATTGTCATTCCGCTGTTGACGGTATATACGGTTATTCTGATAATTTATATCGCCAGAAATATCACTGGCGATTTCTGGATCGATAACCGCCTGGAACCGATGTTGGTGAGTTTTGCGATTGCCGTTATTCTAATTTATATTCTGGCCAGCAGCCTAGAAAATAAAGTGGCCGAATCATTCCGAAAGATCTTTCCCAAGGTGCTGGTTCCGATTGTCTTGTTTCAGATTGCGGCCTCGCTGTTGCGAATTCAGGAAACCGGGATTACCTACGGTCGCTACTATGTGATTCTCTTTGGCATTTTTGCTGCTGTTTCCGGTATTCTGATGTGTTTTATGGCGGTACGTAAAAATGGCATCATCGCAGCGCTGTTGATCGGATTTTCACTGTTTTCCATTATTCCGCCAGTAGACGCCTTTACCATCAGCCGAACGAGTCAGACCGGACGGCTCACTGATATCCTGGTTGAAAACAAGATGTTGGAAAATAACACAATTAGTCCCAACGCATCGTTATCCGAAGCGGATAAAAAAATCATCTCTGATTCAGTCAACTACCTGGTTATGATGGAATACGCTACAGATATTTCCTACCTGGGCGAGGATTTTGATGTTTACGAGGATTTCTATAATACCTTTGGTTTTTATCGCTATGATGAAAATCCATACCGTCAGGATTCGGTTTATCTAAATTTAAACCAGCAGTCACCCCTTAATATTTCAGATTATGAAACATTTGTGGTAGCAAATTTCTATACGATGGATGAAAAGATGGATCCGATTATCTGCAACTTTGAGTCAGCTGGAAAAACGTATACCCTTTCTCGAACAAAAACAGGTGCTGCTGGGGCATTAGTGCTAACCGATACAGATGATCAGGAGCTGATGCAGATAGATATGAAAGAAGTATTCGATCAATTTGATACTTCCCAGAGCGGTAATTACAAGATCAGCAAAGATTTTATAAATGCCGATGAGGCCACCTATACCGAGGAAAATGACCAGGCCGTCATCTCCCTGGTAGCGATGTTTGTAGCCATTGAAAAATCAGGATCAGAACCGCTGTACAATGGCGATTTTTATGTATTGGTTCATATAAAATAGACAAAAAGTGGGGGAACCCTCACTTTTTTTATGCTTTTATTCAGATTAATATTTGTTAATTTATGCGCCAATAATAATGACATAAAAAGACCAGCTCCGGCTTTTACCCATTGGGTTAGTGCCGGGACTGGTCTTTTTTGAGTCTATCGCTCAATGGATCGGTTCTATTTTTTTACAGTATCAATCAATAACTTTAGGGTGGTTTTGATAAAATCATTTTCTTTTACATCCAGAAATTTCAAATATGATTGACCGGAAAGAGAGAACATATAGAAAAACCCCGTTAGTGTAAAGATGAAAGAACCCATCAATTGTGGTGCGTTGATATCATTTCGTAAACTCCCATCCGCTTTGCCCAGTACAAAAATCTGGTTGATAGCCGCAAACATAATTTTATTATGGGCATAGAATTGCGCTTGATAGGGTAGTTCTATATCGGCATTTTGGGATCTAACCCGTCCGATTTTGCCCATCAAGGACAATACCCCTGGTTCTCTGCAATAAAATGCATAAAAAGCAGCGCAGGAAAGCTCAAGCTTTGCGAGTCCGGTTTGGCCTTTTTCGCATTCACAACTGATCTCCCGCCAGAGTTTCTGATAGCCGTTCAAAATGACCGCAAAGAAAAGATCATCCTTGTTCACAAAATATTTATACAGGGTGCGTTTGGTCAGATTTGTCGCTTGGGCCAGGTCATTCATGGTGGTCGCTTCGTAGCCGGACAGCGAAAATAAATGATCAGCCGAATCGATGATGAAAGATTCCTTTTTTTGCTTCTCCTGGTTGCGGATCGATAAATTTTCCATTGGATCTTTCCTTTCTGTTGACATTAAAGTATACTGACGGTATACTTTAATGTATAACGACGGTATACTTTATTCTAGTGCTTGAAGTGCGCAATGTCAAGATGGAGGAAAAATTGATGAATATTTGGGTAATAGTTTTGGGAACGATTGGCTTTTTCGGATGTTTAATCCTGATGGAATTTACCAATCTGGGAGTACGGGGCATCCAGCAATACGACCCCGGTTTTAGTCTGCTGGACATGCGTTTGCGGTATGATGCAAACACCATCTATCAGGTCTTTGATCAAATTGGGGAGCAGGGACAAAAGTCCTACAAACACTATTTGCTTTTGGATTACTGTTTCATTGCCTGTTTTCTGATAGTAATGTTGACCCTGTCGTTTCGGGTTACAGCAGATCCGCTGCAACGAAATATACTGATTGTCATGGCCATCGCCCGGGCATTGTGCGACATCCTGGAAAATACTTTACTGATCGTGTTAATCAATAACTATCCGCAGCAAAATATGTTGCTGGCAACGGTCTGTTCATGGGCTACTACCATTAAGTTTGTTTTTATGTTTCTCTGGATGGGAATGCTAATTCTTGCCGGGATCATAAACTTTTGTAAATAGTCAGGATTGAGCCACGGGTGCCGTATTTATTTTGCTCAGCAAATACCGCTTCTTATACTTAATTCGGGCGTACTTGCCGATTTTATTAATCATAATGGGATTAACCACGCCACCGATGACGCCGACAAGGGGTAGCCCCTGGATAAATTTGGCGGTCAGCAGGGTATTGGATAAAAGATCAGAAGTCTCCTTCATTACAGCTTCCAGATCAATGTTTATTTGGGTGTGGGCGTCGATATTCTGACCTAAGCGCTCAATTTTCTGATCATAGCCTTTGCGCTGGTCTTCTTTTGACATGGCGGTGCAGATCAAATAAAGCAGATAGGCTTTTTCCTCATCTGAGGCATATTGAAAGCCGTAAGACAAAGCGATTTCATTAATGGTTTTGACGATAACGCCAAGAAACAGGGGGATATCCGGCAGCCCGATCCCCAACAAACCCAGAACGCCACCTTCTATGGCGGCAATGGATTCATTGATGATTTTGGAATGTTGTGACGGTTTATCCAACGTTTTCAGGTGTTTTTTATTCATATACTTTTCAATGGCATAATTATGCAAATCATAGGCCACGTCAATTTTTTCTTTATTGTAAGTTTTTTCGATTAACGAACTTCCTTTTTCAAAGACTAAATGAAAACCCACATAGAAGGCCGCATCCAGAGTTGATTGTAATTTATCAGGTATTTTCGCCTGGATTTTATTGACCACAGGGGTAAAATTTGACTTGATAAACTCACTGTCAGTTTGATTCAAAAACTTCTGTTCCTGTTTTTCAAGAATGGCCAGTTGTTTTGATAGGATAAGGTCTTTCTTCATATTTGCAACTCCAATCGGTTGATTTAATAAAAACTATCTTACCGATTATTCTATCATGTTATCTTTAAAAAACACTTGGGGAAAAAATTAGCAGATTTTTCTGACCGGAAACTGGATTTCCGTCAGCCAGTCTTCAGCGGAATCTTTGTTCCAGAGCCCATCGATGTACGACTCTCGGGGATTGTCAATGATCTCATAGCCGTTGTTCTCGACCCATTTGAGGACAGCGTTATAGGCTTTGGGGAAACCTTCATAGGGACCCTTATGAAGCACACAGGCGGCATTCTCCACGCAGTCGATGACTTTGAAAGTCAGCAGTTCCGAGTCCGCTTTTTTTTCGGTGACCGCCTCGCAGATTTCCACGTCGATATCGGTTTCACGGTATTCACCGTCATGATAGATATTAAAGCAGTATTCCGGAACCGCACAGACACAACCCAGCCGCTCCATTTCGGCTCCCATGGGGGGGATGACATGAAATAGGGCGTCGTATCCGGGAATCATCGTCCGCATCGAAGCGACAATCACCTGGGGGAGTTCCTTGAGAATAATATGATATTCTCCTGTTGACGCCTCGCTTTTACTCAAATAGGATTCAACCTGGGCGAGGCGTAGGGTATCCGCAGCGATTTTTTTGATAATCTCCAGCTTCTTTTTTTGAAGCAATTCTTTTTCCGGAACACCACCCTGGATCTGTTTAATTTCGTCCAAGGTGAATCCCATTTCCCGAAGCGCCAGAATCTGGTGCAGGATGGGGAGCTGTTCGGATGTATAATACCGGTATCCGGTAAATTTTTCGATGAAAGCCGGGGCCAGCAGACCAATTTCGTCATAATGACGAAGGGCTTTGATGGTGACCCGGTTCATTTTAGAAAACAGACCGATTTTATAATAGACCGTTTCTTCTTTTCGTTCGCATTGATAGGTTTCGTTCATTGGATGTCCTTTCTTATTCCCAGCGGAAGAATCGCATCGATAAAATAATTCCGATTATCAGTGATCCCACCAGAACAAACAGGGGAATCAACAGACTGGTTTCCAGTCCCAGGCTCGCAGATTTTAAAAGTTTGATGCCCTGGGTAAGGGGGAGAAAACTGGCCACGGTCTGGAGCGGCTTAGGAAAGATCTCAAAGGGAATGGTGGCACCGGATAAAAACAGCATTGGGAAGTAAACAATACTACAGACCACATTGGCAGTTTTAACCGTTTGGCACAGGCTGGCAATGAGCAGTCCCAAACTGTACATGGAAACCATGACTAGCAGGTAAGATAGCATAAACATCAGCTTGGAGCCAATCATTTCATATCCGAAGAAGGTTTTAGCCACGGCGTAAATCAGCAGCGCCGAAACCATTGACAGTAGCATGTTAATGACGGCATGTACCCATAATAGCATAGTCGGGCTCACTGGTGTCACAAAAAAATGTTTGAGAATTTTTTTATCCCGATAATCGGCGATGGTCAGGGGAATACCCATAAAAGCTGTGGCACAGATCCCGACGGTGACCAGAGCGCCAAAAGAGCTTTGAATTAGGGTGTAGCCGGCATCGGTGGTGGCCGGGTTTTGTCCGGCAATCAGTCCGATTAAGATCATAATTCCGACCGGCATACAGACTCCGAAAAAAATGCTGTCAATACAGCGCAGAGACAACTTGCCTTCGATTTTCAATAGGGTTAAGAATTTTTTCATATGGCGATTTCCTCCTTCATGACCCAGAGATAAGCTTCTTCCAGCCGTTTGTAAGGGCTATTTTGAATCAGTTTTGGCACGGTGTCGGTCACTAGCGCATGTCCCTGGTTAATGATGCAGACCCGGTCACAAAGCACCTCCACCTCATCCATGTAATGGGAGGTGAGAAAAAGGGTCAGTCCCTTTTCTTTCAAATCGGTTAAAATCTGCCAGACCTCCCGTCTGGCCTCGGTATCCAGTCCAGTTGTGAGCTCATCCAAGAAGAGCACCTCGGGTTGAGGGATCAGTGCCAGCAGCACCGATAGCTTTTGCTTTTCGCCTCCGGAAAGTTTAGTAACCGGCTGTTTGCGGTACTGGTCCAGCTTGAATTGACCCAGTAAGTCACCATAATCAGCGGGGGATCGGTAAAGGGCAGATATTTCCTCACAGATTTCACCGACCCGGATGTTGCCCTGATAGCTGGAGAACTGAAGCTGCACACCCACCTGCTCAAAAAGTCGCTTTCTTTCTTTTGTCGGATTCATACCCAGAACTCGAACCGAACCGTTTTCAAACGACTTCAGTCCCAGGATGCAGTCGATGGTGGTTGATTTACCAGCGCCGTTGGGCCCCAACAGACCAAATACCTCACCTTTTTTAACGGTGAGGTTTAAATTGCTCACCGCCTCTCGGTTGCCATAAGACTTGGTTAGATTTTTTACTTCAATACAGTTTTCCATTTTTTCCTCCAATCTTCTTTTGTTACAATTTGAAGTATAAATCCTCCTCCACGGGGAGAGTCAAGGGTGAGTTCAAATTTTTGAGGACTGAATATTTGTTATTTCCACATAAAAAAAAACACCGGAAAGGTGTTTTTAGGTTAAGTTTATTTATTGCTTTGAAAAGCTCGTATGGTAGATCCTGGTGCCGGGGAACCGGCCGGGACGACCTTGATTTCAATGGCCTCCAGTCGGTAACCGAAGCCTTCGGTACCCGAGTTGTCACCGTTTTTAGCCCAGTCCAGCCAACCGATATTTTCAGCATGAACCCGGTAATAAATATCATATCGGGAAGCATCAGCGCCAGTCAATCGGACTTGAATAGCTTCTAGACGAAGTCCTTGATTGGAAGTCCCGCTGATTTCGCCGTCGTGTTTCCACTCCTGCCAGCCAATATTCTGGATATGGGTGCGGTATTCGATGCCCAGGTCATAACCCTTGTTGTCGACCTGAATTTCAATGGCTTCCAGACGTTTGGACTCTCCAGAAGTACCACTAAGCTCGCCATTCATTTTCCAGCGTTGCCAGCCATAATCCTGGACATGAGTTTGATAAGAACAAGCAATACTTTTTTGCGCTGAAACGCTTAAAGCTGTGGCTGAAACATTTCCAGCACCATCATAAGCATAAGCATGAACGGTATAGGTACCCAGTTCATTATTGTGTTGGCTGTATGAAACCCGGTAGGATGCCGTATTACCGCTAATGGTCGCCTGATGCCAGATCAGATCATCCTGACCATTTGTGTCCGTCCAGGTGGGGAAAAGAACGGATGCAATACCAGAGTCAGCGTCGGATACCTGACAGGTTACGGTAAAACCGTCATCATTCAAATCAGTAATTTGGGCATTAGAAATCGTCGGTGGGGTAGTGTCCCGGGGTGGTTCAGGATCAAAATCTCCGATATAGATATACCCCTGGAATCCACCGACAGAAACTGAGTCTTCCGACCCAGCAGTGAAGGTGGTGGTATAAAAGTAAGAACCACTCCAAGACGATTCAGAAACGGTGACCTTATTTCCTTCAATTTTTTCAACAACCGCTACGTGTCCGCAGGAACTACCGTCCCAGCAGAGAATTGCGCCAACCTTAGGGGTACTGCCATGGGAATAGGCACCGTTGTTCAGGTTATACCCCCAAAACTCATTGGCGTTGCCGTTGCTTAAATTGGGCTTGCTGCCCAGAATTTCGTAAGCTCTGCCCCAGGCATAGGCGGTACAGTTCGGCATGCCATAGCCAGCGAGATAGAAAATATTTTTAGTGAAGTAATAATCATTGTCGGATGTCGGGGCAGTGAGTCGTGGCGAGAAAACCGACGCTGTATTCATGGTGTCACTTTGATAGGCTTCATCAGGCCAACCGGGGTCGGGTGCAACATCTCCGGGGAGCATTTCCCGGGTTTCCACTAATGGTTGGGCATCGACAGCAATCACCATCGTTCCATTATCACTATTTTCTTCTGCCAGCACCGCAGCCGGGTAAATTCCCAGGGCCAGAATCAAAACAAAACAAATAAACGCCCCGCGATAAAATTTCATTTCCAGTATCCTCCCGTATCTTTGTTTGGTTTTATGATAAATTTGTATAGATTTCAGTGTTTTAGAAACAATTGGGCTAAAATCACATTAATATAGGTTTTTCAGATACAATTTGTTACTTAAATTTTACACCCTTATTATAAATTTTGCAATGCTTTACTTGATTTCTTTTAAAAAAATACAAGAATTATAAAACAATCACATAAAGAACTACTGCAAATTACTGTTTTGTATTAAAACGATAGAGAAAACATGTTAATAAAGAGATTCTATATTAAAAATATGTTAAATTTATGTTAAAAGAGTTCTATTTAGGGAACTTATGGTGTAGAATGAGTACGGCAAAAAAACACCAGCATGACATTCAAAAGAAGAATTTGAATGTGTAGAGAGAAAAGGGGTATTTTAAAAAATATGACAATCACTTTATCGGATTTTATCGGCAGCATCGCTGGCAATCCAGCGCTGCTCATCATTGTAGTATTAACCCTTGGGGTAATTTTGGTAAACGGATGGACTGATGCGCCAAATGCCATTGCCACCTGTGTATCCACCCGGTCGATGGCACCCAGAAAAGCTATTGCGATGGCTGCCGTCTTCAATTTCCTCGGCGTTTTCGTCATGACGGCCGTTAATGCAACAGTTGCCCAAACGGTGGCAAACATGGTTAATTTCAGTGGTTCAGATGACGCCCTGATTGCTTTATGCGCAGCCCTTTTTGCGATTGTTCTCTGGGCGACAGCGGCCTGGTACTTCGGGATTCCAACCAGTGAAAGCCACGCTTTAATTGCGGGTATTTCCGGTGCGGCCATTGCCCTTCAAGGTGGGATTGCCGGGATCAACGGCGACGCCTGGGTAAAAGTTATCTATGGGCTTGGTACATCCACACTATTAGGGTTTGGATTAGGTTTCCTGGTTGTTAAAATTGTCATGATGGTCTGCAAAAGCATGTCGCGGCAACAGACCAATGTCTTTTTTAAAAAAGGTCAGATTGGAGCAGGCGCAGCCATGGCATTTATGCATGGGGCTCAGGATGGACAAAAGTTTATGGGGATTTTTATGCTGGGAATTTTTCTGGCGCAGGGAAATCCTGACGCTACCAATTTTGTCATTCCGGTATGGATGATGGTACTCTGTTCGTTGGTTATGGCTCTGGGAACGTCCATTGGCGGGATGAAAATTATTAAAACAGTTGGAATGGATATGGTTAAGCTCGAATCCTTTCAGGGATTCAGTGCCGACCTTGCGGCGGCAATTTGTTTGCTGATCTCATCTGTTTTTGGACTACCTGTCAGTACAACCCATACCAAAACAACGGCCATTATGGGCGTTGGTGCAGCCAAAAGGTTTTCCTCGGTTAACTGGTCAACGGTCGGTGAAATGCTTTTAGCCTGGGTACTGACATTCCCCGGATGCGGTCTGGTCGGATTTATTATGGCCTGGATTTTCATGCAAATATTCTAAATATGCAAATTTTCTTAAAAGGGAGACATTATGTCAAAAAAAGTTAAAACAAAAGGGTATAACTATTACAAAGAATTTATCGCTGTTTCTAATTTGATCGTTAAAGCATCCCATATGCTTAACGAAACCCTCCAGGATTACGATCTTAAAAGTTTAGAGAAGAAGCTGGTCAAACTCCATGAAGTGGAACGAACCGCAGATAATCTCAAATATGAGATGATGGAATTTATGTACAGTGATTTTCTTCCCCCTATTGAACGGGAAGATATCATTAATCTGGCCTGTGCTCTGGATACCATCATCGATCTGATTGAAGATATTCTGAAATACATCGACATGTTCCGGATTGAAAAGATCACCCCGGAAATGATTAAGTTCATGAATTTAATTGAAAAAAGTGCGGCTTGTCTGCATGAAGCGGTTAAGGAATTAAAATCCTTTAAAAAACCAAAAGCTTTAAATGAAGCCATTATTGCTATCAATCGGCTGGAAAACGAAGGTGACGATCTTTATGTACAGTCGGTCAAGCAACTTTTTGTGGATAAACGGGATCATATCGAAACAATTGCCCTTATCCGTATTTATGATTACTTCGAAGAAAGTTGTGATTCCTTTGAGGATGCGGCAGATATTATTTCCAGTATTATTCTGAAAAACTCCTAAACCAGACAAGCTTTGGTTGGATAGAGTGAAGCAATTACAGAGACACCGCCGTTTTGGGAGACAATCCAAAACGGTATTTTTTTTAAATAGATTTGGACTCATTTTACAAAGTTGGCGCTAACGTACACAAAAGATATACAAACAGTTACATTTTGTCTATTTACTTATGTGAATAATGTGATATACTTTAAGTGAATCAAAAATCAGCTTAATCCAGTTCTGAATTAAATGATTTCGATCATTGAAAAGTAAACAGACGCACGACACACCAATAAAATAAAAAATTTCCAGGGTTGACCAAAATAATTGACCAATGGCAAATTGATTCGTTTTAAAGGCAGTGGGAAAAATTTGAATGAGAAAACAGATTGCTCCGAAATGAAGAACGGAAGAAACCTCAAACACATCAGACAGAGATAGTCAAAGATCATTGGGTATCAAGAAAAACCATTCGGTGAAGATGATGACGATAAGATTTCTGAATGATTGGGATGAGTTAAAACAAATCCAATCTAAAGAGTAAGATGATTCCAAAATGTTGGCGCTGTTTATGAAGAAAAGTGAAGAAGAAGATTTTTGATAAAATCAATAGAAGGAGTCCAAACGGATGACAACAGAGATTTTAGGCTAGGCCGGTTTTACAGATGAAAATGTAAAATCGGCCTTAGTCTTTTTTGGTCAACAAAAAAATATTTGAAGCTGTATTAAAAATGGTTGCTACCTCTAAAAATAAAAGTTATAATAAAAGGTAATTGTAAAATTTATAATCCGTCGAGACAGCATTGAATCTTTGTTGAAAACTCATGGAGCATTCAATGCAATTATGCCATACTAAAAAATATCGGAGGAAATTTATTTGTCAAGAGGAAACGTAGAAAATCTTTTAAAGGTTCCTGAATTGGAAGCTTTTTTAAAAAATAGGGTAGTCGAAAACAAAGAGTTATTTTTAGGCATTCGAGATGAAAGTATCATCATTTATTACTGGGGAAAAACCATGATGGAGCTGGTCTATGCAGAAGATCAGAAATGTTTTGTTAAAATCAGTAAATTCTTTATTGATCGAACAGCTTTCTGTGGCCTGAAATTTACCCAGAAAGCAGATATGATGATCTTTCCCTTTGATCCGGAATTTGTTCAGGCGTTTGTAGAATCCTATCCGGAACTCAAAGAAAATGTCGAGAACGCCCTCGTTGAAAGTGCCCCCATTGAAGCAAAAGCCGGACCGCTGGGACAAAAATATCAGGGAATTATTGCCTGCAATAATAACGCCAACCCGGATTCGGACTGGTACTGTGTGGATCTGAACTACTCACCCGAGGCAACACCCCTAGGCCGGATGGACATGGTGGTTATTTCCAAGGCGAAGCACAATGGAAAACACCGGATGGTTCTGATCGAATGCAAGTATTCATGGCAGGCCTATAAATCGGGGTATCGCAAGAATCTCTATAACAACAAGAAGAATAAGGGATATTATATTGAAGCGAACGGATTAAAAACCAAGGCAACCGCCAAAGGCGAACAGCATCGCCGCCGCTTCGGCTGTAAATATGATGAGAAAAAACAACAGATTATCGCCTATGAATTTGGTTCGGGCATCACCGGCGATTTTTACAACTATTCCCAGTTTCTCTTTGCGGATGATGGTAAACTGGTTGAGGATTTAAAAGCAGAATGTTTTGATATTTTAAACACCCGAAAAAGACTGGGCTGTTTTGAAGTAAATGACCAGCTTGGAGCCGAACTGCGGCAACTTTTAGAAGGTACTAAAGAAGCTTTTGTTGATGCATTAGGTGATAATCCTGAGTGTGTTTTTCTGACCGTTGGTTGTGGTGATACAACCGAAAAAGCAAAACAGGCGATGACCGCTTATCTCACGCCCGGACCAACCAGCACTGCCGATGTGTTGAGCATTACCGAGGATAAATGGGTGCTTAGTTACAATAACGGCAAGGGCAAAAGCCGTGCCCTCGCCCGGGATCTTAGCTTGGCTGAAGCTTTTCCGGCAGCATTTGAAGAACGGGTGCGGTATTTATTTACCAGAAAAATTGCCCTGGAGAATTTAAACATCATTGATCATTTGGATCCAGCCAGTGCGGATGAGCTAAAAATCAAGATATTTGAATAAGTTGATAAATTAAAGTATCAAATAATAATTAATATAAGTGCGGTATGATTATCGGGATCATATCGCTTTTTATAGTTGTTAACATCGAGTTCGGGCTGTTTCAGTCGGACGAAAATGGGTATAACAAGTAACATCTGAGAGGAGCTGAAAAAACGATCATAACCAATTAATAACGGATAACATTTATCTGAAAACGGAGGATACGACGATGAAATTACTGGTACCCATTGATGGTTCCAAGGCATCCATCAATGCCCTTAAAAAAGCCATCGAGATTGCAAAAAAATACGATTTTTCAATAACTTTATTTACTGTTGTCGAGGAGAGCCATATATCAGGTTACGGCAGAAATCAGAATTTCTGGCATCAGGTGGACGGCTCCATTATATCAGTCGGGGTGGAACATGAGGTGGTGTCAGAATTCGAAGAAAGAGCGGCGGAATTGCTGGACGAGATCACATCGGCATTTGATTTTTCAGGCATTGCGCTGGAAAAAACAGTTGTGTCGGGAGAACCGTCGATTGAGATTTTAGATCTGGCCAAAAACGAAGGATTTGATTTAATTGTGATGGGAAACAAAGGAATGTCAAAAATAAAACGGTTTTTCACCGGATCGGTGACCCAGCGAGTGATTGCCGAAGCATCCTGTCCGGTGCTATCGATTCATGAGGATATTAAGTAACCTTCAGAAATCAGAAAACGGCTGTGCAAAGGCGTTTACAAAGTGGTCGAGATCATTACACAAATTATATACAAACGTTTACAAAAAATCTATTTACTTATTCCCAAAAGGTGATATAATACAATTAATCAAAGATCACCGATCATTTAAAAGTAGATAAGAACCAACTTGCCAATAAGATAACGAAATAACCGAGGTCAACCAAAAAAATTGAAACTGGTTAAATCAATTAAATTAAAGGCCGGAGATAATTTGGATAAAACCAAATTGTCATGAAATTAAGATGATAGGGCAACCTCACAAAGAATTAAATGAACGATAAAAGAAAAGTATCAATGAAAAAAGAAAAGTTCTCACGGTTTCTGAAAACCATGTCCGATTAAAAATCGGAAACGAGAAAATGTTCTTAAATCAAAAATATCGAGTAAAGAATCCAGTAAATAATGATCCAGTGAGTATAAAACAAGTCGAATCTTAAAAGTAAAAAACAAACAAAAAGTTGGGGACATTTACATTGAAAAGTGAAAAAGGAACTTTGATAAAAAAATCATAGGAGGAATCCAAACGGATGACAACAGAGATTTTGGACTAGGCCGATTCTACAGGTAAAAGCGTGGAATCGGCATTAGTCTTTTTTTGTGGTTGTTTTAGCTTCAGGATGCACATTGAATCTGGTTACGGCCATTTTTTTTGGCGGTATACAAACTGATATCGGCAGCTTCGAACAAGTCGGTTTTACTCATCTCCGAGGTGAATGGCGTAAAACCGATACTCATGGTGACAACCTCATCCGGCATGGTATCAAAAACTGCGGTTTCAAGATCCAATCGAATTCGTTCCAGTATTTCAAGGCAGGCTTCTGGAGATTTTTCAGTAAAAATAACGGCAAACTCCTCACCGCCGTAACGGGCGGCAAAATCATTGGCTTCCAGGTTATCCAGAATAATGGAAGCGGCGGTGGAAATGACCATATCCCCGTTGCCATGGCCTTGTCGATCATTAATCCCTTTAAAGAGATCCAGATCCATCAATCCCAGGGAAAGGTTGAAGGGCTGCTTTTGACATTGGGTAACCAGCTCATCCAGATACTCATGAAATGTTTTATGGTTGTATAAATTAGTGGCCAAATCCATCTTTGTCAGTTTTTCCATGTAGATGTTTCGATATAAAAGTTCTTTTTCTTTTTCCACTGAGACAACCATATCAGTATAAACCACTGAAAAGCGCTTTGTTAATTCCCGAGATAAGAAATAAGCGCTCACCAGAATAGCTAAAAAAGTTGTTAACTCGATGACCGACATAACTGACAAGGGGGAGAACAATAGCCTCATACCAATAAATACAGTTAGCGTCAGACAAAAGGCAAAGTCAATCAGTTGGAGATTCAGAAAGAAAATAGAAATCAGAACCGGCATCAAAAAAAGCGGTAGCATGACATAGAAAACGGGATAATGAACCATAAATAAAATCGTGACGATGGCCTGGGTTCCGATCACAATATAGTAGGGGATGGCCACGGCATTTGACCGGATCAGTCGTTTTAAAATCATCAAAATTATAATCTCAAGAATAAAAGGCAACAAAAAGCGTTCCAGTAGGAAGGTCTGAGGATCCAGGCTGGAAAAAAACAGATTGATTAATGTCACCAAAGATGAGACACCAATAGCAATCCATAAATAAGCAATTATGTGTGCGTGCCAGTTCTTTTTAGAATGCAAAATGTCCACCTCCTTTAGCAACAAATAAATAACTCATGTTAGCTTAAGCTTGTTTTTGTAATTTGACAATGTAGGGTAACGTTTTTTATGATATTGATATGGCTCATATTGTAACACTTAACAGGTTAGTAATTCAAGGAGATTGAAGAAGATATCTCTGAAAACATAAAAATAACGATGATTTAGTCGTTGTTTTTATGTTGCGGTAATTATAATTTGTATTAGATTCAAAATAAGTGTAATTGAGCTTAAGAAATTTATAAATTCATTTAAAAGACAGTTCCCTTTGTGAATAACAATTACTAAGGGAAGATGTCTTTGTTAATGTCGCTATTGATCCATTTGTTCTTTCAAATATTGATACATCTGGCTGAAATCATTGAGTTCATCCTCATACGTCGCACTACGAATCGTCTCAATTTGCTCAATATTGGCCATGAAAATATTCACCAGTTTGGGTTCAAAGAAGTTCCCTTTTTCAGCAATTAAATAAGCAACCGCATCCTCCTGTGACCAGGCGTCTTTATAAACCCGGATGCTGCGGAGTGCATCATAAACATCTGCGATGGCGGTAATGCGGGCGAAGACATGGATATCATCCCCAGATTTACCGCTGGGATAGCCCCCACCGCCCCATTTTTCATGATGTTCCAGAGCAACCAGCGATGCATAACGCAGCATTTCCCGCTCGGGATTTTTCAAAATTTCATAGCCGATACTGGTGTGATACTTCATAATCTCAAACTCCTGCTCTGAGAGCCGCCCCGGCTTGTGGAGAATATTTTCCCCGATACCGATTTTCCCGACATCATGCATCGGCGATACGGCGGTGAGGATGGCCACATCTCTTTCGGAAAGTCCGTATTCCTTGGCCAGAAATGCCGATACCCTGGCCACCCGTTTAACATGATTAGCGGTTTCGAAGGAGCGGGTCTCGATAACGGCTCCTAATTTCGTAATCAGAACCTTCTGGGTATCGACAATTTCCTGATTCAAATCGGCAATTTCGATGGTTTTTTGATTAAGGTTGTTTTTCTCCCGAATGGCATAAAGAAGGAGACCGATAATCATCACCAGAACTCCGGTGATTACCGAGAATAAGATAATCAGGGTTTTATTTTTTTCAAAATATGTGACCGGTTCATTGATGATTGTGGAGCCTTCCGGGACGTTACTCAGCTGGTAGGCCTTAAGTACATCATAGTCAAACATATACTGATAGTGGGAACCATCCTCGTAGATCAAGGGTGAAACGGATTGTCCTGCCCAAAGATCGAGCAGGATATTGGCAGCACTTTCGCCATACTTATAGGATGAAGCCACATATCCGCCAACTACCCCAGAGCCAAGATAAAAATCCCAAAGGGCATACACCGGATTTTTGGCATTTTTTAAAATGTATTGGGGAACCTCGTCATAATGATAAGTAATATTGTTTTTGTCCCGGGAATACAACACATAGAAAAATAGGTCACTATCACTGCTGGAGTCAATGATCGCTTTGAGTTCGTCCGGCGTTTTATCATAATAATGCTGACTTTGATATTTCGGATATTTGTCGGCAAGCATTGTCATGATGTCAGACCGCATTTCGTTGCTGGTGGTGGTTTCGTCATAAATAAAATGCAGGGTTTTTATATCTTTGGTTTGATTTTGCGATAAAGCTACAGCAATATTTTTTTCCACATCAGGCCGTTCTTCGATAATGACCATACCCGGGATTCCCTCGCTGTAGGGGCGCAGAGAGTTGATGCCAGTGCTGACGACATGAACCGTATTAGGCCAGATTGTTTTACCAAAGCGATTGTAGAACTGTAGGGCATCGTCATCACAGATAATTAGGCCATCCAGCGAGACGTCCTTATATTTTTGGGTCATGGTCTCAGCCAGAGTCTGGAAGGCATCGGCATCCAGACTGTTTTTGGCATCAAGAAATTCATAGCGGATCCGAACCTTTTCTTCAGAGGCGGCTAAAACAGCTTCAATACCTTCTTCCAGTACCCGGGTATGGTAATAATCCCGCTGATAAGATTGAAGTATTAGGATCTCTTTGGTGTAGATCCCAAGATCATTGGATTGGGAAAAGACAGATGGTGAGAATAGCCAACAAAAAAGACAGGGAACGAGGAAGAGGAATATTATGCGCAGTTTTTTCATAGCTTTAGCCTCCAATAAACAGTCTTAAGTACATTCATACCAATAATTTTCTATCTTAATCAAAAGAATCCAAACAAAAAAGTCAATCTCGTTATTATTGATGTAGCATCTGGGTAAATATAAAGCTATTGGGAGTGAGTGGCATCGAAGTTTAGATAAAAATGAACATGAATTATTTTATGGGCATTAATTCGGTGATGCTACAAAAATATCTAAATATTTACGTGAGTTAGTCGATTACATAGATAGTCAAACCACTGCTGATAGTAGTCAGTAAATAAAAATTTGCGAAGGAGATGCCATGATTGACTTACCGGAAACCACCAATGTATACAAGCGAATGCCCAAAGAACTGTTTTATAAATATTTGAATGACGACTGTATATCAAAAAAGACTTTCATTGATGAAATCAGAAGCATTGTCTGGGTCAATACGCTGTCCGCAGAAACCACAACCACCCCAAAGGGGAAATATGTCACTGAAATAGCAATCGTCGAAATTGTTCTAAACCGCCAGGCCATCAGCTCCAACATCCTTGAAATTGTAAACCGGGAAATAGATCAATATACTGTCTTTATTGTCCGATATGAAGAATGGGGACAGCTCTGGTGCTGTGATCATCAGTCGATTAACCCCCAAACGGGTTTGTTCAATTGCCAAAACTATTACCAGACCAACTGGATGAGTGTAGAGGATTTGACATTAAAAATTGACGGTGGGAATCTGGATCAGGTCTATGAGAACTTTTTTATGCAGATTGTTGGAAAACCCTTTCCTGCCAGAATTAACAGAAACCAGAAACAAATCGATGAACGCATCGAAAAAGTTGAGCTACTCGGAAAAACCGAACAATTGGAAAAACTGGAAGCGACCATCAAAAAACTGGAAATTCAGATGGGAAAAGAAAGGCAGTTTGGCAAACAGGTTAAGCTGGCTACAGATATAAAAAATCTTCAAGATGAAATAAAAAAAATCAAACGATCCATGTCAACTCACGTTGAAATTCATCAGCCGGAAATCGTCGCAGCACAAGAGGAAGCGCCAGCAACGGTACGATCCTTTTTCCCCAATGTATATGTGAAGATGCAGGATGTAACCGGAAACCGTTTTGATTATTCGTTACTATAGAAATGATCGCAAATAAAAAACACTCATAATGAGTGTTTTTTATTTGCGATCCGCATGATCTAATAAAAAAGCAGAAAGTAGCGATCATTAACGATAGCCTTTCGAATTTACTTCTGAAACCATAATGCTTTTATTAAGTTGCCGGATGGAACCGGAAAAGATATAATAAAATAAAACCCGATTTGACGTTGGGTGACAGGTGAAGTGGGGGCAAAGTATATGGAAAGTTTACCAGTAGTGGTTCTTGTTGATTCCAATAGTGTGGTGAAAGAACGCATCAGAAAAATCTTAGCCGATCAGGATGTTACAATCTACGAAGCGTTGTCACGACAGGATCTGCTTGGCATAATGGAACAAAATAAAAATCAGATCAATCTCATCGTGACCGATATCGAAATTGATACGGATCGGAACTTTGATGGCATTGGTCTGATCCAGCTGGTTAAAAATAGAAGCGATACAATTCCGGTGGTAGTGGTCACCTCCGAAAGTAGAAAAGATATCATCACCAAGTATTTACGAGAAGGAACGGCGGATTATATTTTAAAACCCTTTGAAGATAACTATTTAAAAGAGAAATTATTAAAACACATCAACGTTGAAAGCCTGACAGAATTCACTGTCTTGAAATTCAGTCTCAAAAATTATCTGGAGCATGAAATTTATAAGGCTAAAAAAGGCAATTACAGCTTTACCCTTTTAAAGATCAGTTTCCAATTAAATAGCCAGGCCGCTGAAGCTAGCAATGAATTTTACAAACATGCCAAAGCTGTATATCGGGAGATAAAATCGCTCTTTTGGGATTCGGATTTATACATTCAGCATGGCTATCACAGTCATTTAGGCTTTTTTCCCTTTTGTACCCAGGAAAATTCTAGAATAATCAGCGATAAAATAATCAGGAAGTACGAAGAATTCAAATTAAGTGATCCTGAAATGCAAAACTACGTCATTAATCAGACTTATTCAACCTACCCTACCGATGGCGAAACCCCAGCCGATCTGCTAGAAGCGCTAGAAGCACGGAACACAAAAACCATTAAACCCAAGTTTACGCCAGAGTGTGTCGAACCGGCTGATTGTTAACCAGTTCCAGTACTATATCGCAAATAATGATGTATTGCGGTGTCGTCGATTAAAATTAAAGGTAAAGACGATCATAAAAAAAGAAAAAAACAGGAGTAGCGATGTTAAAACGAATAAAAAACATCAAAGGAATCGGAAAACGGGTCAGAGACATCAATGTTTTACTGAACCATGAAGGGTTTTATCTGCCCTGGAATGATAAACAGATAGAATTGTTCTTCAGAAGTTTAAAACAAGAAATGACGACTGTCGACTGGAATGATGAAGAGGGCAATAAAATCAGATTGGTTTTTACGCCTCAGATTATCAATGAGAACGGTTACGAAACCACCCTCAACGTCATCGAGGTTGAATATTACACCATCGAGCAGATTGTTGAACAGATTCGCAGACATCTTCATGCCCAAAAGAAATAATCATTAAAAATTCAAAATCGCCATGCAAATAAGGCGAAATAAAAGGAAAATGACAATGACAGACTACATTGAATTAATTGCTAGCTTCACCAAAGATGACTTTATCTTAGATTATGAATCAGTGGCGAAAAAAGGCTTTACCGAAGATAAACGGCAGTTTGAACAGGCCTGGCAAGCCCAATTCAGAGCGAATAAGGATCAGACCCTTTTTTATTTTGGATTTCTCAGCAATCTGGAGTTTCTTTCACCGACGATGGCCTTTCTCTATCGGATCAGCGAGGGATTTTTACAAAAAATCGCCAAACAGCCGGATCTGGAATTTTCCCGGGAGCATGTGGATTTAAGCTTGACCCCCGATGAAATCGACGAGATCCGCAAAATAATTCCCTTTGGCAATGGGATGGCTCATGTCGATGATGGCTGGATTCTGGGCATCTGGGAGCGACTCACCCATGTTTATCGGGAAGCGATTAAAGCCTATCCGGGAACTGTAGCAGCATTTTTAACTGAGCACCACGCCGGGATCAACGTGGCGGGGCGAATCTTTTTTCATCTGGTCGAAAACAGTGAAGACGAAGGCTATCCCTTTGCTTTTCTGGCCACCTATTCCACCAAACCCGAGGATGGCAAAAAAGCGATGCATACCCCGCTGAAAAACGCCTTGCGGGAATATCAAAATCAGCCCGAAAAGCTCATTCAATTACTATCCACTGTCAGTCGGGTGGCCGATGTCAGTCGGTTTATTTCAGATCTGATGGAAAGTGGCGAACTGTTTTCGCCGCTGAAACTGACCGCTCGGGATGCCACCGTTTTCTTGATCGAGATTCCCCTTTATGAAGAAGCCGGGATCATGTGCCGGATCCCCAACTGGTGGCGCAAGAAAAGCAATCAGCTAAGGCTCAACCTGACCGTGGGGGAAAAGGAACCGGCAAAGGTGGGGATGGATGCTATTTTGGCTTTTAAACCCAACCTCTTGTTCGGAGACTCTGCCATTTCCAAAGCAGAAGTCCAGGCGCTTTTGGCAGAAACCCAGGGACTGGCGCTGATCAAAGGTAAATGGGTGGAAATTAATCATGACCAGCTGCAAGCCGCCTTGGAGGCTTTGGCAAAAGCCGAAGCGCTGGCAGAAAAGCAAGAACTGACCCTGGCTCAGGCGATGCGGCTGGAACTTGGTTCGGAAGAACTGCTGGGGATCCCGACAACGGGGATGGCGGTCCATGTGTCGACTGGAGACTGGCTCCGTCAGGTCAAGGAAACCATGGCTAATCCCCAGACGCTGCAAGGGCAGCAACCGGAACCCAGTTTTAACGGGGAGCTGCGACCCTACCAGCAAACCGGTTATGACTGGCTTAAATACATGGTCGACCTGAGACTGGGCGCCTGCCTGGCGGATGATATGGGGCTGGGTAAAACCGTCCAGATCATTGCGCTGTTAGAATATTTGCGCAGTCATCAGGAGGATCGGGTGCTGCTTATTTTACCGGCATCCCTGATTGGGAACTGGGAAAAGGAAATTGTGAAATTTGCCCCGGAGATGCCGGTTTGTGTATTACATGGGATGGCGGCGGCTAAAGATCCGGAAACTTTTTTAGCAACGCCCGTCTTTCTAACCATCACCACCTATGGCATGGCAGTGCGGGTACCGGAACTGGGGGAAATTCGCTGGGATCTGATTATCCTGGACGAGGCTCAGGCCATTAAAAATCCGGGCACAAAGCGGACTAAAACCATCAAGGCGCTCAAAGCCAAAAGTCGAATCGCCATGACCGGCACCCCGATTGAAAATCACCTGTCCGATTTATGGTCGCTTTTTGATTTTCTAGATGGCGGGCTGCTGGGAAGTGCCAAAGAATTCACCGGGTTTACAAAGGGATTAAAAAAGGATCCCACTGGCTATACCAAACTGCGTAGTATGGTCAATCCCTTTATCCTGCGCCGACTAAAAACCGATGCCTCGATTATTTCGGATCTGCCGGATAAGATCGAAATTAAAGAATATCCAGTGCTTTCCAAAAAACAGATGGTGCTCTACCAGAACCTGGTCAAGGAGCTGTCAAAGAAACTGGCAGAAAGCGAAGGGATTGCCCGTAAAGGCCTGGTTTTGTCTAGCATCATCAAACTCAAGCAGATCTGTAATCACCCCGATCAGTATTTGGGTCAGGATCTTTACAAGCAGGATCACAGCGGCAAGTTTGAAATGCTGGAGAGTATCTGTGAAACAATTTATGAAAAGCGGGAACGGGTGTTGGTGTTTACCCAGTTTAAAGAACTGACCGAACCCCTGGCGCAATTTTTGGAAGCGATCTTTCATCGCCCGGGGCTGGTGCTCCATGGCGGTACCCCGGTGGCCAAACGAACTGAACTGGTGGAAGCCTTTAATGGGGAAGCCTATATTCCCTTTATGGTGCTGTCGCTCAAAGCCGGAGGGGTGGGTCTGAACTTGACCGGCGCTAATAATGTCATCCATTTTGACCGCTGGTGGAACCCGGCGGTAGAAAATCAGGCCACTGACCGAGCCTTTCGCATTGGTCAGACTAAAGACGTGATGGTGCATAAATTTATTACCGCTGGCACCATTGAAGAAAAGATCGATGCGATGATTGAAGAAAAAAACCAACTGGCTGAAGATATTATCCAGGCTTCTGGTGAGGGCTGGATTACTGAACTGGACAATGAACAACTGCTGAAATTATTAAGTTTAGGTGGAATCTGAGATGAGTTATTACGATTATGATTATGTCCATGTATCCGTTGCACAAAAAAAAGAAAAAGCCCGAAAATCGCTTGATAAACTGAAGCAGACGATGCCAGATATCGAGCCGGTGGTCATCGAAGGCACCGCCATCGCCAAAACCTGGTGGGGAAAAGCCTGGAACAAAAACCTCGAAAGCTATGCCGATTACCGCAATCGGATTGGCCGGGGGCGCAGCTATGTTCGGGAAGGAGCAGTACTGCATTTAAAACTTGAAAAGGGGACGATCCATGCTTTGGTTCAGGGAAGTACGGCAAAACCATATCGGGTTGAGATCGGCATTGACCCATTGGATGAAAAAACCTGGAAACAGATCACCGCCCTGTGCAACCGCCGGATTGAATCGCTGGAACAGCTGGTCTCCGGTAAGTTTCCCAAAGAGCTGGAGAGTCTTTTTACGACCCAACAGGAGGGCTTGTTTCCCGCCCCAAAAGAAATCCATTTTCACTGCAGCTGTCCCGACAGCGCCCGGTTGTGCAAGCATGTGGCAGCGGTTTTATACGGAGTCGGCGCCCGTCTGGATCAGAACCCGATGCTGCTCTTTTCTCTGCGGAAGATGCCAGTCGAAGAACTGATCAAAAAATCCATTGCGGATAAGATGGAAAGTATGCTTAAAAATGCTGACAAAAAAAGTCCCCGGGTAATCGGGGACGATCAGGTTCATGATCTGTTTGGAGTGTGAAAGAAGGAGTGGTTTATGAACGAGGATTTATCACAAAAGCTGAAGGCGTTGAAAAAGACACTTATCTCATTAACTGAAATTGAAAAACTGATCATTTACAATGATTATGATGAATTAACGGCAATCATTATTAAACAGATTGAAGATGAAGTAATCAAGCCGGTGGCAAAAAAGAGTACAAATGGCTTGATTCCACCACTATATTTAAAATATCGCATTTGTAAGATACCAGAAGACCTTTCTACATACCGAGAAGAAATTCTCCATCTTCATCCGGATTTAAAAATATCGGAATATATTGCTAATCCTCATCTGTATAAATCTCATCGACATATTGTACAGCCGCTTAGCGATTTGCTGAAAACACGACCAGAGACATTATTAAATATAATGTCAAAAAACGAACGCGCATACAATATCTGGTATGATGAAAAAATTCTGGATGATTCCAAAACAAAGTCGATCATTAGTTTTTTAGGAATAGAAAAAAGGTTGAACTATTATTTAACACCAGAACCATTCTTTGACTATGTACTAAGAAATCATGAGGACATGACGGTTTTAATTATCGAAAATAAAGACACCTGGTTTACATTTAGAAAATTACTCACAAAAAATCCTGAAAAATGTTGCTTATACGGAAGGACTTTGGACGCACTTCTTTATGGTGAAGGAAACAAAGTGACGAAACCTGGAGGGATTGAAGCCTATGCTGAAGAGGTACTTAGTACTAACGTTCAATTCCTATATTTTGGAGATCTAGATTTCGCAGGGATTGACTTGTTCTTAAGAGTCTGTAAAGCAAACCCTGGTGCAAACATTAAATTGTTTACTAGGCTGTATCATGAAATGTTAGGTTTGGTTGAATTAGATAAACTTAAAGAAATCAGGAATAAACAAAAAACTGATATTTACCTGGACGAGTTTCTGTCTTTTTTTTCAATGGCACATACTGATTTAATTCGAAGCATTCTAAATAGAAACAAATATATTCCACAGGAAGTGGTCAACTATCCAATTTTAGAAGCCATGCTAAAAACAATGGGGTGATAAATATAGAAAGGCGTATTTTATGGATTTTTTACAACAGTTTGAGAAACGGATGGAACTTATTGCGGTGGTTGATTCGATTGTAAATCGACGAAACACCTCGTCTGAAATAGAAAATCTGTTGAATAAAGTTGAAATTGACAATCTGCTTATAGCTGTTCTTGTTTTTATCATGGAAATTACGCTGACAGAAGATCAGGACTGTACCATTGATTCTATTTCTGAATTTTTAAAAAAAGTTTTACCTGCTCATGAGAAGCAACTTTCAGGAAGTGAGATTGAAACGCTGACTCGATATCTGATAAAGGATATTCTGCAAAACAAGAGCCAAATGCGGGAGTATACAGTGATGGATTATAATAAAAGTGCACTGGTAAATATTCCGGTACGTCTTATTCGAGACAAAGAAACAGATGATGGTTTGGTTGTTTATGAACTGACATCCCAGGGATATAATTTTATGTTCAGGACAAAAGAAATTGATGATGAACTGGGATTTGAACTGGAAACGGTTAAACTGAATCTGCTAATCAAAAAAAAGAACTATCGTAAAGCCGTTGCTCAAAGTCTGGAACTCATTCGACTGCTTCAAAGTAAGAGAAGGGAGCTACAGCAGTTTTCTGATAACTTTCGAAACAATATTGCTTCCATCTCCGGTTTGGATTACGATAATATAATTGTAGAAATCAACAGCATGCTTCAGCAAGAATACGAATCAATGATTGAAATCAATAATATGATTAATCTCGCTAGACAACGACTCATTGAGGAGGAAAAAAGTCAGGGAAGTGGCGATGAGAAAATAAAACAGGCCAAAATAGATGTGATCCAGATTTCGAAAAACGTGGAACGTGCACTCAAATATCAAAGACGTTTACTGATTGAAAGCAAGGTGATGAAGTCTATTTATCTTGAACAACTTGAGGATTCAATTGCTTTTACAAAGGTTAAAATCTATGATTTTGAAAAGATGATTCTACGGCCACTAGAAAAGTTCCAATATGATTCACCCATGGATTTGGTCAATGTTACAAAGAAACTGTTTAACCCGTTGTTTATTCCGGAACCCAATAGAACCCTGAATTTAAAAACAATATATGAAGAACAGACTCGGGTGCGAGAATTTGACGAGGTGGGTCGGGGGTTTGTGGAGGAGGAAGTGGAAGAGGACAGGCAACCTCAGATTAATGAGAGCCGAAATCGGACGCATACAAGAATTATCAAGCAGTTTATCAAATTTGCATCAACCCATCAGGAGGGCTTTGTATTCTCTCAGTTTTTTGAAATGCTAAAATCAGAAGCCCATTTTCACGATATGGTGGAAAACCGCATGGTATATCTTGTCATGCTTAAACTGTTTGAAGAAGGAGAGGTCGATATTAACCTCTGGGGTGAAGACGAAAGCAACGTTGTTCATGAGGCCAATGGTGAGTTTGATCTGGCTTATTGTTTGAGTGAGTTGATGGATCAAAAAGAACATTATTATGATGTTTATCGAATAAAAATTGGAAAAACTGATGAGGAATTCAGTCATATGGAAGTCATTGATCAAAATACTGGCTACGAAGAACGAATTATAATGAATGATTTCAGATTTGAGGTGGAAATGAATGAACCGAGCTTTACAAATTTATAAAAAACTGCTGTCTGACGGTCAGATAAATGATAAATCAGATTCGGAATTGTATACAAACTTCAAGGATCCAGACGTTAGAGCCATACTTATTAAATTTGAAAGAGAATTGGGATTCCGAATAATTGAAGCCAAGCATACCGTTTATCTGGTACCAAACTCAGACAATGAACTGTTCAGTTTTAGAATGAAGGATATCAGGGAGTCCATTTCGTCATCGGCCAGGCAGGTTGATGCATTTCTTCAATGTTACATTATCATGGTCATTCTGCATTTGTTTTTCGGCGGTAAAAATTATGACCCGAAACAAATTGAGTTTTTACAGATTAAGGACATTGTTCAAAAACTGGATGAAAAGTTTGATACGGCTTCTGAGAGAAAAATGGATGAACTGGAGGAAAGATATTCGCTTAATTTTAAGCATATTGCCAATCTATGGGGAGCTAAAGCAACAACCCAGGATGGAAAACGAACGACAAAAAATGAAATAGTGCTAAGGGCTTGCCGATTATTGATTCGACAAAAGCTAATCGATTTTCGGGACAATGAGAGAGAAATAAAGACGACTACGCGACTGGATGATCTGATGCGATATTACTATCTCGATGAAAAGAGAGTGTCCGAAATCACTGCTGTTTTCCAGGAGGATGAGAAAAATGCCGAAAATTAATCGAATTAGAATCAGTAATATAACCTTTGACAAAAAACGGATTGTCGATGAATTATATTCGACGGCAGATGGCGAAAATGTTCTGATCAATCTGGCAAATGGGAGTGGGAAAAGCGTTCTGGTACAATTGATGCTTCAGACTATTTTACCGAAAGTAAAAATCCATGGTCGCAGTGTCGAAGCCTACCTACCAACAGACCGTTCTACTGCCTATGTGATGCTGGAGTGGAAGTTGGATAATACGGTGCAGTCCTCATATTTTTTAACCGGAATTGCGATGTGCCTTGGAGGGAACGACGAGAATAATTCAAAGCTTAAATATTTTACATTTACCAATGACTACACCCAGGCAAATGAATTTGATATTGCCAACATCCCCTTGATTGAAAAAAATGAAAAAACACATCAATATTGTACCTACGAATCAGCCATGAAATTAATGCGGCAATCCGATAACAATCGGGTCCGCTATTTCCAATCCGATTTGGGCGAAGAATATCGAAAGCATCTTGCGCAACACGGGATTTTTACAAATGAGTGGAAAATTATTGCCAGAATCAATGAACAGGAAGGGGGCGTGGATGAGCTTTTTAAAAAAAGTAGCACTTCTGATAAATTAGTTGATGACTGGATTCTCAAAACGATCACTGACAGTATGGATGCATCAAATGATCTCCAGGAGATGATTATTGCCTTGATGAAGGCAGTAATGGAAGAAAATGAAAATATTAAAAACAAGGAATTATTAACAAAATTTAATGATCAACTGGTAGCATATGAAAATAAAATCAGTGATCTGCTAGCATCGATCACCAAAGTAGTTGAGATTGAAACACAGTTTATGGAACTCTATGTTTATTGCAAAAAGCAAGGTGCTGATGCGGAAGAAAAAATTCAGGCATGTAATGTAAAACTGAATGAAATTCAAAGGCAAAAAGATCATATAAAATATGAGCAGATTTCCGAAGATTATTATAAAAGAAGACAAGAAGTTAGCAATTTAACAGAAAAACAGGAAGAATGGAAACAGGAGTTGCTGGATGCCAGTGAAAAATATAGGTGTGATAAATTAAAAAGGGAAATCTATGAAGCTGCTGAAATCTCACATGATATTGATATGAGCAAGGGCGAACTTTCTCTCTGGCTTCAACGGCAGGAAGCATTAAGCACTGCGGAGCGCAATGAAAAACTTCAGAATGCCGGCTATACCTTATCAGTTGCCTATCAACATCTGGATAAGGATATTCTTAAACTGATGAATGAGAATAACAACTATCTGGTGACAATTAAAAATTCTGAAACTGAACTCATTAATCGAATGAATCAAAACAATGCGGATCAAATGAAAACATACAAAGAATTAGGTTCGCTTAAGGAAAAATGTGATAACTTTAAAATAGCGGAAGAAAAAGTTTTTTCGGAGTTGAAAATATTTTTAAACCGACTTTTGAACAATCAATTAGATGAAACTGAATTGGAGATTCAGCGGGAAAAATATGACAGTCTAATACAGAATATGATTGATGAATTCAGGGATCTCGAAAATAGACAAGGCGCAATAAGTCAGCGTATCTCAGAAATTGATACTGAACTGCTGGTCTCGAAAAAAGAGTTAAATACATTCGAAACAAATTCAGAGAAGCTCCTTGAGAATAAGAAAATATATCTCGAAAAACGGCAGGCTCTCATTGAAATCCTGTCGCAATATGAAATTAGGCCGGAGCGGGAATTCAGCAAAACCTTTAATAGTCAGGATGTAAATGAGCGAAAGCGTGATTTAAATGTGGTGTATCAGAAGCTGGGAAACCGAATTGAAAAGCAAAAAGAATTAGTTGCCGCATTGAAAAAGGGCAATATCCATTCGTCACCAGACCTGCAGGAACTGTTTCAAAAAGAAGACATTGAATTTGAAACTGGCGAACAATACTTGAACAAAGAAATAGAGGGTCGCCGAAAAATGCTGCTTCAAAAAAATCCGGTACTACCTTATTGTTATCTGGTTGGGAAAAATGAGTTGGAGCGGGTAATGAATTTAAAATTATCTGAGCCAATGATGCGTCTCATCCCGATTTTATCATTTGAAGACGTTGAAACAGATCAACAGTCAACGAATGCATTTGTAAGGTGGAATAAGGGTGTTCTGGCTTGTAATTATCTTGAAAAGTGCTTTGATACCGACAAACGACAGGAATTTAAGAACCAGATAGAGCATGACTTGGAATCCATGGAAAGTGAGTATAAGAATCGTGAAATGACCTTGAATCGTATCAGTCAGGATTTAATCTCAATTGAAGGATATCCATATGAAAAGGGCTATCTGGAGGCAGTTGAAGACCAGTTGGATGCGATTCGCACAAAAATAATTGAGTTGAATACACGTGATGGCGTTTTATCAGAAGAAAAAGGAAAACTTTCCAAAGAGGCTAAGAATATCATTGATCGTTTGATTCGATGCCAGCAGGATCATGACACACTAAAACGTCATCAAGTATCATTTGAAGAATATCTTTTAATTGATAAGCAGTTTGTGAATGATTCGAATGAACTTGCTATCATCCAAAAAATTCTGTTAGATTTGATAAAAGAGGAAACTCATTTAGGTAAACAGAAAGAAACAGTTTTTGAAGAAAAAAGGCATCTAGAAGAGCTTGAGCGCAGCTATCAAATAAAGAATAAGGAATACAAGGAAAAAATCAATAAGTATTCAACCTTTAAATTCGGGGAAATTTTATCTGATGATATTCTGAGCATTGAAAGACAATTCGAAGAACTCCAAAGTGAAAGAAGTAGCACAAAGCAGCAGATAGACACAAACATTGAGAGAAACAATAGTGAAATATCAAAATATCTGAATAAACTAAAACGATTTAATCATATTTTACCTGAAGAATACGACGATGTTCCACTTGATGACTTGACATTTGCCCGTCTGAAGAAACAGGAAGACATGGCATTTACAGATCTTGAAAATGTTAAAAATGAAAAATCAAAGGCTGAAAAGAAGGTCGGCATTGCAGAAACAAAGGTTGATGCTGAACGTGAAAGAATCAAAGAAATCGGCCATTTGGAGCCGCTACCAGATAGTGAAATAAAAGGGAATTACCTTAGACGCAAAAGCGATTTAGAAACACAGGCAAATGAAATCAGTGAACTTATAGAGCAGCAGCAGGCTAGCAAACTTGGATATGAAAAAAAAATGACCGTAATTGAGAAAGTCATTGAATTAACAGAGAGTTATTATCCACCATTGTTAAGTAACGAGACCTACGAAAAATTTAATATAAAAACGATGTCAAAAGAAATAAAAGAAACAAGAGAATATAATGAAAACTTGCAACGGGAACTCTTTCAGAATTATTTGTCAATCAAAAATGACTACGATGGAAAACATTCAATAATCGGCCATTTAATTGCAAGAATGGATATTACTGGATTGAAGCTTAAATTTGAGGACTATTATTTTGTCTTCGAAGGTTTATCTAATTCAAGAAAAATGTTGAATGACTATCTTGAAGTCATTGAAAGCGCTTTACGTACAATCGATGAAGAAACGAAGCACATTAATCAGCATGCCGTTGAACATGGCAAAAAAATCCATCAAGAAATGCTACTGATTACCAAGTCGGCAAACGTCAAACTTGAAGGGCGAAGAACCTCTCAACCGATGCTTTCTATTAATATTCCTGATCAGCTGGACACCTATTATGATGATCGTATGAAAGAGCATATTGCTTATTGTATGGAGATAATCCGGAATGAATGTAAAATCGGTGACAACATTGAAGAAATTGTTCGAAAAAAAGTCAAAATACTTTTTTCTGATCGAAAGATTTTCAATATCATCATCAATAAAGAATCACTTAAAGTCAAGTTATACAAAGCAGATATAAGTATTGCTGCAAGTGAACTAAGATTATGGGAAGAGGTGCTAATCGGAAACTCCGGGGGTCAAATGTTTATATCATGTTTTGCAATGATCTCTGCATTAATTGATTATACCAGAAATAAAGCTATGGAAAGTAGTGGCTTTGAAAAGTATGAAGCCAGTAAGTCATTCATTATTGATAATCCGTTTGGTAAAATGTCATCATTTCATTTACTTGATATTTTAGTGAAAATTGCTGAAAGATTTAATAGTCAGATGATTTGCCTTTCAGATCTTAGTCAAAGTTCCATTACGACTATTTTTTCGGTAATTTATCAATTAAAATTAAAAAAAGCTAAATATAGCAATCATACTTATCTTCAGACAACGGATTATCGTACAAGCGATAATGTATATCGCAATGAGAAGTTGGAACATGCATACTTGAAAACCAAACAGGTGCAAATGAATTTATTTGATCGATAAAGAATATAGCGGGAATGTGATAATGCTCTTAAAAGAAGCCATGTCGTTCGTAAAAACTAATTCAAAAAAAGCATGGAAAATAGAAGGTCAAAACGTATCGAGTTTGTTGACTATCCAGAAGATGCAGTAAGAGAAGCATTAGTGAATGCATTAGTTCACTGGGATTACAATATAATTGGATCTGAAATTCATATTGATATTTTTGATGATCGAATGGAAATTACTAATAATAAAAAAAGTCCCCGGGTCATCGGGCACGATCAGGTGTTTGATCTGTACGGGGTGTGAAAGAAGGAGACACAGCATCATTATGGTCTGTAAAAAATCTAAGGGCTGACCTCAATGGCGATGATCTCGGGGACATTCATAAAACGAAAGGGCAGCTTGGTCATCCCGGTGCCTTTGGTGACAAACAGGTCGGTTTGCCCCGCATTGCCAATGGTATAAAGGCCTTTGACATATTTTTTTCCGTTGGCTGGCAGAATCTTTTCGGTTAAGTAAGGAAGTGAAATCTGTCCGCCGTGGGTATGGCCGGCTAAAACCAGCTGGACGGCATCGCTGTTCATCTTATCCACAATATCCGGTTCATGGGTCAAAAGAATATTGTAGGCACCGTCAAGAGCCTCATCAGTCAGATCCAGATCCGGATTTCCCCGGTAAACATCATCCAGACCAAGAAGTCGGACATTGAGTTTTGAAATATCGAGCCAGTCGTCAACGAGAACCGCAAAGCCGCCAGCGCTCATCAGTTCGGCGTAATTATATTGGTCCAATAAGGCATACTCATGATTTCCCATGACCGCAACCTTGCCATAGGTTGCCTGGATCTTAGCCAAATTTTGGGAAATATCTTCAGGATTGACGGTGAAATCGCCGCTGGAACCAATGAGATCCCCAGTAAAAATAACCAGATCGGGATTTTCAGCATTTATTTTTTCAACGATGCGATCAAGTTGGTTATTATCATTAAATTCGCCCAGGTGCGTATCGCCAAAAAGGACAATTTTTAGTGGCGCCTCAAGTCTGTTGTTTTCAAGTTTTTCCCGATTCACCATGAGGAGATTGGGTTCAACATAGCGGGCATAAGGATAGCATCCCACCAAAATTGCGGTTAATGTGATAGTTGTGAGCAGTAAAAATTTTCCAAATTTCATGGGCACTCCTTTCGGTTGTTGATATGATTAGGTAATTGGGAGACTCCGTGAGTGCTACGATCAGTTTTGAAATCACTTAATAGGCATTATAACCTGCAATCTTTAAGAGCTCTTTAAAAAAGTAAGAGTCTGCGGATTGAGTGGCGGAGAAATGGCAATAGATTAGCTGATATTTAAAAAAAAATAGTTGACAAACTAATACTTCGAGTGTAGAATTAAAATAATTCGAATAACGAAGTACTTTGTAAAAAAAGAAAAAGGAAATACAAATGGATAATAGCTTTAATGGCGATCTTGAAACAATGATTTTTGAATACATCGACAAAATTAAATATTTGTTATCCCCGGAGATCTGGGGAAATGAACTTTTCAATTGTTCGAAGAATGAAGTGTTCGTGCTGCTGCTTTTATATCGACGAAGTGATGTGAACATGACCCAGATTGCTGACTATCTGAGCGTTCCCCTGAACACGGCCACCGGCATTGTTGCACGGATGGAAAAGCGGGACTTTTTAGTCCGGGAAAGAAGCTCGGAAGACAAACGGGTGGTCACCATCAAACTCACCGACGGCGGCAGAGAAGCGATCCGGGACATCCTTAACGAGATGATCCGTTACGGACAGCTGATGATGGACAGCTTTACGACCGAGGAAGTTAAACTGGTCTTCAAGCTGGTCGACAAGGTCATGGACACCCTCAGCCACGATGCCAGCAAAACCGAAGCCAAACAAAGCGAACCCAAAATCAGAAAGATTATGATTGAGTAAAACCGCTGCCCCCGGGCAGCATATTTTAGAAGATATACTTCGATAGACGAACTATTCGACAAAAGAATTATAAATTAAAGCAGGAGGAAATAAAATGAAGCGAATACTGATTTTTACTGGCAAAGGCGGAGTGGGCAAAACCAGCGTGGCGGCTGCCCATGCCCTTAAATCATCACAGGAAGGCATGAAAACACTGATTGTCAGTACCGACATGGCGCATAATCTGGGGGATCTGTTTAATGTTCCGGTCGGAAAAGAAGAAGTGCAGGTTGCCGATCATCTCTACGCCCTGGAAATTGATCCCAACTATGTGATGGAAAAAGATTTTAAAAATTTGATGCGGGCATTTAGTAATATGATTGGCTCCATCAATCCGGAAGGGGCTGAAATGGATGAATTTACGATGATGCCGGGGATGGATGAACTCTTTGCATTACTTAAAATCCAGGAATTGTATAACAACAGCGACTACGAGCGGATCATTGTCGACTGTGCCCCGACCGGAGAAACCCTGTCGCTACTCAAATTTCCGGAGCTGATGTGCTGGTATATGGATAAGTTCTTTCCGATCGGGAAGGTGGCGGTGCGAATTTTATCGCCGGTTTCAAAAGCACTATTCAAGATACAACTCCCCGACCACCATGCCATGAGTGATATCGAAACCCTCTATGTCAAACTGATTGAACTCCAGGAACTGTTAAAAAACAAGGAAGTGTCTTCAGTGCGGTTGGTGACCATTCCTGAGAAAATGGTGGTGGAAGAGACCAAACGGAACTATATGTACATGAAACTTTATAATTACAATGTCGATGGCATCTTTATCAACCGTATTTTGCCCCGCGAAATCGGCAACCCCTTTTTCGAAGAGTGGATCACGATCCAGAAAAAATACATCGGTGAAATTGAGGCCTGTTTTGACCAGATTCCCAAATATTATATTCCCTGGTACGATACTGATCTACTGGGATTAGCTGCCATCAACCGGATCTGTGATGATGTCTTCGCCGAAAGTGCTGATTTATTTGAGATCAAAGCGGACATTGAAGGGGAAAAATATGAGCAAACCGAAAACGGTTATAATCTGAAGCTTTTTTTACCGAATATTACCAAGGATGAGGTAGCGGTCAATCTGTCCGGATCGGACGTAATTGTCAAAATTGGCAATTACAAGCGCAATATCCCGATGCCCAATACCCTCAGAGGGATGGCCGTCACATCGGCAAAATTTGATCAGAATACCCTGGTCATTGCGTTTCAATAGAAATTATTTTAAATAAGGGAGGCCTACCAAATGAACCATGAATTTATTAAAAACATGATCCTGGCAAAGCAATATGAACGTGATGCGTTTTTGTCGCTGTTGTCACCGAGTATCGCCCAACATGTTCAGGTAATTGAAAAAGAAGTCAAAGGGATGATCTTTGAAATAGCCAAGGAATGGGCTGTTGATGTAAGCAGTGCGGTAAACGCCGCCGAAAAAGAAAAAACGGATGAAGCGGACGGCGAAATAAAAGTTAAAAAAGTTTCGATCACTTAGAATCAATAAAATAGCTTGATCAATCGAATAAAAGGGAGAAGAAAAATGCGAATCATTTTATATACAGGTAAAGGTGGCGTGGGGAAAACCAGTGTGGCCGCCGCAACGGCGGTTAAGCTGGCCAAAGATGGTAAAAAAGTTTTGATTATGAGTACTGACCAGGCTCATAGTCTATCGGATTCGTTTGGCGTAAAGCTGGAAAATACACCCGTTGAGATTTGCGATAGGCTCTGGGGTCTGGAAATTGATGCCATCCTGGAAGGCGAACGGGCCTGGGGGAATATGAAAAACTACATGAAGGAATTGCTGACGTCCAGAGCCGAAGGGGGTATTGAAGCCGAAGAACTGCTGGTCTTTCCGGGGTTGGAAGAACTATTTTCGTTGTTTAAAATCACCGATATTTATGAAGAAAACCAGTACGATGTGTTGATTGTTGACTGTGCTCCCACTGGGGAGACCCTATCGCTGTTAAAATTTCCGGAAATGTTTGGTAATATGATTAAAACGGTTCTGCCAATGAAAAAGAAAGCGGTCAAGGTGGCCGGTCCGATGATGGAAAAAGTCATGAAAATCCCGATGCCCGAGGACAATGTCTTTGATGATGTGGAACAACTAAATGAAAAACTATATCAGCTTCAGGCGATCATGACCAACAAGGAAATTCTCACTATTCGTATTGTCACCACCCCGGAGCGGATTGTCATCAAAGAGGCCAAGCGGAATTTCACCTATCTACATTTGTACAACTACAACATCGATGCCGTGATTGTCAACAAGGTCTATCCGCCCAAAGCCCTGGATGGCTATTTCAGCAAATGGATCAATTTGCAGGAGGAAGGGTTGAAAGAAATTCGCGAGAGCTTTTCCGAGGTGCCGGTTTTCACTCTGATGCTGCTCAATAAGGAACTAGCTACCGAAGCCATTCTTTTAGAAGCGGCCGAGCAGATTTTCGGCGAAACTGATCCCGCAGCGGTTTTATTTAAGGATACGATTTTTGAAGTGAAAAAGGAAGATGACGGATATGATTTTATCTTGAACATTCCCTTTGCCGAAAAATCGGATATGGATATGAGCCAAAAAGGCAGTGAATTGATGATCCAGATCAAGAACGAAAAACGGTGTTTTACCCTACCGGATGTGTTGCGCAACAAAACGGTTCAAAGTGCCAGATATGAAGCAGGTAAACTGCTGATAAAATTTGCATAAAGTGAGAATTGGGTTTACAATAGATAGAAGAAATCAATGGAAATGAGAGGAAGGCGGTCGATGCAGACTTACTTTATTTTAACCATTAATCCCGGCTCAACCTCGACTAAAATCGGCGTTTTTGAAAATGAAACCGAGCTGTTCACGCAGTCGGTTGAGCATGATAGTGCCGACCTTGAGGCCTTTCCAACCGTTAATGATCAGTTTGAATTCAGAAAAAAGACGGTGCTGGAAATACTAAGTGCGCACCAGTTTGATCTCCACAAGCTTGCGGCAGTGGTGGGCCGGGGCGGCTTGCTGCCGCCCATCCATGCGGGTGGTTACTGCGTCAATCAAGCCATGAAAGATCTGATTTTAGCCGGTCAGCTTTCGTCCCATGCCGCCAATCTGGGGGCTCTACTGGCGGAAGCCATTGCCAGCCCGCTGGGGATCCCGGCCTTTATCTACGATGCGGTTTCAGCCGATGAAATGGCCGATATCGCCCGGATCACCGGCTTTCCCGAGATTCACAGGAAGAGTCTCTGCCATGTTTTGAACAGCAAGTCCATGGGCAGAAAATACGCTAATGAAATGGGAAAAACCTATGCCGAGATGAATCTGGTCGTCGCTCATCTTGGTGGCGGGATTTCCATCAGCGCCCATAAAAAGGGACGGATCATCGATGTGATAGCCGATGATACCGGCCCTTTTTCGCCGGAACGCTCCGGCGGTGTCCCCTTGTTGGCCCTGGTGGAGCTGATTTATAGCAGCGATTATCAGAAAAATGAGCTGCTTAAAAAAATTCGCGGGCAAGGTGGCTTAAAAGGCCATTTGGGCAGCGGGGATATCCGGGAAATCGAAAAGCGGATTCTGGCTGGAGATGCCAAAGCAAAGCAGATCTATGAGGCTCAGGCTTATCAGATTGCCAAAGGTATCGGTGAAATGGCGGTGGTGTTAAAAGGAGAAATCGACGGGATTATCCTGACCGGCGGGATGGCCTATTCGGAAAAACTCACCAACATGATCAAAGAATACATCGCTTTTCTGGCTCCAGTTAAAAGTCTGCCCGGGGAAAACGAAATGGAAGCTCTAGCCTTGGGGGGATTAAGACTGTTAAAGGGCGAAGAAGAACCGCAAGTATTTAGCAGCGATTTTGAATAATTGAAAGAGGATTAGCGGTCAATCGTTGACAAATTGTTCCCAGTTGAAATTAAGATAAAGTGCTTTTGGCAAATTTTTCTTGTTTCTTTATTTGATGAAAGTGATATAATTTTTATCATAAGTGCGCAAAAAAATAAAAATAATAATTTTACAAAAAAATGTCGGATTTTGTAACGATACAAAAGAAAAAGAGGAAACACAAATGGATCATATGGAAAAATTAAGGGAATATGCCCGACTCGTTGTCCGAACTGGGGCAAATGTGCAAAAGGATCAATTGACGGTTGTGAATTGTTCGGTTGAAAATTTTGAATTTGGACGAATGATCGTTGCTGAGGCATACAAAGCTGGAGCTAGAGATGTAATCGTCTTCTGGAACGATATCAAAACCAGCCGACTCCGTTTTGATAACGTGAGCCTGGATGTTTTGCGGAACATCCCTAATTGGCTGGCCGAATCCCGGAACTATTATGCCCAACAGAAAGCGGCGGTGATTTCCATTGTCGGCAACGATCCAGAGGCCTATAAAGGGGTGGCCAGTGAGAAGTTGCAAACCAGCAGCAAAGCCTCGGCTAAAGCATTTGAGCCTTATTACAAAAAAATGATGAACAGCGAATTTCAGTGGTGTGTGGCGGCTGTCCCTGAGGCCAAATGGGCAATGAAGGTATTTCCTGAGCTTTATGAACAGGAAGCGATTGTAAAGCTCTGGGATGCCATCTTTGATGCTGTGCGCATTGGCGAAGGCGACGCTGTCAAAGCCTGGAATGACCACAAAGCCAGGCTTTCCGAAAAATGCCGAATCCTTAATGATGCTCATTTTGACACCCTTCGCTACAAAAACAGCATCGGCACTGATTTTACTGTGGGACTTCAAAAAGATCATATTTGGGAAGGCGGCGGCGAGTTTACCCCGGATCAGGTTTATTTTTTTGCCAACATGCCCACCGAAGAGATCTTTACCGCTCCAGACTGTTACCGGGCTGAAGGTACATTGGTTTCAGCGCTACCTCTTTCCTATCAGGGAAACCTGATCGAGAATTTCAGCCTGACCTTTCATGACGGCAAGGTAACTGACTATCAGGCGGAAAAAGGTGAGGAATACCTCAAAATCCTGATTGAAACCGACGAGGGATCGAGGCGGTTGGGAGAAGTGGCACTGGTTCCCTACGATTCACCGATTTCTAATACCGGGATTCTTTTCTACGATACCCTGTTTGATGAAAATGCTGCCTGCCATTTTGCCCTGGGAGAATGTTATCCGACCAATATCCGGGATGGCGGCAAGATGACCAAAGAAGAACTGATTGCCGCTGGTGGCAATCAATCGGATACGCATGTGGATTTTATGATCGGTACCAAAGATTTGGAAATCACCGGCATTACCAAAGATGGTCAGGAAAGATGTATTTTTAAAGAAGGAAACTGGGCGTAAAATGTCATTATAAATTTGAGAACGGAGACAGATCATGGAAGAAATTAAAAATGAAATCAATTTGGATAGTATCCACCAGGAGGTCAAAACCATTGTTCAAACCTCAGACGAGCTAAAAAGAAATATCATGACCCTGGAAGAAAGCTCGGCTCAGTCAGTGGAAATATTAAATGAAAACAAAGCCACGATCAACAGCATTTTAAATCTGCTCACCGCCATGGCAGAAAAAGAAGCACCCATCGAAGACGAGGAAAAGGATAATGTCAACAGCGAGCTTTTTTCACTGCTGGAGACAATGGACTTTGATATTAAAAAGCTGAGCTGGTTTTCCGAAGAAAATGTCAAAGTCTTTAACACCATCGTCGCCCAAGCTGATGAAATTGCTAAACTCAGTGAGGAAAATGCCGCCAGCACCTATGAGATCAATTCGGAAATTAATAATTTCACCCAGGTATCCAACAAGCTTCAGGGGAATATTGTCAGAATCGAAGAGAACTCCAGTCATTCGGTTGATATGCTTAACGAGAATCGATCCACCATCGAAAGCATCTCCGATCTGCTGCTGGATCTGATTGATGGGGTGAAACAGGCCTCTGGTATTAATACCGAATTGGACGGCTCGTCCAAACAGATCAGCAAGTTTGTCGATTATATCAAGGATATTTCCCGGCAGACCAATCTTCTGGCTCTGAATGCCAGCATTGAGGCTGCCCGGGCCGGAGCCGCTGGTAAAGGATTTTCTGTAGTGGCAGAAGAAATTAAAAGGCTATCTGACAGCACCGCTACCTTTGCCACCGAAATCGAACAGATTGTCAATCAGGTGATTGTGGAAGTCGATCGTTCCAATAAATCCATTGAACGGTGTACCATCCGAACCAGAGATATTGAAAATGCTGCCCAGAAATCCGGGGATGTCATCGAAGAAATACAGAAAGTTTTGATTGAGTTAAACCACTCCATGAATGAAATCAAAGAGATTTCCAGTCTCCAAGTAAATACCTCTCATGGTATCCAGTCCTCGATCGCCAAGGTGTCCGATGCGGTGGATACCACTCACCGGGTAACCACCAATACGATCAGCACCATTGTGACGCAGAAGTCAAAGAATATTGAATTGTTGAATTACTGTACCAAGCTTTCAGAGATGGCCAGCAATGTTCAGAAACTCACTGCCAAGAATAAAAATAAGAATGAAATTATTTTTGGGGTCAATCCCTTTACCTCGCCGGAAAACATTAAAACCATGTACGTGCCGATCTTAAATGCGGTTTTCAAAAAAATCGGCTATAAGGTGCGTACCATGATCGTCAAGGATTATGATGCTCTGAGTGAAGGCATGAAGGAAGGCATCATTGATGTGGCCTGGTTCTCACCTTTTGCCTATGTTAATGCTCATGAAAAAATCGGTATCGAACCATTGGTAACCCCAAAAGTTTATGGAAAGGTGTCTTATAATGGTTGCATTATCACTCGAAAAGACAGTGGTATCAGCAGTTTAAGTGGATTAAAAGGCCGCAGCTTTGCTTATGTGGATGAAGGCAGCGCCTCGGGATATCTCTATGCCCAGCATAGTATTAAATCCGATGGCCTGAATCCCAAAACGATTTTCAGTAAGACTTCCTATCTGGGCAGCCATGACAGTGTAATTAAAGCGGTACTATCGCGGGAATATGATGCTGGAGCCACTTATAGCGAAGCCTTGGAAGAGGCACAAAAAAGCGGCGTTAACCTGGATGAGTTCCGGATCATTTCGAAAACCCCGGACATTCCCAAGGATGCGATTGCCGTAAATCTGAAATTGCCAAAAGAGTTTTCGGATCTTTTAAGACAGGCATTTGTAGAGTATGTGAAAGCGCCAAATATCAAATCCCCCGTGGAAGGCTTTGTGGAAAGTGATGATGCTAAATACGATGTGATCCGGGAAGTTATGTAGAATGTTAAAAAACTGGATTATGGGGTATAACTTCCTAGAATAGAATAATGGGAGGTTTATCATGATCACAATGATTATTAAAACACTGGTTTTTGATCAGAAAAAGATGACCGCCGTTAAATCCGGCGGTTGTTTTTTTGATCAGAGTGGCTAAAATTACTTTTTTATTAGTGTCTAAATAACACTAAAAAATAGTTATCAGGAGGAAATAATGGCTAAAGTTACAGATATCAGAAATAAATTCGCCCAGGAAATCGCTGAGATTCTTTTTTTATTGAAAGAAGTGGGTAGCGGTCGGATCTACGGCTTCCCCGGGAACTGTACCCCGGGAGATGACGAATTGAAGACCAACGTTGACACCCTTACCGAAAAATTCAACGGTTTGCTTGATAAAATCGAATCTGGAAAGAATCCGGGAACTGGAGAATCAGCGGAGTAAACAACATAAAGAAAAGGTCAAATGAAGAGAAAAGGAGCGAAAATGGAAAATAATTTCAAAAAATCACTGTCATTGCTGTTTGTCAGCTTAATGCTGACTGTTTTGATCCCGGGCAGTGCCTGGGCTTTGGAAGAAATCACTGAGCCGACAGCGGCGCCCTTAAACCCGGCTTTTGTCCAATACTTGAATGACAACAATTCGGGAACAGTTAATAGTGCCACGATCGATGGACATTCCCGGGGGTACATCCCCCCACCATTGCAACGCAATGAAGAAACGGGCGATACCACAATAGCTTCGTCCGCAACGCTCCCGATTACCTACGATCTCCGGGTCACAGGACGAATTACAGACATCCGCAACCAGGGTGATTATGGCAGCTGCTGGGCCTTTGCCAGCCTGGCTTCGATGGAATCCTATCTTAAAAAAGACACAACGGTCGATCTGTCAGAAAACAACCTGATGTGGAATAGCGGTTTTGATGGGACCCCTGATGAGGGGGGGAACTATACCATGGCCACTGCTTATCTGGCGCGGTGGAGTGGTCCGGTCAGTGAAAGCAGTGACCCCTATGACACCCCAAAAAAAACTGGACTATTGCCTATTTATCATGTTCAGGAAGTAGTTTCGATCCCCAACTTACCATCGGCCATCAAGCAGGCTCTGATGGATGGCGGGGCGCTTTACACCTCGATGTATTCGGTACCATTGGACGGCGAAGAATATTATAATAGTAACAACGCCGCTTTTTTCTATGATGGCGAAGAAAAACCCGATCACGATGTCGTGATTGTCGGCTGGGATGACAATTACAGCCGCAACAATTTTAATAAAAAACCTGATGGCGATGGCGCCTGGATTATCCGTAATAGCTGGGGATCTGACTGGGGTGACGGTGGTTACTTCTACATGTCTTATTATGATAGCTATGCCGGCAGCAATGTGACAGCCTTTCACAATGCCCAAGCCACTGATAATTACAGTCAGATTTATCAGTATGATCCATTGGGTAACATCTCGGCGATGGGATATCCGGATGGGGACAACACCGCCTGGGGAGCCAACATTTATACGGCAGCGGCTAGCGATAATCTGACTGCAGTGAGTACCTATGCATTAACCCCCGGAACAACGGCTGAGATCACGGTCTATACCGATGTCAATGATGGCAAGCCAAACAGCGGCACCTTGAGAACCACTCAGACCGCAACCTTCGAGTGCGGTGGTTATTATACCATCGATCTCGACAATCCGGTGGGGCTGGTGGCCGGTCAGAAGTTTGCAGTAGTTATCAAATTCAGAACGCCGGGAACCAATGAGTCAGTGCCGGTTGAAAGCCTGGTTGCCGAATACAGCAGTGCTGCCAGCGCCAACCCCGGAGAGAGTTTTACCAGCAACACGGGAACTGGCGGTTGGTATGATACCTCTAAAAAAGATAACAGTAATGTATGTATCAAAGCCTTTACCCAAAGTCGGGATACCTTTGCCAATTGTCTCTACCGTACCCATGTCCAGGATCAGGGCTGGCAGAATTGGCTTAGCAACGGCGGGATCAGCGGTACCTTCGGGGAATCCTTGCGGCTGGAAGGGATTGAAATAAAAATGGATACCAGTGGCTATGATCTGGGTATTGAATATCGCTCCCATGTACAAAACCAGGGCTGGCTGGATTATCGTAGCAATGGTGTCATGAGTGGAACGACGGGAGAATCGTTGCGATTGGAAGCCATTAAAATCCAGTTAACCGGTACTGATGCCGACCAGTTCGACGTGTATTACCGGGTCCATGCCGAAAATATCGGCTGGATGGATTGGGCCCAAAATGGGGCTGAAGCAGGTACCGCCGGATTTGGTTACCGCTTGGAAGCGATCGAGATTCAGCTACTGCCAAAAGGCTCAACGGCACCTGGACCCACGGCACAACCATATCTTGAAAACAATTAACATAAAAAATCCGGCGCATTATCTTGACAAAGATAATGCGCCGGGGTAAAATGAAGCAGTTATGAGGGAGTAATTTGCGCGATTTGCGTGATAAGTCAACATGCATGGTAGGAATACCTGGCTTATCTTAATGAGTGAGACTCATGTACAGTTTTTCTGTACTTGGGTTATTTTTTCCAGGTGCAGAGGCATCTGGTTTTTTTATGCCAAAAATTATTCTTAAAGGAGGATTGGATGAAGACGTATTTGCAGACTTCGGAAGAAGTTCTAAAGGAGTTAAACTCCGGGAGAGAAGGGATCTCCCAGGCCGAGGCCAGCAAGAGGCTGGAAGAAAACGGCAAAAACAAACTGGACGAAGCCAGGAAAGATTCAGTGGCGGTGCGACTGCTGAATCAATTAAAAGATCCGATGATTGTGATCCTGATTGCAGCTGCCATTATTTCGGGAATTACTGCGGCCTATTCAGGCGAATCATTTGCGGATGTGATCATCATTATGGCGGTGGTCATTATCAATTCAGTGTTAGGTGTTTATCAGGAAAGCAAGGCTGAAAAAGCTATCGAAGCGCTTCAGGCCATTTCCGCAGCCACCTCCCGGGTGATGCGGGATGGCAAAATTCAGGAAATCAAAACTGAAGACCTGGTAGTTGGGGATGTAATCTTGCTGGAAGCTGGAGATTCAGTACCAGCGGACGCCAGGCTGCTGGAGAGCGCCAGCCTAAAAATTGAAGAAGCGGCTCTGACCGGAGAAAGTGTCCCGGTCGGTAAAGTGATTTGTGCACTTAATCTGGGGGATCAAAAAGACATTTCCCTGGGTGATCGCAAGAACATGGTCTACATGGGCAGTGCCGTGGTATATGGCCGGGGTTCAGCAACGGTTGTGGCCACCGGCATGAAAACCGAAATGGGTAAGATTGCCGACGCCATTACCCAGGCCAAAGAACATGCGACACCGCTACAGATCAAGCTTAATCAGTTAAGTAAGGTGTTAAGCTGGCTGGTGCTGGGAATCTGTATTTTCATCTTTGCTCTGAGCCTGGTGCGCTTATATCTGGGTGAAGGAATTACCGGAATTGGCGTATTAAATACCTTTATGGTGGCGGTATCGCTGGCGGTTGCCGCCATTCCCGAAGGTCTGGCCGCAGTGGTCACCATTGTTCTTTCGATTGGCGTAACCAATATGGCCAAAGAAAAAGCAGTAATCCGTAAACTGACCGCCGTTGAAACCCTGGGTTGTACCCAGGTGATCTGTTCCGATAAAACCGGAACTCTGACCCAGAACAAGATGACAGTGGTGGATCATTTCGGTTTTGATGAACCGTTGTTGGGCCGAACCATGGCGCTGTGTAATGATGCCCGTTTGAATGAAGAAAACAAGGCTGAAGGAGAACCCACGGAGGCCGCTCTGGTCAATTACGGTTTTTCGCTGGGTTTGAGAAAGAGTGATATGGAAGCCCAAACACCACGGGTTGGGGAAGCACCCTTTGACTCCGGCCGAAAACTGATGAGTACCATTCACAAAATGGCAGACGGCAGTTTTACCCAGTATGTTAAAGGAGCCCCGGATGTGCTCATCTCCCGCTGTACCACCTACTGGGATGGCAACGCCCAATTACCGATTACGGATGCCATTTGCGAAGCGATCAAGCAGGAAAATAAGCGCCTGGCAGGCCAGGCTCTTAGAGTGCTGGCCAGTGCCTTCCGCATCTGGGATACCATGCCGGAAGACCAGGCACCAGACTATCTGGAGCATCAGCTGTGCTTCGTCGGGTTAACCGGCATGATCGATCCGATCCGTCCGGAAGTCAAGGGTGCTATTAGCCAATGCAAGTCGGCCGGCATCCGTCCGGTGATGATCACTGGAGATCACAAAGATACCGCCATTGCTATTGCCAAACAATTGGGGATCATTAGCGATCCCAAAGAAGCCATCACTGGGGCGCAATTGGATGAGATCAGTGAAGAACAGTTTAAAATAGACATTGGCAGCTATTCGGTGTATGCCCGGGTTCAACCGGAGCATAAGGTACGAATTGTCAAAGCTTGGCAGAATCAGGGAATGATCGTGGCGATGACCGGCGACGGCGTCAACGATGCGCCGTCAATTAAAACCGCCGATATTGGGGTTGGAATGGGGATAACTGGTACGGATGTGACTAAAAATGTCGCTGATATGGTACTGGCAGATGATAATTTTGCCACAATTGTCAATGCAGTGGAGGAAGGTCGCCGTATTTATGACAATATCCGCAAGGCCATTCAGTTCCTGCTGTCGTCCAATCTGGCGGAAGTTATCGCTATCTTTGTTGCTACTCTGTTAGGCTTCACCATCCTGAAACCGGTGCATTTACTCTGGATCAACCTGATCACCGACTCCTTCCCAGCCATTGCGCTAGGAATGGAAGGTGAAGAAGCCGACACGATGAAGAATCCGCCCCGCGAAGCTAAAGAAGGTATTTTCTCCCGCGGTCTGGGGGTCGATGTGATCTGGCAGGGCGTTATGGTGGCGATGGTGACCATTATCGCTTATTTTGTCGGCCACTATATGGAAGCCGGAGTCTGGGAAATTGCCGAAAGTGCCGATGGCATGACGATGGCATTTTTAACCCTGTCGATGGCCGAAATGTTCCACTCACTGAATATGCGTAGCCGACGTCAGTCGATCTTTAAGATGCAGCACCAGAATAAATTCTTGTTCCTGGCGATGGCCGCTTCTTTAGTGCTGACAACGGCAGTTATTTTCATCCCCGCCATTGCCGCCGCATTTGAATTTGAACCCATCAGTCTGACTGAATATTTTGCCGCCATGGGTCTTGCTGTGGTCGTGATACCAATTGTTGAAATCGTAAAATTCTTTCAAAGAAAATATGAAGTTAAATAATTCGAAATCATCGAATTAAATCTTTGGGCATCTGGGCATTATTGTGCAGATGCCTTTTTTTATCTGTAAATATATAAAAGCCTCCTTTAAAACCATTACAGTTGGGTATAAAAAGGTTAGAATCAGAAATATCAGAGCCAACTAAAAATGACGGAGAGAAAAATCAAAATTGGACCTTACATTAATTTTCCTGGTAATTGTCGAAGTCGCTTATGTCAATCCCTGTGGAAAGGGCTTTATCAATCAAATTGCGATTGATCATGATGGCCTGGTCCCCGGTCTTAAAAAACAGACCGACAGATTCATTAATTACTATCCCTTTTGGGGGGGCATCAGACCTTAAAGTTTCAAGGGGTCAGAGTACCGATTATTCTAAAATAAGCCTGGAGAAATGGATAGAATACTGATAAAATAGAGATGATATTTACATTAAATCTATTTAATTGCGACGTAGGCCCAATGCGTTTAATATTTGCCGGGAAAGGAAACTGCGATATGAAGAGGTCGTTGCTCATTCTGATGATAGTTTTGGGATGCTTGCTTATTGGTATGATGGAATATATCGATTGGGTAAACCAGTCATCTCGAGATAATTTTGATAACCTTGATGAAGGGATCTGGGCGGTATCCAACAAAACGCTGGGGCGAAGTCGGTTAAGTCCCACAAATGTTGAAGTCAAGGATGGATACCTTAATATCAAGATGCCAGCCAATACCCTGGAGGGTGGGGAATTCATTAAACAGGAATCGTCGACCTATGGCAGCTATGAAACCCGCATGAAATTGCCGGAGGCACCTTCATCCATCACTGGTTTTTTTCTTTATGCTGCACCGGATTATTTTTATGAAATCGACATTGAAATACACAATAGTACAGAAGGCAAGTTGTTACTGACCACCTATGCTGACGGCGCAGTGAAAAACGAGTATGTCGGAGAGCTGGGCTTTGATCCCACCGCTGATTTTCACACTTATCGCTTTGATTATACTGCCGACCAGCTGGTTTTTTATGTGGACAATAAGTTGATAATGGAATGGCAAGAGGGATTTCCAGTTGGGCAACCGATGCAGCTGATGGTCAATAGCTGGTACCCTAACTGGCTGGAGGGTACCCCGCCACCAGCAGATCAGTTTTTATTAGTTGATTGGATTCGATATTAGGAGGAGAAGAAATGACAACATCTCGAACAGCAGAAATAGCAACAGGAATATATTGGGTCGGGGGCTGTGCCCAGGATGGCGGATTACATTGTAATCCTTATTTAATTGTGGATGGCGATCAAGGAGTACTCATTGATCCCGGTTCGGTGCTGGATTTTGAGGATGTCTATGAAAATGTCTGCAGTCTCATCGCCCTGGAGAAAATCAAATATGTGATTCTTCATCATCAGGATCCAGATTTGTGTTCGGCCGTTCCACTTTTTGAAAAAGCCGGGGCAAAGTTCGAAGTGGTCACGCATTGGCGGACCCAAACCCTGGTCAAGTATTATGGCATCAAATCGGATTATTATATCATCAATGAAAATGAGTTTAAACTTACCCTGACATCCGGACGGATTCTGGGTTTTGTTCTGACCCCCTATCTTCATTTCCCGGGCGCTTTTACCACCTATGATTACCAGACCAAAATCCTCTTTTCGAGCGATCTCTTCGGAGCATTTTCCTATGAATGGAATCTCTACGCCCAAGACGACTATCTGGAAAAAATGAAAACATTTCATGAACACTATATGCCATCCAACAGCATTCTCCGACCGGTGATGGAAACGTTTCTGGCGATGGATATCGTCATGATTGTTCCCCAGCATGGATCCATCATCAAGGGAAATATCATTTCTTATATTAAAGCTTTAAGAGATCTGGAATGTGGTACGCTACTTAACCCGATTAAACGGGATCTGGCCAAGTCCGGGGGCTATATGGGCATCTGCTCGGCGGTTCTGAAACGGTTGGGGTCAATTTTCAATCAGGAATCGGTTCGGGAGGTGGTAACAGATATGGCATTAACTTTGGACGAAAATATGAATATCACTGACTACAATGTTACCGGCAATGAGTTGTGGAATATGATATTTGAACGGATTCTGGTAATAAAAGGGATAACATGGCTGATCGTCATTGAACCCTTAACGGAAACCTTATCCAAAGAATATGATATTCCGATGCCGGAAGTTTTTGAAAGCCATATCAAAAAGGCCGAAGATGAAGCTTCCAGTCTCACCGAGCAAAATCGGCTGTTAAAAGAAATCAATAGCCGGTTGGAGTCCAGTATTTTGGAATCACAGAACAAACTGATTCGTTGTGCCATCACCGGTTTGTATAATTATAGTTTTTTTAAGAACTATCTGGCCAGTGAGATCAACAGCATTTTGAACGATTTTTCTGAACAAAATCCGGGCTTGGTCATTATCAGTCTGGATAACATTGAACGGATTGAATATTTGTATGGGCATGACGAGGTGGAAGAGATTCAGCGGAACGTGGTATTTATTTTAGAGGAATTAAAAGAGGGGAATGAGGTATTGTTTAAGCTGCAGGGATTTACTTTTGCCTGTTATATTCCCCAGACGACAAATGAAGCGGCCTTGGATTTTGCTGAAAAAATCAGAAATAGCATTGCCTCATCGGAAAAATTCATAGAAAAAGTGACAGCTTCCATCGGTCTGGCCTGGCTCGGCGAGATCCGAGAGAAAGCGGAATACCATGGTAAATTGGATGAGGCATTTTATAATGTTGCCGTCATGCGAGCTAAGATCGCCAGAAATATGGGCAGAGATATTGTCTGTAGTCAATCCTCGATCAATGAATACCAGGATGATATTGGCAAAATCCTGATTGCAGATGCGGATGAAATTTCGGTGGACGTATTAAAAACCGCCCTTGAAAATATTAATTATCGAGTGATTACTGCCATTGACGGTCAGACAGCGGTACAAATCGCAAGGGATAAAAACCCGCTGCTGATTATTTCAGAGGTGATGATTCCTAAAATGGATGGTTTTCTGTTTCGGGAAGAAATGCTGGCGGATTCCAATACCAGCAAAATTCCCTTTATTTATTTGTCCTATCTAAAAAATGATGAGTCTGTTCTCCGGGCATCCAGTTTGGGGGTGGAGCATTATTTTAAAAAACCGTTTATGCTTTCGGAATTAATGGGGGTCATTCAGAATAAAATTAAGGGAGAGTCGCTTCGATGATAGAAATATTTGAAATCTGGATCATCATTGGGATTTTGATATTGATCGCCGATCTGGTAATTATTGTGCGCCTGATCAGGGGCAGAGGGGAAAGTGATAAGAGTCTGATCTTTGCCGAACATCAAAAAGAAGAACTGGTGAATGCGGCCTCCGGAAATCAAGCAGATGCCTATGAGCCTATGGAGATCGCCAACTATTACCAAGTTAGCCAATCGGTGCGATACGATCAACAGCTCAAAAAAAACATTGCCAGTTCCATTGACATAGACAGTTTTGAAAAAAAATCGCTGAAAGGATTAAAATCCCGAAGTATTACCAAAAAGTCTGAAACAGCCTTGTATTTAGGCGTCCTCGGCACCGAAAAGGCCCGTCTGGCGCTGGAGGAATCTCTGAAAAAAGAAACAAACAGCACCTTAAAACTTTACATTGCCAACGGTTTGACAGATATCGGCAAAAAAGAATCACTGCCCGTACTCACCAATTCACTTTTAAATGAGAGTCGTTTTTACCGCAATAAGGTGAATATGCTGATTGCTGATTTTGGTGAAGACTTTCACCGTTTTTTACCTGAAATCATTAATAGTCAGCGGATTGAGTACCAGGAATTGATTGTCGATTTTGCTTCTGTTTATTTTTCCGAAGAGTTGAGAAACTACCTGATTCAACTCATTGATACCCGGCAAGAAACCATAAAATATTTGGAAAGCCTCTATGGTAAAGCTGGTGTTCGGCAATGCATCAATTGTGTCAACAGCAGTCCCTTGCTGGAGGGCAGCCGCATGAATTGTCGTTACGAGGGTGATGTGGCGGCCGATTTTTCTTGCCGGCGCTATGAACTACTACCGGTGAGTGTGAACAGCGGAGCAGCCCATCACCAACTGGTTATCAAAGCCTGCGATATTGTTGCGGAATATTACCCGAAGGTTCTGGACCAGGATCAATATCTTTATGCTGATGCTATGGAGATCAGAAATGCGGCCATGCGGGCCCTGGCAAATTTTAAATCAACTGAAAAATTGGATAAATTGCTGGGTTTTCTCAGGGAGGAAGACACCGCCAGAGGTGCCATCAATGGCATTTCAACAATGATTGAAAAGAATCATGTCTATTTCAATCAAGTTGTTTCAGCCTTTCTAAAGGAAACTGATCAACGGGTCAAAAAAGACCTGGCGACTATTTTATCTTTGCGAATCGAGTATTTTATTATGAAACTTAACGGAAAGAACAATGACGATGCCAAAAAAATCATCAGTGAAATCATTCTGTTGGGAAAAACCAGTGAAGTCATTGACTTTCTCAATAAAAACAAGGACATCAATATTGAAAATGAACTGATTGCCATTATCAAAGCAGCGATATACCAGACCAGGGAGCTGGAAAACGACTTTGCCCGGTATTTAAATGAGCGGTTAGTTAAAAAATGCGGTCTGATCCAAATTGCTGAATCAACTGAAAGCGAACCAGTTAAACGGAATGAAAAAATGACCCGGAGGTTACTTGCTTTGTTATTGGGTAGCGGGCTGATTATCCCGGTAATTTACGCCATTCGTCATTGGCATATCTTTTTTGTGATGCCCTTTGTTGATCAGCTTGAGCTTTTTGTCATGGATTTTAATTATTACATTGCCTATTATGCCATGGCAGTTAATCTGATCTATCTGATCCTGTTGCTGTTTTCCTACATCAGCGTGGTCAGGCAGGAACGGCTATGGAATATCAAGGATATGTCTCTGCTTTTCAAAAAACGAATGTTGCCTTCCATTTCCATTATCGCTCCGGCATACAACGAGGCAAAAACCATCATCGAAAGCGCCAATTCGCTTCTGAATCTTAAGTATCCGGAGTATGAACTGATTATCGTCAATGATGGTTCAAAAGATCAGACGCTGAATACCCTGATTCGCTACTATGATCTGAAACGAGTCGATTATCTATATAACAGCCGACTCAGCACCAAGCCGGTTCGGGGAGTCTATTTGAACCGCTCACGGCCGCAGCTGATTGTCGTCGATAAGAATAACGGTGGCAAAGCGGATTCGCTTAACGTCGGGATCAACATTGCCAAAAAGGAATACGTCTGCGGTATTGATGCTGATTCGTTGCTGGAAGATGACGCTCTGATAAAGCTGGCATCATTAACCCTGGATGAAGAAACCGAAACACCCGCTCTGGGGGGAAATGTTCTGCCGATCAATGGCTGTACCATTGATTGCGGACAGATCGCCCAAAAAGGCCTGGCAGAAAACAAGCTGGCTCGGTTTCAAACCATTGAATACATCCGCTCCTTTATGTCGGGGCGGTTGGGCTGGTCTTATTTTAACTGTTTGCTGATTATTTCCGGCGCCTTTGGCCTTTTTCGCAAAGAACGGCTCATCAATGTGGGCGGCTACCTTACCAGCAGCGGTAAATACAAAACCGATACAGTAGGTGAAGATATGGAACTTGTGGTGCGGATCAGCAGGCAGATGAAAGAAGACAAACGCCCCTTTCGGATTCTCTATGCCTATAATGCTAATTGCTGGACCGAGGTTCCCGAGGATATCAAAACTCTCAAAAAACAGCGCTACCGCTGGCATCGTGGTTTGATTGAAATTTTGACCTTTCACCGGAAAATGATGTTCAACCCCAGCTATGGCCGGATTGGTATCATCGCCATGCCCTATTTTTATATTTTTGAGATGCTGGGTCCGCTTTTTGAGATCCAGGGATATCTGATGGTTTTATTGTCGGTATTTCTGGGGATCTTCAATGCTGAAATTGCAATTATCCTGTTCATTTCTATGGTTCTGATGGGCATCCTGGTTTCGGTGTCTTCTTTGCTAATTTCCGAAAAAAATGGTCAGAATTTTTCCCGAAAAGAACTATGGATTCTGGTTTTTTATGCCATTATTGAGAACTTTGGGGTTAGGCAATTTTTCAGTCTCTGGCGCTTCGGTGGCTATATCAACATGTTCAGAAAACCGGTTGGCTGGCAGAAGGCTGACCGTAAGGGATTTTCCGGAAAAGTCGACGAGGTGGCATCATGAAGATAAAATCGGTGGTTTTATGGAGTATTGGGATTGCGGTGGTTTTATTTGGTGTATTAGTGTTGCCGTTTTTAATCTGGAACAATCAGGCCTCAACATCTTTGAATGTCTGGGTGGTGGACAAAACCGTGCCGAACCCTTCCTACAAAGAACACAAGGGCTTGATGTGGGCTTTGAACAGTGAAAAAGTCGTTCTTGAAAGCACCGGCAATCCCTTGCGTTACGACAGCGATTATTATGGGGTTTTCCCAAAATCGGACCAGGATTATCAGGTCCGGGAAATTCCCCAAACTCAAGAAATGCCGCAACTTATTTATCTGGCTGATACCGATGGGGTTTATCGCAGCGATTTTAACGGCGTGGCTAGCGATGACATTTACGCTGGCGTTGCCCAGAAACCGCTGGTAGGCGATCTCAGTGAAGCGGATCTGACCAGTATTAAAAACAATCTGGGTGGTGGTAACACCATCATCGGCGAGTTTGATATCTGGGATGCCGACAGTCAGCAGGGACTTCAGGATATTTTTCGGGTTTCCTTTACCGGTTGGAGCGGGAAGTATTTTACCGATCTAAAAAAAGACGTTGAAATTCCCGAAATTATCGTCAACAATTATGAAAAACAGACCGGCAAAGCCTGGGAATACCGGGGCGGCGGTCTAGTGCTGGTGTCAAATCAGGATCAAGTACTGGTGTTAAAAGACAAAGAAGCGCTGAATAAAGACGCAGTCAGTCTGTCTTTTAATGAGGCCTATCAGGATGAATTCGCTATCAACGGCGGTTTTCCTTTTCAGCAATGGTTTGATCTGGTCAAACCTGACGCCTCATCCGAAACCCTCGCAACACTGCATCTGGATGTCAGTGAAGCGGGAAAAACAGCGCTGGCCGAGTTTGGTCTGGGCACCGACTATGCTGGGATTACCCGATCGATTAATTCCCAATATACGGCCTATTATTTTGCCGGTGATTTTGCCCAGAGGGATTTTTCGGGAACGCTCTGGAATTATGCCGGATTTGCTAAGATTAAGCAATTATTTTCGGTGGCTAACCCCAATGCTGACACTAAATTTTATTGGGGCTGTTATGTACCGCTGATGCAGCAGATTATCAATGAGATAAAGATAAAACCGGAAATTTCAGCGGCCGAGCAAGTGATTGCAGGTACCCAGATGGAAGCTCGCACATCCGGCACCGGTTTTCAGGTTTTAGTCGATGGCACCTGGGAAGATTTTTATGCCAAAGGGGTCAATATCGGTTCCTCCGTTCCGGGAAAATGGTTTACCGAATTCTCCTATGATGAAGCCCTGTACCTTAAATGGTTTGAACATATTGGTGCGATGAATGCCAATACCATCAGGGTTTATACGCTGTTGCCGCCGCAGTTTTACTCGGCGCTGGTTTTTTACAATGAAGAACATCCGGACACTAAACTCTGGCTATATCAGGAAATATGGCCGGAAGAGAATCCGGCCGATCATAATTACCTGGGCGCTGATTATAATAACACCTATCAAGCCGAAATAAAAATGGATATCGACGCCATCCATGGCCAAGCTAATATTGCCCCGCGCCAGGGGCGGGCTTATGGCTACTATACCGCCGATGTTTCGCCTTACATTGTCGGCTATCTAGTGGGTCGGGAAATGGAACCGGAAGAAGTGATCAGCACCAACGAAAAAAATGCCGGATTTGTCTTTAATGGCAATTACCTTTATACCGAAACCAATGCCAGCCCCACGGAGGCCTGGCTGGCGATGAGTTGTGATTACGTGCTGCAATACGAAGAAGATACCTACAAGTGGCAGCATCCGGTGGGGATTGTCAGCTGGCCGACCCTGGATCCAACTGAGCACGATTCCGAATGGAATGAAACCGGGGATAAAAGCAAGCAGTACAACGATAAGGTTTCCGTCGATATCAACCATATTTCGACCCGGGATAAACTCCAGTCCGGGTTCTTTGGCGCTTATCATATTTATCCCAACTATCCGGATTTTATGAACAATGAGACCAGCTATGCCGCTTACACCGATACAGCTGGCAGCTTCCGCTATGGTGGCTACCTGCAGGAGTTTATCGCCGGTCATCAGAAATATCCGGCCATTGTGGCAGAATTTGGTCTGGCCACCGGCTCCGGTAATGCCCATGAAAATCCCGATGGCTATAACCACGGCGGCCTGACCGAAGAAGCCCAGGGAACTGGCATCGTCCGGATGATGAAGGCCATCGAGCAAGAGGGCTATGCCGGTGGTATCATCTTTGAATGGACCGACGAGTGGGCCAAGAAGACCTGGATCACCGAACCCTATATCATCCCCTATGATCGCAATCCTTTGTGGCATAACGCTGTGGATCCGGAACAGAACTATGGTATTTATGCCATGGAATCAGATGGGCCACGATCGTTGCCCTATATCATTGAGGATCAGGGCGTCATCTCAAAAATGGCGCTGGCGGCAGACGAAACCTATCTGTATATTGATCTGGATCTGGAGCGGCTGGTTGATTTTTCCCGGGAACAACTGATCATCGGTCTGGATACCTACGACCGCGATCGCGGCAATATGAAGTACACAACAGAACTTGACACGGAGGCCGGCTCGGGGTTGGAGTATATCATTGAAATCAATGGTAGCAATGAAGGCCTTTTACTGGTACAGCCGGGATATAACAACAGCACCGGCAATCACAGCTCTGTCGCTTCACAAACCGGCTTATTTTTCACCATGTCAATGCTGACCAATAAAGAAACCGTCACCAAAGACGGCGCCACAATTCCAGCCGTGATTCAGGATTTAAGCCAGTTATCGTTTGGCAGCCTGGAGAACAATTCTCATCATCAGGTCCAGATTTCAGGCAAAACCATCTCAATTCGGATTCCCTGGACCCGGATTAACGTCACTGATCCCTCGACGATGCGGGTGGTGGATGATTCCCGGATCATCCCGAATCCTACCACCAACGAGCTCCAGACGGTGATAACCGAAGGCATTCTGGCTAGCGGCGTGCTAGTGAAACGGGACAGCAACCAGACGATTGCCAGTATTGGTCTTACCAATCAGAAGGCCTTTAGCTGGGAAAGCTGGGATGTCCCCACCTACAAAGAACGGCTCAAAGATAGCTATGCGATTATTAGTGAGTATTTTAAGGAGCTGGAAACCAAATAGTTATTCCAGATACAATGAAAAAGGAGCGGCAGGCGATTTTTGGGTCGAATCGTTTACAGCGAAGAAAGTTTTTGCGATAATGATAAAAAATGATGGGAGCTTGAGGAAAAGAAGATGAAAACATTTAAGTATAGTACCATTGTGACCCTGATCCTGACGGTTTTGTCCGCCGTGGCCATTTTCGCCATTGACGATGTGATTCCAAATATGCTAAATGGTCCGATGAAAGACCATATCCTTAATAACATGGATAATTACAATGCCTTTTTATTTGGTATTTTCACCGGTTCTCTGGTCAGCCTCATCGTTGCGGTGGTGGGATATGCTACTGAGCGAAGACGACTCATTGCGGAGATTTGGAACAATGCCAGAAAACTAACCATTGATTTCAAGTTATTGCTGTTGGATAACATTGATTTTAAAGATTTGACCCATGAGAAGCTTTCGAAAATAATTGAAGATCAGCAAGGATTCAACCAGCAGGTTAGAGAATGGCTGACCTTTCACAGTTCGCCTTACTTGATGAATATTATGCAGCTTGATTTTATGATCAATCATGGTGAAGCAGCAAATCTGGTTAAAACGCTTGAAAAAAATATTAAAATACTCAGAAGTGTCGTTGATGGTTTTATGAATGCCTATTTAAATAAACGATTAAAGGATAACTATGGCGATGTGGATATTGAAAAATTGTTTGCTGTGATAACGAATCAGGATAAAGATAAGGTTCTTCATACGGTGGAGGATCTACTAGATGAGATTTTTAATTTTCTAAATAAAAAATAAGCGCATTTAATCGTTTTTATAATAGCAGGCAGGAGTAAAGAAGTGCTTTTACTCCTGTTTTTTATATAGATAATAAGTTTAAATGCAGCGATTAGGGTACAATTACGATGATATTTATAATATCCAAGTTTGATTTAAATCGAGATTTTGGGGTAAAAAATAAGCAAGAAAGTCAAACTAGAAAAAGGAGAAATAGTTCATTTCATTTGTCGGAAAGAAAGGAACCGTTTCGACAGTAGAATATTATTAAAACGCTAATACAAATGTTTTTTGAAATGATGGTTTAACTTGCAATGCGGATTGAATTTGGGAATGAAAGGGAAGGTAACACTTAATGAATAAAAAGAAGATGATCGGGGTTCTGTTAATTCTGGGACTGATCCTTAGCTTGGCGGTAATAGCTTCAGGTTGCTCATCAGGCGGGGATCAATCTACGGGCTCAAAAAATGCAAGCGGCAGTGATTCACAACAGGATGACGTATCCGACAATGTGATTTTTGATCTTTACAACCAGATTCGAATCAATGACAAAAAGGCGGATATTGAAAAATCGTTGGGAGCGACGGGGAATACATCGCCAGAGGGTTCATATGTATATTTGGATCCGGAAACTGGCTATGCAGTTAATGTATTCTTCAATGCCAAGGATCTGGTGACGCTCAAGGTACTGGTTCCCACCACCGGGGCTCGGGAACTCATTGAACTGAGCAACGCCACTGTCACGAAAGAACAGGGATCCAAAATTACTAATGGGATGACCCGCAGTAACGTTAAGAAAGCTCTGACTGGGGTCGGGGTGGAGATGCTAAGAATGGCTATCCCCAGTGGCGCTAACAAGGAAGCTTATGCTCTGGCCTGGATCAATACCGATGGTTCGATCCTCGTGGTGACCTTTGATGCTGACACCGATACGGTGCTGGCTGCTGAATTCAAAGACAGTCTATTTTAAAAATGTGGATTGCTTGTATTCGTAGTTCTGAGAAAGGAGATGAAAACCATGTTAAAAAGAAGGAAATTATTAGTGTTCCCAGTGCTTTTGATCCTCGCTATGCTGGTTATGACTTCCGGCTGCACAGGGACAAAGAATGAAGCAGTGAATAACCCGGATCATTTTTACAGCCAGGTTCAATTGGGCATGGAAAAGAGTCAAGTTGAGTCAACATTAGGTGTAAAACCCGAAGAGAAGGATGGAACCTATATTTATACGGATGCCCAAACCAAATTTGGCGTTCAGATCAGTTACGATGCAAGCAATATGGTAATGTCCAAAATATTGTATCACGGTGATGACAGCAAGATCATGGGGCTCAGCGACGCCAGTGTTACAGAAGCTCAAATGACAAGCATCACCGAAGGGATGCCTTATGATGAGGTTAAATCGCTACTCGGGTCGGAAGGAACGGAAATTATTGAAATGGCCAATCCTGCTGATCCCAATAATCCAATTGTCATGATGATCTGGTTTAATGATGATCAAACCGGATTCTATGTTACCTTTTTAGGTCATCAGGGAACAGTCAAGAGCGTTAAATTCTGGAAATAGCTAGATTGCAAAAAAGCACTGGTTGTGAATCAGTGTTTTTTTTTGCGAGTTAGGAAATAATTTTAAAAATTATCAAATTAATTTATTTTTTCGGGAAGAAAACCCGGGGTACATCCGTTATATAGATGTGCAGAAAAAACGGAGGTGAAATTTGTTGAAAGAACATAAGGAAGAGGAGGCCGATGACGTCTTGATTAAGAAGTATATCGCAACCGGGAATTCCGGCTATTTTGAACCCATCGTAAAACGGTACGAGCGTTATGCCTACGTCTATGCCTATTCGCTTCTTAAAAACGAATTTGACGCACAGGATGTGGTAGCGGAAAGTTTTTTAAAGGCATTTACAAAAATTAGACAGTATCGGCTGGACAGCAGTTTTAAGAACTGGTTTCTGAAAATTGTCCATAATACCAGCTTTGATCTTTTACGAAAAAACAAGACCATGGTTTATCTGGACGATCAGGAAAACGGTGAAAGTCTTTACGCTGATGAGGCTCTGAGTTATGACAACATCAACTCCCTGGATTTTGGCGAGATTCAAAAAGCTCTGGATCAATTACCCCATGAGTTGAAAGGGGCGGTGATCCTTCGGTATTATTATGACTGGGATTATAGGAAAATCTGCGAATTTTTAAATATTCCCATGGGAACCCTGTCTTCCCGGCTGAATCGAGCCTGCAAAAAGCTTAAAAACCTATATGAAGGAGAAATGTGACGATGAACGAATGTGATAAAATGATGTCCTGCCTGGGCTTTAATGAAACCAATATAAAAAATTATGGCGATACCATTCCTTTTACCAGCAGAAAAATCGATATTATCAATCGGATCAATCAGGCTAGTCTGGAAAAAGCCAAAAATTCAGATTTATTTGCCTTGTTTTATATTTTGTCGATTGCTTTTTCGGTCATGGTAATGCGCTTTATTTTATTTGCCCAAGCTGGGGATGCAACTGTCATTACAGTTTTTACTGGTATTGTCATCCGCTATTCCCAACAACTCCAAAATAGTCTGAACATGATGTCGTTTTTGGTTTCTGTGGTTATTTGTGTCGGAACAGGCGTGATGATTAATCATTTAAAAAATGAGAATCATTTCTGTTAGGCTTAATAAATAAAAAAATTGAAGGAGAAAGAAAAAATGTTTAAAAAAATTAGTGTGTCGGTTTTAATGATGGTGATGGTATTGCTTCTCACTGTTACCTCGGCTTTTGGAGCAACCAATAGCGATATCAGCCCTTACGAAGATTCAGCGGGAAATGTAACTATTGAGGGTGCATCGGTTCCCAATGCGGAATTTGCCTTTGCCGGTTCAAATATCACCGCCAACTCGGTGTTTGATACGACCACCTTTTTTGCCGGAAACACCATCACCCTGGACGGGGAATATAACGGTGACGTATTTGCAGCTGCAAATACGGTAACAGTTAACGGTAAAATTAACGGAAATCTCTATGCTGGTGGCAACCAGGTGATTATCAATGGCGAGGTGACCCGTGATGTCTTCGCCGGCTGTTCCGATCTGACCATCAACAAATCAGCCAACATTAACCGGGATGCCTTTATTGCCGCTGCCAATGCGAATATTGATGGTACCGTGGGCCGAAATCTCCGGGCCGGCGCTGGCAATATCTCAATTAATGGCACGATCAACGGTTTTGTAGAAACAGACGTGGATCAGCTGAGCATTAATGGTAGCGCACGTGTCACCGGACCAATCAATAACCGCAGTGCCAATCAGGCGGTTGTAGCCTCTGGCGCCACCGCCCCTGAGATTAACTGGGAAAAAGTGTCTAAAGAACAATCGATTGAAGAAAATCAGGGACCGACAGTTGGCTCCATTCTTTTGTCGATTATCACCAAGCTAGCATTTATTCTGGTGATCTGGGTATTGATAACCTTTATGACCAAAGAGTTTAATGCCAATACTACAGTAATGGCAAAAAAACACATACTGGCTTCATTGGGAATAGGGGCAGGATTTTTCTTCATCTCACCACTGTTGCTGATTGTCTCTTTTGTTATTTATGCACCATTTGGCTTTGCAATGACCTGTGGGATCATCGCCTTGTCCATTTTAGGGATGCCGGTGGCGGCGGTGGTTTTGTCTAAACTGTTGACCCGCTTCTTTGATGACAAAATGAAACCGCTGCTCAGCTCTTTTGTATCGATCTTAATCATCGCAGCGGCTGCGATCATTTTAGGCTACATCCCATTTGTTAATTTTGCTGTGTACCTGTTTTTATATGTTGTCGGCGTGGGCTTCATTTGTTACAATGTGCTGTTCAATAAAAAACTGAAACAAGAACGTAAAGAATACGATGACGAGCTTTTAATGATTGATGAAATCATTGATATGGAAGAAGGCACGATCGTTATTGAGAAGTCAGCTGAAGTGACCAAACTTGATGACGAAGATATTACAAAATAATTAGTTTGCAATAAAAAAACAGGCTCCGTTGCGGATGCCTGTTTTTTTGTTTTATTTAATGCAAATACAAATAAAAATACTTGGGCTAGTACTTATCCATCTCCATATCATCCAGGACAATCCGGGGTGGCGTTGGTGCTTCCTGCTTCAGCGGTTTTTCAACCGGAGGCTTGGAGGAGGCATGATGGGCAGAACCTTTTTTCTTGATTTTGAAAGCACCCACCATCTGCTTGAGCATTTCAGCCTGGCCGGACAGTTCTTCGCTGGCAGCGGCACTTTCCTCGGCCGTGGCAGAGTTAGTCTGAACGACGGTCGATACCTGTTCAATGCCCTGGGTGATCTGGGCGATTTCGGTGGCTTGATCGTTGGAGGCTCGGGCAATGTTACCAACCAGATCGGTCACCTTTTCGATTTCACGTAAGATCTCTTTTAAGCTGTCAGAGGTTTCGTCGGCAATTTTGGTTCCGACATCGACGCTCTCAATTGAACCTTCAATTAATCCGGTGGTTTCTTTAGCGGCCTCGGCGCTGCGGGCAGCCAGGGAGCGAACCTCTTCGGCAACAACGGCAAAGCCTTTGCCGTGCTGGCCAGCTCGAGCGGCTTCTACGGCGGCGTTAAGAGCCAGAATATTGGTCTGGAAGGCAATATCATCAATAACCTTGATAATTTTTGAAATATTATGGGAGGACTCATTGATTTGGTCCATGGCCGAAACCATCTTATTCATCTGATTATTACCGACCTCGGCATTGTTTCGAACTTCCAAAGCCCGTTGATTGGCTTCATTGGCGTTGGTGGCATTTTTCTTTGTTTCACCGGCAACTTCTTCAATCGAGGCGTTAAGCTGCTCGATGGCGCTGGCCTGTTCAGTGGTGCCCTGAGATAGTGCCTGTCCGCCATCAGAAATCTGTCGGGCACCAGTTTCAACCTGACCGGCCGCTTCATTGATTTCAGCCATAGTTTCACTGAGGGTGGCGGCAATTCCGTTAAGGGCTGCTTTAATTGCCTGGAAATCGCCCAAATAATCGCCAGTGATTTCCAGATCCAGGTTGCCGTTACCCATTTCTTCCAGGGTATTGGTAATTTCACTTACATATTGTTTCAGGAAGGCAATGGTTTCGTTCATAGAGTCTTTGATGAGGGTATAATCGCCGTTGTAGTTTCCGACCATCCCAGTGTTCAGATTGCCTTTGGCCAGCTCATTAAGGGTCGCAGAGGCTTCCTGAACTGGTTCAACGACGGCGTCCAGAGTGGCATTAATACCATTGATGATTTTAGCAAAGTCGCCCTGGTGTTTGCTGGCATCGGCGCGGGAATCGAGTTTTCCGTCAATACCAGCCTGAGCCAGCATGTTGCCATCATTAATCAGATTATCAATGGAGGTTTGCACCATTTCTAGACTGTTCCGGATCGCATTGAATTGAGTGCTGACTTCAGTTGTGTATTCATCGGCTTTGCTGACATTTAAATCAAAGGCCAGATCGCCCTGGGATAAGCGATTCAAATTATCACCCAGTCGGGCAACCTCGGTTTTGGTGTAGTCGCTAACCCGGATAATCGGGGTTAGATCAGTAACGACTTCGACGAAGCCAATATTTTCGCCTTTTTTGTTTTTTAGATAGGCGGTATCCTGTTTATTGCTGCGGCCGACCCATTCGAAATAGCTGTCACTTAAGCCCTGGTCAACCAGACGTCTGATCCCGCAGTTTTCGGTGCGACAGATGTCGGCATTGGCATTGTAACAATCCATGCCACAGGCCGAATCACGGTCATTAATGACCCCGTTGGTTATCATGAAATCTTCAAAAGGCTTATTCATAAAGGTCCACTTCATGTCGTTGTCAGTAACGTGTATGGGGAAGGGAACAGCGTCGATGATGGCTTCGTACCAGACCATCTTATCAACCACGGTATCCAGGGTAGCGTTGACGCCTTCAACGATTTCTTTAAAACCGCCGTTAAATGCCTCGGCATCTCCCCGGGTTTCCCATTGGCCATGGATGGCAGCCTGGGAAAGCATGGTGGCTTCTGAAATTAAGCCGCGGATGGTTTCAATGGTACGTTTCAGCGCCGGCGCAATTTCATCCTGAGGATCCCTTAACTCAATGTTTGCGGAGACATCGCCGTTGGAAATCTGGTTCATCGTGGCGATAACCACATTCTGGAGATCATCAGCCAGCTGGTTCATGGAAGTCGTCATTTCACCGACTTCGTCTTTAGATGCCACTTCCAGGCGGGCACTCAGATGTCCCTGAGTCATATCTTTAATCATATGGTTTAACGAAATAATCGGTTTTGAAATTCTTCTGGCCAGGAGATAGGTAGCCACACCACCGATCAACAAAATCAGCAAGGAGGTAATCAGGATGACATTTCTTAAATTATTAATCGGGGCCAGGACATCATCTTCAAATTTGATAACGATGAGCGTCCAGTTGGTTCCGGGAATCGGGGCATTGTAGGCAAGCTTCGTGTCACCAAGATAGTTATAGGCAATGCTGCCGGTCTGTCCCACACCCAATTCCTGGATAGCCAATCCAAACTCTTTCAATGGGCCGTTGGCTTCGATTTCATTAAAGACGTTTGTTTGATCCAATATCAGTTGATCATTAGGGTGAGCCATAACGGCACCATCTTCGTTAATAACCATCCCGTATTTTCTGACACCATCACCCATCGCATTAGTGACATCTTGCATAAAGGTGGGGTCTCGACGTCCGACGAGAAGACCCACTACCTGACCGTTACTCTTAATGGGGGCAACTTCAACGACGATCGGTTCATTGGTAACCTTGTTGATGGTTACGTCGGATATGGCTGTTTTCCCAGCAAAACCATCAGTGTACCAGAACTCACCTTCGGATTTGAATTCGCCACCGCCGATGATATATCTGGCGTTGCCATTCATATCCATGACAGCGATATCCTGATAGCCCAAACGTTCCACGTCGACGGATATGGAAGCGACCTGGGTATTCCAGTCCATCGTGGCAGTTCGGGCTCGAAGGGCAATTTCATCAAGTTTTCCGAGATTACCGGAAACGACGGCACCGATATGACCAGCACCCTCAGTGGCAAAGGCCTCTTCCTGCATACTGGTTTCGTTGGTTAGGGCTGATGCTCCTAAATTGATGGCAATCAGCCCGAGGGTGAGAACCGCCGCTGCCAGAATCAGGGTGGTGAAAGCCATTAGTTTGGTCGATAATCGGATCTTTACCGTGTTCAGTTCATGTTCTTTTCTTTGTGCGTTTTTCATGATGATACTCCCTTTTAGCCACCTGCCTATAAAGGTACATAGAACTGGATAAAACGCAGGTAAAAACAAGCTTAAAGCATGATGTAACCCTACACTATGCATAACATTTATTTAATCATAGTATAATACATTATCATCAATAGTATAAATAAC
>NZ_JAUSPS010000067.1 GCF_030652775.1 Acetobacterium sp. | reverse complement strand
GGAATTCCATCGCCTTTTTTCGATACGCTTTTTTTATTTCATCCGGGCTGGAATCCTTACCGACTCCCAGCACCTCATAGTAATCTCTTTTTTCACTCATAAATCTATCTCACCTCTTTTGAATCCTAAACACCAACTATACAACTACTAATTATACCTTTTTGAGGAGCAGAGTTAAAGCCTTTTTTCGTTGCCTCCACGAAACTTTTCAAAACGCTCACCCGCATTTTGAGCCGTTCGCGGGCAGTCGCCAACTGCAAGCGAGCTTGCGATTGGCTCGTTGCCTCCACGAAAAAGAGTGGCAGCCTTGGCTGCCACTGGTTTTTGCCGGTTACAGGCAAATCTTACTCTTTTACTTCCTCATATTCAGCATCCACAACATCATCATCGCCTTCAGCAGCAGCTTCTTGCTCATCAGGTGCTTGTTGGGCAGCCGCTTCTTCATACATTTTCTGAGCTAAGGGATAGAAAGCTTCATTTAATGCTTCCGTCGCTTTAGTAATCGCTTCGACATCTTCGCCTTCGCTGGCAGATCGAAGTTCCGCAATGGCGGCTTCAACTTTGGCTTTATCCTCATCCGAAACCTTGCCTTCCATTTCTTTTAAAGACTGTTCGGTTTGGTAAATGGTAGAATCCGCAACGTTTTTCGCTTCAATTAAGGCTTTTATTTTTTTATCATCTTCGGCGTGTTGTTCCGCTTCCTTGACTGCTTTATCAATCTCATCATCACTCATATTAGTGGTCGATTTGATCACGACATTCTGTGATTTTCCGGTTCCGATATCTTTAGCAGATACATTTACAATCCCGTTGGCATCAATATCAAAGGTTACTTCGATTTGGGGAATACCACGACGGGCTGATGGAATACCGGTTAATTGGAAACGACCCAATGTTTTGTTATCCTTGGACATTTCTCGTTCACCCTGTAAAACATGGATGTCAACAGCCGTCTGATTGTCAGCTGCAGTGGAGAAGGTCTGGCTTTTTTTGGTGGGGATCGTGGTGTTTCGATCAATTAGTCGGGTGAATACCCCGCCTAATGTTTCAATTCCCAGTGATAATGGGGTTACGTCAAGCAGTAATACATCATGTACTTCGCCGGCTAATACACCAGCCTGAATGGCGGCACCAATAGCGACACACTCATCTGGGTTGATTCCTTTGTAGGCATCTTCGCCAGTAATGTTTTTAACTGCATCCTGTACCGCTGGGGTTCGAGTCGAACCACCAACCAGGATAACCTTATCCAATTCATTTTTGGAAAGACCAGCATCCTTCATCGCTTTTTCAACCGGTCCAATGGTGCTCTTGACCAGGTCAGAAGTGAGTTCATCAAATTTTGCCCGGGTCAGTGATAATTCCAAATGCTGTGGACCCTCTGCCGTAGCCGTGATAAATGGTAGATTAATGTCCGATTTCATAACGGTTGATAATTCAATTTTTGCTTTTTCAGCTGCTTCTTTAAGTCTCTGAAGCGCCATTTTATCATTTTTAAGATCAAGTCCGTGAGTTTTCTTAAACTCTGCGGCCATCCAATCGATGATTTTCTGATCAAAGTCATCACCACCCAGGTGATTGTTCCCATTGGTTGACTTAACTTCGAAAACGCCATCGCCAAGTTCCAGAATGGATACGTCAAAGGTTCCGCCACCAAGGTCATAAACCATGATTTTATCATTGGCATCTTTATCCAAACCATAAGCTAAAGCAGCTGCGGTTGGTTCGTTGATAATTCTTAAAACTTCCAGACCGGCAATCCGTCCGGCATCTTTGGTCGCCTGTCTTTGCGCATCACTGAAGTAAGCTGGCACGGTAATAACCGCTTTGCTAACTGTTTCGCCTAAATAAGCTTCGGCATCGGCTCTCAGTTTTTGCAGAATCATCGCTGAAATTTCCTGTGGTGTATAACTTTTATCGTCAATTACTACTTTGCGGTCAGTGCCCATATCTCGTTTAATTGAAGAAATGGTGCGATCCGGATTGGTTACAGCCTGTCGTTTGGCAACCTGTCCAACCAGTCGTTCGCCATCTTTGGCAAATGCAACAACCGATGGTGTCGTTCTATTTCCTTCTGCGTTAGGGATAACAACGGCTTCACCGCCTTCTAAAACGGCTACACAAGAGTTTGTGGTTCCTAAGTCAATCCCGATAATTTTTTCTTTACTCATATCTATTTCCTCCTGAAATGTTTACTATTTTATTAAAATGAAAATTCCTTTGTTTTAATCAACTGAATTTTCAATTTTAGACTATTTTATTTGTTTTTTACTTTTTTTTATTTACTACAAACCTTAACCATAGCCGGTCGGATGACCTTGCCCTTAAATTTGTAGCCTTTTTGGAAGACATCAATAATATCCTGGTCTTCCTTTTCATCATCTTCACCCACAGCAACACCATGGTGGAGATTGGGATCAAAGGGACCTTCGCAGATTATTTCTTCCAGTCCTTCTTCTTTGAGCACATCCTTAAGCTGCTTAAAGACCATTTCCAGTCCATCCAGATAGCCCTTCGCTTCTTCGCTGGCATCCGTTAAAGCTGCTTCTGCCCGTTCCAGGTTGTCCATTACCGGCAACAGTTTGGTAGCAAAGTTTTCTGATGCAAACTGAAACATTTCTGTTTTTTCTTTTTGACTTCGCTTTTTGAAATTTTCAAAATCAGCCTGAAGTCTTACCAGGCGATTCAATATGGCCTCATCCTCCTTTACGATCTCCTTTAAAACTTCATCGGGAGATACCTCTTCGACAATTTCATCAGTCGCTTCCTCGTCGGTTACCGTTTCCGCTTCATCTAAAAGCACTTCATCATTTTCTGCCACAGTTTCTGTTTTGATTTCCTCTTCTTTTATCATTTAATCACCTATTTCATTAATAAATTTGAGATATGTAAATTTAACTCATTGCGTATATAATTGAGAACCGATGACACATTATCATAGTTCATCCGGGTCGGCCCGATGACTCCGAAGGCGCCCATCATTTCCCCATCCAGCTCATAGGTGGAGGTAATAATGCTGAAATCCTTAAGATTTTCATTGTCATTTTCACTGCCGATTTTGATTCGGATGATTCGATTCCCATCCTTGGATGTCATCATTTCTGACAACACCTGCTTTTCCTGAACAATATTGATCAATTGCTTAATCTTGTTCACATCACTGAATTCCGGATAATTAAAAAGATTGGTTAACCCGGTGGAATGAACTTCCGAGGCATCCTCCATTAACACTTTTTTAAGGTGGGGGATAATCTCATGGATCAGCTTACTTTCTGCTGGCGACAATTCCTGGATCTGATCAATCAGATCTGAGCTCATTTCACTGAGAATGGTGTTTTTCAGGAATCCATTGATCACATTGGAAAGTTTCAGGGCTAAGATGGTGTCAACTTCCTGAGAAAGGGTTACCTCAATATTTTTGGCCATCCCCTCCTGAGTCACTACTACCATAAGTACCCTGTTTTTAATCAAAGAAACAATCTGAACATGCTTACAGTTAAAATTTGTCACCCGAGGTGCCAGAACCACCGCCGTATAGTTGGTTAACTGGGATAGAACCTGGGCGGTATGGGACATCGTCGGCCCCAGTTCGGTATTGTGATCCAAAAATCCCCGATGAATATCCGTCCGGATCATTTTCTCAAGTTTTTGAATCTCCATGATTTCATCCACATAATAGCGATAAGCCTGCTGAGTTGGAATCCGTCCCGAAGAGGTATGCGGTTGAACCAGAAAACCTAATTCTTCAAGATCCGCCATTTCATTTCGGATGGTCGCCGGGCTGATGCCCAGGTTGCATCGTTTCGAAAGAGTGCGCGAACCAACCGGCTCGGCCGTATTGATATAATCACGGATGATCACTTCCAGTATTTTCTTTTTACGTACGTTAAGTTCCATGATTCACCTCGTTATTAGCACTCACAATAATCGAGTGCTAACATCTGAGTTAAATATAACACCCTGTCCCGACTTTGTCAACTAGTTTCTATAATAGCTTACTCACCTTTTAAAGTTTTCTTAAGATATTTTTTTGACCTGATTTCATCTACACAAAGGCCATAAAGATGCGGTTTCCAAAGTCCTGTCCGCGAGGTGTCAGTTTTAAAACCGACCCATCCCATGCCAGCAAACCCTCAGCAATCAGAGGATTGATGACATTGCCATACTGGCCAAAAAAACTCTCGCCGAACCGCTCCGTAAAAGCATCATCCCGAATTCCGTCCAGCTTACGCAAACCTAAAAACATCCATTCACTCATCATATCCCGGGTTTCCATAACGGGCTCTAAAACCCCCGGCGCTTTTCCGGCGTTTAATAGCTCACAATACTGGTTGAGTTCATTGGCATTTCCATAACGTCGGCCATTATAGAAACCATGGGCACCCAGACCAAAACCCAGATAGGGCACCAGCTCCCAATATTTAACATTATGTCGGCTTTCGTACCCCGGCCGGCAGTAGCTGGAAATCTCATAATGCTTAAATCCCTGTTCTTTCAGAAAGCCATCCACTGCCCAATGCATTTCCCGTTCCTCATCTTCATCCGGCAAATCCAACTGCCCCGCTTCCACCCAGTTGGCCATCGGCGTACCCGGTTCCAGAATCAAGCTGTAGCTGGACAGGTGGGTGGGCGAAAAAGCCATCAGCGCCTGCAATGTTTCCATCACGTCGGCCAACTTTTGTCCCGGTAAACCAACCATCACATCGACACTGAAGTTCTCAAATCCGGCACTTTTTAAGATTTCCATCGTTTTGATAAAATCCGCCTGGCTGTGAATCCGGCCGAGGATTTTCAGCAAAAAATCCTGCCAGGCCTGAAGTCCCACACTAGCCCGGTTAATTCCCGCTTTTTTATAGCGACTGGCCTTGTCCCCAGTCAGCGTCCCCGGATTGATTTCGATGGTGATCTCCGCATCATCGCTAATCACAAAGACTTCCTTTAATAAGGCCAGGGTTGTTTCAATATACCCGGCATCTACTGCCGAAGGCGTCCCGCCACCAAAATAGATGGTGTCCACCGCCGGCACTGAACTGTTATTTTCTTTGGCAAAATTCTTGATCTCTTTATGCAGCGCCTCAAAATAATTCCTGATCACTTCCTCGCTCAGGCCGGAAAAAGAAGAAAAATCACAGTAGGCACATTTTTTCAGACAAAAGGGAATATGGCAATATATTCCCAGCCCTGCTGCGCCATCAACTTTTATCGTATTCATTACTACTCCTCTATTTTTAAAGACTTTTTTTCTTAATTTTATGCTATAATCATAACATATAAATAGAAACAAAACGAAGTCATAGAAAGGAATTCATCAATGAAAAAAGCAACCACCATCGCCATCATTGCCGGAGCTGCTGCCACCATTCCGGCTTATTTTCTGGTACGTAAGCTGATGCAGAAAAAACAGCTGGCAAAAACCGAACCGAAGCTCGAATCACCAAGTAACGAGATTAAGTTTAAAGAAGTCTTGCCTGAAAATTCACCGGCGGATACCCAATCAGCCTCAGGATCCAGCGAACCCGCGAACCTGATCAATGCCATTAAAGCGGAGGTTCACCCCATTGCAAAACCCGCTAAAGACAAGCTAACCTATCCCGGACTGATTGCGCCAAATGGTCGCATCTTATATAATTTCAAAGATGAAAATAATCTCATCTTCTGTGAAGAAACCCAGTTAGGCAAACGTCTGATCCAACTGGAAAACTCCATCAATATCCGCGACATCGGCGGCTATACCGGAATGGATGGCCGAAAAATAAAATGGCGGAAAATCATCCGCAGTGAAGAACTGGCTCATCTGTCTGATAAAGACGTGGCCTATTTTGCTGCCTTGCGACTCAAGCATGTCTTTGACTTTAGAAACAAATCCAAGTCAGAGCGTCAGGCTGACCGTCTGCCTAAAACCGCCGAATATCATTTGCTCCCGATATTTTCCAGTGCCGATATGGGACTGGATCATAAGGATTTTACCCAACCAGGAGTGGTGGATGAATTTATGCGTCATATCTACAAGATCCAGACCGAGGATCGGGCTCAGATCTTTGCTGAAGTTCTGAAATACCTAACCGAATCTTCTGAGTACCCCATTCTTTACCACTGCACCAACGGTAAAGATCGCACCGGTTTTATGACCTATCTGATTTTAAGCATCTTAGGCGTGCCTGAAAACGTCATCCTATCCGATTACACCCTGACCAATCTGACCTTTGACGAAAGTTATAACCTCCTGGGCAATATTATGTCCGAGGAACTGGGAATTGAAAGTTATCATCTCTGGGAATTCTATGGCGTTAAGCCCGACTGGTTAAAGATTTCGATGGATTACGTCAATAGCAATTTCGGAAATGTCGAAACCTATTTAATGGAACAGACCGATTTGCGGGAGAAAGATTTTAAGAAGATCCGGGATAATTTGTTAGCGAAGTAAACAACGTCGTGCGGGCGATCAATGATGACCAAGGGGTCAGACCCTCGCCCCTACAAACCAGAAATTTAGATCGTTCTAAAAATATCCACGTTATGCACCATACCGTAGAGGCGAATCGCATTCGCCCGGTAAACCAACATCAATTATTTAGGAGGAAACGCCAATGCAAATGGAACAACGAGGAAAAATTGCCCGAAATGCAGGCATCTTATTAGCAGCCACCGACGGCCAGAAGCGAAATGCCGGCCTATTGGCTATTGCCAAAGCTCTCGAGACCAACAAAGCGGCCATCGCGGCAGCCAACCAAACGGATATGAAACGTTCCCAGGAAGAAAAACTGGGTGCTCCGCTGCTTAAACGTCTGACCTTTGACGCCGCTAAGATCAGTGACGTCATCCAGGGAATCCACAGCCTGATCGAACTCACCGATCCTCTGGGCGCCACCAAACTATCAACCCAGCTGGATGAAGGTCTGGATCTCTACAAGGTTACCTGCCCGATTGGGGTGATCGGCGTTATTTTTGAATCCCGTCCCGATGCCTTTGTCCAGATTTCTACCCTCTGCCTCAAAAGTGGCAACGCCGTCCTCTTAAAAGGCGGCCGGGAAGCTCTGGAGACCAACCGTATCCTTGCTCAAATTATCAATGAAGCCACTGCCTCAGTCGGTTTGCCAACAGACTGGATCCAGAATCTGGAAACCCGCGAAGACGTCACCGCCATGCTATCCCTGGATCAGTACATTGATCTGATCATTCCCCGTGGCTCCAACAGCTTTGTTCAATACATTATGAACAATTCCAATATTCCGGTAATGGGTCACGCCGATGGCATCTGCCATGTTTATGTCCATGAAGACGCCGATCTTAAGCAAGCCGTGGATATCATCATCGATTCCAAAACCCAATACGTGGCCGCCTGTAATACCTTAGAAACGCTGCTGGTCAACGAAAAAATCGCAGCTGCCCTGCTGCCATCGCTTAAAAAAGCACTGGAAGACAAAAATGTTCATCTTAAAGGCGATGCCGCCACCCAGTCCATTATCACTGTGGAAGCGGCCACCGAAATCGACTGGAAAACCGAATATCTGGATTACATTCTAGCCATTAAGATTGTACCGGATCTGGATACTGCCATTACCCATATCAATACCTATGGCTCCGGCCATACCGATGTGATCCTGACCACCTCTGAACCCACCGCCAAAACCTTTATGACCCTGGTGGATTCGGCCGGCGTTTTCTGGAACTGCTCCACCCGCTTCAGCGACGGTTTCCGCTTCGGCTTCGGCGCCGAAGTGGGGATCAGCACCAGCAAGCTCCACGCCCGGGGCCCGGTCGGCCTGGACGGACTGCTCAGCTACAAGTTCAAACTGCTGGGCCATGGCCAATGCGTGGCTGACTACGCCAGCGGTAAGAGTCACTTTACCCATGTAGCCCAGGATACCAGCTGCCCGATATAATTTGCGCGAAATAGGGAGTGACATGAAGACGTTACGACGTGTCAGCCCCCAAAGGATGACATCTCGAAATGTCCCCTTGTCATTCCCGAGCAATTCTGTAGTTCAAAAAAGCGCTATCTCATTCATGTCCGCTTTTACGATAAAAAATAAAATAAAGAGAGGTCCTCCATGAAATCAAAAAAAATGCTACTAGTTACCTTGATTCTTGTTTCTCTCACGGCTCTTCTTTTTACCGGCTGCACGCCTGCTGTTGAAAAAAAGGATGATTCAAAAACGGAACTCCCCAACCCGATGGTCGAGCAGGCATCCCTGGCCGCCATCAAGGACGCCATCGGCTTTACCTTCGAAACCCTACCCGCTGCTATCACAGCTGGGAAATACTTCACGATCTCCGATAACTTGGCCCAGGCTGACTTTACCCTTAATGGTGTCAGTTACACCGTGCGCAAAGGCGATGTCATGATCGATAACATTGCCGGTGTTTATACCGATTTCCAGAGCGGCGAAACTAAAGCTAACGCATCCGGCATTCCGGTTCTCTACCAGACAAACCCCGACGGCATGGGATTGGCCACCTGGAAAACTGACAAATATACCTATTCGGTTTATTGCGAGACCGGCTTTGAGTTGACGGGGATGGAAGTTGTGGTGAATGGGGTATCCTAAGAAAAACAATTGAATAATGATGTCAAAAAAACAGATTTGGAAGTTGACTAACTATCCAAATCTGTTTTTAATTTTAACTTATATCGGAGCAAAAACTATAGATTAACTTGACAACGGTCTTTAAAAAGATCTAGAACATCTTTTTTAGGTTTTTCTAATTCAGTTAACTCCCAATTGTTAAATTCACCGAAGTTACGGCGCTTGTATCTGTAGAATCTGTCGATTTAATAGTAATCTCAACCGTTTCTGAACCAGCACCTGTAAACTGACCATATGTCGCTGCATCTATACTAATTATATCTGCTCCGGATTTCTTCACAAATGTCACTGTATAATCCGTCTCATCATAACCTGCTGCTTTGATCAACGCTTTTGTTTTAATAATCAAATTTGTACTGACTCCATCACCGGCAGTCACACCCAGCGTTCCTAATCCGCTTACTGTGATATTTGATTTGCTCATCACAACCGATGCTTTCGCAATTAATGCCTCTCTAGCATTCTTCAGCTTTGTCGTTGCATCTTCATATTCCTGTTTGGAATTTTCGTCAATGTTTAATGATGTTTTCGTATATAGTGTCTGATAAGTGTCCCAGGTAGCGCTCGTGTAGTTATCTTTTACAAGCTTAGTGAATTGATTAAATTCTGTCTGGAAAGCACTGGCCACATCTCCAACAGCACTATCTTTGAGGATACTCTGTGAAAGATTAATCATTTGTGTCGCCATATTAATATTCAATTCAGTCATCGTGACCCCAGGAGCAGACTCTAGCCGATTTTTAATCTCATATTCTTTACATTTAACAACATAGTCATTATAACTATTTTTTGTGTATGCACTGGCGACAGAACCATCCCACTTCTCTGCATTAGTAATTGCAGTGTTGTAAGCCGAATAGGCAGTATCTAAACTCAAACTAGAATCCGGTATTAAACCCTCAATTGCTTTTTGAATGTCCAATGTAGCAAAAACAATATCACCCGGTCTACTATTATCGGTAATGATCGTCTGTTTCCAAGAACCATCGCTATTGAAATCAGCATAACGTTTTACTGCTTGTTCGTAGATATACCAGGTCCCGGGCGCTTTTGCTTCAACAGAACCATCTGTTGCTTTATTTCGCGAATACATTTCAAAGGCATCCTTAAATGCTTTTAACTCCGTCCCATTTGCTCTTACCAATTTTGCTTGTGCCGTTTCTATTTTAGTTGCAGCAGCATTTACTTCAGTTTGTGAATTATCCTTTGTTTTATAATTATCTTTCACTATTTTCTGATAATCATTCCAGGAATTTGTAGTATAAGCACTTTGATCATCGGTTAACCCTAGAATTCGGTTATATTCCACCATAATCGCTGCCCGGTTTTGTTCCATCGTCAATACAGTCTGCGCATTTTTAATCTTTGTAATAGCAGTAGTAATCTCGCTCTGCGTGTTTTCAGAAGTCATATCATATTGATTTAGAACCGCCTGATAATCGGACCATGCTTGAGTTTTGAAGGCCGTCTGATCCAAGTATTTTTCGACTAGCAAATCATATTCACTTGTCACACCCTTCTTTTTCAAATTGTTTTGAGCTGCAATAATGTAACCAACCGCACGATCAATTTCCGCCTGTGAATTGTCTGAAGTCATATAAACGCCTTTTGCAGCAATGGCTTTTTTGTACGCTTCCCAACTCTTCTCTGTAAAATCCTCTTCTTTTACTATCGCTAAAGTTTCATTATATCCTTTCGAAAGATCAAGTCTTCCTTTTAATACCAACTTCTGCTGCGCCCGTTCAATTTTCACAACCGCTGCATCGATCTGAGCCTGAGATTTGTCCCGATCCATTTCATTGGTATCCAGTACCTTCTGATAAATAGTCCAGGATGCTGATGTATACTCGGTATCCTTCATAAGTATATTACCATCAGGATCTCTGTTTAAATTAAATTTTAAAACATTCTCATATTCGGTCAAAATACCGCCTTTTAGCAGCTTATACTGAGCCTTCTTGATATTGGCCACCGCAGTATTCACCTGCGCCTGCGATTTATCGGGATCCATAACATTGGTATCCAACACCTTCTGATAGGTTGCCCAGGATGAAGTTGTATACTCTCCCTGGTTCATCAAAACCAAAGGCTTAGTTGAAGCAGTATCATCTGGATCTTTGCCCAGATAAAGATTATACTTCAAGGCTTTGCTGTATTCTTTATAATAGCCAGCTCTTTCCACCAGCTTTAAGCTGGCTGCCCTGAGTTTAATTACTGCCGCATTAATTTTGGCTTGCCCATCCTGTGCCTTAAGGAAATTTGCATCAATCACTTTCTGGTATGTGATCCATGAAGCAGATGTATAGTTATCTTGATCAAGCCCAATCAATTCATTATACTCTTTGAGATCTTCGGCAGCTGGCACCAGTTTTTTCTGAGCGGCTTCGATTTTTTCAATGGCCGCATCAATGGCTTCTTGTCCATCAACAGGGATGACCACATTGGCCTCGACGACTTTCTGGTAAGTATCCCAGGATGGAGTCGTATAATCGGTACGAATAACCGCATTAATGGCGGCCGAGTAATAGCGCATATCTCCGGCCGGCATCAGACTCATTTGCGCATTCAGAATTTTTAAAACCGCCGCATCAATTACCTCCGGCTTGCTCAGGGTATTCACAACCGCTGAACGAACCACCTTCTGATAGGCATTCCAGGAGACAGTCGTATAATCTTCCTTGTTGACCGCATCCAGCACTGCCTGATAATAGGTCAAATCGGCTTTTTTAACCAGCTTACTTTGAGCCTCTTCAATTTTCTTGATGGCCTTTTCAATGTCGCTCTGGGTATTAGTTTCATCGACAAAATTGGCATCCACCACATCCTGATAAATAGTCCAGGTGGTTTCGATGTAATCTTCTTCTTTCACCGCATTCAAAAGAGCGTTGTAAGCGGTAAAATCAAATTTCCTGACCATTTTCTTCTGCGCCTCGTCAATTTTCTTAACGGCCGCATCCACTTCGGTCTGGGTATTATTTTCTGTCATGGCATAAGTTGAAAGCACTTTCTGATAGGATACCCATGAATCAGCGGTGTAGTCTTCCGCTCGCGCAGCATCTAATGTTGCCCTGTACTCAGTTAAATTGACTTTCCACTGCAACTTTTTTTGAGCTTCTAAAATCCTGTTTAAGGCCTCATTAATTTTAGCCTGTGTATCATTCTTAGTAACGACATTGTCTTCAACAACTTCCCGATACACCGCCCAGGTATCGGGGGTATATTCCTCTTCTTTCACTGCCGCCAATGCCGCATTATAAGCTGTCAGATTTTTTGCCAGAACCAGGTTTTTCTGAGCCGCAGCAATATTGGCGGTCGCCTGTTTGATTTTTTCTTTACTACTATCTTTTGTCATCTGATTAGCATCCACCACTTTTTTATAAATGGTCCAGGATTCACTGGTATAAAAAGATGGCACGACAGCGTTCACGGTAGCGAGATAACTTTCGTATTCTTCATTCACTTCCACCAGTTTAACACGAATGCCTTCCAACCGGAGACCTTCCCCTGATGTTCCCGCTGTTTCACCATTTTTAAACCAGGTATCCTGATTGCCGTTATCCTTTAACCAGCCTTTGTTCTGAACCTGAACATTATATAAAAGTCGATATCCTGGCATATTGTTGAGTACCAGCCGAATACTCTCAAGACGCAAGCTCTGACCAGAGGTACCTGCCTCATTACCCATGGCAAAAGGACCCATATCGCCTCTGTTCTGAACGTGGACATAGGTCTGAATACTTGCCCCTTCCGGCAACGAACCGGTCAATTGCACCAGCATCGCTTCCAATCGCTTGGATTCTCCTTCAGTTCCAGATAAAGCCCCATTAATCTTCCAGGCTGTTTCCCAACCATAGTCCTGAATATGCGTTTTATACTGCACTCCCGGTTCAGTAACAACAGTTGCCTGTGCACCTTCAGCCGATACTCCTGGTGAAAGAAGCACTGAAGTCAGCAAGACGGCTGATAACATCGAAGCTGTCCTTTTTTTCATTGACAAGACCTCCTTTTTCTTTTTATGATCTGTCCCAAATTGTTTATTTCAATCACGATCAAGCTATTTAAATCTGAATGAAAGTTATTATCCAATTATATCATATTATCGTAATAGTGTTATCGTCAAAAAATAACATTTCTTTAATAAATCAACCTGTTTTAGCAATGCCAAATTAACCTTTCTTAAGTAATTGAGCCCTTTACCAGCACCAGCCAGTAAAGAGCTCAAATTTCCACCCATCGGGTTATTATTTAATCAGTTACGCCCAGCGTTATTGTCTTTTCACTTCTGGTAACTTTTGCATTTTTACTGTCTTTAATATCGACATAGAAGGTGTAATTACCTTTTTCGAGCGGCTTATAGCTGTAGTAGTAGGCTGATGAGAAACCCTTAATTATTGTCTCTTTACTATCATCATCTTTTTTCATCGAGAACTGGTAGTAATAGGGTTTGACACCATCCTGTCCGATGGCGGAAAGACGAACAGTTCCACCTTTTGCAATACTGGTCTTACTAATGGTAAAGTCTTTAACCGAAGCCTTTTTAATCACGGCATAATTGCTGATGTCTTTGTCTGCAAAATTCGAAGCTTCATCGGCATTCTTCTTATCGGTTACCTTGACAAATAATTTATAGGTGCCCGCTTTTTCGGGCTTGAAGATAATCGCCTCTGGCGTATCATCTGCGGTCTCGGTCATGGCGACCGGTGTTTCTTTTCCCAGTTGATAAGAGAACTCATAGAGATAATCCCCACTTCCGCCACTGACTGCGGTGGTCAAGGCGACCTCGTCTCCTTCATACTGTTTCCCGGTCGGTGCAACCGAAAATCGTCTGATTACAGGTGGATCCATCACTTGATAATCCATTAGCATCGATGAGTCCTCCTCAATACTACTGGTAATATTATTGGCATCGGTGATCATCACCCTAAAGGCATAAAGTCCCGGTTTTTTCAGCGGATAGTTCGCATATTTGGATGTGCTTTGTGAACCGATTGCTTTCCATTCCACGACATCATCTTCATCATTTTCACTGTCCAGCTTATAATAAAACTGGTATTTATAAGGCGTTTTTCCACCGGCTCCGGTGGCGGTCAACTTAATCGTTGTGCCGATATTCTGGGGTGTTTTCTTATCTGCCACCAGACTCTTGACATTCACTTTTCCCAGTACCTTAAAACTGGCAATTTTTGCTGTCTTTGTAACATAGTTATCATCGGTTACCTCGACAAAGAGCGTATAGGCACCAGCCAAATCTGGAACGAAGTCGGCTTCAGCCAGCCGTTTATCTGCGGTTAAGTCGGTGTCCAGATCTTCAGTCGCAGTTCCCCGCTTCCAATAGAAGCGATAGTCCAGTTCACCAATACCAGTGTCTGTAGCTACCGTTGCGGTAAGTTTAACTGAATCACCTTCATAAACGGGTTTACCTGTTTTGTTGGTTGTCAAAGTTACCACAGGCGGGTTATTGATTTCATAGTCCATACTATAGCTGGCCTTAGTCTTATTGCCATCGGTAATCTCCACCATCAAAATATAGTTGCCTTCTTTTTCTGGTTTAAAGGTAGCAAAGTTCTTAGCCGTATCGCCTGGGAGTTGACTGGAATTGACCGTGGTTATTTGGTCATCTTCGTTTTCCCGAATTTTCTGATAAAAAACATAGGTATAGGGTGCTTTTCCACCATCCGGGGTAGCTGTCAATTTAATTTCCGTATTGATATCCTGCCCCGAAGGTTTGCTGGTTTTTAGGCTTTTGACAGCAAAGGTTTTTAGTACCACAAACTTGCCAAGGACATAGGTTGCACTCGTCCAACCCGTATCATCATCCCGGGCACTGACATAAAAGGTATAGGTGCCGGCAATGGTTGGTTCAAAGCTGGCTACATTATCTTTCACGTTCGCCGCTTCGATAGTGCCTGATTTTGAACCAACCTTGTAAGCGAAGGTATAGGTCAGGTTTTCGCCACCAGCCTCCGCTTTGTTGGTGGCGGTTAAAGCAATTTCGTTATTGATATAACAATTGGTCAACGTTTTATCCGTTTCGGGATCAGTAACCGCCAGACCGGTTATAATTGGCGGATCCGTTACCGATAGCGCCAGGGCTTTGGACACGGTGTTTAAACTGACTTCGTCGTTTTTATCAGTAATTTCCACATAGAAGGTATAGTTACCGGCTTGGTCCAATGGGAAATCGATCGTCTTTAGTTTATTATCAACCGACGGAATCGGAGTTTCTGCTTTAATAACAGCCCCTTTTTCATCATCTATTTTATAGGAAAACTGATAGGTGTAGGGCGAAACACCGCCTTTTCCAGCCGCAGTCAGCTTAATGGTTTCCCCAATAATCAGTCCGTCGCTTTTACTGGCGTTAAGACTGGTGACTTCCAGACCGGCATTAACCTTGTAACCCGTGATTTTCTTCTTGACGGCAGTGACCCCATCGGAAACTACCACCTCAAAGCTGTAAGTTCCCCCACTGAGGGGTGTATAAACAACATCCGTTAGGTCACTGTCGTTATCAACAAGTTTTTCGGTGCTGCCATTGACGTAAAAGGCATATTCCAGAGCGTGTTCGCCGGTTCCTTTTTTTACATCAGCCTTCAAGGTAATTGCCTTCCCCGGATAAACTACTGCCCCTTTTACGGGTGTCGTCGAAAAATTATCGAGTACCGGCGGATTTTTTATCTGATACTCGGTTATCTCTCCGCCAGCAGCCTCAACCCCGTTGGCGTCAGTCACCATTACCCGCAGCGTATAAAATCCCACATCTTCGGGCTTACTAAACTGAAGTGATGCCGTTTTTAAGCTCGATTTTTCCTGAATAGGTTTTATATTTCCCTGTTCATCCTCCCATTCAAAGGCATAGGTATAGGGTGATTTTCCACCCGTTGCGGTAGCAGTGAGCTTAATCCCGGTATTAATGGTCGTACCAGACGCTTTATCTGCTTTAAGAACAGCGGTCACCGTTTTTAACACCACCACATTTTTTAGGGTTTGGGTAGCCGTAAGCCCATCCTCATCCTTTACCTCAACCGTCACGCTATAGCTACCAGCCGTGTCCGGTATAAATTCAAAACTGTTTTCATCTTCCTGAGTCACTGTCTTAACAATTTTTGATCCATTTTTAATGGTAAAACGGTATTGCATCGGTTCGGCACCGGTGCCATCCTGTAATTCTGCTGTGACCAGAATTGGATCGTTCACATAGATTGAATCCTCGGGCACTTCTTTCTTTACTGCACTTAAAGCCTCGATAACCGGGCCATTGACGATTTTATAATTCGCAATGGTCTTGGTGGTCGTTTTTCCGTTGCCGTTGTCATCTTTTATTTCCACATTTAAGGTGTATTCACCGACCCGAGTTGGCTCAAATAATACTGTATTGGTGGTTGGTAATGCTTTGTCGTCCAATTCAATTGGGTTCTTAATTGGGTTCTCATCCAACTGATAAAAGAATTTGTAAGTATATGGTGTTTTGCCACCGCTCCCGTTGGCGGTCAGCTTAATGGCGATATTGATATTCTGACCTGAAGGTTTATTGGTGATGAAACTTTTCGTTGAAACGGCAGCCAACACCTTGTAGCCGGTTTTAGTTGCTGTTGTTTTCAAGCCATTCTTATCCGTTGCTTCGGCAATAAAGGTATAGTTTCCGGCCCTGTCTGGAGTAAAACTTATTGCTGCCAGATCCTTCGCAAGCGAATCTGTCAGTTCCACTGTTTTCGAGCCGAGTTTATAATAAAAACGGTAAGTAAATGGAGCGGTGCCACCATCCACGGCTGCGGTCAATGTCACCGCATCCCCAGCATAGTGGGTAATTTCATCATCGCGGCTGGTGGATAACTGCGCCAACGGATTATCCTTGATCACATAAACCAGAGATGTCATCTCGGCAGTGATGCCATTGGCATCTCTAGCCACCACCATAACGTTATATTCACCCGCCTCATTCAGTGGCAGACTCAGCGAACTCGTCGTAGTTAATTCTCCCTGATAAATATTACTACCTTCCCGATCACAGGCAAACAAATAGGTATAGGGTCCCTTTCCGCCACTGGCTGATGCCGTGAATTTTACGGTTGTGTTACGATTTTGCGGGGATAGCTTGTCTGCTGTCAGGGTTACCGCCGGTCTGGTCAGTACCGAATAAGCCGCCGCTGTTGCACTCGCAACCACTTCACTTTTTTCAACAATATCCACGTAAAAATGATAGGTTCCGGCTGATGGCAACTTAAAGTTGATTGCGGTATCGGTCACCCCGGTTTTAATCGGTATCTTTGTGGTGCTTGAATCAAGGGAATAGCCATAAGAATAGCTGTAATCGTCCTTGATACCAGAAATATTGGCATTAAGGCTGATTTCATCTTCAGCATAACCTGGATTTCCACCCGCCTTTTCCGCTGTTAGTGTGACAACCGGGGTAATAATGTAATTTTTGATGGTTTCCGGAACAATTTTCCCACTACCATTTTTTACTTCCAGAAAAAGATCGTAACTCCCGGCCTTGGTTGGGGTGAAACTGGCCGTTGCTGCCGCCGAAAAATCCTGAATCGGGATTTCTTCTCCATCTTTTAAAACAGCATAAAACCGATACTGATAGGCCGTTTTCCCGCCAGAACCTTCGGCGTTCAGAACAATGGTCGTTCCGATGGAATGAGTCTGGGAATTATCCGGGGACGCCGTGAACGATTTGACGGCCAGATCATCGACAATACTGTAATTAAGAATTTCACTTTTGGCCGTTCGTCCCTGCTGATCGGTGACTTCCACATAGAGATTATATAGGCCTGGCTCAGCCGGTTTAAAGGTGGCTTGGGGAGTTTCTAAATCCCCCAGTTCCTGGATGACCTCACCATTGGTGTAGTAAAAGCGATAGTTTAATGTTCCGCTGCCGGTATTGGCTGCTGTTTCCACACTCAGCAGGATTTCACTGTCATAATACTGGGGTGAAGCTTTGCTGGCTGTAAATCCATTTTCTTTGATCACCGGTTCATTTGTCACGGTAAAATTGCCATAGGACTTTTGTGCCATTTTTCCCTTGTCATCTTCTACTCTAACATAAAAGGTATAGGTTCCAGCTTTGGTTGGATTAAAACTGACCGTGTTCAAGGCGCTATCTTCGGTAATGCTATCCGTAGACGTCGTTCCATCAAAACTGACCAGATCCCAGAAGAAATCATATTTGATTATTCCGCTGCCACCAGAAGCGGTTGCCGTCAGCGTTACCGGATTACCTACACTGATTTCACTATCAGGTGAAACCTGGAGGTCATCTACCACCAGAAATTCGATGATATTAAATGTTATTTCCGGATTGGCTTCCAACGCATAGTCTTTTGCCGCTGAGGGTGCCTCACCATCGATTTCTACCAACGGACTGCCCTTAAACATCCCATAGCCATCCATGTCAGTCACTGATTTCGGAATACTTACCTTTTTCAACTTTTCGCAATTTCCGAAGGTCGGGTTTTCTTCAACTGAACGAATGGCGGTCAAGGAAGTGGGAAGTTCAATTTCAACCAATGCGTCGCAGTTATTGAATACGCCATCTTTTAGATAAAGCAGGTTGTTGGTAAATTTTACGCTGGTGATTGCCTTGCCGTTAAAGACATTGCTGCCAATACCAACGACCTTTTTGCCATCTAGCATATCTGGGATTTCTACAGCGACCCCACCACCGTCATAGCCAGTAATCTCAACCCCTCCTGCTACTGCCGTCCAGGTGAAAACGCCATCAGTCTCCATCGTAGTCATCCCACCGTCTTCGGCCAATACATTAAGCGGTAGTGATGTCAGTATCATTAAAAACACCAACATCAGACTCAGCCATTGTTTGAATTCTTTTTTCATCCCTCTTCCTTCCTCAAAAGCCCCGTTATTTTTTTGTTTGCTTTATATTTGTTCTATGGATTAATATATACTTCAACATTTGATGTTGTTGCCGCAACACCACCATTAAGCGGGGTGATCGTAAAGGTGACTGTTGCGACCGTATTACCTTCATCTGTGATCACACCGGTTGTCGGGTTAATCACCGCTGTTCCCTGATCAATCCGACTAAAACTGATGGTATAATCGGTTTTAGTAAATCCCGCTGCTGTAATCATCTCTGCCGCTCGGGTCAGGATATTATCCCCAACCTTTTGTACCCCAAAATAGGACGAATTGATTTTTGCAGTGGAAATAACATAAGCTCCGGTATAGACCAGTTTTTTCTGAGCCGCTACAATTTTTAACGTCGCCGCATCTACCACTGACTGGGTGTTATCAGCGGTCACCACATTGGCCGTTACCACAGCCTGATAAACAGACCAGGATTCCGGCGTATAATTTGATTGTTTCACCGCTGCAAGCGCTGTATTGTACGCTGTCAGATCAGAGCCTTTGACTAAAATTGATTGTTGAAGGGCGATCAATGTTGCGGTATAGCTATCTACCACACTTTGTGTATAACCCTTCATGGTATCGGCTGAAAGTTCCGCAATGGCTTTTACCTGGCTGTCATTGGCGTAAGTGGTAAACGAAACAGTGGTATAAGGGCCATCTGTTATTTTAATATTTTTGGCGGTATTAAAAGCCGTCAGATCAGCGGTCTTGACAAGCTTTGTAATATAGCTGTTGATATCAGAAGCAGCCGTATCAATTGTGGTTTGAGCGGTGTTTTTAGTAATCACATCATATGCCCAAACCCCGTTTGTCAAGGTGCCATATGTCTCACAATTAGCGGTATAGTCATTCCAGGGAGTCGACGTATAGGGTGCATTAGCGGCATCCCCACCATATTGTACATAGAGGGCAATGGCCTGATTAAACGCCGTCAAATTTGAATAAAGCACCAGATTTTTCTGGGCTTCCAGAATTTTTGCTGTAGCTGCATCCACTTCAGCCTGAGAATCCATGTTAGAAACTACATTAGCATCCACGACTACCTTATATGCGGACCAGCCTGATTTTACCATATCCTCCGACACGGCCGCCAGAGCAGCTTCGTAAGCTGTCAAATCAGCCAGTTTAAAAAGATCCTTTTGCGCTTTGATCAGGGCAATGGTGGCGGCGTCAACCTCGGCCTGAGTATCTTCTGCTGTCACCACATTATCAGCAACAACGGTCAGATAGATTTCCCAGCTCGCTGCCGAATAATCAGACTCTTTGACATTATCTAGAACATCATTATAAATACTAAGATCAGCCTTTTTCACCAGGCTTTCCTGAGCTTTTTCAATTGCCGCTGTAGCTTCCGTTATTTTATTGGCAATATCATCTTTGGTAACAACATTACCCGCAACAACGGCCTGATACAGCGCCCAGGAAGGGCTGGTGTAATTATCTTCATTGACCTGAGCCAATACTGCCTGATACTTATCAAAGGCAATTTTCACTGGTGTTTCAACAATTTGAATTTCAATCGCTTCCAGTCTCAGTCCCTTGCCTTCCGAGCCAGACAAGACGCCATCGGCGACCCAGCCTTGCGCCCAGCCCTGATTCTGAATGTGGGTTCGATATTTGATTGAGTAGTCCGAGGCTTCGGTACCAGTGAGTCTGATTTCAATGGCCTCCAGTCTCAAACTCAAGCCTTCCGTACCAGCCATTTGACCATTAGAAACCCAACCTTGTGCCCAGCCCTGATTCTGAATATGCGTCTGGTATTGTATTCCCAGTCCATCCGGAACATCGCCAGTCAGTTCAATCTCAATCCCTTCCAACCGAAGCCCTTTGCCTTCTGATCCAGACAATTTGCCATCATTCATCCACCCCTGAGCCCAGCCATCGTTTTCAATATGCGTTCGATATGTCACCCCAACGGTCATGTCCGTTTCTGTATCTGCTTCTTCAGCAAAAACGCTTGTCGTAAATGCCATGGTCATCATACACAAGCCTGTAATAATACCTATACCTAGTTTTTTCACTCTGTACCTCCACTTAGAATTGTTTTATTTTTAGTTCTTCTCGTGTTATCATACCTTGAATTTTACACCTTTACGGTCTTTTTGGCAATCTAAGTTTGGATTGGTTTGAATTAATCCTTTATCACCACCAACCTAAAAAGACGATTTGAGTATTTGATACCCAAATCGTCTTACTTTTAGTATTTGATATCCTCAATCCAGTACCTTAACTGGCGAACATACTGGCCTGGTAAACCGTCGTCCAGTCAAGCCAACCAAAGTTTTGAGCATGCACGTTAACTACAGGAAGCTTTTTTGTCTTTTAAAAAGCTTATTTAACCTGTTTCATTTTTAGTACATATAAATCTCGTTCATTTTCCAGTTCTTTATGTAATACAAAACTCAGAGTCTCTTTGATCTCAGCAAAATGTCGCGCTGTGTCGGTCTTGAACTCAGTCAAAACGGCCGTTTGATCATACACTACCTCAAGCTTAGTTTTGATTTCGCTCAGTTCAGTTTTGATGCTTGTGACATCATTCTTGACTTCACTCAGCTCAACCTTAATCCCGGTGACATCGCTCTTGACTTCGCTCAGCTCTCCGCGCACCTCACCGAGTTCCGACTTCACACCATCTAAACCCGTTTCCAGTTGACCCAGTTTCTCCAGGACAAGCTGTTGGAACGCCTCATTGGTCATGTCCCACCGCCTTTCATAAAAATATTTGTCGTACCTAAACAATTCATTGCTGATATTATACACTATTTTAATAACAATATAAATGAAAAGTTGTGGGTGTGGCACCCTCGATTTCGGCTGTTTTCTTACAGGTGCGAGCAGATCTTAACTTTAGCTCTTAATAGAATGCTTTTGCTCCATGCTCATACTGGAAACAAAACACCGAATCATCGGCGAACCTGACCATAAACGCATCACCGGAGCATTGGTTACCCAATAAGCTCCAAGGCCATTTAAAGCTGTCGGCTACGGTGCCACCCATGAAGTCGGGACTGTTTTGATAGTAGTTGGGATCCATACTGATTTCCTCCAAAAAAGTATTAAAGACCATTGACTGCTTAAGCCAATGGTCTTCACAATTATACGGTATTTAAGATGGGGGTTTGATTCAGAAACTCACTGATTCTGGTTATCTAATGGTTTTTTGTTTGAATGTGCTGCCCTTTTTAAATGTTTTAAAATGAATGTTTCGGTGTGGTTCTTCTTCAATTGGCACAATGGCCAGAGTTTTTCCTAGTGGTCTTAATATTTTTAAAATGGTCATCAATTGGGGATCAGTTGTCCCTTTTTCCATTCGGGCAATTACGGGTTGCTTAACACCACTGGCTTCTTCCAATTGTTTTTGAGTGATTCCCTGATCATTTCTGGCTCGAATTAATTCACTTATTAATGCTACTCTCAAATCAGATTCCATTATTTCTTCCGGGGTGAATGTTCTCTTTCGATAGTCTTCCCAACTTTCACCAATTGGGCTTATTTTTTTGTTACTCATGTCTATTTACTCCTTTCAACAAAATCTTTCATACACCGTTTCGCTTGTTCAATCTCACGTTTCGGGGTTTTTTGTGTCTTCTTCATGAAATGGTGAAGTAGAATAAAACGATTTCCATTCCAACCAATAAATAAAATACGGTCTCTTAACGGTCTTAATTCCCAAAGATCCCCTTCTAAATGTTTAACATAGGGTTCACCAGCTCTTGTTCCATTTTCACTCAACATTTGAATATAGTCTTGTATTTTATTAAATTTTATTCGGCTGTCCTTGTCATTTTTACTTGCAAGCTCATCCAAATAATCTCGTACAGGAACGTTCCCGCTTTGATCAGTGTAAAAGTTTATCTTATACATATTTCTTATTAATCTTTCTGTTATGCCCTCATTATAACTGGAAAGTTATATTCTTGCAATGATTTTGGTTATTAAATTTTCTGACACAACCCTCAAAGTAATACGGTATTTGAGATAGGGAATTGAACGACCCCTCTATGGCGGATGTTCCGTTTGAAGACCGGTTCGGTCTGATGGTTGACCGGGAATATACCAGCCGCAAAAATAACCGACTTTTGCGACGGGGTTTTCAACCGAAATATTCAGCCATTGGGCTAGGTTCCTCAAAAAAGTATTAAAGATCATTGACTATTTAAGCCAATGATCTTCACAATTATTGTCTTTAAGATGGGGGGGTAATTCAGGGAACCGATGATTGTGGGGAAATCTAGAACGATTTTCTGCGAAATCGAAGATAGCCACTTAATTTTGATCCGTTTTTCCCCCAGTCCCGGCAATGGTGACAAATGGAATTTCAATTCTGACACCGGAACCATTGGCTCCATCGTCGGGATTGATTGCTACTATCGTCAGATCGGCTGGGGGATGCAGTCCGGAACGATCACAACCGAAATTCACCTGTCACGACTGACGGCAATTTGGGGACAAAAAAGATGAGACTGGTTGGAGAATTCAAATTCTTCAGTGAGATTGTGGATTAGTTCAGTGATTGGTGGCACGTCATCTGCCCACTGATTCCGTCCTCATGCATTGCTCCAATCATTTCCTGAAATCAGATACCTAAGAACTTTTTGACATCGTCGATGCTTGTGAATCTGTCAATTTCGTAATTAAGCAATTCCAACATCTTCAGATCCAATGCCGCAATTTTTTCCTGATATTCAGCAGGCATGATTCCAAATTTGCTTGATAACCGATTAATTGCCAAACTGCTCATGGCTTCAATTCCTTTTTCAAGCCCTTCCTCAACGCCTTCTTTTTTCCCTTTTTCAATACCCTTTTGGATACCCTTTTCAAAGCCTTCTTCTCTCAAAACTTCTGCCAATGTCATAGCTACTTCACTCCCTTCAGGAAAGATTCCTTCAATGTATTTTTGAACAACATTTGAGTTCACATTTGAAAATTCTGGTACAATTTCGTAAACATACCGTAGACAGGTTTCAAAATATTCCGTGGCTGTTTGTTTTTCATTCATCGCATTCAGGGCTGCAGCAACTCTTTTGAGGGCTTCGAGCAGCGCCTGTTCATCATGCCGGTTGACATGTTTCAGAATTGAAAGTACCACATAGTAAAGTGATCCCATCACGATTACTTCATCTGAAAAGCGATTCAGATCATAGACATGGTAACTAAAATTAGGAATCCCCTTTTTAATGTCATCCGGCAAGTCATCATAACCAAGAATCATGGTGTCCAGAGAATTTCCAAGTTCCCAGTTTCTTTTGCCATGATAAATAACCATCGGAATGATCACGGGGATATGTTTGGATTTTTCATTTTTGATTTTCTGATTCCAGATGTTGACTAAATATGTCAATAACTGCAAACCCACATTTTTGTCAAGGTAACTCTTGTGTTCAAAAAGGAGATAGAGATACCCTTCTTGCTGATTGATGGTTGTTCGAAATAACAGATCCGAACGGGTTTCTTCCAATTCCTTGCTGATATGGGTGCCATTCTGCAATTCAAGATTCTGCAGATCAATGGTCTTCAATATTGATTCAGGCAACGATTCCTTCAAAAAATTCTGTGAAACTTCCAGATTTGCGAAGGTCGCCCTAAAAAACTTGTCATGAATTTGTTTTATTTTCATTCGTTCACCTGCTTATGTATTTCATATTATACCCGATTTCCCTTTAAAATACTATTAAAATTGATGGTCGTTCTGTGGCTGAGGGATAGACCAGTCTGGTAGCTGGGAAACTGGCGCAATTGATTGGAAATAGACTAAAGCTGCAAACCAGAACCACCAGCCGAATCTTTTCCAGACAGATTCCTCCAGATTTTCCAGCCACTTCACAGCCACTTAAAAAATTAATAAAGACGACCCGAGTCCCGAAGAACCCGAATCGTCACTATTCTTTGTAACTCAACCAACCAACACAATATCACACTATTTTAAATTTCTATAATAACTTGCTCCTCTTACATATGCTCCATCCTTGGTAATTCCGGTTCTTCCTTCTGTCAGTGATGCCACTTTCTCGAATGCTGTTTCGATACGGTTTTCATTGTCAATTGAACAGTATCTCACAGATTCAGTTTTTAAGTACTCCGATACTTTGCTCAATTCCTCAGCTGATAAATCTTTACTATGTTTTTTAATGGCAGCCAGCATCAAATCACGACAAGTATCCATCACTTCAATAAGCACAAATTCGTCTTCATTTCTAAATCCCGCTCCATATTCAATTACGCGATCAAGATTCATAATGACAGAAACATACAATTTTAATTGATCCAGCAAATTATCTGTACATTCTGCACGCTCCAATAATTTATCGCTTAGAATCATTAAAAAGTACACATCCGGAATATTTTTGTTCATTTCATAACCAACTTCAGTTTCATAATCATCAATTGTCTCTTTAACTGATAATGATCGTTTCACTAATTTGTGATATAATTCTCTGCTGAAACCAGAATCTCTTAACATCCTATGGATTATTAATTCAGCAAGTTCTTCTTTTGAATGACTCATTAATAATTGTTTCCAGCTCTGACAATCTGTTATTGTTTCAATACATTGCTTTATTTCCATCATCCCACCTCATTATATTTTTCCGAAACCATGAGACTGTCGCTTACTGTTCTTTTATAGCATTTTCGACAATTCGTTTCCCGATTCCTAATACCCTGCTCAATTGTCGAATGCTGCTACCGGTTTCCTTATATATTATCAGGATACATTCATCTCGTTCTGTCTTCGTTAAATCCATTATTCTGGAATAATGCTGATTTGCTTTAATAAAATCCTTGATACCCTCATCCGTACATTTTACAAAAGCTCTTGTATCAAGACAATCATCCTGATTTTCTTCATATGAGAACTTTTCAAAATCGGCAATATTTTTAAAATAACTTTGAATCAACTCAGTATCAACCCAACAGAAAATGTTTTTATAGGCTTCGAGATATTTTTGATAACTACTCCATGTATATTCTGCTTGCGTTGCTACCATATTTGCCTTCATTGGATTATTATGTATATATCGAATGACTGTTAATAAATAACGTTCATTTTCAACAGGTTCACTAACGTAACGGTTTTGGAATAAATGACCCGTTCTCCCATATTTTTGGTTATGATATCGGACATATCCGACCGTTATTCGTTTGATGCTTACTCCTAGCTCTTCGCCTTCTTTCAGGAGCAAGTGTACATGATTATCCATCAGGCAATAGGCATAGAGCTTAAATTCTCCTAATTCTCTTGCCCGTATTAGTTTTTCCATAAAGAAAAGTTTGTCTTCTTCATCCATAAAGATGTTTCGACTGTCTATCCCTTTTAACATCACATGATATACTCCTGTGGTACTTTTTATTCTAGCCAGCCTTGCCATGTTTTCCTCCATTCTCCGTGTTTGCGACCATTATACCATATTTTACATAATGTGACAAGTGAAACGTCCCCGTGTCACCTCTTCCTAAAAATCCCGACAGTCGTGGCAGTCCTGTCAGCAACCATTCAAAACTGTCGGCACTGACGGGACTGACGGCAAATACGGGAGAAATTTTTTGGAGATCAAGCATTTGTTCAGTGATTGGTGGCACTCCATCTGCCCACTGATTCCGTCCTCATGCATTGCTCAATCGGTTCCTGAAATCAGATACCTAAGAACTTCCTGACATCTTCGATCGATTTTAAATCATCGATTTCGTAATTCAACATTTCCAGAGAATTCAGATCAAGGGTATTGATTTTTTCCCGATACTCTGAAGGCATTATTCCAAATCTCTTGGTCAATCGATTAATTGCGAGACCAATCGCCAGTTCTTTTTTTCCTTCTTCAATTCCTTCTTTTTTTCCTTTTTCAATACCTTCTTCAAAACCTTCTTCTCTTAAAACTTCAGCTAATGTCATGGTTACTTCACTCCCTTTCTTGTAGGTTACGGCTAATTGCTTAATAACGGTATTCAATTGATCCTTTGACAGCGGTGGACCGGATGTTAGAATATAACGCATGCAGGTTTCAAAATACTGAAGCCCCGTTTCCTTTTCCTCCAACTCATCCAGAGCTCTGGCTGCCTTTAAAATCGTTTCCAGAAATTCCTGACTAGTTTTCTTGAAAACATCTCTGAAAATGGACAATGCAATCATCAATTCTGCATTTCCTTTGATTTCTTCATCTGAAAACTGAGATAAGTCATAGAGCTGGTAGCGATAATCCGGTGTCATTTGTTTGACTTCTTCCGGTAACATATCAAAATCCATAATCAGATCGCTAAGCATCGGTCCAATCTTCCATTGCGTTTTTCCATGGTAAATCACCAGCGGGATGATCACTGGGATATGGGTGTCATTTTCTCTGTTGACTTTCTGGTTCCAGATGCGAACCATGTACGTCAGTAACTGCAGTGCAACCATTCTGTCAGGATAGCTCTTGTGTTCAAACAGAAAATAAAGATAACCGTCCCGCTGATTGATTTTTGTCCTGAATAACATGTCTGAGAATAACTCACTGAGTTCTTCATCAACATGGCTACCATTCTGAATTTCCAGTTCATTTAGATCAACTATTTTTAAAATCGGTTCGGGTAGGTAGTTCTCGATGAAATCTCTGGCCACTAACGGATTGGAGAATATTTCCTTGAAAAACTTGTCATGGGGATTCTGTATTTTTGTCTCACTATTTTTCATTCGTTCACCTTCTTTGCCTTAATTATAATTGATTTCCCTTTAAAATGCTATTAAAATTGATGCTTGTTCGAGATTGGCCGAATTGATCACTTTGATTGGCATCACCCTTTCATTTCAATTGATGGATTGGATATTGTCCAGTGGATTAGTTTTGTGTCGGCTATCCAATTCCGAATAGTCACCCATCTTTTTCCTCCGTCAGTGCCGACAGTCCCGTCCATCCCGTCAGAAAATTGTCACGACTGTCGGCACTGACGGCAATTTAGAACAAAAAAGATGGGACTGGTTGGAGAATTCAAATTCTTCAGTGAGTTTGGATGATCGGAAACTAGCGCAACTGATTGGAAACCAGATGTTCTTTCCACTCTTTGTCCTGATGGTAGTATCATTGACGCTTTCAAAAATCTCTCAATATAAAGAATAATCCACTTTTCATCTGTGTGATATCTAACAGCTTTCATCATTTTCCTGTGGTCTATGTTATCGAATAGACCCACAATGTCATACTCTATCACCCATGGCAATTTCCAACACCTTTCTCTTGTAACCTTTATCGCGTCTATAGCAGACCTTTGTGGTCTGTACCCATATGAGTCTTCATAGAAACTCGGCTCAACACAAGGTTCAAAATGCTTTCTTACTACCATTTGAGCAACACGGTCCTCAATTGTGGGTATACCTAGTAAACGAACTTTTCCATTCTTCTTAGGTATTTCTATCCCTCTTACAGCATTTGGATAATAACTTCCTGATGACATACGATTCCACAATTTATACAGATTGTTTTTCAGATTTTCTTCATACTTATCAAAGTCTATTCCATCTATTCCCCCAGCACCCTTATTTGCTTTTACACATTTGTATGCTTCGAGTATTAAATGTTTTGAAATAAGAAACGATTTTCCTTCCATAATAAGATCCTCCCATCTCTGGTTGTTTTATTCTTGAAGTATAGATAACAGAGTCCCTTCGCTCCATCGCCATTACAACGACTTCTTCACTAGTACGAACTCTTCCGCATCTAAACTGTTCTTCACTACTTTCATCCTTGACATTTTGGCGCTTGGATTTTTCGCTTAACATTACAGTTTAGAATTCTCCTGTTCCTTATAAGAGCCTATGCCATGCTCTTGTAGCCTTTACGCCGACAGTCATCTAATCAGTAATCAGGTATCTTCTAGATTTGTCCCAGATGTATCATAAGCATCTGGTTTTGACTGTTTTAATGGGCTAACGACGCTTCATTCATCGGACTCTTCACTTTCGTTCAACTTCATGGCACGTACCTGACTAATTCTTTAGCCTTTTCCAATTGCGCTCAGTACCATAACTTTTGATTACAGCACCCAATGGTGGTTTGGAATCCGTACCTGAATACCGATTCCGAGAGGTCTTCTCTCATCTCTTATAAAGCATGCACTTGACTGTTTGCCCCCCCCTTTTAACTTCATTCAAGCACTTCAGGACACACTATGATCCGCCCTTATCTTGGCGCACTGACAGGCACCGTTTGTCTTTACAGCGTGATCTGCTGGAGCTGATGGAAATCCGTTGTGGCCAGACGTCCACAATTTTCTGTTCTCAATTTACTGCCGAAGGTTGGCATGAACGCCTGGGCAGCGGGGCTCTGGCGGATTCAATCCTTGACCGTATTGTCCCATCGGCTTACACGATGATCATTGATGGTGATGTTTCGATGCGACGAAGAAAGCGTAGCATAAAATAATTCAAGCAATCATGGGAGCCATTCAGGCACTGGCTCCCTCTTTCGGTGCAGTGGCTCCGTATAACGGATCAGCTGGCTCTATTTCAGGAGATTGGGTGGCTCCGCCACCCCGTAATAACCAAGGTTATTATCTCATAGATTTTTCCGTAATGTAAGGCACCTTGTTAGTCGAGTAGGCAAGGGGAATTTCACCCCAAGCCTCTCACAGAACCGTACGTGACACTCTCGCGTCATACGGCTCTTGTTATCCAATCGTTGGTTTGATACCCTTCTCCCAATGATAAAAGAGTTTAGGTTTTGAATTG
>NZ_JAUSPS010000057.1 GCF_030652775.1 Acetobacterium sp. | reverse complement strand
GAGGCGCTGCAAAGCTACGCCAAGAACCTGCCCGGCTTCCATGTGCTGCCGATCTACGGTGGCCAGAGCTACACCATCCAGCTCAAGCAATTGTCACGCGGCGCCCACATTATTGTCGGCACCCCGGGTCGCGTCATGGATCACCTGGAGCGCAAGACGCTCAATCTCGACAACCTGAAGACCCTGGTTCTCGACGAAGCTGACGAAATGCTGCGCATGGGCTTCATCGACGACGTCGAATGGATTCTTGAGCGCACCCCGGCCACCCACCAGACAGCCCTGTTCTCGGCCACCATGCCTGAACAGATTCGCCGCGTCGCCCAGAAGTATCTGGTCGAGCCATGCGAGATCAAGATCAAGTCAGCCACCGCCACCGTCGCCGCCATCCGTCAGGTGTACTGGCAGGTTTCCGGCATGCACAAGCTCGACGCCCTGACCCGCATTCTGGAAGTCGAAGAAGAATTCGACGCCGCCATCATCTTCGTTCGCACCAAGAATGCCACCGTTGAACTGGCCGACAAGCTGGCTGCCCGTGGCTACGCCGCTGCCGCCCTGAACGGCGACCTTAACCAGCAAATGCGTGAACGCGTCATCGAGCAACTGAAGTCGGGTGCTCTCGACATCGTCATCGCTACCGACGTCGCCGCCCGCGGGCTCGACGTGCCACGCGTCAGCCACGTGGTCAACTACGACATTCCCTACGATACCGAAGCCTATGTGCACCGTATCGGCCGTACCGGCCGCGCCGGCCGCACCGGCAACGCCATCCTCTTCGTCGCCCCGCGTGAAATCCGCATGCTGCGCACCATCGAGCGCGCCACCCGGTCGCCGATCGCGCCGCTGACCCTGCCGTCGCGTGCCGACGTGACCAACAAGCGCGTCGCCGGCTTCAAGGAGAAAGTCGCTGAAGTGCTCAATGCCGAAGGCCTCGATTTCTTCGCCAACATCGTCGCGCAGATTGCCGAGGAGCAGAACGTCGGTGCCGAGGAAGTCGCTGCCGCGCTGTGCCAGATGGCCCAGGAAGGCAAGCCGCTGCAGATTCCCGGGGAAGACCCGGCGCCGGCCCGTGCG
>NZ_JAUSPS010000042.1 GCF_030652775.1 Acetobacterium sp. | reverse complement strand
ATTCTTCCATAGCAGAATTAATGAAAAGCATCCAAAAATTCGTGGAACAATACAACCTTACGGCTCATCCTTTTAAATGGACCTATGCAGGAGTACCATTAACAATTTAATTCACAGACATTTTTGCAATGCTGTACTAGTTAAGGAGCGAAACGATGAGCTGCGTTATTAAATTATATAAGAGCGTTGAAAAGGGCCAGACTGTCCCCCTTGAGACATCTGGTTTTTTCATTAAAGATTTTGGTATCGAAGGTGACCGCCACGGTGGCAAGGATCTGCGGCAGGTAAGTTTTTTCGGGATCGAAAGCATCCAAAAAATGGAACAACTGCACCTCTCCGGATTGTGCACCAAACGGTTTAATGAAAATGTCATTACTGAAAATATCGAGCTCTACAAACTTCCGGTCGGAAGTCTGTTGAAAATTGGCGACACGGTCCAAAAAATTACCCAAGTTGGCAAAAAGTGCTTTGGCTGTGAGATTACCGATAGCCAGCAAATCTGTCCGCTGGCACACGAAGTCGTCTTTACCGCCGTCATTAACGGTGGTCTCGTCAAAATTGGCGATACTATTGAACGATTAGATCTGTAACCCTGATTAAAATGAGCGCAAAAAATTCAGAGCGGTAAAATTTCGTGAAATTTTACCGCTCTGTTTATATTATTATATAAAATGCTTAATTACCTTCTTTTCTGCCAGAAGCCCCGGTAGCGCAGGATCCGGGTGGTATTTAGGATAGTCAAAATAGCGGCGCCGACGTCGGCAAAAATCGCCAGATACATTTCACCCATGCCAAAGAAGGTCATGGTCAGGACCGTGATCTTTATCCCCAATGCCAGAACAATATTCTGAATCATGATCCGTCGGGTATACTTGGCAATATCCACTGATTTGACAATGTCCATGGGGTCATCTTTCATCAGAATGATATCGGCAGCCTCAATGGCCGCATCTGAACCCAGAGCGCCCATGGCGATGCCGGCATCGGCCATGGCCAGCACCGGGGCATCATTCATGCCGTCGCCGACAAAGATCGTTTTTCCATCCTTATTATCCAGCTTTATTTTTTCAAAGGCAGCCACCTTATCCTGGGGCAAGCAATCCCCCCGCACTTCATCCAGCTGCAGCTGCTTACCGATCTGGTTGGCGACCTGTGAATTATCGCCGCTGAGCATCACTGTTTTTCTGACCCCCAGTTTCTTTAACTGTTGCAGGGCAGCGAAGGCACTTTCTTTAACCATGTCCCCCAGCACCAGGTATCCGGCCAGTTGATTATCGATGGCGAGATACACAATCGTGCCCGCTTCGTTATTTTCGGCCACCCCAATCTGATGATCCTGCAGCAAACTCTTATTTCCGGCTAGAATCACCTGGTCGTCAACTTCGACCCGGGTTCCTTTGCCGGGAATTTCGGCGTAATTTTTCAACCGGTTTTCGTCCACATCCTGCCGGGCATAAGCGGTGATCGCCTTACCAATGGGATGGTTGGAATAGTGTTCCCCGGCAGCCGCCGCTGCTAACAGCTCGACTTCGCTAAACCCGGTTGCTGGTACGGTTTTGATGACCTTGAATTCACCCTGGGTCAGGGTACCGGTTTTGTCAAAAACAAAGACATTACTCTGATAAAGAACATCCAGATAATTTCCGCCTTTAATCAGCACCCCTTCCTTGGAAGCCCGGCCAATACCGCCGAAATAACTGATCGGTATCGATAACACCAGGGCACAGGGGCAGGAGACCACCAGGAAGATCAGACTCTGGTAAAACCAGGTTTCCCAAGACGCCCCGGGAATCAGCAGCGGCGGAATAATGGCCATGGCAATGGCTGAAAATACCACAATAGGGGTATAGTAATGCGAAAACTTGGTGATGAACTTCTCAGTTTTGCCTTTTTTATCGCTGGCTTCTTCAATCAGATGCATAATTTTCATGGCGGTAGAGTTTTCATAGTCTTTGGTAACCAGCACCTTCAGCACCGCATTGCCGTTAATCATCCCACTGAGGATTTCATCCCCCTTTTCAACTTTGCGGGGATAAGATTCCCCGGTCAGCGGAGAGGTGTCCAAATGGGAAAGCCCTTGCAGGATGACCCCATCGGCAGGGATTTTTTCGCCGGGTTTGATCACCAGCACATCGCCCACCTTAACCAGTTTGGCATCAATAACAACCTCGCCTTCGGGGCCAACCCGATTGGCGGTGATGGCATTGAAACTGATGGTTTCGGCAATCGAGCGGCGGGCATTGTCGACGGCCCGATCCTGGAAATATTCACCGATCCCAAAAAAGATCATGACTCCCGCAGCTTCCGGCCATTCGGTTAAGACCAGAGCGCCAAAGGTGGCGATGGTCATCAGGAAATTTTCGTCAAAGATTTGACCCTGACCAATATTTCGAAAAGCCAGTAAAATAACCCGATACCCAGCCAGTAAATAAGCGCCCAGGAAAACGCCAATGGTGATCACTTCCAGATTGGCCGGAAGCAATGCCTGGAAAACAAAACCCAGCATAAATAATCCAATCGCCGTAATCAGCTCAAGCTTCTGCCGTTTATCCATATCTCCCAGGGCCTGCCCGTGTTCATGGGGCGCCAGGGCCGCATGATCATCATCCGAATGACCTTCACAACCGCAGGGTTCTGCTGCAGCCGATCGTTTCCGGTTTTTCGAAACGACCACATGGGGTTCCAGGGAATGAACCAGTTTGACGATCGCATCATAGGTTTCTTCCTGAGCAAATCCCTCCCCTTCGTCAATCACCAGTGACCCAGTGGCCAGGGACAGACTAGCCGCTCTGACATTCGGCATTTTGCCAACCAGTTTTTCAATTTTCCCGGCACAATTGGCACAGTTGAGTCCTTCTAAAAATACTTTCATGCTGATAACCTCTTTTCGCTACACCTAGTGATGACTTAAATGGGTGATCGTCAATAGGACAATCACTTCCACATGGGCATCGTCCAGGTGATAAAATTTCATTTGACCTTCTTTTCGGTAACTGATGATCCGTTTATCTTTCAAGATCCGTAGTTGATGGGACACCGCCGTTCGGCTGACATCCACCAGATTGACAATATCATTCACACACAACTCACCATTTTCAAACAGTGCAGAAACAATTTTTATTCGGGTGGGATCGCCCAGCACCTTAAAAAATTCGGCCACCTCAAATAAGGTTTCTTCGGTATGATCGTTTTTCAAAACTTTATCCATCGCTTCTCCTTAATATGTGAACACTTGCTCACATATTAACATCATGATAGCACATTCTTTTTCCGGAATCAAGCACTATTTTCAAGCACCATTTTAGACTCAATAAATATTGACAATTGTCAAGAATAATGATAATTTGAACATATGTAATATTTAAAATGATTTCTATATTAAAGGATAAAGGTCAATATAAATGAGTGATGCCAAAAGATTATTGGATGAGCGATTGATCCGTATTGAAAAAGCAGTTAATCTGGAAAAACCAGACCGGATCCCAATTTTTGCCTTAAACGGCCCCGAGGTGGCTGTGGATTATTGCGGCCGTCACCTCAAATCGGCCACCTGGGATCTGGAGATTGTCAGAGAATGTCTGCCCATTTATTATCAGGACATGAAGGTAGATGCCGCTACTTCAGCCTTTTTACGATGTCCGGGGCTGTATACGGCCATCGGATCCCAGAATTTTGTTCCTAATAAGGATGGCTTTATGCAGCATCCTGAGGTTTGCGGCATGCTAGCCAGCGAGTATGAAGAACTGATTAAGGATCCCTTCAAGACCCTGGTGGATAAGGTCCTGCCCCGGCAATACAAGGCTTTTGATCAGCCCGGCGGGTTGGGCGGACTTAACCTGGCCAAAGGCGCACTCAGTTATATGCGCAATTCCCGAATCCTTCAGGAAATTGACGTCCACTGCAGTGCCTCGGTGGGAGTCCCGATTATTTCTGATAATATGATTGAAGCCCCTTTTGATTTTCTGGCCGATCAGCTCCGCAGTTTTATGGGGATCTCAGTGGATATGCATCGCTGTCCCGAGCTGGTCGAGCAGGCCTGCGAGGCGCTGTTTCCGCTGCTGCTGCGGTGGGGGGTTACCAGCTATACCGGGCCACCCAAAAAAATCCCGGCCATCTTTATGCCTCTGCATATGCCGTCATTTTTAAACCCCAAACAGTTTGAACGTTTTTACTGGCCAACCTTTTCCCGACTGGTCAACACCCTTACCGGTATGGGCTACACGGTGGCCTTGTTTATTGAAGGCAACTGGTCCAAATTATACGATTATCTGGGCAGCCTGAACCCCAATGTGGTAGGCATTTTTGAATACGGCGAAATGAAGACAATTAAGGAAAAGGTGGGCAAGACCATGTGCATCATGGGCAACTATCCCATTGAGGCCCTGAAATCCCACTCCACTGAACAATGCATTGATATTGCCAAAAAAATGATCGCGGAAGGGGCTCCCGGAGGCGGCTATATTTTTACCACCGGCAAATCCATTCTGCGGGGTAAAGGCCTGGATCTGGAAAAACTCCAGGCGGTTCATCAGTATGTAATCGATCACGGAAAATATTAGCGAGGTGTTTTATGGAAACCATCAAATCTGAATATCTGGACTACTTTGAAAGCTATGCCGCCCGCCATCCGGAATTAACTGAAGAAGATGCGGCCATTATGGCAGATCCCTGGGATGTCAATGAAGATATGCTGTTGGGCTATGTGCTATCGTTATTGATTTAGGAATTTGTCTTGTGTTTAAATACGGCATAAAAAAAGCAGCGATGGGTGCGCCATCGCTGCTTTTTTTTATTACGATATACAATTTCGGGTTGTTCAAAAAGAACGGAGTAATTCAATTTCTTTTTGATAAGCCAGGGGATCTTCCTGGGGCGTTTCCAGAAAAAAAGGCAAGTCTTTCAACTGCGGATGGGTCACAATCTGCTTAAACGTTTCAATTCCCAGCGTCCCCAAGCCAATTTTTTGATGGCGGTCTTTATTGCAGTTAAAGGGCATCATACTGTCGTTTAAATGCAGGCATTTCAAGTAATCCAGGCCAATGATCCGATCAAATTCTGCCAACACCCCATCCAGATTTTCCACCACATCATATCCCGCAGAATAAACATGACAAGTATCCAGACAAACCCCCATTTTATCAGGCAACGCCACCTGATCAATGATCATTTTCAATTCTTCAAAACATCTGCCAATTTCGGTTCCTTTTCCGGACATGGTTTCCAGCACCACCGTGGCTTTCTGTTCGGCCCACATTTCTTCGTTGAGAATCTGGACAATCCCGGCAATGCCCTTTTCCACCCCCTGGCCGGTGTGACTACCGGGATGAAAATTATAGAGTTCACAGGGCAGTTCCTCCAACCGTAACAGGTCTTCTTTAAAAACCATCCGGGCAAATTCCCGGGTTTCCGGTTTGGCCGAACACATATTAAGGGTATAGGGGGCATGGGCCAACAGCGGCCCAAACCCCTGCGTATCGATAATCTGCCGGAGTCCGGCTACATCTTTGGGGTCAAGGGCTTTGGCCTTTCCGCCACGGGGGTTGCGGGTAAAAAATTGAAAGGTATTGGCTTCAATTTTTACCGCTTCTTCACCAGCTTTTTTAAATCCACCAGCGATTGACAGGTGGGGTCCAATCATTAACATTTTTTCTCTCCTTTTATTTTTATTGCCATTTAATATCTTTTCAAGAACCTAAATTTCCTATTTATTTTTTGATCATTCTCAAAATTCTACATTTCTTATAATTAGCTTGATAATTTTTTTGAAATATTATAAAATATACTTGATCTAAATTACCCTGAAATTTATTTTTGAAAGGAACAAAAGATGAATGATTTTCTAAAAATGTCCAAAACCTTGGGGATTGTTGTTGCCATCATAATGGTCATCCTCGGCAGTCTGATCTTTTTTGCGCCAATGTTTGCAGCTCAAATGATTATGTGGTTTTTTATTGCCGGTCTGATAATTTACGGTGTTTTTCACATCATTGTTTTTGCCAAAAGCGAAATCAAAAATGGCTGGAGTCTGACTTCCGGTATCATGGCTGTCTTACTGGGGGTTCTGCTGATCTTCTCAGATCCATTGTCCCGGGCCAGCACCTTGGCGTTTATGCTCGCTTTCATTGCCCTGTCGACCGGAATGAACCAGATTGCCGCTTCCTCGGTGATGAAAAAGCAGGGTGCGACCGGAACCGGTTGGCTGTTAGCTTCAGGAATCATCAACATATTTTTATCTATTTTCCTGATTTTCAACCCCTTTGTCATGCTTCTGGGTTTCGGCATCATTGCCGGAGTTTACATGATTTTTGGCGGCATCGCCCTCTTTGCTGAAAGCATGTCCACCCATATCCAATAAGTTAAAGGATGTCTCGAGGAGACATCCTTATTTTTTTTATCCCAGGGCAACATCGAGAATCATCATCAGGGTAAAACCGAACATCACGCCGATGGTGGCAATATCCCCTTCATGACCCAATCGGGCTTCGGGAATCAGTTCTTCCGCGACTACATAAATCATGGCCCCGGCAGCAAATGCCAGCGCAAAGGGCAGCATCGGCGCAATAAAGACCACCGCAGCGGCCCCAAGCACCGCTGCAACAGGCTCTACCATCCCGGAAAACTGACCAATGAAAAAGGCCTTGCGTCGGCTCATGTTTTCCCGTCGCAGCGGGATCGACACCGCCGCCCCTTCGGGAAAATTCTGAAGCCCGATTCCCACTGCCAGAGATACGGCCCCGGCCAGGGTCATCGCTGGGGAACCGGAAGCCAGTCCGCCAAAGGCGACTCCCACCGCTAAACCTTCGGGAATATTATGGAAGGTGATTGCTAGAACCAGCAGCACACTCCGTTGCCAGGAGGTTTTGATCCCCTCCCGATGATTGGTGCCCTGATGAACATGGGGGAGAATCTTATCCACCAGCCATAAAAAAAAGCCCCCACCCAGAAAACCCAGGGATACTATCACATAAGCCGGCATTTCGCCGCCTTCGGCCATCTCGATGGCGGGGGCTAGCAGCGACCAGAAGCTGGCGGCGATCATGACCCCGGCGGCAAAACCTAGCATAGCATTTAACACCTTGATGTTAATTTCCTTAAAAAAGAATACCAATGATGCCCCCAGGGCGGTGACAAGCCAGGTAAACAGTCCGGCAAATAAGGCCAGCAAAACCGGCGGAAACGCTAATAAAAATTCCATTTACTTCTACACTTCCTTTCGATGCTATTACAAATTCAAACCATTCTAATTTATTATCAGTATACTATAAAAGAGATCAAAAAATCCATTCTTTTTAAAACCATTCATCTAAATTACGTGTTGGTTTTGTAAATAAACCTTGTTTATTTTACGCCCCACTCCTATAATTAATTTATCAGCCCGATGCGGCTGAAATAACGCCGAAGAAGGTAATAACTATGAAGAAAAGTGAACTAATTACAGTCTTTAACACGGTCCAGGAAAATTTTGAAGATGCCATCACCGAAGAATTTTTTCTTCAACGTCTGAAACCTTATGCTGATGAAGATGGCTTTGTCGATTACCACAAACTGGCAATGTTCGCCTATAATGAATCCCTGGCCTCTGCCAAAGGTTTCTTTTTTGAAGTGCTTTCGGAAATTTTCGTAGACGATGACGATGTGATCCTCGAAGGCGAACTTGAAGAAGCCAGTGACAAATCCCCTGAAGTTACCCCGGAATAGAGGAAAATCAATCCTTTTTTTAACCCTTATCCACTTTTGGTTTAATCACAATAACTTCCTTAAATGGCCAGCCAGAAAAATTTTTCTGACTGGCCATTTTTTTAAAACTGGAAACACGATAAAGTGAAGGCATTCAGATGGAAATCGCGGTGCTATTCACCGAAGGAAACACCCAGACTTTTGGCTACCTGGATCAGTTCGGAATCGACATCCACCTGTTTATTTTTACCGATCACCGCTTCCAGCGGGGCATCGGTCATCTTGCCATCCTGGAGTGCCACCATACTTCCAAACTTGCCCTGGGCAATCAGTTCCACCGCCGCCACCCCATAACGGGTTGATAAAAGCCGGTCATAAGCCGAGGTAATCCCACCCCGCTGAAGATGACCCAATACCGTATTTCTGATTTCATGATCGGAAATTCTGCCTTCCAGGGCCAGGGCCAGCTTATTGCCGATGCCCCCAAGCCGGACCGGATCCGGGGAATCGCTAACGATTTTCGAAACCGTCAGCTCGCCGCCCTTTTCCATGGCGCCTTCGGATACCACAATAATGCTGAAGGGCAGACCCCGCTGGCTGCGCTCATTCATCTTTGCGACAATGGCATCTAGCGAAAAGGGAATTTCCGGAATCAAAATAACGTCGGCAGAACCGGCAATCCCGGCGTGCAGGGCAATCCAGCCGGCGTTTCGGCCCATCACTTCGAGAATCATAATCCGATGGTGGGATTCAGCCGTGGTATGGAGTTTGTCCAGCGCATCCACGACCACATCCACCGCCGAATTAAAGCCAAAGGTGACATCGGTTTTGGACAGGTCATTATCGATGGTTTTGGGTACCCCGATGACATTGACCCCTTTGCGGGCAAAATCTCTGGCGCTGGTCAGGGTACCGTCGCCGCCCAGCACCACCAGCACATCCACGCCTTCTTTTTTCATGTTGGCCACGGCCACATCCGAGACATCCTTTTTAACGCACTGGCCATTTTCTTCCACCTGATAGTCAAAGAGGTTATCTTTGTTTGAGCTGTAAAGGATGGTCCCCCCTTTGTGGAGGATTCCCGAAACACTATGGGCGTCCAGTTTGATAAAGTCGTTGTTGTACAGCCCCCGGTACCCGAACTTGTAGCCAATCACCTCGTAACCGTAGTTGGCAATGGCGGCTTTGGTCACCGCCCGGATCACAGCATTCAGACCGGGACAATCGCCGCCGCCTGTTAAAATTCCGATTTTTTTAACCTTATTATTCATCGATTCTCTCCATTTCTTATGCAATTGCGTTTAGAACTGCCAGGGCCTGGTTGGCTTTGGACTGATGCCACCAAACCCAGATTATTGTTTCCTGGGATCTTTATGCAACTCTAAATTGGCATTAGTCCCTTCGATTGTTATCGTCTCATACTGGTATTATATGCGAGCAACCGCCAAATTACAAAGACTATTGGGAGTAAATATCGCTTTTTTATCATCCTGTTAACTAAAAAACCATCCACTGATGAAACGGATGGTTTTTTGGTTAACGGTAAATTTAGTGAGCAAAGATTCTGCCAATCAGGCTGATGACATAGGTAATCAGTGAAAAAATGACGGCAATCATTAAAAATGAGGTCATCAGAATATTGTATTTCAGCACATCAACAGTCAGAATGGACTGGGACAGACCGATGGCATTGAGGATCAGCAGGATCAGAAAGATGAAGATCAGACCTTTGAAGGCGCCTTTGATGTCTGCCGGACTCAAGGAAATATGGGAGGAAATACAAATAGCCAGAAACAAAAACAGATAAAAGCTGATGTTCCGGAAATTATCCCAGGCAAAAATTAGCTTCAGGAGTTCCAGATAAGCGGTGAATATTCCGTTAAATGAGGCCATGCTCAGTGTTTCCACTGCCATGGCCTGGGTCAACACAGCCATGAAGCTTTCCAGCACCTGGGGCATCAGCAGCCCCATCAGGGCCATAATCACCAGCAGCCCACCAAAAATCGGAGCAATGCCAATAAAGAAATTTCCCACCTGATGGTAAATGTTTTTAGCGTTATAAGCATGATTCACGTAACCCATCACCCCATCGCGATCGGGCCGCTGAAACAATTTGATGTCGGTAATTTTATGGCCAAAGATCAGAGCAGTCAGGGCGTGGCTGAGCTCGTGAATGGGGGTGCCGATCACCCCAGTCACCATGATGGCGTTTCGGCCCAAACTTTTCTGAAAATTACGGTTGGACTGGGTTTCCAGCACACCCAGAAGCAAGCCGGCGAGGATGATGGCCCCGGTAAAATAAAGAGTTTCCAGACCGCTTTTAACAAATAGATCAATGATAAACATAGTCATTCCTTTTTTACGTTATTTTTCTGCTGTCGTCACCGCTAAGCAGTGTGACTCCATGTTTGCCATTATAACTAAATAATATTTAGAATTTCATTAAATTGATGGTTCCTTGTTTGCTGCGATTTTTATTTTTTCTGTGATTATCCCCTTCTTCCTGGGGTACACATTAAGATAGAAAAAACAAATTCAGGGCTCGCAACAGACGACCCCACTGTACTCTTGGAATTTACGGCAAACCCTTGCAGGAATGAAAGAAAGGACAGGTCAGTCAAAATGAAAAAAACTAAATGGTTACTTGTGATTTTTGTTGTATTATCGGTATTCATGCTTGCCGGTTGCAGCGGCAGCAATGATTCGGACAAATCTGATGAAAGCCAAACCGGGGCCGAAAAATCTGCCACTCTGGATGAAAATCTAAGCGGCGCGGCGCTGTTGAGCAGCCTGAATTTCAGTTACCCGAATTCCCTCAAAATGACCACCACAACCTCTGTCGCGGGCAGCTTCGATACCACCTCCACCACCTATACCAAAAATGATAACTTCCGGATGGAAATGGAAATGCCGGATGTTGGCAAACAGATTACCATTTACAATGCCGCTGAAGGGATGACCTATCAATATACCGAAGGCCAGACCACCGGTTTTTCTTTTAAAGATCAGGAAACGACCACCGATCTGGGTGATCTGAACCTGGATGAAGGGGTCACCAGTATCGATGATATCGCCGACGTTTTTCCCGAAAACGTGGTCGCCCGGGTGGAAACCCTGAATGGCGAAAAAGTGATCTATATCGAAACCAGTGAAAATGACGGGCAAAATGGCACCATCGATACGCGGATGTGGTTTTCAACCAGATATGGTGTCCCGCTGAAAACTGAGATTCTCAGTAATGGTACCCTGACCATGAGTTCGGTGGTTACCGATATTTCCGACGGCGACATTGCTGACAGCCAGTTTACCCCACCATCCAACGTTGTGTTCACTGATTATTCTTCTATGAATATGGATGATCTCAGCAATCTCACCGATATCACTGATATCCCCGAACCCTGATCGGATCCGGATAAGCTAAATGCAAATAGAAGGCCTGAGTTGCTCAGGCCTTCTATTTGCGTATTTTTTGATGACACTATTCGGGCGTCTGCTGCCCGTGTTTTTCACAACAAACTATGATTTGAACTGATGCTATTCTCAACCAGCTAACCATCAGGGGCAACGAATAAAATTCCGAACCCATAGGCAGTCAGAGCAGGAGGGAGTATTGAAATAACAGTCATATTTGGTATCTTCCACCAGGCTGCAGCCACCCCGGAGATCACAGTCAATACAAGAAGGATACTGATTGTTATAGACAGTGTTCCAGAAGTTCTGATAATCCTTGCCTTCAATAATCGCTTTTAGGGGTTTTTCTTTGACGTTGCCAAAAGAATGTTTGAGTACTCTTTTTTTATCACCAAAAACATATTCATCATAACTATTGGCCAGCCGATAACAAGACATCACCTCGCCGCCGGCATCCACATAGATATAGCCCTTGTCGATAAAGGCGCAGCGCCGCTCGGTTTTCAACTCCATATCGGGAATATTGATCTTGATGTCCCGGTAGGTAAAAATTTTTTCCAGATAGGCCTTGCCTTCGGGATTTTCATAGCGGTTGTAAAAAACATCGTCCGCATCTTTCTCATTAATCGGCAGCAGATGGGACAGCGACAACCGGTGAAAGCCATAGTGCCGCATCATTTTCATAATATCAAAAAGGGCTTCCGAATTACTTTTAGTGAGCACATAGGCAATCCCAACTTTGGGAGTGGGAGAATGGGTCTGCTTATGATAATCGGATATGATTTCAAAGGTTTTGATCAGCTGATCCTTAACCCCCTGGGAGTCTTCATGATATTGATCGGCCGAAAAATAAACCTCGGTAAATTTTTCGCAAACCAGTTTTGCCATTTCTTCAGACATGATCCCGTTGCTGGTCATAAACAGATCGTAGTCAGCAAACATTTCAACAGCTTCCTTAAAATAAGGATAGACTGTCGGTTCCCCGATCCCACCGAAAAAAACTTCCTTAACGGTTGGGAAGGCTTTGATCTGCTCCCTAATGGATTTAAGCAATTCCAGATCCATATCCCCTTCAACCGTATCCCAGGTATGCCGAAAACACATTTCACAATCCAGATTACACCGGTTTGTGAGTTCAATATAAATTCGTTTAAGCTCCATGTTCTTCCTCGCTTTTATTAACAACAGCTGGCCATTGGGCAGGGTTTAACTGTTTTTTGCCGATTTCTTTTAGCCGATTAAGGCGGTAATCTGATGGCAGGTCAATTCGCTGGTCTTATAATTTCCCAGTTTATTTAATTCGTCCACGAGAAAATCTTCCCGTTTCAATTCAGTTTCAAAGATTGCGGTGATAAAAGGATGTGCTGTTAAAACTGCCTGATTAATTTTATAATAAGCAAATTTATTCTCCCGGCGGTTTTCCAGAAACCCGGCATCACTCATTAACCGGAGGTGTTTTGATAAATTGGATTGAGAAATCCCCAGTAGGTATTCCAACTCACACACGCAAAGCTCCTGGACATAAAGCAGATTCAGAATTCGCAAACGATTGTTATCCGACAAAATCTTAAGTATTTCTATGACGGTCATTTATTATCCCCCTTTATACATATGATTTAATAATCATATGTATCGATATTCATATAATATATCTTACTTCGGACTTTGTCAACACTTTATTTTGACCGGCGCTACCGCTGCAGAGGTCGCCTTTCGTCAGAGTGAATTCATCGTCTCTTCTTATGCAGGGGATTTTCTTTCAAAAACTTGTTCTCGCTGGGCCGACTCCTAGTCTCGTCACTAATATCTGATCCCATTATTCTCCCGCAACGTGAATACTATCCTCAATCTCGCGCTGTTTCTTTTTGGACAATTTTATAAATACAGTGTGATGCGCCAATTGAATGCAATCAACCAGCACCTTCTCCGGTACTTCACCGTCAAGCTTAATCGAATTCCAATGCTGTTTGTTCATATAATATCCGGGAATAATATCCGAATACCGGGAACGGAGAATTTCACCATCGCCAATGGGCAACTTGACGGTCAACAATGAGTCTCCTTCTTTATTTTCACCACGCATGGCAAACATCGTCTCTCCAACAAAATATCGGACCGCATCCCATTCCTGTTTAAAATCCCGGGATGTTCCTGGCATTGGTTCAATTGTTTTATCAATCAGTTCATCCCATTTTTCACACGGTTTCATCTTCGTTCTCCTTCTCTTTGCAGATTATTAATTGTTACTCGACCCTGTCATAATCCCTGATGATGGACATTGTATAACACTGTTCTTTTATTATACACTTCTCTATCTAAAAACACTATTCGAAGTCTAAATTTTTCGCCACGCTTATTCAGTATATTCACTTTTCTTAACAAATTTCAGCGGTTTGCCCCAAAAACTTCCCTAACAGTTTTTAAAAAAGACTTTACTTTTTGCAAAGATTCATGTAAAATGATCAAGCAGTAAAAGTGATCTCGTAGCTCAGCTGGCAGAGCACTACCTTGACATGGTAGGGGTCGATGGTTCAAGTCCATTCGGGATCACCATATATAAGATAACAAAGCCATTTGCAGATTTAATGCAAATGGCTTTTATTTTATTTTAACCGAAATTCAACCGATTAAAACAGCATTTCTATTTTTCATAAAAAAATCCCCGGGTTCGGCACCTCCCATCTCGATGGGAGGCTTACTGCCAGGGAGCTGTTAATGCTATTATTATCAGTTTTATCTTCCTTTGAATTTTTATCTGCGCCTGATAAAATTTTAGGATGTTGTTTTTAAAAGGTAGTTTCCGCTGTCAGGGTAAAGTAATTACGCTTGATATAAAACTCATTGTAACTGATGGGCATGTTGTCTTCCATCGAGATAATATTCTGTGATACCAGAAAACAACAGTCATCATGATCAATGTCCAGGTTTTCCCGGACCTCCAGTGGCGGATGGACAATATCGATGTTGAGAATTTTTTTATGCTGAAACTGGAGTTTTCCCTTTTCCATAAAGCCATGAAAATTGGCAAAGTTTATCACATCTTCCACAATCGGGTTGCCCTTCTGGTAGGGTAAAAAGATGGTTGAATACTGAATAACTTCATCTTTGATTTTTGTCGCCTTCTGAATTTTAATCACCTTTTCAAAAGAACCGATTTTAAGTTCCCGCATCAATTTCCGCCCCGGGGTAATGACCCCCACGCTGACCAGCTTGACCTCTTCAACCTCACCTTTTAGGCTATCGATTTCGTCAAAATAAAACTGATATTGGTTAGCCGAGGGTTCGCAGACATAATTCCCCTTGCCGGGAATGGTGTAAATGTATTTTTCATTGACCAGCAGTGCCAGACTCTTGCGCAGGGTGGTCCGACTGACGTCAAACTGCTCAGACATTTCATTTTCTGAAGGCAGCAGATCCCCAGGCTTTAGGATGCCCTTTTCGATTTTTCCTTTGATGTCATTGACGATATCAAGATATAGAATTTTTCTCATTCTCCATCACCCATTCATTGCAAAAGCCATTGCTTGCAGATATTAACCCCTTGGATGGCATCGCTGGAGTAGTCATCGGCTCCCACATATTTTGCATAGTCCGTTCCCGCCAGGGCGCCCCCCAGAATGATTTTCACCTCGTCCCGGAGTCCCTGGGCAACGATTTCATCGATGACTTCTTTGATGTTTTCCACCACCGATGTGAGAATTCCGCTGATTCCCAGGATCGCCGGTTTTTCTTTGCGAATAACTTCGATAAACCGTTCGGTGGAGACATCGGTACCCATATCGATAACCTCAAACCCTTCAGCCCGAAGCATGCTGATAAAGATGTTCTTGCCGACATCGTGGATATCGTCAAAAACTGTGCCAACCGCGATCTTGCCCAGGCTTCTGCCGTCGATCAGTTGGGTGCTGTCCATGCCCATCATGCTCAGCAGATTGGATACCAGTTCCCCGGCCATAATCAGGTCGGCAATGTAATATTCCCCTTCTTCATAGCGGACTGCCACCCGCTGTAGGGCAAAATTAAGCTGATTTGCGATGTCTTTTTTGTCTTTTCCTGTTTCAAGTTCTGCCGCCACCAGTGCCATTGCCCGTTTTTCGTCAATTGCTTCAACCGCAGCAATAATTTTTGTCTCCATCTATTCCACCTGTTCGTTTTAAACTAAGATTTTGTAGTAAATCGCCCGGTTTTTTCCGGGTCAGGTTTGTTTGCTCATGCTTTTCATTTTATCACGGAATCATGCTTTTGTCTTTAGCTGGTCCAGATATTTTTTAATGGCTTTTTAATGCTTTCAAGTGTATAATCAGGACGAAAACATTTGCATTTATGATTCGAATTTTAAAGATAGAGGTCGATATGAACGGTTATACAAAAACGCAACTTCAAGAAAATCAGAAATACCTGGAACTCCTTTCGCAAAGCTTTCCCAATATTACCAGCGCCGTCGGCGAGGTGGTCAATCTGAAAGCGATTCTGAATCTCCCCAAGGGAACTGAGCATTTTCTCACTGACATACACGGTGAACACGAAGCCTTCAACCATGTCATGCAAAACGCTTCCGGAGCTATTAAACGCAAGGTCCACCAAGAACTGGGAAACACCATTGCCTTTGAAGAACTGGAAGAGTTATCCACTCTTATTTACTATCCCGAAGAAAAAATAGATCTGATAAAAAAGGAACGGAGCCGGGAATCCCTGGACAACTGGTACAAGCTGACTATTTACCGCCTCGTGAAGGTCTGCCGTGCCGCAGCCTCAAAATACACCCGTTCCAAGGTCCGCAAAGCCTTACCCAAAGACTTTGCCTACATTATGGAAGAGTTGCTGCAGGAGGATGAACACCGCTTTAACAAACGGGAATACTATCAGGAGATCATTGAAAGCCTGGTTAAACTGGAGCGAGCGCAACACTTTATTGTGGAGATTTCCGGGGTTATCAAACGGCTGACCATTGATCACCTGCATATCATTGGTGATGTCTATGACCGGGGTGCCGGACCCGATGAGGTCATGGATACCCTGATGCGCCATCATTCTCTGGACATGCAGTGGGGCAACCACGATATTCTCTGGATGGGCGCCGCTGCCGGCAATGCCGCCTGCATTGCCAATGCCGTCCGAATTGCCCTGCGTTACGCCAACATGGATGTGCTGGAAAACGGCTATGGTATCAATCTGCTACCCCTGGCTTCCTTTGCCAACCGGGAATACAGCAACGATCCCTGCACCAAATTTGCCCCGAAAATTTCTGACAGTCATACCGTCTCCGACCAGGAAACCGCCCTGATGGCCAAGATGCACAAAGCCATTGCGATGATCCAGTTCAAGTTGGAAGAATGCATGATCGACCAGCACCCTGAGTATAATATGTCCAAGCGACAGCTGCTGCGCCGAATTGATTTTGACAACGGTACGGTGAATGTCGAGGGGGTTGTTTACCAGCTTAACGACACCAACTTCCCAACCCTGGATCCGGCCGACCCCTGTGTCCTGACCGAGGAAGAAAGGCTGGTAATGGATCGCCTGGTTTACGCTTTTCTGCACAGCGAAAAGCTGCAAAAACATATCCGTTTTATGTATGCCAAAGGTAGCATGTACAAGGTCTTCAATGACAACCTGCTCTTTCATGCCTGCGTGTTGATAAACGACGATGGCAGTTTTAAGGAAAAAGAAATCGCCGGAAAAACCTACGCCGGAAAAAACCTGATGGATAAGTTCGACCAGATGGCCCGGGAAGCCTATTTCGGTAAAAGCGACATCGAGGAAAACCCCACCCAAACCGATTTTCTCTGGTTCCTGTGGTGCCATGAAGATTCACCCCTGTTCGGCAAAGACAAAATGGCCACCTTTGAGCGTTATTTCATTGATGACAAAACACCCCATAAAGAGTACCATGCGCCATTTTATCTGCTGATCGACGATGATGAAGAGCTGGCCCGTAAAATTCTGGTGGAATTCGGGGTTGACCCTGACCAGGGCCACCTGATCAACGGCCACATTCCGGTTAAAGCCACCTCCGGGGAAAGCCCGATCCGGGCCAAAGGAAAACAGCTGGTCATCGACGGCGGCTTTGCCCGGGCTTATCAGAAAACTACCGGTATTGCCGGTTACACCCTGACCTACAATTCCTACGGACTGATTCTGATCAGCCACGACCCCTTTGAATCGGTAGAAAAGGCTATTTCCGATGGGGTTGACATCAAGTCCACCCTGATGGTAGTAGAAAAAACCACCGAGCGAAAAAGGGTTCGGGACACCGATACCGGCAAAGCCATCATGACCCAGGTGGAAGACCTGGAAATGCTGATCACTGCCTACCGTAAAGGTCTGATCAAGGAAAAACAATATTAAAACTAACTGCAATAAAACCCTCGCTGAAAATCAGCGAGGGTTTTATGATTATATCGATTCATTGTTTGGAGGAAGAACTGCAGAACCAATCCTTCTTAAAGCAAGTTTTTCAGGCTTCCAGTTCTAGAATAAACCAGAAATTACGCCATTTTCATCAACATCAATTTTTTCGGCTGCTGGTACTTTTGGCAGACCAGGCATTTTCATGATATCTCCGGTCAGTGCAACAATAAATCCGGCACCGGCTGAAATATTACATGAACGAACGGTAATTCTGAAACCGGTTGGTCGACCAAATACTTTGGCATCGTCGGTTAATGAATATTGGGTTTTGGCCATACAAATTGGCACCTTATCAAAGCCCAGTTTGGTTATGTTTTCGATCTGTTTTTCGGCAATTGGTGTAAAGTTTACGCCGTCTGCACCGTAAATACGGGTCGCAATGGCTTCAATTTTTTCTTTGATGGTCATGTCGTCTTCGTAACAGAATTCGAAGGTTCCTTCGCTTTCGTCGATCAGACGGATTACTTCTTGAGCCAGTTCTTTTCCGCCTTCTCCGCCTTTTGCCCATACCTGGGAAATGGCAACGTTAACGCCTAATTTATTACATTCTTCACGAACCAGCGCGAGTTCTGCTTCGGTATCGAGTGGGAATTCGTTGATGGCAACCACTGCTGGTAATTTAAATACCTGGGTGATGTTTTCAACATGTTTTAATAAGTTTGGCAGACCGGCTTTCAGGGCAACCAGGTTTTCTTCGTTTAAGTCAGCTTTGGCTACGCCGCCGTTGTGTTTTAACGCACGAACGGTTGCTACGATAATTACGGCATCTGGTTTCAGATTGGCCATACGGCATTTGATATCCAGGAATTTTTCGGCTCCAAGGTCAGCGCCGAATCCACCTTCGGTTACTACATAGTCAGCAAAATGCATGGCCATACGGGTAGCAATTACTGAGTTACAACCGTGGGCGATATTAGCAAATGGTCCACCATGAATAAAGGCTGGTGTTCCTTCTAATGTTTGAACCAGGTTTGGTTTTAAGGCATCTTTTAGTAATGCGGCCATGGCACCGTTTGCTTTTAATTGCGCGGCGGTGATGGGGTCGCCTTTAAAACTGTAGCCAACAATGATGCGTCCGCATCGTTCTTTTAAATCAACGATATCAGAGGCTAGACAGAAGGCTGCCATTACTTCGGAAGCAACGGTGATGTCAAATCCATCTTCACGGGTGAAGCCATCGCCTGATGTTCCCAGACCATCAACGATATTTCGTAATTGACGGTCATTCATGTCAACGCAGCGTCTCCAGGTGATTTTTTTAGGGTCAATTCCTAATTCATTGCCTTGTTTGATGTGATTATCCAGCATTGCGGCTAATAAGTTGTTAGCTGCGCCAATGGCATGAAAGTCTCCGGTAAAATGAAGGTTGATATCTTCCATTGGAATAACCTGAGCGTATCCGCCGCCGGCAGCGCCACCTTTAACACCAAAAACTGGTCCTAAGGAAGGTTCTCTTAATGCAACAAGGGTATTTTTTCCCAATTTTGCCAAACCATCTGCAACCCCGATGGTTGTTGTGGTCTTTCCTTCACCGGCTGGTGTTGGATTGATGGCGGTAGTCAGGATTAAACGTGCTTTTTTGTCTGATTTTTTCTTTAACAGATTGTAGTCAACCTTTGCTTTATACTTGCCGTATAAGTCCAGATCGTCTTCTGTTAAACCCAATTTCTTTGCTATCTCACGAATATCCTGTGGTGTAGCCTCTTGTGCAATCTCAATATCTGATTTAAATCCCATTTTTTTCCTCCAATACTTTGATAAATATTTAACAACTAATGTAAGTTTAACCTATTCTATGATAAAAATCAAACAATAGTTATGATAAAATTTTACTATTATTTTCGACTGATTCCTGATTCCCTTTGTTAGTTTTGTATCATTTTTTACTCTAGATGCTTTTTACTCATCATTTTCTTGATTTTTGTATATTTTATTTCTATTATTAGATTTGTTTTTCAATTTTATACCAATTTTTTTACAAATACCCCGTTTTATTTTCTTTGAAAGCGTTTTATTATATCATTTGTAAAATAATATTTATTTACTATTTAATCCCATTAACTTTTTCGACAAATTAAAAAGCCTCCGCCAAAATTGAGGCGAAGGCATTTTTTTTATGTCAAGGTCAGCTCCAGCTGACACATAACGGTATCGTCCTGATTAACAATATCAATTCGGTAGTGCTTTTCGGCCAGCTGTTCGGCCAAGGCCCGGACCTGATCCCCATAAAAGCACTGGGCCTTGTAGACAATCTTGGCTTCCGACAACACCATGGTTTTAACCACTTCCAGAGGCAAGACCTCGATGGCCCAGGCCAGATATTTGACATGATTAACGTGTTTATTGAAATCAATATCCAGAAATCGAACCGAAAAGGATTTTTCCAGATCAATGCGAGTGATTTTCGAAATTTTTTTAAAGATCGGTTCTCCTTTTTCAAAACACTGATAAGCCGCCATCTCCGGATGGTCGTCGATGCGCTCCATCTTTTCGGTCTCCCGATTGATCAGCAGCCACTGAGTATCAGCGATTACTTTTTCGGTTCCGGCCCCGTCTTCGATCGTGAAGCGCCTGGTGGCGCAGAATTTTTCCATCCCGGTGGCCCTGGTTGTCACCGTCACCTCATCCTGATAGCGGGGATAGTCATTAAAGCGAACATGGTATTTAACCAGAAACCAGGCCAGATTATTGGCTTTTAGATAGTCCCCACCCAGTCCCAACTGATTGCCCTGGTTGGTGGAAGCTTCCTGAAAATAGTTCATGGCGGTGGTGGGCAGCATTTTTTCGGTCGAATCGGATTCGTAACAGGTTACCCGCTTTTTTTCCTGATAAACAAGGCTCATTAGAAGCTCCTATTCAAAACTGCGGCGAAACAGACTGATGCCATCAAGACTCCAGTTAGGTTCAGTAAAGGTGCCCGGTTCCACCCGGTTCAGAGCCTGTTCCATCGTGTACATCCGGGCGTCGATCATGTCAATATGGTGGAGTAGCTCAGCTTCCGGGAACATCGGCCGTTTGGGACTGCCGAATTCCGGCTGGTAATGATGGGATAGAATCATATGTTTGAGCATCATCAAGACCTCAGGGTCGGTGCCCAGCGACTGCCCCACCAGTTCCAGTTCAACAATTTCCTGGGTGATGTGTCCCAGCAATTTGCCCTCCGGGGTATAATCAGAAACTGATCCGTTTTCGTCAGAGACCATTTCATTGATTTTGCCGATATCGTGGAGAATGATGCCAGCATAAAGTAGATCCCGGTTGATAAAGGGGTAAATCGCTACCAACCCTTTGCCGATTCGGAGCATCGAATAGGTATGGTAGAGCAGTCCGCCCTTGATGGCATGATGGTGCTTTTTGGCCGCCGGAAAATAACTCAGGGTCGCGGTCTGGTCACCAAATATTTTTTTAGTAATGGCAGCGATGTCGGCATTGGCAAAATCATCAATGGTATCATTGATATAGCCGAGCATTTCGTCGATATCCACCGGCACCGTTTCAATAAAATCATTGATACTCACCTCATCGGACTCGTCGGCCAGCCGCATTTTTTCGACAATCAACTGCAGCCGGCTGTTGAATTCCTGGACTTTACCTTTAATTTTGACCAGTTTGCCATTGGTGAAGATTTCCTCATCCTCCGGTTTGACGTCCCATTTTTTGCCATCAATTTCGTCAAAATCGGCATCGTTCAACACCATGTTAAAATAGCGGCTGCCATTGGTGGCGGTTTTGGTCATCTGCGACTTTATAAATAAAAAGCCAAGATAATCCTGACCTTTCTGTACTGACTTAATTTTCAATTTGTTCTCCTTGTTGTTTTATTAATTAATAATTTCAAGCTACGGTTTATAAGTTATTTACACAGCTCCGGAAAAGCTTGGGCATAGGCAGCCAGGCCATGTTTTAGAATTTCCATACTTTTTTTCATATCATCACCATTTAATACATAGGCGATGCGAACCTCATCGGCGCCGTCCTGAGGGTTTAAATAAAAATCATTGGCCGGGGATAAGAGCACCGTTTCACCCTGATAATCAAACTCGTTGATCAGCCATTCGATGAAATGGCAGGCTTCTTTGATCGGCAGCTTGGCCATAAAGTAAAAGGCGCCCCGGGGTTCTTTGCAGATGACACCGGGAATTTCCTGCAGGGCTGCATAAACGATCTCGCGCCGGCTGGTATATTCCTTTAAGACTCCGTCAAAAAAATGGCCATCCAGTTTCAGCAGCGAAACTGCCCCGATCTGATCGACCGTTGAGACCGACAACCGCATCTGAACCAACTTTTTGAGCTGATTCATCAGGCTTTTATTTTTGGACACAATAAAGCCGATCCGGGCTCCACAGGCGCTGTAACGCTTAGAAATACTGTCAATCAGGATAAAATGCTGATCCAGTTCCCGATACTGGGCCGGACTCAAATAATCCTGGCTGTCGTAGACAAACTCCCGGTAGACCTCATCCGAAATCAGATAGAGATTGTGTTTGATGGCCAGTTTCACCATCACCTCGATTTCTTCCTTAGAAAAGACCTTGCCGGTGGGATTCCCGGGATTGGTCATTAACAGGGCTCGGGTTCGCGGGGTAATCGCGGCTTCAATCACCGCTGCATCGGGCAGAGCAAAGCCATCTTCGGCATAGGTTTTAAAACCAACCAGGCTGACGTCAGTAGCGGCAGCCATTTCCTTATAAATACTGTAAAGCGGTTCGGCGGTGAGGATTTCATCCCCGGCATTGCAGATCCCGATAAAAGTAAACAGCAATGCTTCACTGCCACCGTTGGTGACAAAGAGGTCGCCGATGTCGTAATCCAGGCCCAGCCGTTGGTAATAATCGCAGGCCGCTTCACGAAGCTCAATGATGCCTTCCGGGGCCTGATAGGATAAGACTTCCTGATCAATACAGTTGACACTGTCTAAAAAGCCGACCGGGGTTTTGATATCCGGCTGGCCGATGTTTAAAAAATAAACCTTTTTCCCCTTTTTCTGAGCTTCGCTCACCAGCGGATAGTATTTTAATAGGGCAGGTTCACCCATTTTTTGGATGCGCTGAGATGTTTCCATTTTTTCTCCTGTTTGTTCGTATTATCACAATGACTCTGCTGAAAATTATAAACTTTATCAATAAAAAATGCAAATATCTGAAGCCTATTTAATTGTACAGTTTTTAAAAATCATGTTAAACTGATCATAAATACATCACTATATCGGAGGCTTTATGAAACGCTCAAAACCAAACATCCCCCCTGATCTGGAGTTCACTGAGGATTTGCCATCGCTGATGGCCTGGTCCCGGAAGGAAGAAATAGATATGGAAAATAAACATTTTAAGGACTTGACCCTGACGGGCCTTGATTTTTCTTACCTGTCCTTCCGGGGATCCGTTTTTGAAAACTGTGAGTTAACCGACTGCCGCTTTGAAAAAGCAGATTGTCGAGACCTCCGTTTTAAGTCCTGCAATCTATCCAATAACGACTTTACCGACGGTTATTTTAATCGCTGTGAATTCATTTCCTGCAAAATGGTAGGGGTTGATTTTCACCAGGCTCAATTGGAGAACATCTGCTTTTCCGACAGTAATTTCCAGTACGCCAATTTCAGCAAAGCCAAACTCAAAGCCCTGGAAATTTCCCTGTGCGATTTCAGTCATACCACTTTTTCCGAGTGCAAGTTAGGACAGATCCAGCTGGATGAAGTCAACTTCGAAGCCGCCAGTTTTTTCAAAACACCACTGAAAGGGCTGGACTTCACCAGCAGCCAGATCGACGGCCTGATTGTCTCCATCGAAGCATTAAACGGTGCCATTGTCTCCACCTACCAGGCCGCCGAACTGGCCAAGTTATTAGGCTTAATTGTGCGCTGAAAGTTCGCTTAAGAAAGGGACCTTATGGAAACCATACCGGCTAAAAATATGTTGGCCCGGACCAAAAATAATTTCTGGTTCGGCACCGACTATAATATGAATATCTACCGCGGCTGCTCCCATGGCTGTATTTACTGCGACAGCCGCAGTGACTGTTATGGGATTGAAGCCTTTGACCAGGTCCGGGCTAAAGCTAACGCCCTGAACATTCTGGAGGATAACCTGAGACGCAAGAGTTTAAAAGGTGTTGTCGGCACCGGCGCGATGAGTGATCCCTATAATCCCATGGAGAAACAGCATCAACTGACCAGACAGGCGCTGGAACTTTTCAAACGCTATGGTTTTGGAGTGGCCATTGCCACTAAAAGCCCCCTGGTGACCCGGGATAGCGATCTGCTCGCCGCCATCCAGCAACGATCGCCAGTAATTGTCAAAATCACAATTACCTGTGCCGACGATCAGCTGGCCAAAATCATTGAGCCCCGAGTCGCTCCCAGTTCAAACCGCTTTGCCGCCATCAAAGAGCTGAGCGACCGCGGTGTCTTTGCCGGCGTGCTACTGATGCCGATTCTCCCCTTTATTAATGATACCCCGGCAAACATCAAGGGCATTGTCGCTGCCGCCGCCGAACATGGCGCCCGCTTTATATATCCCGCCTTCGGGGTGACCCTCCGGGATTCCCAGCGCCTTTATTTTTACGACCAGCTGGATGCCCATTTTCCGGGTATCAAAAAAGAATATCTCCGCAGCTTCGGCAACGCCTACAGCTGCGCCAGCCCCCAGGCTAAAAGTCTCTGGACTACCTTCACCCGGGAGTGTCAACGCCAGGGCCTGCTTTACAAAATGGAAGACATCGTCGCCCGCTACAAACTGGAACACGGCAGCCAGCAATTGTCATTTTTATTTTAGGGGAATCGTACCGCTGATTTACGATTGATCGGTGCGGCCAGCCGCCCCCCCAAAAGCCCTTTCCCTAACCGGCAGACAACCGTTGTCTGCTTTTTATATTTACCATTATGCAACATATACTTGACATTTTATATCTTATACTGTACTATATGCAATGTAAGGAGTGATCAGATGAAAAATATAAAATTAAAGGTGGCCAGGGCCGAGAAAGATATTTCCCAGGAAGAGTTGGCCAAACGGGTCGGCGTCACCAGACAAACCATCGGCATGATTGAAGCCGGTAAATTTAACCCTTCTTTACAGTTGTGCATTGCCATCTGTAGAGCGCTGGGAAAAACTTTAAATGATTTATTTTGGGAGGAAAACGACAATGAAAAAATTTAAAAAAGTAGTAGATGAGCGCCAGGAACTGGAGCTGTATAAGATAGAGCATGTGTGTTTTTGGATTGTTTTCTGGCTGCTGCTGGGCAGCATCATTGTTCAGTCGATGTTTCTCAATGCCCCCTTCAGCCAGTGGGGTTTTGAATGGACCGTCTTTATGATCAGCTGCGGTGGGGTCATGGTGGGCTGTTATAAAAAAGGACAATGGGATTTTTACAGCAAACCCACCACCAAAAACTACCTGATCTACAGCCTCATCGGCTCCGGAGCCTTTGCGGTAATTTATGCCATTACGATGTCCATGAACAACGCTTATTTAAAAGACAATCTGCTGGCGCTGGGCGCTCTAACGGCTTTTATCTTTGCCATGCTGTTTGCCCTGATCTTTGTCGCCCTGTTCGTCACTGGCACTCTGGTAAAAAAACGCCAGAAAAAACTGGAAGACCAATTCAACGACGATGATCAGCAATAGTCCCGTCCCTTTCTGTTGGTTCACGCCCCCTGATTTCTCAGGGGTTTTTTTTATCCGCTTTTGCCACTTCTCGTTCCCAGACTACCAGTCGTTATTCTTAAACCACCAAATTTCTGCAATCGTTTTTTCAGCGAATTAGTGTTAATTCAGTCGCACTTTTTTATTTCTGTGCTATACTACAACTAATTTTAAACAGTTCTGTTTTAAATCAATAATCCGTAATGATTCGATTCAATGAGGTGAACAAATGAAAGAAAATGTAAATGTAATGGCTGTTTTTTGTGATGATACCCATCGGATTGCCCGGTTCGATGAGATGACCAATTTTGTCTTCTATACCAAAACCGACGATGGCTGGGGCAAATCCGATCCGATTCCCTTTAGCTGTGATCTGTCGGGCGGATTAGCTTCAATCCGGGAAAACATCAGTCAGATGTTGGGCGCCTTCAATGACTGCCGGATCATCATCGCCAAAGCGATCATCGGTATTCCTTATCAGGTTTTTGACCGTTCAGGCTTTATTATCTGCGAATCCGAAGACTTTGATCTGGAATTACTGGATGCCATCCAGGCCGATCTGATCAGTCAGGACGGGGAAGCTAAAGAAGATGCCAGTCTGCTGGCCCAGACTCCAGAAGAAACCGATGTCCCTGGTTATTACCGCTTTGATTTAACCCAGGTGCAGAAAAAGCACCCGGAAATGAGTTCAAAAATGGCCCTGCTACCCTTTTTAAAAGAAACCCCCTTTTACGCTCTGGAAGTGGTCTGTGACCATATCCCACCATGGTTCGAACACCAATTAGCGGCAATGAAAATGCAATACCGGATCGAAAATAAAAATAATTCCACCAAACATGTGGTCATCACCCATGCTGGCTGTGAATAAAAGGAGCGCATCATGTCAACCTGCCAAACTGAAAAATATGGCCCCCTCACCGGGATAACCTTTTTAGAAACCTATACCGACGGTTCACCCAAAGGCTGTGCCTTCGACGAACCCAATACCATCAATACCCCTGTGGGCATTCTGGTTCCCAACTATGGCCCTTCAAACCTGAGAAATCGGGAGGGACTGGCCCTGGAATTTTTCAAAAGCGGCCAGATTAAAAGCATCGATCTGGAAACCGCTACCGAGGTGATCACCTCCCTGGGAGCCCTGTCCGCCGAGCGGATCAGCTTTTATGAAAACGGCCGGATCCACCGTTTGTTCCCCTTAAACGGCCGGATCAACGGCTACTGGACCGAGAATGACGAATTCACTTTGGCTAAACCAACCGCCTTTGATCTGGCGGTGGGGGCCTTTTCCGCCAAGGTCGTGAGCCTCTGCTTTTATGAAAGTGGCGCTCTGAAGAGTCTGACCATGTGGCCTCAGGAAACCATCGAAATCAATAGTCCCGATGGGCTGGTGAAGGTGCGCTACGGTTTCTCTTTATATGAAAATGGCAAATTGAAAAGTTTTGAGCCCGCCCTGCCGGAACCCATTGTGACCCCGATCGGGATTGTGATCGCCTATGACAGCAATGCCCATGGCATTAATTGTGACGAAAATTCAGTGAACTATTCCCCCGCTGGAGTGATCCGATCCCTGATTACTGGCAATAACGGATTGATGATCACCGCACCGGAAGGGAAGCAGTTCGTCCAGCCGCTGATGAAACCAGGCACTTTGGATCCGGAAATACTGGTTCCCGAACCAATGACCATCGTCTTTAGCGATGATAAAATGGAAATCATTCAGGATGATATTGTAACGGTGGATTTAAAAAACGCCACCGTTCGGGCCATTCTAGTTCATGATCCGATGAAGAAGTCCTGCGGCGACTGTTCTTCCTGCTCTAGCTGCGGTTGATCCCCTCGGATCAGCCAACGACTTAAGAATTACTTAAGTTTTATTTAAACAAGAAAAAGCCAGTCCAACTCAAAAACATTGTAAAACTGTGAAAATGATTTCACCCCGCCTTTCAGATGAAAAACACAGCAGTTAACTAAAGTACAATCCCGGTTTTGGTCTAAAAAAACGGTCACGCCCCATTCCAATTCTTAAACCCATTTCACTTTGAAAAGGGTTTACAACCGAAGCAGCTTGACTTATTCCCCCATTCCATGGATAATAAGCCCATAGAAAACAATGCAATACGGATTTGACGAAGACAATGTGGTCTCAGCTCCTTACAATTGGGTAAGTGCTGAGACCTTTTTTGTTTCCTTCACATCCTACCCACTTTAGACAAAGAGGTCTTAATTTGCTGCTTAATTAATGCAGCCGATTAAGATCTTTTCGTTTATGCAAAACAAAATAAGTTTTTTAGACAAGGAAGTCTTACCTTTTACACTGTTGTGAAAGGCAAAGACTTCTTTACTTTTTGCCGAAAAACTTGCATTGGATCTTAAAATTTTTCACACTCAGGAGGAACGATTATGAGACAAATCGCTATTTATGGTAAAGGTGGTATTGGTAAATCTACCACAACTCAAAACCTCACCGCAGGACTTGGTTTAATGGACAAAAACATCATGGTAGTTGGATGTGATCCAAAAGCGGATTCAACCCGATTGTTGCTTGGTGGTCTGGCACAAAAAACCGTATTGGATACCCTTCGCGAAGAAGGTGAAGAAATTGAACTGGATGCCATCCTGAAGCCAGGATTCCGAGGCATTCAATGTGTGGAATCAGGCGGACCTGAACCAGGGGTTGGCTGCGCCGGTCGCGGGATTATCACTTCCATCGGGATGCTGGAACAATTAGGTGCCTACACCGAAGATCTGGATTATGTCTTCTACGATGTATTAGGTGACGTTGTCTGTGGTGGTTTCGCGATGCCAATCCGCGAAGGTAAAGCTCAGGAAATCTACATTGTCGCATCGGGCGAAATGATGGCTCTATATGCTGCCAACAACATTGCCAAAGGGGTTCAGAAATACGCTTCAAGCGGCGGCGTTCGTTTAGGCGGAATCATCTGTAACAGTCGTAATGTTGATGGTGAAAGAGAACTGGTTGACGCCTTTGCCAAAGAACTGGGCAGCCAGATGATCTACTTTGTACCCCGGGACAACATGGTTCAACGAGCTGAAATCAATAAGAAAACCGTTCTCGAATTTGATGATACCGCTGTTCAGGCTCAGGAATACCGTAATCTGGCCGCCGCTGTTGATGGCAATCAGATGTTTGTGGTTCCCACCCCAATGCACCAGGATCGTTTGGAAGAGCTGTTGATGGAACATGGCTTAATGGATATATAATTTAGAATTTAATTTAGATTTGAATCACGAAAGGTAGGTTGACTATATGTTAATGGTACGCGCAATTATCAGACCTGAAAAAACAGGAGTTGTTTTATCCGAAATGTTATCCGCTGGATTTTCAGCCGTAACAAAACTGGATGTATATGGACGGGGGAAACAAAAAGGAATCAAAGTTGGGGACGTTTATTATGATGAAATCCCCAAAGTGATGCTCCTCTGTATTGTTAAAGACGAAGACAAAGACGATGTTTGTAAAATAATTATGAAAAATGCAAAAACTGGCAAGGATGGTACTTTTGGAGATGGTCGTATTTTCATTTCTCCTGTAGAAGAAGCTTATACAATCAGTACTGGAACAACCGGCCTGTAAAAGGAGGAATTGATATGAAAGAAGTTATGGCGATTATTCGGCAGAATAAAGTGAACCAGACCAAAGAAGCCCTAGTCAATGAAGGCTTTCCTGCTTTTACCTGTTTAAAGGTGCTTGGTCGCGGCAAGAAAACCATAGATTTATCCATTATCCAGGATATTGTTGATGCCGGGGAAATGCCCGTCTCAACCGTTGGTGAAGCATTAACAGAATCATCCCGTTTAATTCCGAAGCGGTTTTTTACCGTGATTTGTAACGATGAAGATGTCAGCAAGGTTGTCTCGATTATTATTGACAACAATCAAACCGGAAACCCTGGCGATGGTAAAATTTTCGTCATCCCAATTGAAGAGTCCATTCGGGTACGAAGTGGCGAAAAAAATGCGGATGCATTTTAGAAAGAGGTGATTTGAATGGATTCAAGAGATAAGGTACTCGATAAATATAGCTCTAAAATATATAAAAACCGAAAAGAACACGTCATTGAAATTGACGGCGGCGAACCGCAAGTCATCGCAGCCGATACCCGGGCGATTCCCGGGATTATGACCAATCGTGGTTGCTGCTACGCTGGTTGTAAAGGGGTTGTTATCGGACCCTTAAAAGATGTTGTGAACATCGTTCACGGCCCCATCGGCTGTGCCTACTACACCTGGGGCACCCGACGAAATAAAGCTAAGGGTGATGAAAATACCAAAGATTTTACCCAATACAGCTTTTCCACTGACATGCAGGAAACCGACATCGTCTTCGGTGGTGAAAAGAAATTACGACAAGCCATTAAAGAAGCCGTTGAAATCTTCAACCCGGAATGTATCATGATCAGCTCCACCTGTCCAGTTGGACTTATTGGTGATGATATCCACGCTATTGCCGCTGAAGCTGAAAAACAATACGGTATAAAAGTATTGGCGTTCAGCTGTGAAGGATATAAGGGTGTCAGCCAATCCGGCGGTCACCATATTGCCAACAATGGTCTGATGAAATACATCATCGGTACCGGCGATGCCGAACCGGTTAAATATTCAGTCAACCTTTTAGGTGAATACAATATCGGTGGTGATGGCTGGGAAGTTGAACGGATCTTAAAACGAATTGGCTATCATGTTGTTTCTGTGATGACCGGTGATGGTAGCTACGATCATATGAAAAACGCCCACACCGCCGATCTGAACCTGGTTCAATGCCACCGTTCGATCAACTATATTGCCGAAATGATGAAAACCAAATACGGAATGGACTGGATCAAGGTTAATTTTATCGGTCTCGAAAGTATTAAAAAATCCTTGATGGATATTGCCACCTACTTCGGCGACCCGGAATTATTAGCCCGCACCGAAGCGGTTATTGCCGAAGAACTGGACGAAATCGAAGAAGGCATGGCTTATTACAAATCAAAACTGGATGGCAAAAAAGCCGCTGTCTATGTCGGCGGATCACGTACCCATCATTACATCAATTTATTAAAATACCTGGGTGTCGATGTTGTCCTGGCCGGTTATGAATTTGGACATCGTGACGACTACGAAGGTCGGGATGTGATTCCCAGTATTAAAATCGATGCCGATTCTAAAAATATTGAAAGTATTACGGTCACCAAGGACGAAGCAAACTACAAAACCTTCCATAGTCCAGAAAAACTTGAAGCATTGAAAGCAGCCGGTGTTCCGCTGGAAAAATATGACGGCTTATGGTCTGACATTTCCGAAGGAGCTATCATCACGGATGACTTCAACCATTTTGAAACTGAAGAATTTTTAAAACTGTTAAAACCTGATATTTTCTTCTCGGGGATTAAAGACAAATTTATTGTACAAAAATCAGGTGTTCCCTCACGACAACTACATTCCTATGATTACAGCGGTCCCTATGCTGGCTTCAGAGGAGCATTAAATTTCGCCAAAGACATTACAATGGCCACTTACACCCCGGTCTGGAATATGGTTCAGGCCCCCTGGAAAAGTGAGCCCACGTTAGTTGGCAGCTTAGGAGGTATGGAATAATGTTAGAATTAACCCCAAAAAAAGTATCGGACCGATCCACCCTACGGATCAATCCGATAAAAACATGTCAACCTGTCGGCGCCATGTACGCAGCCCTGGGTGTTCACCAATGTATGCCCCACAGCCATGGCTCGCAAGGATGCTGTTCATTTCATCGAATGTTTTTAACCCGGCATTTTAAAGATCCCGCCATTGCTTCTTCCAGTTCATTTACCGAAGGCGCATCCGTATTCGGCGGCGGCTCCAATCTGAAAACGGCGATTAAAAACATTTTTGATATTTACGACCCTGAAATCATCGCGGTTCATACCACCTGTTTAAGTGAAACCATCGGGGATGACCTTAACGGTTACATCCAGGATGCAAAAGTACCCGAAGGCAAATTGGTCGTTCACACCAATACGCCAAGTTATGTTGGTTCACATATTACCGGTTATTATAACATGATTTCCGGATTTATTAAATATCTATCCATGGCCACTGGCGAAAAAAATGGTAAACTGGCCCTCTTCCCGGGATTTGTTAATCCTGGCGACATGCGGGAAATGAAACGATTGATGAAGCTGATGGGCACTGAGTTCATTATGCTGCCAGATACCAGCGGCGTTTTAGATGCCCCAATGACCGGTACCTACACCATGTATCCCAAGGGCGGCACCACCATTCCTGACATCCGCGATCTGGGCAACTGTGAAATGACCCTGGGCTTAGGCGAACTGACCTCAGAATTTCCGGCTGATTTTCTGGAAAAGAAATGCAAGGTTCCTTATAAAACGCTGCCGCTACCAATTGGCGTGGAAAATACCGATGCGTTTATTATGGCGCTGAACCAGTTTTCTAAAAATGAAGTGCCTTATGAAATTGAAGAGGAACGGGGCCAGTTAATGGATATCCTGTTGGATTCACATCAATATACCCACAACAAAACCGTCGCTATTTTCGGCGATCCGGACACTGTTTTGGGGATGGCTCAAATCGCCCTGGAAATGGGGATGATCCCTAAATACATGGTAACCGGTACCCCCGGAGCCGCTTTTGACCGAAAAGCCGCGGCATTACTTGAAAAATTCGGCGTCGAAGGCTGTACAGCCAAACAAGCCGGTGACTTATTTGAACTGCACCAATGGATTAAAAATGATCCGGTAGACTTATTAATCGGCGGCACCCATGGCAAGCAAGTCGCCCGCGCCGAAGACATCCCACTGGTTCGCGTTGGTTTCCCGATCATCGACCGTTACGTTCACTCTTACATGCCGATCGTTGGTTACAAAGGTGCCATCCGACTGGCTGAACTGATCCTCAACGCTCTCATGGACCGTCAGGATCGTGACTGCGAAGACGAAGATCTGGAAATGGTAATGTAGTTTAGGAAAAGCTTGACTTTTAAAAGCTAACGTAGTACCGACAATTGTTATATCGTGTTGTGTGCCTCAAGGCGAACATGGCGATAGCCTGTACGAATTGCGCGCATACAACTGATTAACAATTGGTCGGTACGGTAAATTAGAACATCCACCAGGGGAGGTTTTCCTCCCCTTTATTTGAAAGGAGGCTGTACAATGAAAAATGATGCGGCAATTTTACCAGAAAGAGCCCAGTCGATCCGTTTTTCGGAATGCAGCGGCGACGGCATCAAGTGTGAGTCAGCAAGTGTCTCTGGGGCAGTCAGTCAGCGGGCCTGTGTTTACTGTGGTGCCCGGGTTGTTTTAAATCCCATCACCGATGCCTTCCATCTTGTTCATGGCCCGATTGGATGTGCCAGTTATACCTGGGATATCCGCGGCAGTTTATCCAGCGATGAAGAAGGCTACCGTAACTCTTATTCCACCGATCTGCGGGAAACTGATGTGATTTTTGGCGGCGAAAAAAAACTGGTGGCCGCCATTGATGAAATCATGGCCAGTCATGCCCCCAAAGTCATTTTTATTTATGCCACCTGTATTGTCGGCGTCATCGGTGACGATATCGACGCAGTCTGTCGCAACGCTGAAGCAAAATACGGCATCCGGGTCATCGCCGTTAAATCCCCGGGATTTTCAGGAACCAAGAAAACCGGCTATAAAATGGCCTGCAACGCCATTATGAGCCTGATCACCCCCGAATTTTTACCGGCCAAAACTGCCGGTGTCAACATTCTCGGCGACTTTAACCTGGCCGGGGAAATGTGGATCATCAAAAATTATTTAAGACGGATCGGCGTGGAAGTAGTTGCCAATATTACCGGCGATGCCAAAGTCGAGGACCTGAAACAAGCCCCTGCAGCCCAACTCAATCTGGTTCAATGTGCCGGCTCGATGACCTATCTGGCCAAACAGATGGAAGAGGTTTTTGATATTCCTTTTATCAAAGTCAGCTTTTTCGGCGTCACCGACACCTCCGATTCACTGATGCGGATTGCCTATGCCGTCGGTGATAAAGAAGTTATAAAGCGCGCCAAAGCCTTTATTGAAGAAGAAAAAAACAGAGTCATCCCTCTTTTAGATAAATACAAAAAAAATCTTGAAGGAAAAAAAGCCGCCATCTATGTGGGCGGCGGCTTTAAAGCAATCTCCCTAATCCGCCAGTTTCACGAATTTGGCATGAACACCGTGATGGTGGGCACCCAAACCGGGAGCAAGGACGATTACGAAGTCATCCAGCATCTGGTCGACGAAGACGCCGTCATTTTAGACGATGCCAATCCGGCCGAACTGGAAGCCTTTATGAAGGAAATGGGAGCCGATATATTAGTAGGCGGCGTCAAGGAACGGCCGTTGGCCTATAAGCTGGGAGTAGCCTTCTGCGATCACAACCATGAACGCAAGCATCCCCTGGCGGGCTACGAAGGCACCCTCAACTTTGCCTCAGAAATCAACCTGTCGATGAACAGTCCTGTCTGGGAAATCATATCCCAAGGAGGTATCAAAAATGTCTAAAAATTTAGTCAACTTAAATGTTAATCCTTGTAAAATGTGTATGCCGATGGGAACCGCCAATGCCTTCTACGGCATTCAAAAATGTATGAACATCCTCCATGGTTCCCAGGGGTGCAGCACCTATATCCGCCGCCACATGGCCACCCATTACAATGAACCGGTGGACATCGCCTCCTCTTCCCTTACCGAAGAAGGCACTGTCTACGGCGGCGAGAAAAACCTGATCATCGGTCTGGAAAATCTGATCAAGTTATATCAGCCCGAAGTCATCGGCGTTTCCACCACTTGCCTGGCCGAAACCATTGGCGAAGACATTGAGTTTATCATCAAAAATTTTTACGCCTCTCATCCTGATGAAAAGGTGACAATTATCCCGGTGAAATCCGCTGGTTACGGCGGCACCCAATTTGAAGGCTTTACCCGGGCACTCCGAGCGATTGTCTCCCATGTCGAGATGGATCCCACCAAACATGATAAGATCAACATTATCACAACCATGGTTTCCCCGGCGGATACCCGCTATTTAAAAGATGTGCTGGATCAGTTTGGGCTGGAGTATATCCTCCTTCCGGATCTTTCTGAAAACCTCGACGGCGTCCACCAGAGTTCTTATTATCGGCTGCCGATGCATGGTACCCCGATTTCCGAAATCCAGAAAATGGCCGGAGCCCGAGCTACCATCGAAATATCCGACACCATCAAGCCTGACGAATCCCCGGGGGTTTACCTCTACGAAAACTATGGCGTCCCCTACAAACGGCTGAACCTGCCGATGGGACTCCGAGATACCGATGCCTTAATGGACCTCTTGTCCGAACTGTCAAAAAAGACCGTTCCTGAAAAAATCGTCAAAGCAAGAGGGCGTTATCTTGATGGCATGGTCGACTCCCATAAATACAATGCCTTGGGTCGTATCGCCATCTTCGGCGAACCGGATTTTGTCGTTTCAGCGGTCCGGCTCTGTTGTGAAAATGGCGCGATGCCAGTGATCGCCGCCACTGGTTCCAATTGTCCCCAGCTCAAAGAAAAAATCGAAGCCGAACTTTCCAAACTGGCCGATGTGCTTTTTGTTGATAACTACGTGATCTTAAATGATGTGGACTTTGAAACCATTGAAGAAGAAGCGATCCGTTTGGGTGCCAACCTGATGTTGGGAAATTCCGACGGCCGCCGGATTGAAGAAAAACACGGGATTCCCTTGATCCGCTGTGCCTTTCCGATCCACGACCGCGTCGGTGGCCAGCGGGTTCGAACCTTGGGCTACGAAGGCTCCCAGGTGCTCCTGGATCAGATCACCAATACCATTCTTAAAGCGGTGGAAGGCGGATTCCGGGAAACCCTGTACAACACCTACTATAATGAAGGCCCCAAATCCAAATACGGATTGGAGCCAGAAACGGAGGCAAAAATGAAAGTGCTGGAAAACAAAAAAGCAACTGACCCACTGACCCCTCAGGCGCAGACCATTGAAGAAAAAACCGCCAACCATCCCTGCTATAGCTGTGGTGCCTCCCAGAAAAACGCCCGGATGCACCTCCCCATCGCCCCTAAATGCAATATCCAGTGTAATTACTGTGTCCGTAAATTTGATTGCCCCAATGAGAGCCGACCCGGGGTAACTACCGAAATTCTTTCCCCGGAAGCCGCTTTTGAAAAATACAAACTGGTTAAAGAAAAAGTGCCTAACCTCACCGTTGTCGGGATTGCCGGCCCCGGAGATGCCCTGGCAAACTTTGACGAGACCCGAAAAGCCCTGACCCTGATCCATGAATATGACCCCAATGTTACCTTCTGCGTTTCCACCAATGGCTTGATGCTTCCCTACTATGCCAAAGAGCTGGCTAGTCTGGGGGTTTCACACATCACGGTCACGGTCAATGCGGTTGATCCGGCCATTGGCGCCAAAATCTACAAACATGTGGATTTTATGGGGAACCGCTACCATGGCGAAGCCGGGGCTTCCATTCTGTTGGCCAACCAGCTTTCCGGGATCAAACTCCTGATCGATGAGGGCGTAATCGTCAAAATCAATACCGTCACCCTGATGGGAATCAATGATACGCACATTGAAGAAGTAGTCAAAACGGTAAAAGATATGGGCTGCTTTATCTCCAATGTAATGCCCCTAATTCCAGTGAAAGGCTCCGCCTTTGAAGGTCTGCAAATTGCCACCAACCACGAAATCAATGCGATTCGCGATAAGTGCGGGGTTCACTTGAAACAAATGTATCACTGCAAACAATGTCGGGCCGATGCCATCGGCAAACTGGACAGCGACATCTCCCTGGATTTCCGGGAAAATGAAGCCAAAAGCAAAGCCGTGGTACTGGCAGCGCCAAAGGGATTGCGCTTTGCAATCACCTCCAAAGGCGGGATGCTGGTGGATCAGCATTTCGGCCAGGCCTCTGAACTTTATATCTATGACTACCTTGACGATGAGGTCCGGTTTAAGGAAAAACGGGTGATCGGCAATTATTGCAGCGGCGAAGAAGAATGTGACGAAAAGGAAGATAAGATCGGTACCATTCTGAAAGCCTTAAATGATTGCGACGGTGCCATCACCATGCGCATCGGCGACCTGCCCACCAAACGGCTGGAAAGCAAGGGCATCAAGGTCTTCTCAACCTACGACCGGATCGAAGATGCCGTTAAAACCGCAGCTCAGGAAATCTTAAGGTCCGAGCTGTCAAAATCTCAGGAATTATTAAATGTATCAGGAGGAATTTAAAAATGGTTAGTCCTAAACATCATATTTTTATCTGCACCAGCTGCCGGATCAACGGCACCCAACAGGGGTATTGTTTTCAACAGGATTCAGTGAAAATCCTGCAGACATTTCTTGAAGAAATAGACGAGCGGGAATTATCCGGTGACATAATGTTAAACAACACCGGCTGTTTCGGGATCTGCGACAAGGGCCCCATCGTGGTGGTTTATCCTGAAGGCGTCTGGTATGGCAAGGTGACAGTCGACGATGTGGAACGCATTATGGACGAACACATCGAAGGCGGCAACGTCGTCGAAGACCTGGTTATTTAACTCCTTACTTTGATAAGACTCAAGCTACTTTAAACCTCGGTACAGCGCACTGACGCAGTACCGACAATTATTACATCATGTTGTGTGCCTCAAGGCGAACAGTTGCA
>NZ_JAUSPS010000015.1 GCF_030652775.1 Acetobacterium sp. | reverse complement strand
AGCAGCATCCCGCCCGTCCCGCAGGTCGGATCATAGATTGACTCGCCCTCTTTCGGGTCAAGCATGAGCGTCATGAGCTTGACGAGCGTCCGGTTGGTGTAGAACTCCGCAGCCGTATGCCCGGAGTCGTCTGCAAACTTCTTGATCAGGTACTCGTAGCCCTGCCCGAGTTCGTCCTGGGGCACACGGGAGAGCGAGAGTTTCTCGGAAGAGAGATGCTCGATCAGATCGCGGAGTGTTTCATCAGAGAGCCGGCTCTTGTTGGTCCACGGGGCATCCCCGAAGATCCCAGCCAGCCGTTCGGGATTGTTCTTCTCAATCTCCCGCATCGCGTTCTGGATCGCCACACCGACATCGGTCATCTTCTCCCGCACATCAGCCCAGTGGGAGTCTTTGGGGATCGTGAAGCGGTGGTACTCCGCAAAATCTTCCCCGACTCCGGGACCGTACTCCTGCGTAACTTCTGCGGCCTCCTCATCAAAGACATCGCAGACCCGCTTGAAGTAGAGCAGCGGGAAGATGAACTGCTTGTAGTCGCTCGCGTCGATATACCCGCGAAGGAGTACCGCCGCTCCCCAGAAGTAGCGTTCGAGATCCTGCTGCGAGATAGTCTCGGGCATCAGAGTACCCCCGACTCGGATAACAACTGCTTCAGCCGGTTCTCGGCGGTTTCGCAATCCGCTGCCGCCTTCTTCAGATCCGAAAGCGCCTCGGCAACGGTCATTGTATCTTCAACAATTACCGGCTCCACGTACAGGGAAATGTTCAGGTTGTAATCCTGCGAGCGGATCTCATCAAGCGTTGCAACCCGGGAAATCCCCGTCCGGGTCTCATTCGCTTCATACGAGGAATAGATCTGGTCCACATGTTCCGGGAGCAGTTCGTTCTGGTTCTTGCCTTTCTTGAACATGCCCGATGCATCGATGAAGAGCACGTTGCCCTTGTGCTGCTTGTCCTTGTTGAGCCGGAAGATACAGACACATGCGGCAAGCGTTGTCCCGTAGAACAGGTTCTGTCCGAGCCCGATCACCGCTTCCAGCAGATCCGACTCCAGCAGTTTCGTCCGGATCTTGCCCTCTGCACCTTTCCGGAACAGGGCACCCTGCGGCAGCACAATCGCCATCCGCCCGTGCGGTTTTGCCATCGATGCAATCATGTGCTGGACCCAGGCATAATCCCCGTAACTTGCGGGAGGCATTCCGGCAAAGTTCCGGCCATAGGGATCATTCTCCCAGACATCCTCACCCCAGTTCTTTAACGAGAACGGCGGGTTGGCAATCACACAGTCAAACCTGCTGATAGCATCTCCCTCAAAAAATGCCGGGCGGCGGAGCGTATCCCCGCGAATGATCTTAAAATCCTCCAGCCCGTGCAGGATCACGTTCATCCGGGCAATGGATGAGGTTGTCAGGTTCTTTTCCTGACCACAGTACTTCTCTAATTTTTAGCCACGGCTAAAGGAAACAGTAAGATCTAAATAGTCGGCGGGCGCCGAATATGTCCAATAGACGGCAAATTGCCCGCCGAACTAAGAAAGTATTGCGAGCAGAAGATTGTTCCGAACTTGCAGTTGATGCAATCAACCGGCACCTCACCATTTCCATCAACGGAAAACTTAACCAAAAGACGCTCATCCGGTCACTCGTCGGAATGTCAGCGAACAAACTTTCAGTGCATTCCATCAATAAAGCCGTAGAAAAAGTCCCGTGTGAAACGTCGGTCAGATACCATTTGTCGAAGGTAGATTTAGATTCACTTCTGGCATTACAATCAAAGATCCTCACCTATTCAAACGATCAAATCCTCGTTCCCGGAAA
>NZ_JAUSPS010000014.1 GCF_030652775.1 Acetobacterium sp. | reverse complement strand
CTCCGGCGGATAGAGTTTATTATTTCTGCACTTCTTACCTTCTGGCGTTGTAAACGTGATGTGCTTATGATGATCCCATTGGACTTCATAACCAAGCTTTTCCATGTTCGATATAAATTCATCCTGGCTAAAGGAATGCTTCACGCACTCTTTAACGGCCAGAAATAATTCATATTTCCAGCTCTGTCCCTGTTTCTGCTTTTCATACTCCCCCTGTTTGACGGTATGCAGTTTATCGTTGTTGTCATCTGGTAAGATTTCATGATCCTGATCATTTTGTTTATCCCACCAGATCCGGATATTTTCTTCCCGACACAGCTCCAGGGATTTACTTTTAATATCTTCCAGATCCGCTTTGCTGATATGCCATTTTTCACCGGTTTCAGCATTCACTGAATTGATACAGAAATGGTTATGGATATGATCCCGATCCGTATGGGTTCCAATGACGACCTGGAAGCCGTTAAAAATATCGGTTTCTTCTATCAGTCGGCGCCCAATTTCATGGATGAGCTGCATATCCTGTATTTCTGGTGGAAAGCTCTGTTCGGCATGAATATAAAGTCGTCCACTTTCCTTGTTATACATATTTTTGATTAGCATGAATTCTTCATAGGCACTCTCGGATGAGCAGTTAATGGTTGACACCAGGTGATTTTCTTCTTCCATTTTCTTGGTATAGTCAATACAGTTCCGCATTCCGGTTTTTGTTTGACCATGTTTGAACTTGATGATTTTAAACACAGCCATTTAACTGCTCTGAGAAAAATACTGATCCAATGCCAACTCAACGGTCATTTGGATGTCGCCTTCATCCTCAATATCCTGAAAGTATTTTTCGATAATTTCCGGTGATATTTTATAGGTTTTTTCCGGTTTCTTTTTTGAAACCTTATCTTTGAAAATCTCATTGAGTACATCGATTGTAATTTCAGCACTTTCCATTTTTTTTCGGATGATGTTTGCTTTATGGTAGGATATCTTATTTCCATCCAGCATAAAGGATCTCACCACGTCCTGTTCGGCATCAGAGAGATAGGACAGCTCTACTGCCGACTTGATACTGAGTTTACCACTGTCGCAAAGATCTTTTAATCCTTGCGTCAAATTGTTGTGGATCTGTACGTAAGAAATGATCTGACGCTTGCCGATATTGAATGGATTATCCTTTTCCAACTGATCGTATTGAGATCGCTCAATTTCTGAAAGTTGTGCCTTCCTTTTATTGAGTATTTTCATCAATTGATGGCGTCTCGTCAGAATTTTAGCTTTTTCAGAAATAGCATAATCATTTAGACTGCGCTTTTTTATATTTGTTTCAATGAGCATCAGTTCAGCAGCGCTATCATCTTTTAATTCCTCATAGATAACAGCATGGATATCTCTTTTCCCTAGTCTTTTGCAGGCTTCCACACGATTATGCCCGGAAATAATCTCAAACATCCCCTCATACTCATTGTGAGGTCGAACCAGGATCGGATCTGTCACTCCCATATCTTCAATACTTTCCATCATTGATTTCATTTCGCTTTCGTTGTACTTGGCAAAAATGTGATTCTTGAAATCAATGAGACGACTTACTTCAATTCTCGCATAAATTGAAGATTCAGAATAATCGGCCATATTTACTTAACACCCTTTCTTATAAAAAATAAAAGACCCTGTGAGGGTCTGATTAATTTTGTTTCCTCGGGAAACAGAATCCTATGTTGAATAGTCTCTAAATTGTGTTCCTCTTTCCATATGTGCTTTGATCGACGCCGGTCGCTGCCATTGCCTGGCGAATGCTTTCCATTCCATTGAATACTCCGTTTTATACGATGAGAAATCCCTCACCAATTGGGCAAAGGGCATGGCTCCCATCCGATATACTTCTTGGAGACGATTTTCATTTGCTTCCATATCATCCCCAATCAGAACATAGCACTTAATTTTTTCCCGATTAAATCCCCCTTTAACTAACTTCTTACAGGCAGTTCTAAACGCCAGTAGTGATTGATCCGTGTCACAGGCCAGCCATAATTCATCAATTTTTAGACTTCTGACGTTCTCTACAAAATGATCATCGATCAAATTTGATTGTAATCCGCCTTTAAACTGGATCCTTCGCTGAGACCGTAGCATTTCAAACATTTTATCTTTATGATTTTTACTGGTCTGAAGAAAATTATTGTCCTGGACAATGTTGCCAGGACAAATAGGCAGTTCTTTTAAGTACCCCTCAATCTTCGGCACGATGCACCAGGGACATTGATTATTACAACCCCTGCTGGTAAAAATTATGTTTGGTTTGAGATATAGTCCCGGCACGAAATCCTCCGCTGCACTTACAAATCCGGGGCCACCAATTTTCACTGGCCGGTCTGTAAATGCCTGGTATTGTTCCTGAAGCTTAATGCAATAGTCCTTATCCCAGGTAAAGGAACAGGAAATATGAATCTCATCAAACTTTGGAAAAAGTGAAAACATGGGTGCCTGGATGATTCCATCCGGATAATAGGTCAGGGGATCTTCCGGGGTGTAACTGGTTTTCTTTGGGAAAACCCGAAGTATCTGTTTATCCCAGTTCATTTCAATTAATTTGTTGCACTAATTCAATAAAGCGCTTATTGATTTCATCATTCGTCTTATTCTGTCGATTATAAAAGATTTCTTTCTCAAAAAGATCGAGTGGATGAGTGACTTGATTTCCATTCTTATCAATTGTATAACTCATTCCAAAGCATCCCAGCTCCAGTTCTTCCAGCCATTCTCCTGTAGCTTCTGATCTTACATCCAGATCTTTTACTTGCCCACAGTATGGACACCGTAACTGATCGGACGTTTCAGCGAAGTGCTTGCCAATAATAAATTCTTTATCACAACCATAACAGACATATTTCACCAAATCGTCTTCATAGTGCTTTTCACCCGATTCTTTTTCCCAAATTAAATTCGCCATTAAAATATTCTCCTTTATAATTATAATGATTTACAAATATCCCTAATAGAAACATTTGTAAACCATCAAAAAAGCAGATGAGTAGAATCTACTCATCTGCAAATTATTTATTATATTAATGATTGAATTTTACAACGACCCCCAATCATGGAGAGAAATCTCTCCGGGCACATTATAGAATTACTTTGGTTAAAAGCAAACGAAACTAAATCCCGCCACATAGGCCGGCACCAACAGGCGTCGCATGGTCCATTTTTCCGTATCTTTGCGATTAATCTCTACCATGAGATCATTTTTCGGCATCTATGTGAATCCAACACAATGCTACGTCGCTTCCTGTTTAAAGGGGGAATCATGGAATTTCTATAATGCGTAATATTCATTTATCTAAGAACTAAGAAAGACCTAGGACTTGAACCCAGCGGTTACCATCTAACATCTTTCATGAAAATATTTTTAACAAACATTTATTTATTCAATTTACTCACATATTCCCATAGGATTTGAAGTATTAACGCATTTTTAGAAATGCCTTTTTCTTTAGCTTTTTTTATTAGCATTTCATTCAATTCTTCTGGTAATCTCAATCCTGATCTAACGTTGTTTGTCGTCACTTTGTCGTCACCTCCTTTTTTTACCATTTTATCATGTCGTCACTTTGTCGTCAACAATATTTTTGATGTTATAATATATCAATAAAAGTAAAGGAGATTTTACAATGCCTTCAAAATTACCACGTTTCACAATCCGTGTTGATAAAGAATTAATGAAAAAATTCAGATATGTTGCTGACTACAACGGCCGATCAGCAAATCGTGAGATCGAAATACTAATAAAAAAGCATGTCTCTGAATTTGAGGAAAAAATTAATTTAATTACACCCGAACAATACGAAAAATTTGATAAGTAACCTTTTAAAACCTATAAAATCAAAAATATTTAAAACACTTATAAATATAATAAAAGTGTTTTTTTTTATTATCTAATTATACTCTGTGTATAATTAGATAATATTATACCTTATTTCAAATGTCAATCCTTTAAATAATGTAGTATTTATGATTTATTTGATATTTTGGTTTAAAAAAGAGCATAAAGAGTAGTATAATAAATAACTCAGGAGATTATACTACTGATAAAGGAGATCATAATGTTCCCAAAAATATTGAGAAAACTTCGAATAAAAAATAAGCTTACCCAAACAGAACTGGGAAACATTATTGGCGTATCATTTGTAAGCATCAGCAAATATGAAAATGAAGATAGACAGCCAGAGCTTGGAACCCTAGTTAAACTTGCAGATTATTTTCAGATATCACTAGACGATTTGATCGGCCGGTCAATAGAAAAACCTTCAGTTGAAACAAGCGAATATACACATAAAATAAAACAGGAATATTCCATTAAATTAACAAAAAATCAGAAGGATTTACTTGATATTTATGATAAAATTGAAGATGAAAGATTACAAATTAAACTATTAGGAAAATTTGAGAATATTGTTGAAAATATGATTATTGAAAAAAAGTAAAAGGGGATATTGAATGGATCACTTAGACAGAAGTAATTTACTAACACAATTGAAAGAAGCCACTTCTTATTTTAGCCAGAAATCACCTCAATACAATCAGCTTATAAAAATGGAAGAAGCTGCTATAGAATTAACCAAGGCTTTTGAATCTCATAAAAAACTATCCTTCAGTAATTTAGGAAACTTTTTTCTTTCTATTTTTATAACCTCAGCTACGTTGTTTACCATTTTCTTTTATTTATACATGGATTACCAATATACGCCCAATATTTTATTATTTACGATACTTGATATTCCACTTATCCTGGTATTTTACTTTATCCTTCACTCTTCGAAAGAACGAAAATTGGAGAAGTATATCAAAAATTTAGATACGCTGAATAATGAAAAAAATCGACTTCTGTCCGATCTATACCAAAGTTATCAGAATTTCAGATATCCTGGTTTACTGCCCTTTAAGTATACCTTTCCAGGATTTATTGAAATTATCTATGACTATATCAATGATCATCGAGCTAATACCATTACCGATGCAATTAATTTATATCATGATGAAATTCACAAACAGAATATTGTAAAATCACAGAAGGAAATTATTAAAATAGCAAATGCTACTAATTCATCTACCCGACGTGCCGGAAATTGGGCTGCTGCTGCAACAGCTATTTCAGTATTAGGATTGTTTGTAAAACGTTAGATAAAAAAGAAGGTAATGATTTTACTCACTACCTTCTTTTTTATTAAAATATTCATCTAGAGCTTCTACTAGAATATTTTGAATCTCTGCATCCGTTTCTTTGTTAAAATAGTTATCTAATATTTCAGGTCTTATTTTAAAAGGCTTTCTCTCTTTTTTCTTTTTAATAAATAAATCTAAGATTGCTTCCCTCGTGATCAGATTTTTTTCGAATAAATTTTTGATTAAAGAAGCCTTTGGTTCGGTTAGTTTATACCCATCATTCAATATAGATAATACCATCATCTGCCCATCTTCATCCAGATAAGATAATTCTACTCCCGCTTTTATACTGATAGCATAATTATCAAGCAACTCTTTAATCCCCTGGATCAAGGAGTTATGTATCCGATTATATCTCCATACTTGAATTCTTCCCAGATTAAATCCTGATTCATTTGGAGATTCTTCATTTTCTTTTTCAATATCTTTATCCTCTCTCAAACGATCCCATTCAGATACAATATGAGCACGTTCCGATACTTTAAAATCATTCAAATTTCTTTGATTGAGGTTTGTTTCAATAACAATCATTTTTGCATCATTCTCGCTCAAATCATTAAATAAACGTGCCGGTATAATATCGATATTCAATCTTTTACAAGCTTCAACTCTATTATGGCCAGCAAGAATTTCATACTTCCCTAATTTTTCAGGATGCTTTCTAACAAGAATCGGCGTTACAACTCCACGACTCTCAATACTCACCATTAAGCCTTTCATAGAAATTTCATCATATCCGGGAAATATATGATCCTCAAATTCCAGTAGTTTATTGACTTCTATCATCAAAAGTTCTTCATCATCCAAGCTAAATAAACTGTCTAATCGGTTCGCCATTACTTCACCTCCTTATTTATAATTTCTAAAGAAAGATTCTGATATGCACTCATTACTTTTTCAATTGAGTCTTTATGCTTCTTTATTTTTAAACTCTCGTACATTTCACGAGCACTTAAGGAGTTGATAGCAGTATCACCCATTTTTGTAACTGCTGGAATTTTTGAATCAAACACATTAATCCTTTCACCAAAAACATCTGTAATAATTTGTTCCATTTCCTTTGTGATTCTTAAATTAGGAGTATATTTTGTTAATAGTATCCCTTCAATTTCTAATCCACTATTCATTTTCTTTTTAACATTCTTGATCGTTTTCAGCAATGCTTCGATCCCTTTGACTGCCCAAAATTCCGGAACAACTGGTATAATAACTTTATTGGCTGCAACAAGAGCATTTATTGGCATCATCCCTAATGAAGGCATGCAATCAATGATTATATAATCGTAAGCTTCTTTATATTTTTCTAAAATACGATCTAGGACGCTTTCTCTTGACATAACATTTACAATTTGTATCTCCACATTTGATAATTCAATATTAGAAGGTAGAAGATCGATCATCTCTTTATGAATAAGAATATCTTCATTATCATATGTAAATTCATCGTCATATATACACTTTGTTAATAAAGTCGCCAATGTAAAGCTCAATTTGTCTGGAGTTGGAACACCTGCTTGCATGGTTAAATTTGCCTGCGAATCTAAATCAACAAGAAGAACCTTTTTGCCCAATTTACCAAGTTCCCAACCTAAATTATATGTTGAAGTTGTTTTACCTACCCCACCCTTTTGATTAACAACCGCAATGACCGTACAATTACTCATGCTCGTCTCCTTCTTCATTATCGTTTAAGTCTTTTTTAATTAGAGATATAATATAGTTACCAATTGTTTTTATCTTCGGATCTTTCTCTCGCTGTAATTTAAATCTCATTCTTTTGTCAAGAACTGCGGGTATCTTTAAATATATGCCTACTTCTTCTTTATTTTCAGTACCTGGATTTATACCAAAGATCTTATCATATACTTCAACCTGAAGTTTTTCTTTCGCCCAATTTTCCGCTTCTTCGAAGGTTATTGGCAGTAATATTTCTCCAGCAGTAAATTGATTATTACCGCTTTGTTCAGCATATTGAGTAGCAGCTCCACCGTAAGCGTGAATAAAATATTCACCAGTCTTTTTTATATAAAGATTCTCTTTAACATACAAAGGATCCATTCTAGGATAGCCATTATCCCAATCTGCCAATTGAGTGGCAGATTGGGTGTTATACAATTTGTTCTTAATAACCTTATTCATCCGTTCCTTCACCAAGAATCTCTAAGAAATCGAATTGCTTTTCTTCTGGCAATTCTTTAATTAAAGCCTTTAAAACATTAGACTGGCGTATAATTGTTTGATTTTGGGATTGAACGATTTTAAACAATCCAAACAACTTTAAATCCTTTACAAAATCTTTTTCATCGTCCTCACCAAACACAAATAACCCTTCACATTTATCTCTATAATACTTTAAAACATTATATGATTCTAATTCATCTTTGTACTTTATAAGGAACTTCTTATTTTCCATTTCAATTTCATGTTTACTTTTTAACATATAACTGTTTCCTTTCTTTATTAAGTTAATTCATTATATAATAGATAATATATATAGTCAAGTATTTAATGACTATATATATTATCTATTAAGACAAAGTCAAATTATACTAAATATAGTGAGAAAAGAATGCCGACTGAAAAATTTTCTTTTTAATTTACTTGCTTTTTAGTTCTGAAGAATTTAGGATAGGCGGAAGGTTCACTAAGGACACAAAATTTTTCCCCCCCCTGTTTTAAATTAAATTAAAAAAATAATTTAAAACAAGGGAAAGAATTTAGAATAGGCGTATAGGACGCTTAAGGTTTCTAAACCCTTCGCAAGCATTACTGCTCGCAATACTCTGCCGGTCAAGGATCTGCCATAAAACACCGGTTGTTATCACACAATTGTATCCCCCCCCTCCTAGATAACTCCAGGCGACAGGACGGTAACGAACCACTCTTAATAAAATACATCCCTTTAACGGACTATACACGGTGATTAGACGTGCGGGTTATTTTAAAGTGGTTTACCCCTCAACACAAGAAAACTATTTGCTTTCTTACATTAAACGGCATTTTAAAGCCATTGTAAACCTCCACCAAAAACCAGCTATAAGAACTTACAGTTCTTACAGAACTTAGTGAATTATTAAAGATATTCAAAATACCCCAGTATATTGCCATTTCCACTATAAAAAATCAACTTTTAACTTGCCCACTTATGCGACCCAACTCGCCCACTTATGCGACCCAACTTGCCCACTTATGCGACCCATCACCACTAATGAGATTTAAGTTTTTCTTAAGTATCTCTGAAAAATACGGATTAAGGGACGTTTTAAATTCACAAGCATAATTTATTATTATAACACATTTAAAAAAATCCGTCTAAAACATGAATTAAAAAACTGTCCAAACATAACGTAAAAGTTAGAGTTTGGACAGTTTTTTTAATTCATGCTATACTTATTTTGTTGGGGTTTTGACGTCCCCAAACTCCTATGAAAGGAGGTCCCTCAGTATGAAAAAGCATAAAATGTCTAAGCAGGGAGTCACAGGCTTTGCCGTAGAGATCGTGAAGTTGGCAGCAGCTATGATTACCTTGATTAAAGCCTTGCTTTAGTCTAAATAAAAACCCCCAGATTCGCAGTCTGGGGGTTTTTTAATTTGACGTTTTTTTACCTGACCCTCAGTATGGATCGTCTATAAAAATTGTATCATACTAACTTTATTTTGTCCATATTACATGCTAATGTTTTATATTTGATATAAAAATTTATAAGAATTAAACTCGGCCGCATTATTCAAGTAGACAGTAACCTTCCCGGTCCTCGATAATCTTCATTTTATTTTTTATATAAAATTTCCAACTGTAGGTGTTATCATTAACCTCGCAGTTAAGATCCGGCAGTAAAAAACCATAATCTGCCAACTGCATGAAGAATTCCGCTAAAACATCTGCTAGAGAAGGCAGTTTAAATCCCTGGATATCTTTTTGTCTCCACGATCCATAAATTAACCAATTGATCGGTAATCCTTTCTTTTTGACAATCCAATTATGTACCCATTCAATCTTTATGAAGGAATACTTGTTGTTAATAACAAACAGACCGAATAATGTTGTCTGCCAGATCCGCCGATCACAATCAAAAACAATTTCACCTGGTATCGGGTAATTTAAATACTCAAAGATATCGTCCATATCAAGATGCATATATTGATTTGTATGTTTCCAGTATTTATTTTCCGCAATTCTCGCATCCATGGGATATAATAAGTCTGGCATGTGATATAGTTTGAGCATTAAAGCACTCACTTTCTTCCTAGCCTGTTCTTCTTCACGTATGTCTGCATTTTCATAATCTTCAATCGCTTTATTCAGCAGCTTATTGTTTACCCACTCTTTGTTGGTTTCCCGATGGATGATATGATTTTCCAGATGTTCATAGGTACCGTTCTGGATACTTGTATAGTAATATTCCTCAAGGTCTATTTTGAGAACGCTAAGGTTCATTTCTTTGATCTTTTCATACTTCTCATCATCCACATCATGGGTTACTACGATCTCAATAAACAAGGTATTTTTTCCATCTGAAATCATCAGATCTGGTTTAATCCCTTTAATAAAGTATTCTGATTTAGCATGATTGTATTTAAAATATTTACTTGATTTTATTATTTCATATGCTAACAGCAAACTCAACATGTGGTAAAAGTATTTTCCGATTTTTAAGTACAATGTCTTTTGCCATCATATGTAGAGCGGTTTCTGCGGCAGTTGGGCAATTGCTGCTGTGGGCAAAGTGTTTGATCCGTTTCATTCCAATTCGTGCCTGGAGCGGTTCATGACAGACTGGGCAAACGCAATTACATTTCAATCCACGCTGATCTTCTGATATTTCTGAAATATGAATAATGTAATTGTCCCTCAAACCATATGGTAGTTTTAATGTTTCTTTTACCAATGCAAATCACCTTATTTCACAAACATATTTTTACACCTGTATAGGCTCGACCTTTTTTATAAACCTCATACTCTTTAATATACTCTCTTTCAACCCAAAGCGAAAGAATAAAATCTACATCTTCCCGAAGTCGACGCATTTGTTTATCTGTGATATTTTCGGCACCAATCGTCTGAAAAATTGTTTCATATTTTCTTCTACTTTCATAAGGTTGCCCTTTATTTTTTTGATATTTCATAAATTCAATTTCTTTTGCTAAAAAATGCTTCAAACAAATGAACTCTTTCGTATTACGTCGAGTTTTAGATCCAACATCTTTTTGTCCAACACCAGATGTCTCTAATAATTTAGACTCGACTGTGGCGATTTGGTTGACTCTCTGGCTATATATATATGATAAAGGGGGGCGATAAAAATAGTATACCATCTTTTGATGGCCTCCAATTTTTGCCGTTAATTTATCAGCTTGAACTAAAGCTCCTTCTAAAGTTGCTTCTTCGAAGCCGATCGAAAGCGATTTATGCTTTCCCGCTTGTTCTTTGAAATCAATCCAGGCCCGGGTCCATCTCATTTTATCTACCGATTCAATAATTTCCTTCTCGCAATTTTGACTTACTTTTTCTCCTGGTTCCAAACCGGCCATTTTGCGATAAATTTGAGCTGGTGAAATACTTACGTTACTGCCACCATTTTGATCCATTAGAGTTCCGATGGCATCCTGAACGACAGTATCATAATACTCTATTTTCTCATCAGATTTTAATTCCATTTTCATCTCAACCGTAGCTGCATTAACACCGGCGCCCCCAACACTAAATGATATTCCAAACTGCCCTTTTTGAGATGCAAGTCCTTGCTGTTTTGATACTTTACTCGTTTGTATCAGGTTCTTATTTCCTATAATTTCGACTAGAGCTAATTTAGTCACTTCATTATTAATATCTTCAACATTTATATTTTGGGGATCTATTCCATATTCAATAACTAGTTCTTCAACTAAGTCATTTATTTTTGAATAGATGTCTACAAGTTTCTCGTTTTTTATATTTTTCACATTCTGTATATTTTCATTTGAAGCTTCACTTATAATCTCATCAATCAACGATTTAACATTTAAACTATCAAATGACAATTGTTGAGCAACTATTGTATCCACATTGTCCTGATCTGCTTTTTTATTCACTGAACACCTCTATCTTATTATCCCCTAAAACGTTTTTTTATTGCTGCCATGGCCAATGAATAGTTATCATCATCAAGCCTTCTAAAAGTCTCAATTACATCTGCTGGGAAGCCATTAAATAGGTTGTATCCTAATTTTACTAAGGCTCGAGAACTACCACAAAAATCTACACTTTCAGAATCCAGTACTTCTGGAATAATCGAATGATCCTCAAAATCATAGATATATCTAGCCTTTTCAAATAGATCCTCATTACCGGCAATAATAATAAACAATGCCATTCTTTCGATATCTTCAGGATGTGTCTGATCACGTTTTGTTAAAATATCGAAATTCGAGTTAAAATTAGATGCTTTCATTTGTATATCCAGCCCTTTCATTGAAATAATGAAGTGCGTTATCTATATCATTATAGTAATTACCATGTTGCCATGAATCATGGCCGTTATAATTATGTGCACATACAAATGAAGGTGAAAAACCATCACCATCGCCAATTTTTGCTAGTAATAAAAAATTATTATATTCTTTCAGAATAACATAATCATTTTTATTTGCGTTATTAATTATTTTCATTTCCGTTCTCCTTAAATTTACATCACTTTCAAGAACCTTCAAATTTCGCCGATAAAATAATTACTGTTCATGATCCCATTCATCTTCAAGTTCTAATATCTTTTCATTTTCACAATATTGAGAATAAGACTCTTTTGTGAAAAAATAGCTTTGGGCAGTTTGTCTGTGCTTTGGAATATATTTATCTATAATTTCAAATAACTTATCTTCTGATTGAATATTTAAATATTTCATCAAGAATATTGAATCTTCCATATCTTTTGATAAAGATCTTGCTGAAGTTAACTTAAGAGCAAGCATTGTTTCTGCGTCCATTGAACTAATTCTCAAATTGGTGAAACTCAATATTTCATTATATTTCATTTCAGCAGTAAAAAATCCTTTTATTCCGTCATTTAACCAATCATCAGCAATGTCATTATCTTCCGCTATCTTCTTTATCATTCGATTAAAACTTTCCTTTGGTTCAAAAATGGCATCTATATCATAGGTTGACTCTCTAGCTGAATATGCTAATGCCAAGGCAGCCCCACCCGCAATGATAATCTCACCAAATTCTCCCGACTTTTTAAGCTCTTCATTAAGTAGTTCAAAATAGTGGATTATATCATCCCTTGTTAATTGACATTTCATAATCAGACTCTTTTAATTGAATTTTCATCAAAGAATAAATTTCTTTTAGCAAATTCAGGTATTGCATTTTTACTTAGAAAATCCTGGTATTCCTTATTTTTTGTATTAAATTGGAAATAAGGCTGTTTTAGAAAATATTTTTTTTTCAATATCCAATTTGGGGAACTTATTAATTTGTGATCGTGCACCAGTTTTTCAGCTACTGCCGATAGAATGCTATATTGTTCTTGAGTTAAATATGGCGATATGGGCGGTTCTTCTACTAATAACAATAATTTATCTTCACTATTCTTGAACTCATCCAAAAATGTATCTAGTGCAAATATAAAGTCCGTTTTTTCAGTTAATGTAACAACTTCTTTCACCTTCATAATTTTTCCTCCATACTTATATTCTCTGTTGCAGCAGTTTTTGATTTTTGCTGCTCCACATATCGATATATACTTTTTTTACTGACTCCCGTAGCTTCAGTTATTTCGGCAATCGAGTAATCTTTACTTCCGTACATTTTTAAAGCAAGATTGATTTTATCCGCTGGCAACCGAGGTCTTCCACCCTTTCTTCCCCTGGCTCTTGCGCTTGCCAAACCTTCTTTGGTACGCTGACTTATCAAATCTCTTTCAAACTGCCCAATTCCAGCAAAAACGACAAATAACATTCGGCCTTGTGGTGTCGTGGTGTCTGCCCATGGCTCTTTTAAACTTTTTAGATTAGCACCTTGCATTTCTATCCGATCGACTAATTCAAGAAGATCTTTTACAGATCTTCCGAAACGAGATAATTCCGTCACCATAATTGTATCGCCCAATCGTAAGTATTCAAACATTTTATTAAGCTCTGGGCGATCCATTGTCATTCCAGTGATTTTATCTTGAAATATTTTTTCACAACCAATATCTTTCAATTGATCAATTTGTCGATCTAAATTTTGTTCTGTTTTCGAGACTCTTGTGTATCCAAATATCATAATTTTTTACCATTCCATATCTGAGTTTATGTAGCATCATAAACGTATAATCACTGTCTTATTGACGCTTTGTTTATGGCACGTGTTATGACACTATTATATCCTCATAAATTCATTTAGTAAAGTACAAATAAAAAAAGAATCAAAAACGGCCGTTTTTGACTCTTTATTATTTGATAAGATTATACCAATTGTGTTAAATCTTAAAATGTTTTATTGAAAAATTCAAAATATCATATATATCAACATTTTGTTTAGCCATATATAGATAATTCCGTTATCGCTAATTTGATAACTTGTATAATCATTATGTGAATAATATTGATTTGCCTTTCGATCTATGATAAGATAGAAAAAAAGGAGTAAATAAAATGGCTAATTTTAAAGATCGTTTACGTGAATTAATAAAAGAAAAAAATAAAACTCAAAAAGACGTTGCGAAAGAAATCGCTGAATGTTCAAATATAGAACTTTCACCACAAACTCTATCATATTATGTAAATGGTAGAGAACCAAATTATGAGCTTCTTAAAACTTTGGCAAAATATTTTGATGTTTCTGTTGATTATCTTATAGGTTATAGTGATGCTAAAAAAGCCGAAAACGAGAAAATAATTTCTGATTTAGGTATAAACGATGATGCGATTAGAATAATCCAAAGTTTGAGAACACAAAGTGTTAGTATAACTGATCCCGAATCGTATGTTTTAAAAAATGACGAACGACAACTATTGGATGTATTTAATGCATTTGTTTCAGATAATTATTTTATGGCATTCTTAACTGCACTAAAAATATCTACTCACCCTACAGTCGATGACATCATTCCTAACAACAGTCCTTTTCAGCTTAAAACAACCTATACTAATATTTCTAAAGCAGAAACCTATGCTTTTATAAACGACAAAATATTGAAGACCATACTGGATAATGTCATTGATTCTATTAAAGACAACATAAAACTAAATTCAAAACAATAAAATGTATTTGCTTATCAAAATAGCAATATAATCATATAGCGATTTTTCTAGTTTTTTCTTCTAAAACAACTACTGTCTTTTGAGATCAGATTCTTAGCTTTTCACTTAGAATTGGGCTAAAAGATAACCTAAAACTACCCCAACAATACAAAAAAAGGCTCCGAAAATAATAGTGTTTATTGTAGCCTTTTTCCCTTCATTTTTGATTGGTCTTTCAATTAATACTCGGATTGATTCAAATTGTTTTTCATTAAGTTCTAACACATTTTTGCAAATTTCAGCATCACTAGACATTTTTTCAAAAACCCTTTTCTGTTCCGATACTTCTTTCAAGGTATTCTCAATTATTATTTGCGATTCTGTTAATTTTTCTTGAATAATGTCAAAACTCTGCAAGATGTTGTTTTCCACTTCATTAAAGTGTTCCTTTTTTAGTATGTTTCTTAACATTTTTGTATCGATACCGACAAAATAAGTCAATATATACGCATTAATCTCGATAATCGCATCTGAAAATATCGAAAAGAAAGATTTTACTTTCAAACTATTACACCTCAATTTCTCTTATTACTAAATATCATTTATATTTCCCGAGGAAATTGATTAGCGAGAGATCAATGTATTAGGGTCAAAATATCTCAAACACCGCCAATCACTCCACCTGCTAAATAATTAAATTGCTGCTTGATCGCTAACTAATTTTCTCAATCGCCTAAAAGTTGGAGTTACCTTGCCTTTGCCACCTACTATGTCCGCCATATATGATCCGGAAAAAATTTCATAACATCCAGTTCTATTTAACCTGATCATCATAGCGTCAATCTCGTCTTCTGGAACCTTGAGTTCTTCAATCAATTCATTTTTATATTGCTCCCAAAACCGTTCTAAACGCTGCAAATCACTTTCTTCCTGTTTATGGGGATAGTCATTTTCAAAATTGTCCAATTTAACTAACATCAGGAATTCCCTATAAGTCAGTTCATTTAGTATTTGAAGGTATTCTTCATACTCATCGGTATCTGTAAAAACATCTTCATTTAGTGATGCCTTTAGCAGTCTTGCAAACATTTCAATTTTTTCTTTTTTCCTTGAATCTATCGCATATTTATATGTTGAAAAAAAACAATGTAAAAAATTTTCATTTTCTATTAGTGTTTCATCAAGAATCACGCTTCCATCCGCTAGTTCATTAAAAAACTCTCTTTGTCGCATATCACTTATTCTTTTTACATTAGCGCAAATTCCAACATCTATTGCTGAACCGATTCCTAAAGGAATCAACTGCATTAAAACCCTTATAAGCGGAGAATCAACATAATTCTTGCAAGTATTTTCTATATAATCCATAATTCGTTCTCCAATATTTTTAATTAAGACTTGCCTTGTTTCCCGAGGAAACAAATTAGGAAGTCTCCAGGTTATTAAAATCCAGATCTTCTGCTATTTGCTTCACGCTGCTCTTTCATAAACAGATAATCTGCCCTGCTCGTCACACTACCAGGTTTCTTACGGCATTCGTCCAGGAATACATGAATCTTCTTTTTATTTTCAGTCCCTTTGAAATAGACTGTTTCTCTTGCGATAACTTCCAGTCCTGGCAGCTCTACCTTTAAGTATTCACGGCTTAAACCGTTATTTACCAAGAAATAGACTTCATTGTATTCATAATAAAGTTCCTCAATGGCATATGGGCTTTCCTTCAGGTATAGATCCTGCATGATATAAATCAACGATTCCAGTGACCGGTACTCAACGACCTTCCCGACACTAACCAGATCCCGTTCTGACGCAATGGTTTCAATATCATTTACTCTTAGAATCTCAGCACCATACTTCTTACAAAAAACGCCATACGGTGCTTTTAGGATGATATTCGCCTGGCGCTTGATTCGATATTCCACGCCATTTTTAGGACTGACATTAAGGATTGTGATTTTATTTGTCTTAAAAAAAGCATCATATTTTTCAAATATCTTTTGGGCCACCTCGTCGTCCCGGATCCGAAACAGCGTTCTTGGCGTGATATAACCGTCCTGCTTCAGCAAAGCAACGCTTTGTGGCTCCATCGATCTGAAAATCCGGCTCGGTGGATAGAGAACATTGTTTTTATGTTTTTTAATATATTTCGTAATTTCAGATATTAGCTCATCCGCTTCACTCAATATCTCCCGGATCTGATCCTCTGATTCCTTATCACTGTTGTTTTCATGTTTCAAGTATGAACTATAGATACTGCTCAATGTCTCCCCTAAAGTGTAATACTGCTTTGACAGGGTATCTTTGATGATGATCGGCTGATCATCGATAAAGTTTTTCCACTGATAGATCCGTAAATCGATGCCTGGGAAAATGTGTTCAATGGCTTCCCGGCGTTTTAAGCGCTTGGCATTCTTTAGAAGACTATCCAGATGCTGCTTATCTGTAATTGCAAAATGTTTGATGCATTCCGATCCGGTTCTCAGACTATTCTGATTGATTGAGTTTTTGATGTAGAATACGTTCTTAATGGGCATTCCACACACTTCACACCGTACTTTTTTATCATCTGGCAGTATATCCACGCTTCGACTCGTATCGATTTCCCATTCATTCTTAGCCTGGGTTACGATATCGTTGCGCATCCGGTAGATATTATATTCTTCTACCGTGGCCTTTTCTTTTTTCAATATCTGCTCATCGATGGTTGTATGTTTTTCCAGTCTTTTTTTGAGTAAAGGATAGTCGTTTATTACATGGCTGAACAATAACAAATTCCGTTCTTTTTTTATAATCAGCTTTTTCAAATGAACCTCCCTTTTGTGGTATTGTTTTCATTGTAAGATTAATGCACTGTTTTGTCAAATTACGAAAAAATTCCTACTACTATCACTCTTTGCTTTCAACATACCATTTTGGCTTCTCGTAATAGACATAAACGTCTTTATTTTTAATTCGACAAAGATACCGGGTTCCCTGTCCGCCTATCTTCAAAGACGATCTAGGCCGGATATCAAAGATATAGTCAACGTCAAACTCTCGGCCATCTTCCCACAAAATCTTCATCGGAATGATTTTTCCATCTTCTTCAAATTTTGCAATCACCGGCACAAACTTCTTCACCGCCATAAAAGCATCTCCTTCTAAAAATATGAAATGGGATAGATGACATGATCTTTTTTAGCATCCAAACAGCCCATCTGATCATCAATGGTTATGGCCCTTCGCACCGCCAGATTGCCAAAGCGTTTTTTCAGGTCATCCACGGCATCATCCAGTCTTGCTTGCCGTACCCGTAATTCCTCATTGCCAAATAAATCCAGTTGAATGGGTGTTGAATCCGGTACCAAGTCTGTAACCCTCACGCCCATGGAGCGGATGTCCGAACTGAAATCATAGCTTCTTACAAACAGATCAATAGCAGCTCTGGCAATTTCATTGGTCAGATCCGATGGTTTCTGGAGCTTCATTTGCCTGGTGAAGCTATGTAGCTCTTTATTTCGAACATGAATGGCCACCGTCTGACAATAACATCCGGTTTCCCTTAAACGCATGGCCACGCTCTCGGTAAGCATATAAATGATGATCTTGACGTCCTTCAGATTGGTTAGATCCCTGGGTGTGGTAATGCTGTTGCCGATGCTTTTAATCAGTCGTTCATTGCCATTATAATGCTCATCAAAGCTTTTAACCGGGCTATCATCCAAACCATTGGCAAACTGCCATAGAACAGTGCCCATCTTACCAAATATTTGAATCAGAAAGTCAAGATTACTCTCTGCTAATTGACCAATGGTATAAATTCCATATTTTAAAAGTTTTTTCTGAGTAGACCGCCCCACATAAAGCAGATCCCCTGCTTCCTGTTCCCAGACGATTTTTTTATAATTATCTCGAGTGATCACTGTGATCGCATCCGGCTTCTTGTAATCCGATCCATACTTTGCAAAAATCTTGTTCCAGGATACTCCGATTGATACCGTTACTCCCAGTTCATCTTTGATTTCCGCACTGATCTTTTGGGCAATTTCCTCACCTGAACCGTGAATTTTCACACTATTCGTACAATCGACCCACGACTCATCGAGGCCATAAGGCTCCACCTGATCCGAGTACCGGTTGTATATCTGTCTGGACAACTTTGAATACCTGAGGTAACGCTCATAATTCGGCGGGACAATGATAAGCCCTGGACATTTTCCCATCGCCTGCCACAAGGCTTCTCCGGTCTTAACGCCGGCTTTCTTGGCTTTCTCATTTTTGGCAAGGATAATCCCGTGACGTTTTTCCGGATTACCACCAACGGCCACCGGTTTATCTCTGATCTCAGGATTATATAAACACTCCACCGCTGCATAGAACGAATTCATATCACTGTGTAAAATAACTCGATCCATTTCTTCACCCCCACTAAATCACCAAATAGGACGAACGTTCGTTCTATTAATAATATACCCTTTTATGATATATTGTCAATAATAAATTATAACCAAAGGGTATTCATCTATTGATTACATTCAATTTTTTAATTCCTGTTTCCCGAGGAAATAAACCACTTAAGAATGAGACAAAAATTCTAGAATTTTAGCAACAAAAAAAGCTACTGTATTAATTCTATACAATAGCTCAATTAATAATCATAGTAATTTTTCACGAAGGCTTATTTTCGTTTCACGAATTTTTCCTGACCAACACTTAACTCTTAGATCTCCTTCACATCAACTTCTTCAAGTGTTAGGACGATCTCATTATCCGATTCTAACTTATCAGTGTCAACTGATAATTCTCGATCTCTGCCGAATTTGTCACTGATCTCATCAACAATTCCCTTGTAGATAGCTGCATCCAGTTTCGCTTCTCCACTTAATTTTACTTTTAATTTCGACAATTTGATTAGTGGTTTAAGTCCGGACTTAGCGATGATTTTTGTTGATATATTAGAACTGAATGATTCATTGACGTCAAGTTTTCCATCAAGAAAATCCATTTTGAGCTGTGGGATTGGTATATTAGCACCAATTGGTATCGCAACTCCAAAATCTATCTCTGCTTCACTGCTATCTGCTAAAATGACAGTGGATCGATCTGCTTTTATTAACTCAGTGATGACATAATAATCTTTTACCCAATCACCTTTATTATAGAGTTCAATGATTTTCTTTTTTAATTCTTGATAATTATCAATTAAAGTAGTTTGGCAATTGTTAAATGAAAAAAATACATTTGACGAATCACCAAACGCAATTTTTAAACTTGCTTCAAACATACCAGGAGCCGTGATGCTGGGAGCTAATGACACCTTAAAATCAACACCTTTGCTAAAATCAATTTTATTATCAGGTGCTTCTCCCGTTAATTCCTTTACTATGAAGTCAAAATTTTTTACACTACCTTCTCGAGTGAATTTTCCGTCATCAACCGTTCCAAAATCGCCCAGTGATAATGGATAACCCGGAAGAAATACCGGATAATACCCCAACTCATTTTTAACAACATCTGCATAACTTTCAAATACAGAGTTCATTTGTAGCTCACCTCTCAAATTCTTGTTTTATAATCCTAAACCCGATTCGTGACTATATCCAAATGTCGAAACATTGTATTTTCATCACTTTTTTTACTGATACACCTCCTTTGTGTCTGTTATTCTTACTAGTAACCCCTTTTTGACACGTCTAAACACAATGATTCATTTTTTCTTATGCAATAACCTCCTTGATTGTTTTTTGTTTCCCGAGGAAACAGATTTACCATAAGTACGGATAATGTTAAAAAGCTAGTAATTGCGATCAAAACCCTTTTATTTTCTTTTTCAATCACTAAAAAAGGGCGTAGAAATCCTGAAATCAAAAAAGCTTAAAACTTGTCATTTCTACGTCTTTTCATAAAAAAGTCTGCTGGATAGGTGGTTTTTTCATGACCACTGGATTCTCATTATCCTTCGTCCAAACTACATAGGTGACTATCACCTTAACGAATCCAAAATCTCTCCCGAAGTTTCCCCCGAACCGTGATTATTTTACTTGGGTTTACGTTCTCATCCCCAATGACGACATTTTAATGCAGCAGCACATTAAAAGGCCGAATAGATTTATTATTTAGGCTCTATCACACTACGCTTCTGTTTTCGGTGGTCTAACGTTGTCCCCACCCTCATTATTCACATGTAGTATCCTTCTTAAATCAATTTTAAGCACAACAAAAAGGGTGTGCAGCAATCAAACGACTACTACACACCCCTTTGTTATTGAAAAGAAATATTCAGCTTGCGTAAAATACGAATTTTTTTACTTTTAATATCTGATTCAACAAGCTCGTGCATGCAGGAGCCTGTTGACGGTTTTGCTACTTCTTGGCTGATCGATTTTCCCATTCGGTTTTTCTATTCCTTCCTTTTATTATCATTGATTGATTCAAATTATTGCTCCGGCTCCCATTCACCTTCGTCAATGGCACACATTTCCATATATTCCAGGTGATCCGCTTGGGTTGCTTCATTATCCGGGGTTCCCTGGGAATGGTCGGAATGTTCGACGCTGAGAATCGTATTTAACTCGTTTAAGCGAAGCAGGTAGTCGTTTAGTTCCTGCTCCTGGGGAAAAGGCTTTTTAACCTCATCCCTGGCGTTTTCCAGCCGTTCCACGGTATCCTGGATATTCATTTCACATTTTTTAATCTGTTCCGGGATGCTTTCCAGGACATGACCGATTCGGGTGATATTTCCCAGGGGATCGGTACCCAAATGGACGGTATGGGTGGCCTGATTTTTTAGATAAAGATCCACCCCATCGAAACCGGCATACTTGGCTGCCATTTTAAAACCGGCATACTGACCAATTAATCGTGTTTTATCGTCTTTCAGCTTTTTAATCACTTCCAGAATGGCGGTGCCGGCTTCCTTCTTGTCGGTATGAAAGACATTGCCGATGGTCATTTCAAAATGATCCTTGGATGGCCGTTTTGATTCAAAGAGCTTCTGATCCTCAATTAAGGCGTTTTTCTGTTCGGTTTGGATACTAATAGCTCTTGGGTAGGCTTTTAAGATATTGTCCTCCAGACGATAGCGTTGGCTGACAAAATTGGCTTTGATCAGCTTCAGCTTGGTGACTTTTACATCGAGATCCATTTTCTCTTTGATAAGCGGATTGCCAGTGGCCAGGGCTTTGACTTCGGCATAGGATAACGCCTGTTCGTCCACATCTTCACAAGACCTTCCAGGAAGTTTACTGGTCATGATCTGACCGATGAATTTCTGTTTATTCTCGATCAGCTGATCGAGTAGGTCAGGAGTATTACTACTCCTTTCCCCTCTAAGAACCGTACGTGAGAGTTTCCCCTCATACGGCTCAAGCTTTCATAAACTCTAGTTAAAGAGCCAGCTCTAAGTCTTTCGTTTTATCATGTAAGTTTCGGTGGCATTCTGAATGTACGAGATATTTCTTTTTTCCCAGCGGAGAATCTTGTTGATGAATTCTAAAATCTGTATCCGCTGTGATTTTCGTCGAACAATAAGGACAAATACCTTTTTGCATTTTCCATAAGTTATTTATGATTTTTCGTCCTCTTAATTCGTTACGCATTTTTAAATCTTCTCGTTCTTCAAAGTATATTTGCCATTCGTTATCAAACGGATTAGCTTCTGCTTTAATTTTGGTAAATCTTCTTATATCAGTATTTGTAGCGTAAACTAGCTTTAGATAAAAGTTCTCACCATTGTCTATTTTACCGTCTGTTTTTACTGAAAATGTCCATGTTCTAGTACCTATCACATGAAAATATTTGTTTGCAATCCATTTTTTCCCTTTTTTAGGATGTCTTCTCTTGCACCAGTTCCACAATGATTTCCAAATGTCATAATCGAGATCTTCAAATCGTTTAGATGATACATTGAATTTCTGATAGTTTACCCATCCCCTGATGATTGGATTAAGAATTCTTATTAGAATTTCCTGTTTTATGGATGGGTTTCGCTTTATTATCTTTCTGATTTTCTCAATGATTGCCTTATAGTTCTTTTGTGCAGGTGTTGTCAAAAGTTTATTTCCATACATTTTGATATTACATCCCAGGAAATCAAAGCCCTCTGTTATATGAGTGATCACGGTTTTTTCTTCTGACAGTTCTAATCCTCTTTCTGTCAAAAATTCCTTGATGATTGGCATTACTCCTTTTTCCAGTAGTTCATAACTTTCGCCAGTTACTATAAAATCATCAGCATAACGGATAAAATTTACTTTAGGGAAATACCATGCTCCGTTAATAGATTTCTTATGGTATTTTTCTTTAATCACTGTTTCCAGTCCATCTAAGACCATATTACTGATTACTGGTGAAATAGGTGATCCTTGAGGACTCCCTGTTTCTGTTGGAAAAAGTTTGCCTGTTTCTATGTATCCGCATTTTAGCCATTTCTTTAGGATATTTCTGTCTATTGGGATATTATCAAGAATCCATTCATGACTAATATTGTCAAAACAGCCTTTGATGTCACCCTCCAATACCCATTTAGCGGACTTTCTCTTGTTCAGAGAAGTAAAACATTGTTCGATAGCATCCTGCGTGCATCTTCCTACTCTAAATCCATAAGAATTAGGATCAGCGGTAGTTTCTGCAATTGGTTCTAATGTAAATTTATATAATGTCTGCATTGCTCTATCTATCATTGTTGGAATACTGAGTGGTCTTTTCTTTCCGTTTTTCTTAGGAATATAAACTCTTTTTAAGGGTTGTGGCTTGTAACCTCTACTTTTCATTCTCATAATAGCGTAAAACTTACTTTCCGGCGTATTCCAGATTTCTCCATCAACACCGGCGGTTCTTTTGCCTTTATTGTCTGTAACCTTTTTTACAGCCAATGCTTTGGCATAAAACGAATGTGATAACAAATACTGTAATGATTTAACTTTATTGTATTTGTCCTCCTTTTGAGCCTTCACAATACGGATTTGCAGTTTTTTAACATAGCTAGTCGCTTTGTTCCAATCAATATCTTCCCATCGCTTTACTACGTCAGAAGTAGCACACGTTTTAACGTTCATTTGCATTTTCTCCTTTCAAAAATTCTGTAAATTATCTTGTGATTGAAAACCGCGTGGAAGTCTGCCCACTTTCGTGTGGGATAACATTTAAATCCCTATTCACATCATTACAATGTGACCTTCGCTTTTTCCACAATCTTCTACCCGCATTCCCAACGGTATTCCTTACGGTCTACTTGCCTAATGTATAGGCAGAAATACGGGCTTACCATGTTCCACTTAATTAACAAAATGGTAGGTTAGGTTCCGTCTCTTCGCCGGCAGTTTAATGTCCGTGTAACTCCATCGCTGGAGAGAGTTATCCAACTGCATACCTTTTGGTTCAGGCTTATCAGCAACTTTAGCCTGTTCACCTTAACGACGTTTATCAACGGTTCACATGTGTTAACCATACTACCAAGCCCGCTCCCTAACTGCTTTGTTGCTAGCAGTATCAGTATCCCCTCACGGTTCAACCTTAATTAGGGTTACTTTTTCATATCAGCTTCCCAACAATGTCATTACTGACAATGCAGGTGATACTAGGCTCAACCAACGGAATGATTGGTTTGGTCATGTAGTAAAATGCCAAACAATTAATTAAGCGACTTCATGTCGCACACAGGAATAGGTATCGTGAATGCCATCCATATGGCACAACGTGGGAATGTGAATGCCATTATTTTCAGCTATTTTAAGAATCGTTTGACCCTCTTTAGCCTTCAACACCCTATTATTAATCGTTAACGTAATCATTACTACCTCCTTGAATAATTTAACCGTTTATTTTGTGATGGCGTCAACAGGACATTTCTGATAACATACGCCGCATTTGATACATATATCCTGATCAACCACAAAGGGAATCTCATCTTTTTTAGAACCAGTAATGGCGTTAACCGGACAATTTTTGGCACATAGTCCACAGCGAATGCACTTATCTTCTGTGACTTCATAGCTCAACAGACTTTTACAGGAACCCGCCGGACAACGGTGATCACGGATATGAGCTTCATATTCATCCCGAAAATACCGTAACGTACTGAGAATCGGATTCGGTGCGGTTTGTCCTAAAGCGCACAAAGATGCGGCCTTGATATCTCTGGCCAGGGTTTCCAATTCATCGAGGTCACTCATTTTCCCTCTACCTTTGGTAATTTTGTCCAGTATTTCCATCATTCTGCGGGTTCCCAGACGACAGGGGGTACATTTCCCGCAAGATTCATCGACGGTGAATTCCAGGAAAAACTTGGCAATATCAACCATGCAGGTGTCCTCATCCATAACAATCAGTCCGCCAGAACCCATCATTGACCCTAATTCAATTAAGGACTCATAATCGATCGGGGTATCGATGTGACTGGCCGGAATACAGCCGCCGGAAGGCCCACCGGTTTGCGCCGCTTTGAACTTCTTGCCGCCGGGGATACCGCCGCCAATATCATAAATGACTTCTCTCAGGGTTGTGCCCATGGGTATTTCCACCAGACCGGTATTGTTGATTTTTCCACCGATGGCAAAGACCTTCGTCCCCTTGCTCTTTTCCGTCCCCATGCTCGCAAACCACTCCGGACCTTTTAGCAGAATCATCGGAATATTGGCCAGCGTTTCAACGTTGTTCAGGATCGTTGGCTTTTGCCAGAGCCCTTTTTCTGCCGGGTATGGTGGTCGGACCCGCGGTTCGCCACGTTTTCCTTCAATCGATGTCATCAGCGCCGTTTCTTCACCACAGACGAAAGCACCAGCACCAAGGCGGATTTCCAGATCAAATTTAACGCCAGTACCCAGGATGTTGTCGCCCAACAACCCATATTCTCGGGCCTGCTCAATCGCAATCTGCAGTCTTTTCACCGCGATCGGATATTCGGCTCGGACATAAACAAACCCATAGTTGGCGCCGATGGCGTAGCCGGCAATGATCATCGCCTCGATGATTGAATGGGGATCGCCTTCCAGAACGCTCCGATCCATAAAGGCGCCTGGATCGCCTTCATCAGCATTACAGCAGACATATTTCTGGTCATTGTCCTGTTTGGCCGCAAATTCCCATTTGCTTCCTGTCGGGTAGCCGCCGCCACCGCGGCCGCGCAGACCCGATTTTTTGATGGTCTCAATGATTTCATCCGGTTTCATTTCGGTCAGCGCTTTGATCAACGCTTTATAACCGTCAAAGGCAATGTATTCATCGATCAGCTCGGGATTGATAACCCCGCAGTTTCTGAGTGCAATCCGTAACTGCTTCTTAAAAAAGGAAGATTTTTCAATGGCATATTCACCATCTTTGACGTCGCTGCTTTTTTCCAGCAGTCGGGTGACAATTCTGCCTTTTATCAAATGTTCTTCCACAAATTCGGCCACATCGGTTACTTTTACTTTGCAATACATTGTCCCTTCCGGGTAAACAACCATAATCGGACCTTGTTCACAAAGCCCAAAGCACCCGGTTTGAACGACCTTAATTTCTTTATCCAGCTTTTTATCGACTAAAAGCTTATCTAATTCTTCGATTATTTTTGCAGAATCTGAGGAAGTACAGCCGGTACCACCACAAACCAAAATATGCGAACGAAAAAATTGCATGCAGGTTTCCTCCTTTGATCCGATTTATTTATTTTCCGGCAATGTATATTCAACACAGATTTTGCCATTGGCAATATGCTCGACGACAACTTTTGCCGCTTTTTCCGGGGTCATATGGACATAGGTTGTCTTATTACCATCTTTATCAATAACATCAACGATCGGTTCCAATCGACAGACGCCAATGCAGCCGGTTGCCGAAACATGGACGTTGTGGATGTTTCTTTTTTGGATCTCATCAAGAAATGCCGTCATCACCGTTCTTGCTCCGGCAGCGATGCCGCAGGTTGCCATCCCGATGACAATTCGAACTGATTCTTCATCCGTACGCATGCTGATTTCATCAAGCGTTCTTTTTCTAATCGCTTCCAATTCTGCAATAGTTTTCATCAGGCAATACCCCCATCGTTTTTATAGCTTTCAAGAATCGTGTCCACATCTTCGATTGTTAATCGCCCATAGACTTTTCCATTCACCGTTAAGACTGGTGCCAGTCCGCAGCATCCTAAACAGCGACACTCTTCCAAGGTAAATGCACCATCTTCCGTTGTTTGTCCCACCTTTACATGCAGCTTCTCCTTCAGTTTATCCAGGACTGAACCAGCTCCCTTGACATAGCATGCGGTACCCATGCAGACTGAAATTCGATACTTCCCAGCCGGTTTTGTCGCAAAATGAGAGTAAAAAGAAATCACCCCAAAAACTTCGGCCTGTGAGATATTCATTTCTTTGGCAACTTTCTCCTGAATCTCAACCGGCAGATAACCGTAACGTTCCTGAATTTCGTGCAATACCGGGATCAAGGCCCCTTTTGAATGCTGATGCCGGGCAACAACTTCTTTAACCAGGAAATTTTTTTCGTCATTCTTCGTCGGTTGATTTGCATTTGTATTCATATAACCGTCTCCTTTTTATATTAGTTTTCCATTAACACTTTTGACAAAAACTACTCGAAAGTAACAATGTGTTTTCAAACAGCCGGTCAGGACCCCCCCTGTCATGATAACAACACAAAACATCACACAGTAAAGAGCCATATGATTTTTTCTATTTTTTCCATCCATAAAAACACATTTGTATCAAACTGTAAAATTTAAACCGTCTTCAATCAATATGCGGCCGTTCGTCAGCTTATATTTGTTAAAATTTTATCTTATTTATGTATCTATCCTATTCAAAACCATTTTATAGCAATTTTTTATATAATGCAAGCAAAACAACGACCTGTAGTTTCTTCGCCCTATGTCTGCTAAATTAAAAAAGCATCTGCGGTCTTTTTCTGACAGCAGATGCCTGGTTCTTATTAAAAATTAACTTATTCAACATTCGCTTTCTTGGTGGCCAGATCATTTTCCATGTCTTTCAGTTTTCTTGACAGAATAACAAAAACAACCAGACCAAAGATCATAACTAATGCCGGGTATAAACAAAATCCGTTTTTAATGGCTTGAATCAGTTCCGGTGTTGGTGTCATGTCGGCCACGTAGCTGGCCGATGCCAATGCGGTGGTGATAATGATGCTTTTAATGAAATTTCCGACTTTAATGGGTGTGGTCAGCAGCGCCATGATAAAACCGCGAACATTTTTCCCGGTTCGCCATTCTCCATAATCAACACAGGTGGCGTACATGGCGACCACCAAAGCATCTGGCAGACCGTAACCGATAAAGGATACCAGCATGATAATTTTGAAAGCAGTGGCACTCATCGGTACCAGCCAGGTAATCAACAGCCCAGCAATGAAGATGCACAATGCTCCAACATAAGCCTTCCGTGGTCCAAATATTTTCGAGACCGTTGTCGCCAGGGTTGCCGAAAGCAGCATGACGACGGTCAGCCCCGTCATGAAAATCGCCATTCCCGGGAGATCATTCAAAACATATTTAAAGTAGTAGAAGGCCAGACCCAGAACCACAAACTTTCCGACATAGCGACCCAAATCAATTAACAGCAACCCGATCAGCGGCGGGTTATGAAGCAACTCTTTGAGTATTTCCGGAATCGACATGCTTTCTTTTTTCTGGGTTGCCGGCACGGTTCCCCTGAACGCATATTCTTTTGTTAAAAAGAAAAATATCCAGTAACACAGGACCATAAATAGAGCAACAATAACAACTACCGTGGTGTAGCCCATGGCCGGATCATTAAGGTTTTTGCCGATCTCCTGAATGGCTCTGACTCCTACATATGAAAAGGTCAGTGATCCAAGGGCGTTGAAGATCCCTCTGTTGGCCGACATTTTAACCCGCTCGTCGACCCTATCCGTCAGAGCGCTGTTCATAGCAATATGAGCAGAATAATAAACATCAAAGACCAGATGCCCAATAATAAATCCGGCACTGACCGTGATGGCATTTGTTATGGAACTACCGATTTTCAGGAATTGAAAGACATAGAGCATCGCTGCCACTGGCGGACCAACTAGCAGCCACGACCTAAATTTCCCCCACTTAAGATTGCTTTTCTGAAGGATAATCCCCGCCACCGGGACCCAGATCAAATCAAAGATACTGGTAATCATCAAAATTGACCCCGCCAGCGCCACCGGCATCTTGACCGCATCGGTCAGGAATGCCGAAAAAAACATCAATTCGACATAAATAAAAATCTGAAAGCCAAACGAAGGCAAACCATAGAGATAAATAACACTTTTCTTTAACTTATCAGCCATTTTGACTCCTTTTCAAATTGAAGAAATCGCCCCCGAAAGCTAAAATTATTTTTAGGAACTTTCCATGAAAATCCATTAATAATTCATGCTGTTTTCGGGGACGAATCTGTGACCCTTTCCCTCCGGAAGATATTGTCACTTATAATAATTTAATTTAAAACATTTTCTCTGACATCCGGTCGATTTCTTTATTAATGGTATCATAAACGCCCGGGAATGAATCAATTGGCAAGCCTGAGGTCTGCGATGGAATAAAATGCAGTTTTCCATTTTCTTCACACGTTTTTTCAACATATTCCGCAACAATTCCCGGCGTCCAGGTCGGGAAATCAACTAAGCCGCTGTGAATGCCGCCCATAAAAGTAATTTTTTCACCGTACTTCTTAATCAGTTCAGGAATATTATTGGTGTTCATGACCCCCTGCCAGATATCGATACCCATCTCAATCATCGAAGGCACCAGATTTGCGGCAAAACTGTCGCTGTGATGAATAATCAGTTCAACGCCATTTTCTTTATAGTAGCCATAGATTTTTTTGTAAGCTGGTTCAAAGAATTCCTCAAACATCGCCGGTGAGATGAAGGAATTGATCTGGCTGCCCCAGTCATCATGATGAAAAACAGCATCTGGTTTAAGATGCTTGACAAATTCTTTGGCCAGCCGGAGTTCAAAATCCACCAGGTAGTCAATCAGTTCATGCATCGCTTCCGGTTCTTCATAATAAGCCATCAAGGCTTCTTCCATGCTCATCAGATAATGAACGTGTTCAAACAGACCCGGAGCAACAAAAACAGTAACATATTGATCATTCCGATCAACCGCATTGGCATCAGCAACAGCCGTTGCCCAGGCTTCATCGGGATAGTCAAGATTGGGAGCTTTAACGTAATCACGCCATTTGGTAATATCTTTGATGACAATGTGCTCTTTGTCATGAACCGGGAACGAACCCAACTGCCCTTCCGGCCAACTCAGCGTAACCCCCCACTCATTGACGATCGACCCACCCACTGGTGGTTTCAAACGGGTAATTGGTGTTTTCATCATTAGCGCAAACGCTTCATATTGTTTAACAAAGCGATCTGGACTTCCACCCTTCATCACTTCCATCAAATTCTGTCTTTTTGTTAACATTTCTCTCTCCTTTTTAAGCTGTTGCCAGTTCTTTAGCTTTTACCGCAGCACTACCGGCATCCGGTGCGTATCCATCAGCGCCAACTTCGGCAGCGTATTCTGGTGTTACCGGGGCACCGCCAACCATAACTTTTACATCTGGGCAAGCAGCTTTAACGGTTGCTACGGCTTCTTTTAAGGCTGGCATGGTGGTGGTCAGCAGACCCGAGCAGGCCACCAGTTTAACATTGGTATTATCTTTAACCGCCTGGACAAAGGTATCGGCTGGTACGTCAACGCCCAGGTCAACCATATCAAAACCGGCACTTTCGATCATCATCGAAACCAGATTTTTGCCGATGTCATGAAGATCGCCGGCAACAGTACCGATGATGCAGGTTCCTAGTGAGGCGGAACCGTCTCCGGCCATCAGCGGTTTTAAAACTTCCACGCCTTTTGACATCGCTTTGGCAGCGATTAACATTTCTGGAACAAAAATTTCGCCGGAGGAGAATTTTTCCCCAACTACGCCCATGGAATCGACCATCGCCTGCAGAATTTCTCCTGGTGCGCTACCTTCATCTAAGGCTTCCTGTACCAGTCCAGGAACCAGTTTTGACTTTCCTGCTTCAACCTTTGTTTTGACTTCTTCAATTTTTGACATGTTTTTCTCCTTTTATGTTTTATAAATTCAGCATTTCCTAGCGGAGCGGTGTGTGTGCAACGCTCCGGAGGAAGTAAGATTTATTCCAATGGCGCTTGTTTTCGTTCAGCGACTTCTTTACTCATTTCAGCCATTCTTTTTGGTGTTAAGGTGTACAATCCAAACATTAACACTAATCCGATAACCATGATGATCGCCGGGTATAAAGCGATACCGTTTTTAATCGCCTGAACTAATTCTGGTGTTACGGCCATATCAGCAACGTAACCAACTGAACCAAGAACAGCGGCAATGATGACCGAACGGACAAAGACCGATATTTTAATTGGGAAACTGATCAGCGACATAATGAAACCACGGGCATTTTTTCCAGTTTTCCATTCACCATAATCAACGGTTGCTGAGTACATCGCAACACCCAGTGAGTCAGGCAAACCATAACCGATATAAGCAACAAACATAATAATTTTGAAAGCAGTAGCTTCAAGCGGCATAAACCATACCAGCAGTAAGCCAATAACCAACAGACTCAGCGCCAGCATATAGGTTGTTTTTTCGCCCAGTCGCTTGGCAATCGGTGCGGCAATCATGGCGGCAAAGAAGCTGGAAATTGTTAACCCAGTCATGAACAATGCCAGTCCAGGCAAATCATTAATGACATATTTAAAGTAATAGAATGCCATTCCGAAAATAATGAAGCGGCCTAAATATCGACCCAGTTCCACCAGCATTAATCCAATTAAGGGGGGATTGACAATAATCTGTTTGAACATTTCGCCAACCGACATCTTTTCGGCTGGTTTTCCGGCCAAAGCTTCGCTGCCGTTTTGAGCATAGTCTTTGGTAAGTACAAAATAGATGATATTACAAGCAATCATAATACCGCCGGTAACGGCTGCCATAATGGTATAACCTAAAACCGGGCTACCAACGCCAGCACCAATGGCAGCGATTGCTTTTACGCCAAAGTAAGAAAATACCAAAGCCCCAGCAGCGTTGAACATCCCCCGGTTACTGGCCATGGAGATTCGTTCTTCCCGAACTGTGGTCAGAGCGTTGTTCATGGAAATATGGGCGGCATAGAAAGTATTCCAGACCAGATGACTGACGACAAAACCGATAAAGATGACAATAGCACTTATCTCTGCAGATCCGCCAATTTGTGAAAATTGCAGAATATAAAAGAGAGCGGCAACGGGTGGACCAACCAGCAGCCATGAACGGTATTTACCCCACTTCATGTTGCTTTTTTCTAAAATGACCCCGGCGGTCGGTACTGCCAAAATATCAGCAATACTGGTTGCCAGTAAGATGGTGCTTACCAATGCCAATGGTATTTTTGCAAAATCGGTGAGGAAGGCTGCGAAAAACATGACTTCGATATTGACCATGGTCTGAAATCCAAATGACGGCAATCCATAAAGATTAATGGCTGACTTTTTTAATGGTTTGTTCATAATTATTTCTCCTTCATTAGTATAATACTTAATAACAATAACAAGATAACATTGACAATTCCTTCTCAATGACTGTCTGCAGGTCATGCCCGAACAATCTTCGCCCCTATTCCGACAATCAACTTTTGCTTAGTTTATCCAGTCGTACCTGCTCTCGTTTTATTTTGCACCATGCTTTCAGTTTAGGGTGCAATCCTTTCCATAACGCCTTTCTTCATTATTAAAATTTCCCCAGGGAGGCACTAAAGATTTTCTTAGTTCTTGTTTTTTTGTGAATCGTAAACAATATTGTAATTACTATTGCTTTTTCAAGATCATTGTACTCGTATTCAATAAACCTGTCAACGTTTTTTTTAGTAAATTCTATTGTTTGATCTATTTTTCAGCATATGCATTCGTTTACTTTTTATGTTTATCTGGTAATTTATGCTTTTTTTGTTATATGCAAGGTTTTAAATCTGTTTTTTTGTATTGCTTCAATTCTTTGTTTATTATTTTTTGTTTTTCATTTACAAAATGTGATCACTCAGATTACCCCGATCGATCATGAATTTTGCAGTTTTTATGATTATCTTCCCCATAGTATGGGAAAAACTATTGCTTTGTCTTTATATTCCCTGAAAAGCGCATATTAAACCACTTTTATATTTATTTTTCCGACACACATTCATCCCCAAATAAAAAGAACCTCCTAGGAAGTTCTTTTTATTTGATCTATTTAGTTTTTCGATGACCGCAACTGTTATTTATATGCATTTAATTGACTGACTCATAAAATCGGTAGCCCCATCGATGGTTTTATTTTGTCAAAGCGTACATACAGGAATCCTGAAGTTTTCCATTTTTATAAATACTCTTCTGGAAAACGCCTTCCAACTGAAACCCAGCCTTCTCCATGGTTCTTCGAGCCTTCTGATTTTCGGCAAAGGGGCGGGCATAAATTCTTACCACATCCGACTCATCAAAAGCTTTTTCGCAGATCTGCTTAATCGCTTGGGTCATGATTCCCTTTCCCCAGTAGGGTTGGCCTAGCCAGAACCCTAACTCGCCGCTTTTACAGCTGACATCTTCCTGCATCAGCAGGCTGATGGCTCCGACTAGCGAATCATCAATTATGATGGCCTTGTTCAAATGCTTTCTTTTGTTCTGGTGAATACTTTTTGTAATAAAAAGATGGGCGTCATCCAGGGTGTAGGGATAGGGAAATGTGTTTCTCAGATTTCCAGCTATCTTTTCATTATTGGCCAGGGGCACAATGCTTTCAGCATCACTCAGTTTCCATTCTCTTAGTCCAAATTCCATTTTTTTGACCTCCTATAATTATTGCTTTTCAATTTTCGTGTCTTCTGTTAAAACCCAATTTATGCACATCTGTTTTATAATTTTCATTAGGTTAACATCTCCCACTATTTATGTCAATATTTTTTCTTTTTATGGCAATATATTGCATTTACTTGTTTGTTATTTCTCAAACAACTTGCCATGCAAGAAATATATTGTTCGTTATTTAACAAATCATCTCGAAAATGAATCCCTTTATTTTAATGATTATTATTCGGGTAACCTTAATATATTTATAGTCAAATTCTATTAAAGCACGGCATGCTTTTTATCCCGATTTTGATATCGGTTGCAGCACTTATTAATTTTTTCATCTACCACCAAAAACAAATACACTTGTTTAATGATCTTGCTGTTTAACATTCTGTTTTATCCAGCAAATTGACAGCTAGACCCTGTTCAAGCCGTGGGAATCATTTTTTATAGAATACCCCCAGGGAAGGTTTGCGATTAAATGCATTTAAATAAAAAAACAGCTAAAAAGCCACCTTAAATCTCGATTAAAATTGCTGTTTTTGACCTTATTTTTTTGATATTCCGGGCTGATACGAGCTAAAGTTTAAGCATTCTTTAAGATATAATTCCCCCTAAGGTCTCTGATCCAATGCGAAATAATCCACTCTTTTCTGCACTTTTCTCCGCCAATTGCTACCACAACACGTACTGATTCGTCAGAGTCATCAGCTATCGTCAAATCTGCTATACTTTCTCTAGCTTTTAGCATAAAATTAAAGATATTAAAGAGCTATCAAAACGATCACAGGTGAAACGATGACCAATCAACCCGAAATAAAACTATCCGTTCGAAATCTGGTGGAGTTTATGCTCCGTTCTGGAAATATCGATTCCCAATTTATCAGCAACGCCAGTGCTCTGGAAGGAACCCGAGCTCACCAGAAAGTTCAGAAAGACAACCAGGACAAGGGCTATACCCCCGAGGTATCGCTAAAATACAGCCTCGAGTATGAAGGCTTCAGCTTCCGCATCGAAGGCCGGGCCGACGGCATCATCGCCAGCGATACCGGGATTATTGTGGACGAGATCAAGTCCACCAACCGACCCCTGGAATACATCGACGCCGACTATAACGCAACCCATTGGGCTCAGGCTAAATGTTATGCCTTTATTTATACGGTTCAGAATGAGCTGCCGGAAATCGGCGTCCAACTGACCTATTTTCAGCTGGATAGCGATGAGATCAAGCAGTTTCTAAAAGTCTTTAGCCAAACCGAACTGACTACTTTCTTTTACGATCTGATCGATCAGTACCTGATCTGGGCTCGTCTGAGCAGCGACTGGGTGACTAAGCGAAATGCCGCCATCAGGGCTCTTAATTTCCCCTTTGAGAGCTATCGCCGGGGTCAGCGGGAACTGGCCGTGGCGGTTTATAAAACCATCGTCGAACATAAAAAACTATTTGTTCAGGCGCCCACCGGGATCGGGAAAACCATGTCGACCCTATTTCCCGCCATTAAATCGATGGCCGAAGGGCATACTGCCAAAATTTTTTATCTGACCGCCAAAACCATTGTCCGGGAGGTGGCCGAGGAAGCCTTTGCCAAAATGGCGGAGCAGGGACTGGCTTTTAAAAGCGTCACCCTCACCGCCAAGGATAAAATCTGTTTTCAGGAAGAAACCATCTGCGATCCCGATCACTGCGAGTACGCCCGGGGTCATTTCGACCGGGTCAACGGCGCTATTCTTGATCTTCTGGAGCAGGAAAACCGCTTGACCCGGCCACTCATTGAAAGCTATGCCCACAAGCATCAGGTCTGTCCCTTTGAATTTTCCCTGGATTTAACCCTCTGGTGTGACTGCGTGATCTGTGATTACAACTATGTTTTTGATCCCCGGGTTTATCTCAAGCGCTTTTTTACCGATAACGGCGGCGACTACACCTTTCTGATTGACGAGGCCCACAATCTGGTGGATCGGGCTCGGTCGATGTTTTCGGCAGAACTTTATAAAAAACCGTTCCTGGAACTGCAGCGCTTGTTTAAGGATACCGATCCCGGCATCGCCAAAGCGCTGGGAAAACTCAACACCCATATGATCGGGCTGCGGAAACTGGCTGAGACCAGCCAGCATTATCGCCAGCCAGAAGCGCCCAAAGATTTCTTGCCGCTGCTACTAAAGTTTATTAATCTGGCCGAAGCATGGCTGGTGAAAAACGAGGGCAACAAATCCCACGAACAACTGCTGGAACTGTATTTCAACGCCCTGACATTTATGCGTACCGCCGAGTTTTATGATGACCGCTATCTGACCTATGTTGAAAATGGCAACGGTGATACTAAAATAAAACTCTTTTGTCTGGATCCCTCCCACCTGCTGGGTGAAGCCATCAAACGCGGCCGGGCGGCCATCTTTTTTTCCGCCACGCTGTCACCGCTGGACTATTTTGCAGAAATTCTGGGCGGCGACCCCGACAGCTATAAAATCAGTCTACCCTCGCCCTTTGACGTCAAAAACCGGGAACTGCTGATTGCCGATACTATCTCCACCACTTTCCGGAACCGCGAAAAAACTTACCCCGCCATTGCCGACCGGATCAAAACGGTGCTGGCGCAACACCCCGGCAACTATCTGGTCTATTTTCCCTCTTATAAATATATGAACGCCGTGTTTGAGATTTTTAGCGACACTTACCCGGAGGTTGTCACCATCCGACAAACCCCCGAAATGAACGAGGAGGATCGGGAGCTGTTCTTGAATCAGTTCCGGCCGGAACCCGGTGCTGCCCTGACCGGGATGCTGGGCTTCGGAGTGCTGGGCGGGATCTTTTCCGAAGGGGTGGATTTAAAGCACGAGGGACTGATCGGCGCCATTATTATCGGGGTGGGTCTGCCTCAAATCTGTTTTGAGCGCGATATTATCCGGGATTATTTTAATGAAAAGAACCACGCCGGCTATGAATATTCCTATCTCTATCCCGGTATGAACAAGGTGCTCCAAGCCGCTGGACGAGTGATCCGAACCGAAACCGACCGCGGCGTAATCGTCCTGATCGATGAGCGCTTCAGCAGCCCCAGCTACCGCCAGCTGTTTCCCCGGGAATGGTTTCCCCATCGCCGGATCCGGAATGAGGCCGAGCTGAAAAAAAACTTGCAGGATTTCTGGGCCCAATGGTGATGCCGCTGCGCTGCCTGTGAACGCAAAAACAGCTGCTGTCTTAGATCGACAGCAGCTGTTTTTGGCCCTAACCGGGTGATCCTAGCTTGGGCATGGTTTGTTTGGATCAGGCTTTTTCCTTGCCCTCGACAAACCATTTGGGTTCTTCATAATAAAGACAGACTTCCTTATTCTGAATCCGGCAAGTGTAGCGAATCCCCTGTCCACCCACCTTCAAGGATACCCCTGGGCGCATATCCAGAACCCGGTCGATTTCAAAAACCCGACCATCTTCCCATAAAACCTGCAGGGGAATAATTCTTCCGTCTTCTTCAAATTTTGCAATCACCTGGACAAATTTTTTTATCGCCATTCTCCAACACCTCCTTTAAAAGTAACCAATCGGATGGATGATATGATCTTTTTTGGGATCCAGGCCGCTCATCTGATCCCCGATGGTGACCGCCCGCCGCAAAGCCAGATTGCCAAAGCGCTTACGCAATTCATCGACAGTCTCATCAAGCCGGGCCTGCCGCACCCGCAGTTCTTCATTGCCAAACAGATCCAGCTGAATCGGGGTTGAGTCCGGCACCAGATCGGTGACCCGCACCCCCATGGAGCGGATATCCGAGCTAAAATCATAATTGTTTTCAAACAGCGCAATCGCCGCTTCCGCTATTTCCCGGGTCAAATCCGAAGGCTTGGCCAGTTTTTGCTGCCGGGTGAAGCTATGCAATTCTTTGTTACGCACATGGATGGCCACGGTCAGACAATAGCAGCCGGTTTCCCGTAACCGCATGGCCACGCTTTCGGTGAGCATGTAGATGATAAATTTCACATCCTTCAGGTCTTTTAAATCCCGGGGGGTAGTGATGCTGTTGCCGATGCTTTTGAGGATCCGTTCGTTGCCGTTATAATGCTCATCAAAGGATTTGACCGAGCTGTCATCCAGGCCATTGGCAAACCGCCATAACACTGCCCCCATTTTGCCAAACTGGAGCACCAGAAAATCCACGGATGTTTCGGCCAACTGTCCGATCGTTACGATGCCGTATTTGAGCAGTTTTTTTTTGGTGGCCGGGCCCACATAGAGGAGGTCTCCAACCTCCTGCTGCCAGACAATTTGGGGGTAATTATCCCGGGTGATGACGGTGATGGCATTGGGCTTCTTATAGTCCGAGCCAAACTTGGCAAAGATCTTGTTCCAGGAAACCCCGATGGACACGGTGATTCCCAGCTCTTCCTGAATATCCCGGCTGATTTTTTCGGCGATCACCAGGCCGTTGCCGTGAATCCGGGCACTGTTGGTGACGTCCAGCCAGGCTTCATCCAGACCGAAGGGTTCCACCTGATCGGAATAGCGATTGTATATCTTGCGAGCCAACCGGGAGAAGCGCAGATACAATTGATAATTTGGGGCTCGGATCACCAGGTCGGGACATTTTCCCCGAGCCTGCCATAACACTTCCCCGGTTTTGACGCCGGCTTCCTTGGCTTTCTGATTCTTGGCCAGAATAATGCCATGGCGTTTCTCCGGATTTCCGCCCACCGCTACCGGAAGATCTCTTATTTCGGGATGATATAAACATTCCACATTGGCATAAAAGCTGTTCATATCTGAGTGTAAAATAATCCGTTCCATGGTTCACCCTTTTAATCCACCTCAATAAAATTAGTACATATGTTCTATTATTATTCTATACCCACCGGCACTCTTTGTCAATGCCTAAATTCTTAACCTCACCCCGTTGCGATTTTTTTATCAACCAATCGGTTCATAAAAAAACAGGACCAGCGCATTTACTGGTCCTGTGGTTTTCAATAAACTGCCGTACCGACCAATTGTTAATCTGTTGTGCGCTGCGGGATCGGACAGGTTTATCAACCTGTTCACCCCGATGCGTACAACATGATGTAACAATTATCGGTACTGGGTTAGGTTCAATAGTTTTACAGCTCCCCGCTTTTTTTAGCTGTAGGTTGCATAATACTCGGCTTCGGCCTGCTGGGCTTTCTGGTTGCCGACGCCACAGCGGGGATTGAGCAATGAACAATTTTTACCGCAGCCGCCGCAGCGCAATTGGGACATAAATTCACTTAAGCTGGGGACATCCGGTTCAGGTTCGGTGACCACTGGTTCGGCCGCTGCCGGGGTTGCTTCGACAATCGCCGGAGTTTCGACTGGTGCGGCCGCTGCCACGGTGACTGATTCCGTAACCATGGTGGATTCCGCAGTGCTACTGGCAGTTTCGCTGGTCGTTGCCGCGGTGCTTGCAGTATCGGCAGTGACGGCAGCGGTGACGCTTTCAGCTTCACCAGCGGCGGCATTATTCTTGACCACAATGGCCGGGGGAATTTCCGCCTGAGCGGCCATCACTTGTTCATAGCTGCGGTAGGTATTGACGCCGACCCCATAGACGATCAGCACAGCAGCGATGGCCGCCACAAATTGCCTGATAATTTTATTCTTCATATTAAATACCTCATTTTTAAATATCTCATTTCAAAACCTCATCAGATCAAGTTGATCAATGCCCCGGCAGAAAACAGGGTTAACAGCACATAGCTGGCTAAGCGAAACCACTGCAGCTGCTGGGGAATTTCTTTGGCAATTTTTCCCGACAGCACTCCGGATAGCAGTACCATCAGCAGTACCGGGGTCAAGGTACTGGCGGCGGCAAAAACCCCGCCCACCAGGGCGGCCGTGACCAGCGGCAAGGTGGTGGCCACCCCCATCATCATGATCAGCGGGGCACAGGGGGATGCTCCATAGGCAAAGCCGGCTGAGAACAACGGGATCAACCCTTTTGCATTGTCCGCTCCTCTTGTTTCATTCTTTTTTTCTTTTTTTTCAACCGTACAACCGGAACAGCTGTGGGCTGGGTTAGAGCGGTTGACTGGTTTTTTGTAATCTACCAGCCATTTTCCGATCAACACCAGCCCCAGGGCAATCATTGCCAGCTCCATCATCAGACCCAGGTTGACCCCGCCGACATAACCGGCAGCATCAATAAACTGACTGCCAATCAACGCCGCCAGGGTACATAACAGCACCACGGCGATGACCTTGCCGATAAAAAAGCTAAAAAAAGCCAACAGCGATTTTTTCATCCCCCCGGCATGAGTAATGATATAGCTGGACAAAAAGACGCTGACCGCTGGACTGCAGCAGGCGCCGCAGCCCAGCCCCACCGACAGGGATGTGGCCAGCACTGGGATCAGTAATGTCAGCCCCATGATCAGACCCGCTCGCTGGCAATCAGGGCGGCCCCAATGGCTCCATTAAACTGGGGGTGTCTGGCCACATAAACGTCCCTCATCATCTCTTCTTCAAAGGCTTTGTGAACCCCGATATTCAGAGCGCCGCCGCCAGTCATTAGAATATCCCCGCCTTTTTCAGCTTTCTTCATCATTTTAATGATCCGTTTGGCCATCGATAAATGCATCCCGGCCAAAATATCCCGGCGGTCATATTTCCGGGCCACCAGGGACACCACTTCCGACTGGGCAAACACCACACAGGTGCTGTTGATGTCGCAGGGAGCCTTGCTTTCCAACGACAGGGGGCCGACCTGATCGATGGTGGTTTCGAGAATCTGGGCAATAACTTCCATAAATTTGCCAGTTCCGGCGGCACATTTATCGTTCATGGTAAAGTTTTTAACGGCGTAATGCGGATCCAGATAGATGATTTTACTGTCCTGGCCGCCGATATCAATAATCATCCCTGGCCGGTAATCTTTTGGGGCGGTTAGTCGCACCCCATAGGCATGGGCGGTAATTTCAGAAATATCGTCATCGGCAATGTCAAAGACCTTGCGGCTGTAACCGGTAGCCATGGTATACCTCACCTGAGTGCGGTTAATCCCCCGGCGCTGACACATCTTTTCAATCAGAGCACTGGCCGCAGCATTGTTGTCAATCCCGGTGTTGGTGACCATCGCATCAACCACCTGGTTCTGGCAGATCAACGCCGCCTTGGTATAGGTTGATCCCCCATCTAATCCGGCATAATAATTTTTATTCATGTTTTTCTCCTGTTTTTTTAATCACTAGACAAACCCAGTACCGACAATTGTTACATCATGTTGTACGCATCGGAGCGGACACGGCAAAGCCTGTCCGACTCTGCGCGCAGGTAACGAGCCAATCACAAGCTCGCTTGTAGTTGGCGACTGCCCGCGACCAATGCGAAAGGAGCACAGCGGATTTCGCATGGCGCAGCGAACAACAGATTAACAATTGGTCGGTACGGCAGTTAAGAGTTAATCTGTCAACCTGCTATTTCCGGTTTTTTCGGCCGCAGGGCCAGATCTTTTAATTTGATCAGCTCAATGAAGGCTTCAATCCGAATCCGCAATTGTTCAATATCTTCTTCATTGTAATCACTTTCCACCCGGATCACCGGTACCCCCAGTTTGCCCAGCTCATCTTCCAAGGTCTGGTATTCAAAATCATAAACCAGACAGCCCCGGAGGACGTGATAAACCACTCCCTGAACCTGATGGTCGGCTATCATCTGTTTGATCCGATAGATCCGCTGGCTATTGTCCACAAAGGTCGGACAGGTGCAGGGCCGGGTGTAGCGATTGGCCAGGGACCGCATCAAACCGTCAAAGCTCTGATCCACCACCACGGTGGGATCGTAAAGCGAACGCTCGCCCATACAGGTTTCATCTCCCACCAGAATGCCCCCGGTTTCTTCAATCAGTAAGGGGATTTTGATATTGGGGAAAATAATCGGCGAGCCGGTGACCATAATCCGGGGCTGCTTGTCTTTGCTGACGTAGTGCTTGTCTTTTTTACGCCGGGCCAGCTCCTGATTAAGGAGATGCAGCTGCTGACTCCACTGCTCCACCGGCATGTAAGAAAAAGCGTTCATCAGGGCCATCGCATGGGTGCCTTTGATTAAGGCCGGGACGTGTTTTTTATAAGTGTTGAACTTTGACATTTGATACTGGGCAAAACCCATCTGATCAATGCTTTTAGCCAGACTTTGATAGCTGATCGTCTGACCGGTGACCTTTTCCAGTTCGGGGATCAGCTGATAAAGTTCCTGGACATACTGCTCCATATCAGTATCATCACTTTTGGCGGTAGGCACATGAAGGGAATAGGTGGGTACCCGTTCCTTCAACATTCCGACCATTTTCTTTTTGCAGTCGCAGGTAATCGGCACCACCATCAGGGCGCAGTCATCATAAATGGGCATCACTTCCATGGCCTGAAAGCCCATCACCGCTTTGATCAGCGGGCAGGCATCCCGGGGCACCAGATCATCGCCAATGGCAAAGGCGGTATAACTGCCGCTGCATAGCTTCACCGGCTGAGCCCCGACGGCGTAGATCAGCTCGTCGGGTACCATCACACAATAGGTGCCGACAATTTTGGTATCGGCCGGTTTTTCGACATTTTTCATATCTACGTAGATATCTTTGAGGACCTTGAAAAATGGTTGCATGGTTTCCGGGGCACCATTTAATTCTTCCAGCCGCCGCAGATATTTGGCTGACACCTTGGTGGCTTTGTCGACAAACCGCTGGCGCTGTCGTTCTTCCATCGTGGTCGGAGGTTTGGTGTTACTTTCGTGATTATTTTCTTGATTGGTTTTTTTATTATAAATCAGACTCATTTTTATCTCTTTTCCTGATAAAGCGTTTTAACTTTCTTTCGGTTTTTTTATGGCCGGACATAAAGGTCTTGCGGGAGGCGCTATAAAATTTCACACCGCCAAAGCTCATCGCTAAAGCTTTATTTTCCGGACATTTATCAATACATTCGCCGCACATAATACAGTCGGCAGTGGTGACATCACTCTTTTCCCGTTCGGTATAAATGGTTTTGATCCCCATCGGACAGGCTTCATAACAGGCTCCACATTCGGTACAGGCCTGACAATCTTTTTTGATCCGGAACAATGAGATCCGATGACCCAACCCGATTAAGTATCCCAACGGACAGATGTTGCAGAAAAAGCGGCGCTTGAAAAAGCTGCCGATGATCACCACAATCATGAAGAACCCACTTAAAAACAGGGATACCTTAAATCCCGCCAGAGCTGGGGAAACCGTGATGGCCGGGCAGATATTACAGAAGTTGCCGCCGACAAAACCAAGCCCCAGAAATAACAGCAGCATCATCCATTTGATCGGTTTTAAGCGCTGGTAGAGTTTTTCATTTAATGACAGCCCTTCAATTTTTAGACCTTGCCGGGTTTCGTGGGTGAGATCCTGAAGCAGTCCCATCGGGCAGAGGAAGCCGCAGATAAACCGGCCCAGCACCACGATCGATAGCAAAAGCGATCCGAAAAAGATGCCGATTTCCGACCAGCTCATCCCCACCAGGGAGTTTAAATGGGACAGGGTATAACAGCTGCTGTCAATCAGCTGATCCTGATTGATGGGGCAGGCAAAAATCGGTATTTCGATATTGCCAAACCCCTGACCCAGCCATTTCACCCCATAGATCAGGCCGAAAAAGCTGATCAGCATGATCAGCCAGCGAATCGTCATAAATCCAAATTTCCGCTGGCTCTTGTTGGTACCCACCGGCCCCAGACTCATTCGTTCACCGACAAAACGCCCCATCACCGGATCGTTCCTGACAATCCGTCGCCGCAGCCACAAACAAAGAACGATACCGATGATCGAGAGCAGCAGGATGATCAGCACCGGGGTGATAGCATAGCCGCTGTCATCGGATCCGAACTCGAAAAAGAACAGGTTGGCGGCAAACAATGATAGCAGTATCAGCACCCCGCAAATGACAATCACCGTCGGGGTGACTGTTTTTCTTAGCTTAAGATAGATTTTTTTCATACGGCTCTTTTTTCCTCACGATAACGATGATGCGCCAGCATTTCCATAAAGGCTTCCATCCGAATTCTTAATTGCTCCACATCCTGGTACTGGTAGTCAGTTTCCAGCCGGAAGACCGGGATCGCTTCTTGTCCAAAAAGCTGTTCAAAACGTTCCAGTTCAAAATCATATTCAATCTGTCCTTTCAGGACATGGAAAACCACCCCTTCAATCCCGCCCTGTTCCAAATGCCAGCAGGCACTCTGATAAAACATCTCATTCTGAGCATAGGCCGCTGAGCAGTCATAGCGGTAATGGCTCTCAATGATGGCGGTAAAGGGATCTCGTTTGCTGGCTTTGTGCTGGGTGCTGCTGGCGTATATTTTTTGGATACTGCTATCCAGAGTGGCCCCAATCTGCAAACCAATGTCACCAATCAGAAAGGGAATCTTATAATTGGGTAAAACCACCGGTGATCCCATTAATAAGATTTTAGGCTTGCTTTGTTCCGCTGCGGAAATCACCTGGCGGTTAGCCAGCAGTTCCAGATTCAATTTGCGCAGATGGCCGCACCATCCTTTGAGATCAGCGGTATAATAATATGAATTAAGAACTGCCATCCGTAGGGCACCGGAGATCAGCCCTTCTTTTTGACGACACACCTGGATAAAATCCCGCATCAGTTTCCGGGCGGTTTCCACCAGCTGGGTGGCCTGAACCAGGTTCTTTTTTGATAGCCGCCGACCGGTATGGTCGGTGAGTTTTTCGGCCAGAAGCTCCATCTGGCCTCGCCATTTAAGCCCGGCCAGGGGATCGCTTTTCTCCGGGGGAATATCCACGGTTACCACTTTTTTTCCGGCCGCACTCAGCAGATAGGCCATTTTGCGGCTGCTGTCGCAGGTGATCGGAACGATAATCAGGGCTTCTGCGCCCAGATCAAAGTGATCATTCAGTAGAAACCCCAGCATCGAGCGGCTGACCGGATCGGTGTCACGGGGTACTAAATCGTCGGACCAGGCCACCGTGCCGAGACTTCCGCCGAGGATCCAAAAGGGTTTTGCCCCGGCGGCATAAATCAATTCTTCGGGAATACTGGTGCCCATCACAATAACTTCCGGTTTTCGCCGGACCATCTTTTCCTGTTTAAAATAGAGATAGGTTGTATTTAAAAAATAGCGGATCGCTTCGATCTGGCTGTTTTCATTAAACAAGGTTCTCAGGGTGTCCATGTATTCACTTTCATAGCTACTGGCTGGTTTGTTTTTTTGGTGATTGACCGTCATCGTCTTACCTCCTAAAGTCATACTAGCGTTATGCCAACGTCATTTTTTTATTTTATGTCCAAATTGTAACAGAGTAGTTTGTGTACCATTTGAACCTTATCTGAACATTAGGTGAAGACGTCCATTTTTCGGGATAAAAAAACAGAGGGTATGATCCTCTGTTTTGGAAAATTGGATATATTTAATCGTTCAGGGTTTGCAAATCAATAGTAGCATAACTGATATAACTTATCTCATTCATATTTGTGATAAAGTAAACAGCGGTCGCTGAATCCGGCTGGCGGTATTCCCAGCCCCTGATTCAGTCTGGCCCAATAATTGACACTGGCAATGGTACTGGCTAACATCACGATTTCGGCTTCCGTAAATTCACGAGTCAGGTTTTTAATGAATTGATCAGACAGGTCTGGCGGGGTACTTGACAGGCTGATGGCATACTCCAGCGCCAGCAGCTCACGCAGGTTGAAGCTATCAACCAACTGCACCTTCTGGTGCCCCTGTAAAACTGCCAGCTCTTCATCGGTGATTCCATTTTTTATGATCCCAACGGCGTTCATGTCAATACAGAATGTGCAGGAGCAGATCAATGAAGCCTGGAGTCTGACCAGATTGAGCAACCGCCGTTCCTGCTCGTCCTTCCCTTTTGCGGTCATCATCTCCAAAACTCCGGAACCAATGGCCGCTCTGGGATACCAGCTTAACAGCCGGGCTGGCAGCAGGTCTTTGCCGGTTTCTTTTTTGGCAATAAACAAGCCGATTCGCAGTAATAACGGTATTTTTTTCGGTGGTTTGATCAATGTTTTGGACATTTGGCCATTGTTATCCAGTTCTTTTTTTGCAGTGCTTTTCATTGCGCACCTCCGCTTATTTTTATATTGACTGTATACCATTATTATTACCCCTTAAACGCTAAACCTGATCCGGCTCCCGGGAACTAAAACAGCCGGAAAAAATTCTCCGGCTGTGGTGGACCTACCAGCTCGAAGCCGTTGGCCTTATAGAAGCCCTATATTTTTTAAGGCTCTTATTTGATCGCATTCTCTTCAATTGCATTTTTTTCAATTACATCCTTAATAAAGACTTCCACTAGAGCCGGATCAAATTGACTGCCGGCATGGTATCGCAACTCATCAATGGCATCCTGCTCCAACATCGCCCGACGATAAGGGCGATCCTGGGTCATCACATCGTAGGCATCCACAATCGCCAGAATCCGCGCCAGCAAGGGGATTTTCTCGGCTTTCAGACCCTGGGGATAGCCAGTACCATCCCAGCGTTCATGATGACAGAGAATATATTCGGCGATCTTGCGCAGTTCCGGCACGGTCTGGGCAATCCGATAACCAACCTCGGGATGCTTTTTGATTTCCGTCCATTCCGCATCGGTTAATTTACCAGTCTTTTGAAGCAGCTTGCTGTCAATGCTGATTTTGCCAATATCGTGAAGAGTTGCCACCAATTCCAGAGCCACCAGGTCCTCCTGATCCAGCCCCAATACCCGACCCAGTTGCTTGGCCAAATCAGCCATCCGCAAGGCGTGAGCTTCGGTTTCGTTACTTTTTTCATAAAGGGTGGTTTTAATAGAATTCATAATGGCAGAATGAAAGCTTTTATATTCCAGCAGTTTTTTCCGGTACATCGATTCCTCGGCCAGCCTAAATACTTTTTCAAAGGGTTCATGCTCCCTGGCCTTGGAGGCATAGCCCAGTGAAATGCTGGTGCTGATCAGTTCATCATCCAGTTTATACCCTTTTTCGCATGATTTTTTTATTTTTTCAACCAGCGCCCCGGCTTCCCGATAGGATGTCTGCGGCAACAGCATGACAAACTCATCCCCGCCGGTTCGCACCAGCACGTCTTTTTCCCGGGCACAGTCTTCCATAATCTTGGCAATGCTGATCAGCAGTTTGTCCCCTTCGCCATGGCCAAAGGCATCATTGATCAATTTGAGCCCGTTGATATCGCCGATAATCAAGGATAAGGGCAAATAGTCCAGATTATCCAACCGTTTCCGTTCTTTCTCGTAATAGCTGCGGTTATGGAGGCCGGTGAGGGCGTCGTGCTGGCTTAGATAAAGGATCTCGGCTTCATTTTTTTTTCGTTCAGTGATATCCCGGCTGACGCCGATTAAACCCAAAATCTCCCCATTGTGACCATAGTAAGGAGTTTTCAGAGTTTCCAGAAAGACTTCCCGGCCATCCGGATAGGTGACAATTTCCTCATTCCGGCGGGACTTTTTTTCACTCATCATGATCAGATCCATTTCTCGAAACAGCGTGGCCATTTCCAGATTAAAGAGATCAAAATCAGTGTGACCCACCAATTCGTCCATAGGTCGGTTAGCAAAACCTTCAAAGGCTTTGTTACAGCCCAAATAAACACTATTTTCGTCCTTATAAAACACCAGATCCGGCAGGGAATCCAGCAGTGAACGTAGTAGTGACTCTTTTTTCTGAAATTCATAATAGAGGTGTTTATAGTTTTCCCGGCTTTCTCGCAGATTTTTTTCTGCGGCCTGGTTTTTGAGGCCTTGGAGCATCACCAGGCACAGTAGTAGTGACCCGATGGGATAAATAATCAGCACCGGCAGAGTGATGGCCTGCAGAACTGCCACCCCCTGTTGATTAGGCAGGGTCAGCATGCAGAACAGCATGGCAAGATGGACAAGCAATCCAAACAAGTACAGCTCCGGCCAGACCTTTTTAGGCTTTTTCAGAATTGCCGGCAGTCGGTATTTATACCAGACCAAGCCAATCAGAGCCGAAGTCCCCGTCACCAGCACCCCGGTGAGAGCCCCGCCGCCACCTAAATAAATCCGGTAGGCCGAGATCAGCAGCGTGGCGATGATGGTCGGGATATAGCCCAAAAATAGACCGGAAACGCTGATCAGAATGGATCGGGTGTCAAAGATAATGCCGTTTGAAAAACTGACAGTATTGATCATCAACAGCATTCCCACCCCGCCCAAAAAAATGCCAAGAATCGCCTCCAGCCACTTTTCACGACTGTCGAAGCGGATAAAAAAGAGATTGTAAACAATGCTGATGGAAAGCAACAGGGCGGTATTATAGAGCAGGTTCTTGATCAGTTCCGATGACATAATGGTCTCACCCCTTTTCTGGTTGGGCTGTTTGGTTATTATTATACCCGCTTCCGGTGGTTTAATTCATGAGTTTTAATGAACCGGGGATATAAAAACAGACAACGATTCTTCGCCACATTGGGTGCCACGATGACAAGGTACATTTTTATTGATGACAATCCAATTGCCAAGATCAGCCATGCAGGTCGTTAATCCAGCAACGATAAAAGGGACGATCAATGATCGTCCCTGAGACTTATTCTGATAGCAAGCCTAATTTTTCAAGTCGTTCTTCGGTCGGAATCCCATCTTCATCCCAGCCCCGTTCTTTATAGTACAGTGGCAGCAATTCATCCAGTTTATGAACCCAACCTTTTGTCGGTCCATCCGGCATTGCTTCTACTAATAGCCGCGGTGGCAAGGTATCTTCTGCTGGCGAAACACCCGCTTCTAAATTAAAGAGTTTTTCCAGATTCCAGATCCGTTCTCCGGCCAACAGGATATCGTCAGCGGTCCAATCGGTTCCCAATGTTTCATTGAGCATTTCGGCATATTGCTGAGCTCCGAGGGCAAAGGACGTAAACAGACATAAGCCGGTGGAATCAATCACCGCGGTCAGATCCTGGAATATTTTTGTCCAGACTTCTTTACCAGCAAGATCAAAACGATCCAGTTTTTCTGGCAAACCAAGGATTTCAGGTGAAATCAGGTAGCCCCGAACATGACATCCGCCCCGGTTGGAGGTTGCATATTGAAGACCCATCCCCTGGATTCCCCGGGGGTCATAAGCTGGCAGATCCTGTTTCTTAACTGACATCGAGTATTCGGGAACGCCGAAAAAATCAGCCAAACGGTAGGAACCGCGAGCCAGTAAATCGCCGAAGCCTTCCCGATTCCCCATCTTTTTCAGCCAGTGGACAACCGAATCGGCATTGCCGAATTTGAGGATCACATCGTCATCCAACATTTCATCGGTGATATAACCACGTTGATACAATTCCATGGCAGCTGCCAGGGTTGCCCCGGCGGAAATAGTATCCAGGCCCATTTCGTTACACCAGTAGTTGGCATCGATAACCACTTCCATGTCGTCAATTCCGAGATCGCCGGCAAATACCCAAAGGGTTTCATACTCCGGTCCGCCAATGCCATCCGGGCTATGTTCGCTTTTGACCCAGCGGCCGCAGCCAATTGGACAATGGTGGCAAGGATTACGTTTGATCAGATATTTTTCAGTCATGGTTTCGCCGCTAACGGCTTCGGCATCGGGATCTTGTCCTTCCTGGAAGTTCTTGGTCGGGTAAACCCCATGTTCATTGATAATATTAACCAGTACGGCGGTTCCATAGGTCGGCAGTCCGCCGCCGGTAACGCCGTTTTCTTTTAGTAAGGTCCGACATTCTTTGGTAACCGCTTTTAAGCCATCGGGATTGGCAATTTCCGGTTTTAAATTTCCTTTAACGGTAATGGCTTTCAAGTTCTTTGAGCCCATCACCGCACCAACACCGGAACGGCCGGCGGCCCGATCTTTTTCGTTGATGATGGCAGCCATCTGAGACAGTTTTTCGCCCGCCGGACCGATGAGCAGAACTTTTGCACCAGGATGTTTTTTTATCAGCTGATCACTGACTTCGCTGGTGTATTTACCCCAAAGATCAAGCGCCGGTAAGATTTCGGCCTTTTCTTCGTCAATATTGAGATAAACCGGCAAACTGGCCTTGCCTTCAACAATAATGGCATCATAGCCAGCATATTTCAGGTAGGCGCCCCACTCTCCACCAGAGTTTGACGAAGCGATGCAGCCGGTTAGCGGTGATTTTGTCACGACCATATAGCGGCCGCCGGTGGGTGTTGCTGTTCCAGATAACGGCCCGTTGATGAAAATTATTTTGTTTTCTGCCGCAAAGGGATCTACCTTGGGATCTACCTCATCGGTATACAGCTTTGTCCCCAAACCACGACCGCCGATAAATTTCTTGGCCAGCTCAAAATCCAGCGCTTCGGTTGTCACTTCACTGGTTGTCAAATTGACACGTAAAATTTTTCCCATGTAACCAAACATTTCGTATGCCTCCAAAATTATTTTTATTCGTTGTGAATCAGACGTTTTACAATGCGTTTTTAAAGATCTGAATAACATCTTCCAGCTTGGCCTGACGTGGATTCGTGGCACTGCAAGCGTCTTTCATGGCGTTTACGGCCATCAGTTCGAAATCTTCTTCTTTGGCCCCCAACGCTGCTAGTCCTGATGGAATGCCGATATCCTGGGATAACTGGACAATCGCATCGAGGCCTTTTTCAGCCGCATCTCGAACCGATAGACCACTTATGTTTTCACCCAACGCAACAGCAATATCAGCCAGCCGTTGAGGGTTGCTGTTTAAATTAAAGCGCTGAACATGCGGCAACAGGATCGCATTACAAACGCCATGAGGGAGATCGTAAAAGCCACCCAACTGATGAGCCATGCCATGGACATATCCCAAACTGGCGTTATTAAATGCCATTCCGCCCAAGAACTGGGCATAGGCCATGTTATTTCGGGCGACAAAGTTCTGCCCGTTGGCAACCGCCTGACGCAAGTTTTCACCAATCAGTTTGATTGACATCAGGGCAGCGGCATCGGTAATCGGGGTAGCAATAGTTGACATATAAGCTTCCACTGAATGGGTCAGGGCATCCATCCCGGTTGCTGCCGTTAATCCCGGAGGCATCCCCATCATCATGATCGGGTCATTGACGGAGATGGTTGGAGTACAGCGCCAGTCAACGATGGCCATTTTAACGTGGGTATCGGTGTTGGTGATAATGCAGAAACGGGTCATCTCACTGGCTGTTCCGGCGGTGGTGTTGATGGCAATCAGCGGTTTCATCGCTTTTTTGCTTTTATTGACGCCTTCAAAATCGCGGATGTGCCCGCCATTTCCGGCCACCATGCCAATTCCTTTGGCACAGTCATGGGACGATCCGCCACCTAAAGAGACGATTAAATCACATTTTTGTTCCTTGAATACCGCCAGGCCATCATGAACATTAATATCGGTCGGGTTTGGTTGCGCACCCGCAAAAACGACTACTTTCAGACCCGCTGCTTCAATGATTTCTTTAACCTGATCGGCGACGCCCATTTTTTCCAGGCCGGCGTCAGTGACAATTAAGGCCTTTTTTAAACCGAGGGACTTTGCCTGAACGCCCACTTCTTTTACTGAACCCGGTCCCATCAAATTGACAACGGGCATAAAAAACCCAAACACTTGATCTGCAATAGCCATAATAAAGTACCTCCTTGAATTTTAATAAATCTGTAACCTGAATCTGTTTTGGCCAAACCCCGCCTATTCTAAACCGGCATTACCTCCATCCTGATAAAATATTACTGAATCCGCCGAATTGCAAACGTTTTCTATGTATAATATACTACCACTTTTTTTCTGAAATCCACATATTCTTAAGAAAAATAAGAAAAAACCACCGTATCCTGATAACGGTGGTTTAGATATGGGGATGTTCTACCTCTCATAACAACTGGGGGAATATCTCAAAGCAATCAGTTTTTCTTAACCTTCGGAAGCTTTCGTACTTTCCTCTTCAGGCATTTGATCCCTAGAGTTCAAATACCTCCAGATCATCTGGTACCAGCAGGTTCCCCGCAAAAAACGGTGCGCCCTCGGCGGTGTATAGCGCCTTCCGGTTAGCCAGATTGCGATCTTCGGTATGATAAAGAATCAGGTTAGCCACTTCCAGCCGGGCGCCGATTTCACAGGCATCTTTAACGGTGGTATGAGCCTTTTCATAGGGCCGGAACCGTTCCCGATCGGCATAAAGGCAGAAGGCCTCATGCAACAACCAGTCGGATTGGAAGGCCTGATCAAATTCATGCTCCTGAAAGGGTTCGTCCCCCAGAAAAGTCAGCCGCCGTCCCGATGACAACGTCATGGCAAAACCAAACTGCTTGGCTTTCTGTGACTGAATATCAAAAAAAGTCACTTTGTTACCGAGAATTTTTTTCGTTTTCCCGTCTTTGACAATCCGGAACACCACCCGATCGCCGATCAGCTTGACAAATTTCTCCGGCAGGGTCAGTTTAACAATCGTCATTGCTGTTTTCTTCAGCTCAGCATGGCAGTAGATCGTCAGATTACCTTGGTATTGGCCACTGCGGATCTGGCCAATGATCATCCGGATCAGCCAGATCAGTCCCAACAGATGATCGGTATGTCCATGACTAATAAAAATCTCATGAATCTGCTCCAGTCCAATTTCGGCCCGCTCCAGCTGGGTCAAAATGCCGTTGCCGCCGCCGGCATCGACCAGAAAATAGTCCTCGCCCTGCTGGATGGCAAAGCAGGTATTATAACACCGGGTGACCGCCGCATTGCCGGTTCCCAGAATAATTAACCGTTCACTCACTTGGTTTCCTCCATTTTTTAAGTATTCGTCGCTTGTTTTTAAATCGATTATACTCGAAAATGGTTTATTTATCCAGATTCACCACAATTTTCTTTTTTTGGTCAACACCCGACAATCTCTTTGATCATAAACTCTTTGTCGTAGTGTATTTCGCCATCATCACGGTCTTCACCTCGCTGGTCGTCAAATCTTGCTATTTTGAAAAAATTGAATGAAAGGTTTTTTTTGTATTTTTAACGGCAATACGACCTTGTCGCTTAATGACATGTTTAATCACGGCTGGTTTCATTTCCTTTAACTCCATCCCCGGCTGGTCATATTGCCGAACCAGTGAAATGGCATCAAATTTGCATTTAGTGGTACAGACCCCGCAACCTACGCATTGATGCTGATCCACAAAGGTAGCGCCGCAACCAAGGCACCGTTCAGTTTCCTTCTTGATCTGTTCCTCAGTAAAGGTCACCCGGAGATCTAAAAAGGTCTCTTTTGAAAGGTTGCCATCCACATGAAGAGCCCGTTGTCGGGGCATCCGGTCATAGCCAGCGATGTTCAGATTCTTCGTATCAAGCGCATGATACTCGCGATCCCGGGCGATTAACAGATTATCTCCCTGAACATAACGATGAATCGAGACGGCTCCCTGTTTACCCAGAGCGATGGCATCAATAGCAAACTTAGGGCCAGTCAATGCATCTCCACCAGCAAATACATCCGGTTCTCCGGTCTGATAGGCAATCGGATCGGCTTTAATGGTCTTGTTGAGATTTAATTCAATTCTTGAACCTTTCAGCAGTTCGCCCCAGGCCATGCCTTGACCCACTGAAATCAGGACATGATTGGCTTTTACAATTTTAATATCGTTATCATCAAACTGGGGATTAAACTTACCTGTTTCATCGACAACCGACACACATTTCTTAAATTCCACCCCCACTACCTGGCCATTTTCGACCAGAATGCGTTGTGGTCCCCAGGAATTGTTGATGATAATTCCTTCTGCGACGGCTTCGTCAATTTCTTCATCCAGCGCCGGCATTTCCGGGCGGCTTTCCAGACAGAACATGTCGACAGATGCTGCTCCGACCCGCTCAGCGGTTCGAGCCACGTCAATAGCCACATTACCGCCGCCGATGACGATGGCCGGGCCGCTTAACTTGACATCCTCGCCCAAACCGACCTGACGCAGGAAATCCACTCCGGTAACGACGCCAGCGGCATCTTCACCCTCCAGTCGGAGTTTTTTTCCAGCCTGGGCGCCAATGGCCACATAAAAGGCGTCATAGCCTAATTTTCGCAGGGCTGGCAGGGTAATATCCTGACCCACCTCAATGCCGGTTTTAAATTCTACCCCTAATTCCTTTAACACCTCAATTTCAGCCTCGACAATTTCTTTTCCCAACCGGAAGTTGGGAATCCCCAACGTCAACATGCCCCCCAGTTTTGGCTGTTTTTCAAAAACAGTGACCTGGTAACCGTCTACCGCCAGAAAATAGGCGCAGGACAATCCGGCCGGACCGGCGCCGATCACCGCAATCTTTTGCGGCCGTTGTGGTTTTTTCTCGGGTACAAAGCGGTGTTCCGCTTTCAAATCCTGGTCGGCCAGGAATTTCTTGACCTCATCCACGGCCAGAGCTTCATCAAGACTGCCCCGGGTACAGGCGATTTCGCACTTTCTCGGGCAGATCCGGCCGCAAATGGCCGGAAAGGGGTTTTCTTTCTTAATCAGCTCCAGGGCATCCCGATAGCGACCCTGGGCGGCCATCTTGATATAGCCCTGGACAGCGATATGAGCTGGACATTCGGATTTACAGGGACTCGTCCCGCTGTCCTCAACAAAGATCCGATGACGGTAGTCATAATTCCATTTATCTTTACCCCACTGGGTATCATAGGGGGTATCCTTGACGGCCAGAACCGGCAGGGGATTGGTGGTACATAAATTTTGTCCCAGAGTGGCCGCCCCGGCCTGACAATTTTCTACGCATTCTCCGCAAGCCACACATTTATCCTTGTCCACCTGAGCCACATAGTTGGAGCGGGACCAGTCGGGGTTGCGGTAGAAAGTGGTATTGCGAAGCCCGAAACAGGAACAGCCACAGCAGTTGCAGACGGCCAGGGCATTTCCCGGCCCTGATAAATTGGGGATCGAATGAACCAGCCCTTCTTTTTCGGCCTGGTCACAGATGGCAAAAGCCTGTTCCCGGGTGATCTCTCTACCTTTGCCGGTGCGGATATAATATTCCGCGGCCGGCCCCACCTGGATGCACATATCTTCGATGGTATGGCCGCAGCCTTCGCCGATGGAGCGCATCGAGGTACGACAGGCACAATCCGCCGATGAAAAGACCTCATGGCTGTTGAGAATGTGTGAAATTTCCTCATAGGAGGCTCGTCTGGTATCGCCGTCAATGGCACTTTCAATGGGGATCACCCGCATCACCCCGGATCCGATGGGGATGTTTCCGGCCATCAACCCACCCAGTTTCCGAGTGTATTCTTCAAAACAGGCGGCGATGTCGGGATACTTGGCCACATTTTCCTTATTGACAACCATGTATTCCATGACGCCGGGCACAAAGAGTTCCAGACAGTAGACATCCACACCGTTTTCGGTTTCGACCTTGATCGAGCCGTCAACCGCCATCTTATAGAGAATTTTTTCAACCTCATCCACCGGCTTGCCACAGAGTTTGGCGACTTCGGCGGCAGTTTTATACTGCCGAATCTCCAGCTTGAGGGCAACTTCCGCCTCTTCATCGGAGGTAACCGGTGCCAGGATCCGATATTCCGGGTCGCTGGGTTTTACTTTGACAACACCACCGGTGATCCCGGCAGCAATTTTATTAGCCAGTTCAAGAACCTTTTTCTTTACCATCTTATTTCTCCACTTCTCGATTTTGTTGATTAATAATAACCATCAGAAATAATACTCTAAATAATATGATAGCGCTGTAATACCTCTTCGATGACCGTGCCGGAAATTTTCTTCAGACCTTTCTTTTTAATAAAGTTCATCACCAAGGGGAGCTTCTTATCCCCAGGTTTATTGCCATCCATCATTTTGACGGTGGAATCCAGTAGCACCCGGACATCATAGCAGGAAGCAAATACCTCCGGCACCCCCCGATCAATATCCAACAAGGTATAAACAGCCTCCATCCCGGTTCTCACTGAGTATTCGGTGGTAAACACCGTATCCCTTGGCGTCTCGGCGAATTGTCCCAGAAAGGCGAAATTTTCGGCACCTCCCGGTACCACCTGAGGTCGGTCCCCTTTTGTCCGGGGCATAAAGAAGGCAGTAATATAAGGCATCATACAAGGAATGGTATGAGCCGATTTGGTGGCCATGTCATGAATCTGCGATTCCGGCACGCCCATGTGATACAGCCATTCTTCGGTGATCTCCACCCCGGTGCATTCTTTCATCGGCTTTTTGATATAGTTCCCCGGCACTTCCGAAAACAAACCGTAGACCCAGACCGTCAGCTGATCTTTTGGCTGTTCCTTGAAATGGGGTTGACGATTAACCGTATAACTCAGCATCCAGTTGGAATCCTGAGCGGTGATGATCCCCCCGGTGACCACCTTGCCGTTAAAGGGATCGCGCTTGCAGATCTTTTCGATGTAGGGCGGAATCCGATCGTCCAGAGTGGTGACAGTAGCCGATTCCCAGTTGGTTGCTTTGGCATTGGTGCAGAATTTATCCGGTTTCCCAAAGGCTGGATCCTGTTTGGCAATATTGCGCCACAGCTCCCAGCAGCCCCGGATCGAATCATCAAAGACTGGCGCCTGGTGATCGTCGCCGAGGGTTGAGTTTTCGGTACAGCTACCGTTGGTAATAAAGACCAGTTCATTTTTTGTCAGTGGGATAACGTCTTCTTTGCCAGCCCGTTTGCAGATGATTTTGGTGGCCTGTTTTTTTCCTTTTTTAATGTCGAAAATAACATTGGTAACCAGGGTATCGTATTGGAAGTGAACCCCATGGGCTTCCAGGTATCGAACCATCGGTAGAATCAGCGATTCGTACTGATTGTATTTGGTAAACTTCAGCGCCGATAAATCTGGCAGTCCGCCAATATGATGAATAAATCGTTGCAGATATAGTTTCATTTCCAGGGCTGAGTGCCAGTCCCTAAAGGCAAACATGGTGCGCCAATACAGCCAGAAGTTGGAAGACAACAATTCCTCTGAGAAAACCTCATCAATCCGCTTGTCATACAGGTCGCAATCCTTGGTCATAAACAGTTTGACCATTTCCTCTGAGGCTTTTTCACTGAGGTCAAACTTGCCTCCCAGTTGGGCATCCCGGCCCCTGTTTTTGGTGACCCGCATCAGTGAATAGTTGGGATCGGCCTTGTTCAGCCAATAAAACTCATCCAGCACTGAAACGCCCTCGGTTTCGATCGAAGGGATCGATCGGAACAGATCCCAGAGACATTCAAAATGATTTTCCATTTCCCGGCCACCCCGGATGATAAAACCTTTCTGATTATCCTTGATCCCATCACAGGCACCGCCGGGAAGACTCAGTTCTTCCAGAATATGAATATTTTCGCCTTTCATTTGGCCATCCCGGATCAGAAAACAGGCTGCTGCCAGAGATGCCAGACCGGCCCCCACCAGGTAAGCCGATTTTTCATCCACATCCACCGGTTTCAGGGGACGGGCAAATGCTTCATAATTACCATTGCTATAATACATTGTGATTACCTCCAATTTTTATGATCAGGTAATTGCGAAATTCCAAAGCATCGTCCTTGCTTAAGTTTGCTCACTTTGACGAATTTTGCAATTGCCTGTCGGAAAACTTTTATTAGCCTAAATTACTTACACTGACATAGTTAATCAAACTAGAACCTCTAAACGCTATCCTGAACGCTTATTCAGCCAGCGCCTTGACGGCTTTGTATGGTGCCAAATCAATATACAGTTCGCCCCGATAAGGATTTATTCTGGTCTTGAGGATCTTATAAAGCATATAACCAAAGACCCCGATATTGACAACTAAAGCCAAGCTGCTAAAGACAAACAGCGGTAGGGGATTATAGGTTGATGCCACGGCAAAGCTACCCTGATCAATAAAAGCCGGGAAGGTCTGAGCAAACATGCACCAGATCGCCAGCGTTTGAGCACGGTGCTGTAACCATGCGCCTTTTCCTACCGTAAATGCGCACAGCGTCGGTGCCAGCAGCAACGCAAAACCACAATACCAGGCATGTCCGGGCAGGCAGTTATAGGTGTAGGCAAAATTCCATAAATCATAGGCGATGATCCAAAACCAGAGCATGTCCGGCCAGAGCATATCCTTACTGCCGTCTGTGGCCGTCCGTTTTTTAATGACGATCCCGAACCATCCGGTGATGGTGATAATATTCAGGATCCCGGCTATTCCATTGAGATAATTCCAGGGTCCGCCCAGCACGTACATCGCTTCGTCAGCTAGAATCCCGCCGCCGGCATACTGCATCCCGATCTGAAAATCCCGGGATACGGCCTCCAAAATATTGATGGCCAGAATCAGAGCCGGAAAAACCAGCACCCATTTGACATCTGCCAATCGTTTTTCTTGCCCCGTGGATTTGTTTTTCCACTTAACATGACGGATGCACCAGAAACCGATGCAACCAGCGGTGGCTGAATAGACCTTAGCCAGATGAAACCAGTCGGTATAAGTGGTATCCCTTAATACCGTAAACCATAAGGTTGAAAGGATGATCGGTAAAATAACGAAACTGAAAAAGCCAACCGCTTTCCACCGCCGGGCTACTTCATTAAACGCAAAAAGCGCAATGAAGACGATTAACCATACGCCCCACACGCTTAATGCCGATGCCCCCTCAGCGTAGTTGAAAACAAACATAATTGTTCCTCCTTGAACGATTTAATGTCTGCATTATACATCCATTGTTAAAACTTCTTCAATAGACAGATAAAAGGAAGTGTCGACTTTGACACTTCCTTTTATCTGAAAAACTACTCGCTAAAATTATTCAATATCGGCTTTGACAAAGGCTTCCACGGAACGGGGAATACTACCTTGGATCATGATTAACAACTTTTTCAGGATGATTTCCGGTTCTTCTTCCATCCCTTCGGCGACCCAGTCGATCAGTAAACCATTAAACACATGGCGATAAAAATTGACGATGAATTTCTGATCCGCTTCCTTTAAAGAGACGTCCAGTTTTTTTACGCATTCATCAACCACGTAATCCAGCAAGCGGTTGGAAAGATGAGTCAGGTAGATCTGGGCTTCCGGCCAGTAGGACGAATGGTAGATGTGCAGAATCATCTTGGCGTTGCGCCTGGTATAATTCATGGTGGCCAGAAACCCGTTCCCCCAGGTTTCA
>NZ_JAUSPS010000006.1 GCF_030652775.1 Acetobacterium sp. | reverse complement strand
TAATAGTATTAACTAGTCTAACTAGTTCCGTAATGATGGCGGAAGGGCCACACCTGTTCCCATACCGAACACAGAAGTAAAGTCTTCCAGCGCCGAAAGTACTTGGTGGGCAACTGCCTGGGAGGATAGGACATTGCGGGACTTTTTTTAATGAAGCCGTGCAAAAAATAGATTCATAATGAAAGATATAAGGATACTTAATATCTTTCATTATGAATCTATTTTTTATGGGGCGAAGCCCCAAACGCAGGCGCAGCGCAGCGGAGACGGAGTTGCACGGCTTCATTTCACGGCAGGAAGGAGCCATCTGGCGACTGACGCAACGTAGGTGCAGCGCAGCGGAGCCGAAGTGCCGCATGAGTGAGTACAACGGCAGTGAAGTTAAGCGATTGATTCAAGTTCACTTGAAAATCAATGTTCCAATCTATTTTTTTATGGGGCGAAGCCCCAAACGTAGGCGTAGTGAAACGGAGACGGAGTTGCACGGCTTCATTCAACGGTAGTAATTTTTAGATTGGAGATAAATGTATTTTCCAAGATAGTATCGCCATCTTTGACTAGACGCTTAGCGCTAGCCGTTTCAGTAATTTCAAACAAAACATACAGGCAATTGCCGTGTCGCAATTACCTGTATTATAATATTTTTGTTAAGCTTATTCTACCTGATATTTTGTATTACAGACTTTACAGCTGATTTCATATTTATATGAATCAAGATTCTTTTCCAGAATTGTTGCCAACGGGGATTTGTCTTCAGGACAACATAGACGATTCTTTATGGTAATCAATGATTGTTCACTACTGGTTTGCTCCGTACTTTGACGCTCAAATACGAGATGGACACTTCCGCAGTTTCCGCATTTGCACTGATAGTCGAACCGAAAAAGGTCATAAGTAACATAGCACAGATAACCAATCGTCTTGTTGCAACCCTCACAATAGATCCAGCCACCGTAAGTATTGGCCAGTCGTGTATTTATCAACTCTTTATATGCTGGTATTCTTGCCATAACGGTGTTCCGTTACGCCTGACCCATGATGGTCGCCATGTTTTCAGAGAACAGTATATTTTGCAGAAAATCCTTGGTAGTCTTGGGAGAATGATAGCTGGGCAATTTGGCAAAGATTGCCGATTCTGTATCCATTTCTTCCATAGCCGCCAAATAATCTAACGCAACAACTTCATCTACTTTTTCAAGTTGATGGTACTCTAAATTGGCTGGATTTAAGCGGTGGTTTGTTATGGCATAGCTGATCCGCTTTTGACAGTTGCATTTTTCTGGTGATGCAAGACCACAATACTGCTTCAGAAAACCAGCCATTTTTTGACGAATCCGGGATAAACGCTGGCGGTATGCTTCCGGGCTAATTCCCAGAATCTCGCCGCAAACCTTGCTGTCAACTTTAAACATGATGCCCAGGACATAGATCAGACGACTTTCCGGGTCAAAACACTGGAGCATGACGTTAGTGCAGGACATTTTAAGCTCATGGGTCAAAATTTCCTCATCTACGCCATTCATCATACTCGGATTATTTTTCAAAAATCCGGCCTCAATGTCTGCCCCATAAAACTCAAAGCTAAGTGGCGGTTGTTTTGCAAAAAAAGACTTTTTGTAATTCAGCAGGTAATTGGTTGCGATGCGATACACCCAAGTAGAAAACGCACTTTCTTTCCGGAAAGAGGACAAGCCCGTCATTGTCTTGATTAAGATTTCCTGGGTGGCATCCTCGGCATCATGGGGACTGCCGAGCATCCGTAATGACAAATTATACACCATGTCCTGCACACTTCCGAGCAGGAGTTCCAATGCCTGCTTGTCGCCATTAAGAGCCTGTTCAATTTTCTCATTTGTTTCATCTGTTTTGTTATTCATACTAATCTCCATTCTATGTAATTTTGCACTATACTAAATTAGACAATTGTTAATCATGGCTTGTGACATAATAGTTCTAATATTTTTTTCGCATCAGCTTAATTAGGTGTTCCTTTATTTTAATGTTCTCTCACTTCCCGTGCAATAAGGAAAGCCAACCCGGTTGAACTCAGGTTGGCTTTCCAAATAAAGGGGGGAAAGGAGGGTGACTAATCTACAGTGTCTTCCAAATATTTTTTTGATATTCCAGAATCGCGCGATCGCTGGAAAAAAGACCGGAGTAAGCCACGTTGCTAAGCGACATTTCAAACCATTTGTTTTTGTCTTTAAAGAGATCATTGATACGATGCTGAGCTTTTGTATAATCATCAAAGTCTTTTAATACAAAGTAGGTGTCATTATACAAAAGCAGGGAATCATAAACACTTTGAAAATTAGTTAAGTGGCCAAAGGTGCCATCAATGAGTTGATGCATAATTTTCTGAATGCGATGATCATTTTCATAAATCTGAACAGAGCTGTAACCACCATGCTTTTCAAAATGAGAGACCTCATCAGAGGATAATCCAAATGTAATGATATTGCTCTCCCCAACTGCTTGATGGATTTCAATATTAGCACCATCCATGGTACCCAGAGTAATGGCGCCATTCATCATAAATTTCATATTGCCAGTACCGGAGGCTTCTTTACCGGCGGTTGAGATCTGTTCGGAAATATTGGCGGCTGGATAGATGATCTCACCCAGAGATACATTAAAGTTCGCCAGAAAAACTACTTTAATCTGATCACGAATATCTTTGTCATTATTGACAAGATCGGCAATAAAATTAATCAACTTAATGACTTCTTTGGCAAAATAGTATCCCGGTGCCGCTTTACCGGCAAAGATAAAGGTTCGGGGGACTATTTCGATATGGGGGTTTGCTTTCAAATGATTATACAAATGGAGAATTTGCAAGGCGTTCAGGAGCTGTCGTTTGTATTCATGAATGCGCTTGACCTGAATGTCAAAAATGGATTCCGGATTTACCGAGATATGATGATGCTCCTTAATATAATTTGCTAAATGGTTTTTATTATCCAATTTGATCTGATTGAAGCGATCAAAAAACGGAGCATCACTTTTAAAGACCATTAGTTTTTCAAGGTCAAAAAGATTGTTGATCCAGTCGGTACCAATGGATTCGGTAATCAAATCCCTTAGACCGGTATTACTGTTAATCAGAAAGCGACGGGGAGTAACTCCGTTAGTGACCGAATGAAAACGTTCGGGGAATAGCTTATAATAGCCATTGAAGGTTTCCTCTTTTAAAATTTTGCTGTGCAATTCAGCAACACCGTTAACGGAGTGGCAGCAGACAATAGCCAAATTAGCCATATTGATTTGATCATCTTGAATGATCGATAATGAGCTGATTTGCAATTCATTGAGTCCGGATTTTATCCTCAAATCTTCCTGGAATTGGCGGTTAATTTCTTCGATAATCATATAGACCCGTGGGAGTAGAAATTTCATCATATCAACTGGCCATTTTTCCAGCGCTTCCGGCAGTACGGTATGATTGGTAAAAGTCAAGGAGTTGACAGTAATCTTCCAGGCATCGTCCCAACTTAAACCTTCTTCATCCATAAAAATTCGCATCATTTCGGGTCCGCACAGAGCGGGATGCGTATCATTGATGTGGATACAAATTTTGTCGGCAAACTCATCGAGACAGTCGTTGTTATAGCGCTTAAATCGTGTGATCATTCGCTTTAATCCGGCACAGACAAAAAAATACTCCTGCTTCAAACGCAGTTTCTTGCCGTCAAACTTATTATCGTTGGGGTATAAAATTTGAGTAATCGCTTCAGCCTCGGATTTATGCCGGACGGCATCGAGAAACTGTCCCTCATTGAAACTGGGCAGATCAAATTCCTCAATCGGCTCGGCACTCCAAAGTCTCAGGGAGTTTACCGTATTATTATGGTAACCTTTTAAGGGGATATCGTAGGGAACCGCCAGAATCGGTTCATAATCCTCATAAACAAAGGTCAGTACACCATTGATTTTCTCAGAACGAAGATTTCCATAAAATTTAACAATAACGGATTCATTGGGTTTTCTTATTTCAAAGGGATAGCCATTTCGCAACCAATTGTCAGCGACTTCAACCTGTTCGCCATTGATTATTTTCTGCTCAAAGAGACCATGTTTATAATGGATACCATTGCCATGGAAGGGTAAACCCAGGGTGGCAGAGGATTCTAAAAAACAGGCCATTAGTCGACCTAAGCCACCATTTCCCAAACCCGGATCGGTTTCCTGGTTGAGAATGGTCTCATAATCCAGGCCTAATTCAGTCATGGCAGTTTTGACAATTTCTTCCATATCCAGGCTGTTGACATAGGATTTCAGCAGCCGCCCAATTAAAAATTCAATCGAAAAAAGATAGACCCGCTTGTGCGGGATCTCATCGTATTGAGATCTTGTTTTAGCCCATTGGGACGCTATTTTGTCCATAACAATTTCAGCTAAAGCTTCATATTGATTCAGTAGGGATGACTCAGCCAGATATTCACCGGAGACTTCTTCAATCTTTTTGATATATGCAGATTTAAAATTCTCAATTTCTTCAAGGCGTTCTGATGGTTTCATAGCTCTTCCTTTCAATAAAGTAGTTTTTAAGAAACAGTAAAACAATTGATTTTATCTTAAGAAGTATCTTATATTTATTACCCCTTATCAAAAGAATAAAACAAAAAAGATTGTGGCAAGCCACAATCTTTTTGAGCGGTAAAATCTAAATAATTTGACAGGTGCCAGGTGTAACCATAACGATGGCATACGAAAGGGGTTGAAGAACGATCGGGTTTAAAGAGATAGATTCCCCTGAGATCAGATCCAAACCCTGGCAGCCGGAAAAGTCCGGATGCTTAAACAAATGTACGGCTCGGGAATTTCGGTTAAACAGGCAGAAACAGAGGGAATCATCGTTCCGTCGTTCAAAGACAAAAAGATCGTCGCTGGCTTCATAGGGTTTCCAGGTACCGTTCTGAAAGACTGAGTGGTCAGCCCGGAGTTTGGTGATCAGCCGATACCAGGCAAGCAGGTCGGGATCCTCATTGCCCCAGGGATAAGTACGCCGGTTGTAGGGATCTTCAAAACCTTGAACCCCGGCCTCATCGCCGTAGTATAGGCAGGGGACGCCAGGGAAGGTGAACTGGATCAGGCTGAGCAGCTTTAATCGTTTTACGGCAAGCGCATATTGGGTGTCATCCAGTCGATACGTTTTATGGCTATGATTTCCCAGATATTTATAGGCTTCGCCCAGGACGTTAAGGATCCGTCGCCGATCATGGCTGCCAATCAGGTTCATATTGCCCATAAATTGGTCTTTGGGATAGTGCTCGTAAAGAGACATCATAATTCGGGCCGCTGAGCCGGAACTTTTATCGCCAATAACAAAGTCGATAAAGGTTTCACGGAAGGGGTAGTTCATGACGGCGTCCAGCTCATAACCGGAAAAATAGCTGCGCAGTTCATCATAGGCGACTTTTCGGGAGGCATCTTCCCAGACTTCGCCAATCAGAATACTGTCAGGGTTTTCCTCGATCATCGCTTCTTTTAGTCCCTTGATAAAGGGATCTGGTAGTTCATCAGCAACATCCAGCCGCCAGCCGGAAGCCCCAGCTTTCATCCAGTGACGAATGACGCTGTCTTTGCTTTTATAAATAAAAGCCTGAAAATTGGGATGCATTTCATCCGTATTCGGCATGGCGTCAACCCCCCACCAACAGGTGTAGGTTTTGGGATAGTCAGTGAAGGTGTACCAGGGATAGTACTCTGAATCTTTCGATTGATAGGCACCGACTCCGGAATAATTGTCATAACGATTGAAGTAAAGGCTATCATCACCGGTATGGCTGAAAACCCCATCCAGAATAATCGAGATTCCGCGTTTTTTACATTCCGAGGCCAGGGTTTCAAAGCTTTTTTGGGTTCCCAGCGCTGGGTCGATACACATATAATCGCCAGTATCATAGCGGTGGTTACTTTGGGATTTAAAAATGGGATTCAAATAAAGGATGGTGATATTTAAACTCTGCAGGTAGTCCAACTTTTCGGTGATTCCTGCCAGGGTACCGCCAAAAAAATCCCAGTATTTGATGCCGCCGTCCTTCTCACGGAAATAGTGGGGGGTATCGTTCCAATGGGGATGGAGGATCGCATCCTGATGAAAATTGGCAAGATCAAAGTCGGCGCCCCGATTAAACCGGTCTGGGAAGATCTGATACATAATTCCCTGAGAATACCAGGCTGGTGACTGTCGTTTGGGATCATAAACGGTAATTTGATACGAGGGCGGTTTTGATTCGTAAACCCGGCCTTCACCGCCTAATTGGTCACTCAAGGTGCCATAGGCATAGGCTCTGCCCCGGGAGGAAAAACAAAAGTCATACCAGAGGATACCGGGAGTTTGGGGCATATCGATGGTGATTTCCCAGAAATTCAATTCCCCGGATTTGATCATGGGATGAACCACTTCCTGGTTATTAAAATGAGTGCGCAGTTGCAATTTTTCAATTTCAGTAGCATAGACTCGCAGGGTAACGGCACTGCCAATTGGCAGTGCCCCAAAGGGACTGCGAAATGCCTGTTCCCATGAATGATGACGAAATTTCATAATCTTATCACTCCATCAATTTATTATAATATGAAAGATAAATATCGGCTGATTGTTTCCAGTCAAAATGGGTGTTATAGGCGTTTTTCATCAGTTTTTTAAAGGCGGCCGGAGAATTGTGGTATAAGGCAACGGCATGCTGGATGGTGAAAAGCATGTCGTGCGCATTATAGGTTGCAAAGCTGAAGCCGTTGCCTTTTTTTGTCTTGGCATTAAAATAGCTGACGGTGTCTTTGAGTCCACCGGTTTCCCGAACGATGGGGACTGCTCCATAACGCATGGCAATCATCTGGGAGAGGCCGCAGGGCTCGAATTTAGATGGCATCAGAAAATAATCGCTGGCCGCATAAATTTTGCGGGACAGATCTTCGTCAAAATCGATGATGGCCACCATCTTATCCGGGTAGTTGTAGGCGATACTGCGGAACAGATTCTCATAAACCGCATCGCCAGTCCCCAGAATAACCAGCTGCAGATCCTGCTGTAAAATTTCATGGATAACGTTGGACACCAGATCCAGTCCTTTTTGTTCAACCAGCCGGGTGATCATTGATACGATCGGAACATCTCCCCGAACCGGTAGATCGAAATACTCCTGCAACGCTTTCTTATTATCGGCTTTCTTTTTTTCGGGATTGTCAAAGGGGACAAATATGGCCGGATCGGTTTTGGAATCATAAATCGACTCATCGATGCCATTGAGAATTCCCACCACCTGGTGATTAAGATGGCGGATCACCCCATCCAGACCTTCACCATAATAGGGATCAGTCAATTCTTCAGCATAGGTAGGGCTGACGGTGGTAATTAAATCAGCGGTATAAAGAGCCCCTTTCATCAGATTTATTTTTCCATAAAACTCCAGGTCCGAGGGTAAAAAGCCCAGGTGGAGATAGGGGCTGATATCGTGAAAACCATAAACCCCTTGATAGCGAATATTATGAATGGTAAAAACCACCTTTGTATCCGGAAAAGCCCGCCGATACTGATGTTTGATCAGATAGGGAACAGCGGCTGTTTGCCAGTCATTGCAGTGAATGATATCCGGGGTAAAATCCAGCAAGGGCAGGGAGTCCAGTACCGCCCGACAAAAAAAGCTGAACCGTTCACCATCATCATAATAGCCATAAAGCGCTGGACGTTTAAAAAAAGCCTCATTGTCGATAAAATAAAAGGTGACGCCTTCGTATTCACAGGTCAACAAGCCGCAATAGTGCAGGGTGTCAGACATCCACATCTGAAAATGCTTGACAGGCTTTATTTTTCGACGCAACTCTTCAGGAATGGTGCTGTAATAAGGGAGGATAACCCGGGCATCGACATCTTCGGGAAATGATTTTGGCAGAGCGCCAAGGACATCTCCCAATCCACCACTTTTTGAAAATGGGTAAGCTTCCGAAGCGACAAATAGGACGTTTAACATTTAAATTACCGTGCCTTTCTTTAAAACAATGGGAGCATGGGGTTTGCCCACTAAGGTGGTGTGGTCACTTATTTTAGTATCCTTGTCCATGACCACATAGTTCAGATTAACATTCCTCCCGATTTCGCACCGTTGCATAATAATGCTGTTTTGGATGTGTGAATCAACATTCATTTGCGTGTCTCTGAAAATAATGCTGTGATTAATGGTTCCGTCGATAATGCAGCCACTGCCGACAATGGAATTGGATACCTGAGCTAGATCATCATAAAGGGTGGGGTGGTTATCTTTTATTTTAGTATGGATGGAATTTTTACCCATAAAAAGTTCCGCCATAATATCATACTCAAGTAGGTCCATACTCGTTTTCATATAATTTTCCAGGCAGTTTACCCGTTTGATATAACCGGTATGCTGGGCTCCAAAAACCCGGAGGGTGTCGATATTATATTTGATCATATCCATTAAATCCCAGTCGCCAGTACGCTCGCTGAGATCCAGCAATTCTTCCAGAATGGATTTTTTAACAAAAAACATCTCCGCAAAAAAATGTCCGGTGGTATGCTCACGTTTATAGTGGAGACCGCTAATTCGGTTTTTGGTAAATTCCAGATAGAGATCATTATCCTTGAGATGATACAGAGGATCATCCTTTTTAAAAATCAGGGTGATGTCACTGTCATTTTTCAAATGAATATCATAGGCATTTCGAAAATCAAAGGTGGTGACCAGGTTAGGCGTGGCAATCAGCACATGTTCGGCTCCGGTGGCGTCAAGAAAGCCCCGGTTGTTCTGGAGATTACGTAGATTAACCTTGATCAGCCGGCCGATATGGTAGTTATTCGATCCCGAGAGGATCGAAAGATCCTGGGTTTTTCGGCTCAGGGACCATTCCTTCCCGGTTCCCAGATGATCGACCAGCGAACTGTATTTATGGGAGCCAATGACGCCAATATGCGATAAACCGGAATTGACCATATTGGAGAGGGTAAAATCGATCAGTCGATAACGTCCGCCAAAAGGCAGTGTGCTCAAGCTGCGATGTTGAAGAAAACCTTTTAAGGAATCATCCTCTCCATCAACATTTAAGATAAGTCCAACAGCATTTTTCATTTTTCCTTACTCCTTTCAGTTATTAATGACATGTATTTCAGGAGTTGTGTCGGCGGGATCAGTAATATATTGGGCATCACCTTTAATTCTTGCCCGGGCTCCGACGATACAATTTTCTAAAATCGCCCCATCTTCGATGATGGCTCCGGTATGAACAATCACATTTTTCAAGCTGGTCTTCCTATGAATCACCACATCATGGGATAGAATCGAATTTTCGACCTTACCAAAAACAATGCACCCATCGCAGATCAGGCTGTTGCTGATCTTGGCCTGGGGGCCAATGAATTGGGGGTGACGGCTGGTATTGTTGGAAAAGATCCGAAAGTTTCGGTCACTGAGATCAAAATCGCAGTTGGTATCCAAAAGATCCATATTGGCATCATAATAGCTCTGAACGGTCCCCACATCCCGCCAGTAGCCGGAGTAGGGGTAGGCATAGATCCGCTTGCCGCTTTCGTGGAGCATGGGAATCACATTATGTCCAAAGTCGTGTTCAGATTCGCGGTTTCCGGCATCGTCCAGCAGGGCTTTTTTTAATTCTTTCCAGCTGAAAATATAAATACCCATGGATGCTTTGTTGCTTTTGGGATGTTCGGGCTTTTCCTGGAATTCCTTGATGCAATGTTCCTCGTCCGTATTAACGATTCCAAACCGGTGAGCATCTTCCCAGGGCACGTCCATCACCGCAATGGTCAGGTCGGCTTCCTGCTTTTTGTGAAAGGCCAGCATTTTGGAATAATCCATCTTGTAAATATGATCCCCGGAAAGAATCAGCACATATTCCGGATCGAAGCGATCAATAAAATCAAGATTCTGGTAAATGGCATCAGCTGTTCCGGAGTACCAACGGCCCCCTTTCTGACCCATATAAGGGGGCAGGATATTGACCCCGCCCTGAACCTGATCCAGCGCCCAGGCTGACCCATCACCAATATAATTATTGAGAATATAGGGGCGGTACTGGGTCAGTACTCCCACCACATCAATATCCGAATTCATACAATTACTGAGCGGAAAATCAATGATTCGATATTTCCCCCCAAATAAAACGGCCGGTTTGGCGTTGTTAAAGGTCAGCGAGCCTAAACGGCTCCCTTGACCTCCCGCTAGGAGCATTGCGACACATTCAGTATTCAAAGTGATTCCTCCTTAAATGATTTTCCAGATTTCTCGTTGATAGTCGGCAATGGAACGATCACTTGAGAAAATACCGGAATTTGCTACGTTGCTGATGGACATTTTTGTCCAAATGGTCGGATTGCGGAAGAGATGATCAACCTGATTTTGAGCATCGGTATAGGCATTAAAATCTTTCAGGACAAAATAGCCATCGTTGTACAAAAGCAGCGAGTCATAGATAGCCTGAAAGCTGAGGCCATGTCCCAGGGTTCCATCGATGAGTTGGTGAAGTACCTGTTGAATCCGCGGATCCTGCTCAAAAATATCGATCGATCGATAGCCGCCGTATTTTTGATAATGATGGACTTCATCGGCAGACAGACCAAAGGTCACAATATTGCTGGGGCCAACGGCGTCCAGAATTTCGATATTGGCTCCATCCATGGTGCCCAGGGTGATGGCGCCATTCATCATGAATTTCATATTTCCGGTTCCGGAGGCTTCTTTCCCCGCAGTCGAAATCTGTTCGGAAATATTGGCGGCGGGGTAGATGATCTCCGCCAGTGAAACGTTGAAATTCGCCAGGAAGACCACCTTGAGCTTATCATGCAGGGTCGGATCGTTGTTGACCAGTTCAGCAATGGCGGTAATCAGCTTAATGACTTCTTTAGCATAGTAATAACCTGGGGCCGCTTTACCGGCAAAGATAAATGTTCGCGGAGCCATTTCCAGGTTGGGGTTTTCTTTAATCCGATTATACAGATAAAGGACATGTAGGGCGTTGAGTAGTTGTCGTTTATACTCATGAATTCGTTTGACCTGAATATCAAAAATAGAATTGGGGTCAACCTTCACATCATTATGGCTGGCCATATAATTGGCTAATCGAACCTTATTGGATAGTTTGACCGCATTGAATTTGTCATAAAAGACCGGATCGTTGATATAGTTCAATAGTTTTTTTAAATGGAATAGGTTATGATCCCAATCCGATCCAATCGATTCATTAATCAGTGTTTTCAGCTCAGGATTGCTGTTCATCAGAAAACGTCGTGGCGAAACGCCATTAGTTACCGAATAGAACCGCTTGGGGAAGACCTGATAATAGCCATTAAAGGTTTCTTCTCTCAGAATTTTGCTGTGGAGCGTCGCCACGCCATTAATGGAATGACTGGATACAATCGCCAGGCTGGCCATATGGACATAGTTGTCCCGGATAATCGAAAGGCTGTGGTTCCGATCCAGATCATCGGGAAATTCGCTATCCAGATCCAGTAGAAAGCGGCGGTTGATTTCTTCAATGATCATGTAAATTCGGGGCAGTAAATCCTTCATCATATCCACTGGCCATTTTTCCAGCGCTTCCGGAAGTACGGTATGATTGGTGAAGCTCATCGCCGCTACGGTAATCTTCCAGGATTCCTCCCAACCCAGACCTTCTTCATCCATCAGCACCCGCATCAGTTCGGGGCCACATAAAGCCGGGTGGGTATCGTTAATGTGGATGCAAATCTTATCGCTGAAACCGTCCATGGAGTTATTATTGGATCGTTTGTAATCGACAATGATCCGCTTGATGCCAGCGCAGACAAAAAAGTACTCTTGCTTGAGCCGCAGAAGCTTGCCGTCGAAACCATTATCATTGGGATACAGTATCTGGCTGATGGCTTCAGCTTCGGATTTATGCCGAACTGCGTTTAAAAAATGACCCTGATTAAAAGAGGGCAGATCAAAGGCTTCCAGCGGCTCGGCACTCCACAGTCGCAAGGAATTAACGGTTTCGTTGCGATAACCTTTGATCGGAATATCGTAAGGAACGGCCATAATGGCTTCATAGTTTTCATGGACAAAGGTCAGGTTGCCATTGATGTTTTCGGAATGAATCTGGCCGTAGTATTTAATGATGACCGACTTATCGGGATTACGGATTTCAAAGGGATAGCCGTTTTTAAGCCAGTTATCAGCCACTTCAATCTGTTCGCCATTGATAATCCGCTGTTCAAACAAACCGTATTTATAACGGATGCCATTGCCGTGGGCAGGCATCCCCATGGCCGAAGAGGAGTCCAGATAGCAGGCCATTAATCGACCCAGGCCGCCATTACCCAAACCGGGGTCGGATTCCTGGGCAAGAATAGCCTCATAATCCAGTCCCATTTCGGCCGAGCATTCCTGAACCAGATCTTCAACCCCCAAATTACTGAGGTAGGACTTCAACAGGCGTCCGATTAAGAACTCAATCGAAAAAAAGTAGACTTGTTTGGATTCGTTCTTGTTATAGAGGGTGTTGGTTTTAGCCCATTGGGAGGTGATGCTTTCCATTACCATTTCAGCCAGGGCCTGGTATTGTTTAAGCAGGGAGGCATCAGCCAGACAATTTCCCGAAACCTCTTCGATTTTTTTGGTAAAGGTAGCCTTATAGGCTGCTTTTATGTTGTCTCTTTCAGAAGAATTCATGGTAGTTCCTTTCAACAAAGATAGTTTTATTTTTTAACTTTCGTTTTTTTAGTTGGTTCTGGTTTTACTTTGGCACTCGCCCGGGGGACAACGCCTTTTAAAACAATGCATGATGAGGGCGGTATATTGAGCGCAACCGAATAGTCCTGGCCATGGAGGGGAATCGTTTGAGCTTTCATGGTTTTTTTCATGTTAAAACCGCTGCCGCCATAGTTGCTGTCATCGGAATTAAAAGCCAGCCGGTAATTGCCCTCAGCCGGAACGCCAATCTGATAATCCGCATAGCTAAGCGGACAGAAGTTGATGATGGTAATCAGGGTATCCTTTTCCTCGGCACCCAGGCGTTTAAAAATCAGAATGCTCTGTTCACTGTTATTTGGTTCCAGCCACTCAAAACCGCCCCAGCTATGGTCATCGATCCAGAGGGCTTTTTCTTTGCGATAAAACTTATTGAGAGCTTTGATATAAGTGTGAATCTCCTGATGTTTTTGATAATCGAGCAAAAACCATTCCAGCGATTCGTCCACCCGCCACTCCAGGAAGGGGGCAAATTCGTTGCCCATAAATGACAGCTTCTTTCCCGGGTGGGTCATTAAATACCCGAAGAGGATGCGAAACTGGTCAAATTTCATATTATAATCCCCAAACATCTTATCAAGGATGGTTCGTTTGCTGTGAACCACTTCGTCATGAGACAGCGGCAGGATGAAATTTTCGTTGAAGGCATAGGCCATCGAAAAGGTCAACAGATTATGGAAACGATTCCGAAACATCGGATCGGTTTTCATATAATCCAGGGTATCATGCATCCAGCCCATGTCCCACTTCAGATTAAAACCAAGGCCACCCTTATCGACTGGCCAGGTGACCATCGGATAGGAAGTGGAATCTTCCGCTGACATAATAGCAAAGGGAAAATCCTTAAAAATAATAGTGTTCAGTTCCCGCAGGAAGGACAGGGCTTCCAGGCGATCGGAACCACCCTGGGCATTACGGTAGGGTTCACCGTCCAGGCCGTGGTTCAATTCAATCATACTGGCCACCCCATCGATACGCAGGCCATCGATATGGTAGCGGTCAAACCAGAAGTAGGCATTGGAGATAAGAAAATCCAATACTTCCGGTTTTCCATAATCAAAGACCATGGTACCCCATTGCTGGTGTTCGGAAAACTCATATTGATTGGTGCCGTCAAAATGCCGTAAGCCCTGAGCATCTTTGCAGAAATGACCGGGAACCCAATCCAGAATCACACCGATGCCGGCCTGGTGGCAGCAATCGATGAAATGCATCAGTCCCTGGGGATCGCCGTAACGGCTGGTGGCAGCGTAATAACCAGTGAGCTGATAACCCCAGGAACCGTCAAAGGGATGTTCCATGATGGGCATCAGTTCGATGTGGGTATACTGCATTTCGACCAGATAGGGAACCAGCTGATCGGCCAGTTCATGGTAGCTCAGGTATTCCCCTTTTTCATTGCGCTTCCAGCTGCCCAGATGGGCTTCATAAATATTAATCGGCATTTTTAGCCAATTAGTTTCATTTCTTTTTTTGCACCAGCTGTCATCCATCCAGTCATAACCATCAAGTTCCCAGATAAGGGAGGCGGTTTTAGGTTTAACCTCACTGTAAAAACCGTAGGGATCAGCCTTATATACAAGCTCGCCATCGTGTTGGCGAACCGCATATTTGTAAAGCTGGCCTTGGGTTAGTTCCGGAATAAAAAGCTCCCAGGTACCATGAGTGCCAGAAAGTAAATTCATGGGATGACCTTGGATGTTCCAGTCATTGAAATCGCCGACAACGGAAATACCCTGGGCATAGGGAGCCCAGACCCGAAAAGTGACCCCTTTTTCATTAAGATGGGCACCAAAATATTGGTAACTGAGAAAACGCCTGTTACTGGTTAAATCTGCATGGTCATCGATTTTATTCATGATTGTACACGTGTCCTTTCAATTTTGGTTGGAATCTAGTGCTTATGCATCTAACATTTTATCACAATCCCCTAATATTGATAGTGCATCTTTTTAAACAAAGTAAAATCTTTTTAACAATTCCCGTCAAAGTGTAAAGCCTATCACTTAAATGAGAATTCTTTGTCCTGATATAAAGACCAATAGAGATTGATCTTTCCACCCAGATTTAAAATCACACAAATAAAGTATATTGCCACCATCAGGGCAAAAAGTCCCCCAAGGCTGCCGTAGAGGGTGCTGTATTTAGTGGAATGATTGATAAACAAGGTAAAAATGCGAAAAGCAATATTAAGTCCCAGGGTCGCAAATAGAGCACCAGGAAGACCACTTTTAAATTTTAATGGCTGAGCCGGAGCCATCACGTAGATCATATTAAAAATAAAAGTTGAAACGATCCATGAAAAAGCAACCGCAAAAAAACTCAGGATGGGATAATAATATGTATATAGCCCGATTTTCTGAAAAATAACAGCACCTACATCAGCACTGAAAATATAAGCAACGACAATTAATAAAATGGCCAGGGCGAACAGGATCGTAAACAGAAAAGAATAAAGCCAGATTTCTCTCAGGGTTCGGGTTTCTTTGCGACCATAGGTTTGGTTGATACCAATCATAATGGCTCTAGTGGCCAGGGATGAAAAGAAAAAGGCGACCAGAATCAGACCGTAATTGGAACCGGAAACCTGACTGATCATGCTGTCCAATAAGTCAGTCACATATTCATAGGAAAGATTAGGTAAAAAGGTTTTTAAAATGTCGTAGAGATAAGTCTCAAAGGGTTTGATAAAATTCCCGATAAATGAAATCAGAAAGAGCAGCAACGGGAAAAAAGCCAGCAGCAGATAAAAAGACATCTGGGTACAGATTCCTGAAAAGTCGGTCTCTTCAAAATCTTCCATCAAAAAGAAGAGCAGCTTGACTATTTTCAAATTCATCATTCGTTCAATCATCTTCCAGCCTCCTGGGATTCCTTTTTCAATAACGATTGCTCAGCTCCATACAGATTAACAACGCCTCCCAGGGTGAGGGTAAAACAGATCAGATAGACCACGAAAAAAAGCGAAAAGGGCCCTTGCAGATTAAAGAAAAAGGTATTGAAATCCAGGGCTGCGTTGGCAAACAGCGCATATAGAAAAAGGATCGTAAACCAGCAGATGCTGACAAACGCCCCACCAGGCAGGGCTTCAAAAAAACAAAGATGGGTTTTTGGGGCGTACATATAGATCAGGGTAAAAATAAGGGTGGGCACAATAATTATATAAAGCAGTGTAAAAAGGATGATAAAAACAGCAAAAAACTCAGATAAATTTAAGGCGCTAAAAATAAAGGCGAGTAGTTTCTCTCCGAACAGATAGAAAAAAACCGTAAAAAAGATAATCAAAAGAAATAAGAACAGATAAAGAATGGATTGAATCCAAAGAACGACAATTCCCCGGGTTTCTTTTTGTCCGAAGATGCGGTTTAAAGAAGTGATCAGCGAATGCATAGCGGAAACGGAGACATACAAAATAAAAAAACCAAGAATCAGATTGGTTCCCAATGAAAAAGAAATAGTAGTGGCGTTTTCCATGGCGAGATCAACGTAATCCATAATCGATTGGGGCAGTATTTTTGAAAGTACAAAAACCAGGGTTGCATTTACCCCAGCCGAAAACCAGTTAATAAAATTATAAAGCAACATCAAAATAGGAATAAAAGCGGACAATGCCCGGTAGGACATCTGAGCGGAAAGATTGATGATGTTGTTTTTTCTTCCATGGACATATAAAAAGCGGCTGAAGCATTTAATAAAAGTCATGATCTCCTCCACATCCACTTATGATAATTGATTTGATTGAGCCTCAGTATAACATAGTTTCGATTTAAATTGAAGAGGTACCAGTAAAGTAAAAAAATGGAAAGTTAGAAAAAAAGATGGTATAATAATAAAATCAGGATTTATAAGTATAACCAAATCACACCGAGAAAATTAGGAAAATAGCAGTTTGGAAAGGAAATAGTAAATTAAATGGGAAAAACATTAACAGAGAAGATTATTGCGGCACACCTTGTAGTGGGAGAAATGATCAAAGGCGAAGAAATCGGGATTCGGATCGATCAGACCTTGACCCAAGATTCCACCGGAACGATGGCCTATTTGCAGTTTGAAGCAATGGAGGTACCACGGGTGAAAACAAAAAAATCCCTGGCCTATATTGATCACAACATGCTTCAGGAAGGTCCGGAAAACATGGACGATCATCGCTATATCCAAAGTGTGGCCAAAAAACACGGCGTTTTTTATTCAAAACCGGGCAATGGCATTTGCCATCAGGTTCAGATTGAGCGTTTTGGCGTGCCGGGTGATACCCTTTTGGGATCTGACAGCCATACCCCTACTGGTGGCGGCATCGGTATGCTGGCCATTGGTGCGGGCGGTCTGGACGTGGCGGTGGCCATGGCTGGCGACCCTTATTATATCACCATGCCTAAAGTCGTTAAGGTCGAATTAACCGGTAAGCTGCGCACCGGGGTATCCTCTAAGGATGTCATTCTGGAAGTGTTGCGTCAATGTACCGTCAAAGGTGGCGTCAATAAGGTCTTTGAATACACTGGTGAAGGTGTTAAAACGCTGACTGTTCCGGAACGCGCCACCATTACCAACATGGGTGCCGAGCTTGGTGCAACCACCTCGGTTTTCCCATCTGATGAAATGACTAAGGTATTTTTGGAAGCCCAGGGTCGCGGGTCGGATTACCTTGAATTATCTGCCGATGCTGACGCTGTCTATGATGAAGTGGTCAAGGTCGATATGGATATTTTAGAACCATTAACTGCTTGTCCCCACAGCCCGGATAAGGTTGTGAAAATATCAGAAATCGAAGGTTTGGTGGTCAATCAGGTAGCGATCGGCAGCTGTACCAATTCATCCTGGTTGGATCTGATGAAGGTGGCGGCCATCGTCAAGGGAAAAACCGTGGCGGAAAATGTCTCTCTGGTGATTGCCCCGGGTTCAAAACAGGTTTTAACGATGCTGGCCGAAAACGGTGCCTTGGCCGATTTGCTAAATGCCGGTGCCCGCGTTTTGGAATGTGGCTGCGGCCCCTGTATTGGGATGGGTCAGGCGCCTTCCACCGATGCGGTGTCACTGCGAACCTTCAACCGAAACTTTTTTGGTCGTTCCGGTACCCCGTCCGCTGACGTGTACCTGTTAAGCCCCGAAGCGGCTGCGATATCTGCCTTGGAAGGGGTACTCACCAATCCTTTAGGCAAGATTGAGCTACCGGAAATTGTGATGCCCGAAAACTTCTTACTCAATGATACCATGGTCATGGCACCAGCCCCGGAAGGCACCGCAGTGGAAGTCATCAAAGGACCAAACATCAAACCCTTCCCAGCGACCAAACCACTTAAAAATACCGTTGCTGGTAAAGCGCTGATTGTCGTGGAAGATAATATTACCACCGATCATATTATGCCTTCCAACGCCAAATTACTACCCTACCGTTCTAATATTCCTTATTTGTCAAACTACTGCCTGGCGCCTTGTGATGCCGAATTCCCACAACGGGCTCTGGATAATGGCGGGGGCTTTATTGTCGGCGGCTCCAACTACGGTCAGGGTTCCAGCCGGGAGCATGCAGCACTGGCACCGGTTTACCTGGGTATTAAAGGGGTGGCGGTTAAATCCTTTGCCCGGATCCATAAAAACAACCTGATTAATAATGGGATTCTGCCCCTGGTATTCAAAAACGAAGCCGACTATGACACCATAGAACTGAACGATGAACTGATCATCGAAAATGCTCTTGATGCCGTTAAATCAGGCCAGGCCAAGCTGATCAATAAAACCAAAGGCTTAACCTATGTGATGCTGCTGGAAGTTTCCGAACGGCAAAAAGAAATGCTGCTGGCCGGCGGACTAATCAACCTGATCAAATTAAAAAAATAATCTAAAAATAATCAAATACAATAAAATAAATCGCCAATTTCGGGGTAAATATCCACTAATTGGCGATTTTTGTATCTTAACACAAATGAGGAGGAGAAAATGAATTTTGAAATCAAGGGAGGCAATCTCCCGGTGGTAACGGTGACTTTAAACAGCGGTGAATCGATGTTTACCGAGTCCGGGGGGATGTCCTGGATGACCGAAAACATCCGCATGGAAACCAACACCAAAGGTGGTCTGATGAAAGGGTTACGACGAACCCTGGCCGGGGATTCGCTGTTCATGACTACTTATACCGCTGAAAAAACCAACAGTCAAATTTCTTTTTGTTCCAGCTATCCGGGCGAAATAAAAGCCTTGACCTTACAAAAAGGGCAGTCGATTATCTGTCAAAAAAGCAGCTTTCTGGCCGGGGAATCGACCCTGGATGTGGATCTGTATTTTAAAAAGAATATCGGCGTCGGCTTTTTTGGTGGTGAAGGTTTTATTCTGCAAAAAATTTCAGGGCCGGGAACGGCCTTTGTGGAGATGGATGGAGCGATGATCGAATACGATCTGGCGCCTGGAGAAGTGATTAAAATCGATCAGGGACATATCGGCATGTTTGAAGAGTCAGTGAACTTTGACATTCAGGCTGTCAAGGGTATGAAAAATATCTTTTTAAGTGGCGAAGGATTATTCCTGGCCACCTTAAAAGGACCAGGCAAGGTCTGGTTGCAAACCATGCCGCTGAGCCGACTGGTTCAGCTGGTAGCCTCAAGCTTACCGCCAAGAGGTTAGCGCGAATATTCAATTAACATAATAAAGCGCCGTGCCGATCATTGATAGATTCGGTCAGGCGCTTTAGCTATTTTATAAATTAAAAAACAGGACTTCAGGGGGTAACATTAACGTAATTATCCGGCAGCTGATCAAAAAACATGATCCCCAGACAATTGGTGCCAATATGAACGGTCAGGGTGGAACCGGCTTTTTCAGGCAGTAAAAAGTTTTTAATTCCCAGTTCTTTTTCGAAATATTTTCTGGCTTTTTCCTGGAGATCCGGGGCGGTGCTTTGGATCATCCCGAGGATTTGTTCTTTATTAACCATTTTTTCATCAATAATCGCGAACAGCGTCTTTAAGGCTTTTTTCTGACCGCGGATTTTTTCATAAACCAGGATTTCACCGTCTTTAAAGTGCAGAATCGGGACGATTTTCAGCATATCGCCAAGCATCGCGGCATTACGACTGATCCGGCCGCCCTGAGCCAGCCATTTGATATCGCCGACCAGAAAAAAGATCTGGGCGTGATGAGCCAGAAAGGTCATCGTTTCAACAATTTCCTCATAGGGACGGTTGAGTTTATTCAGCTTCAGCCCCTGATAAAGGATCAGTGCCGAACCGGTGGTGGCCGAAAGGGAGTCCACAATCGTGACTTTCCGCTCTGGATATTTTTCCAGCAAATCCCGGGCCAGCAGTCGGGCGGTCTGGTAGGTGCCGGAAAGTTTTGAGGAAAGCACCAGGTAGATGACATCATCACCATTCTTAAGGTGTTTTTCAATCGTATTGGTAATGTCCAGGGGTTGGATCTGAGCCGTTTTGGGAAAGAGTTTACTGTTATTATTGACAAAATCGACCACCATTTCGGGGGTGATGTTGATGCCATCAAAGTAGGTTTTATTATCAAGGGTTACGGGAAAGGGTAATATATCAAAATCATAGCGATTTAAGATGTCACTGTTGGTATCACACATGGAATCCACAATAAATTTTATAGCCATTAAAGTGTTGCTCCTTTTCGTTTAGTACAAAATATTCTACCACGAACCGCGTCGTATTACAATTATTCAAGCTATCAGCCTTAAGCATAATAGCGGTTTTCAAGGAAGGTTTGTGATTATATCAAAAAAATGTTAAACTAATCTTTGGAAATTAAAACCCCAACGTTTAATTTAAAAAGTAAGAAATGGAGAATTTTGTGGAACAGATAATCAATCAACTCGCTAAAGAATTTTCAATACGCTCTCAACAGGTCGAAGATACCATCAATTTAATCGATGGCGGGAATACCATCCCCTTTATCGCCCGTTACCGAAAAGAGGTCACCGGGAATTTAAGTGATGCCCTTTTACGGGATCTGGATGTGCGTTTAACATATTTAAGAAAATTGGAAAAAAGAAAAGAAGAGGTAACCAGCAGCATTGAGGAACAGGGTAAACTGACCCCGGAACTTAAAAGCGTCATTTTAAAAAGCCAAACCCTTCAGGAAGTGGAAGACCTCTATCTGCCCTATAAACAGAAAAAGAAAACCCGGGCATCAGTAGCCCGAGAAAAAGGGCTGGAACCATTGGCGCTGCAAATTTTAGCGCAAAAAATGACTGAAACCGAGTTGGATGAAGCGGCACGTATCTATATTGACGCCGAAAAAGAAATCAACAGCGCCGAAGAAGCGCTGCAACTGGCGATGGATATTATTGCCGAAATCATTTCGGATAACGGTACCTACCGGGGCGTGATCCGGAAGTGCAGCTATGATAAGGGTCAGATTAAAGCTACCGTGGTCAAAGGCAAAGAAGCAGAAAATCCAGAACTGGAAATGTACTTCGATCACACCGAAGCCATTAAAGCCATCAAAGATCATCGAATTTTAGCGCTGAACCGGGGCGAAAAGAAAAAAGCGCTGTCGGTTAAACTATTGGCGCCCAGCGAAGAAATTGAAGCTTATTTAAAAAAAGAACTGGTGCAAGCTCAGCCCTCCAGCTATTTATTAAAATCAATTGGGGACAGCTATACCCGGCTGATTGCGCCGGCCATTGAGCGGGAAATCCGTACCGCCTTAAAAGAGCGAGCCGAAGAAGGGGCGATCAAGATGTTTGCTCTTAATTTGAGAAAACTGTTGCTGCAGCCGCCCTTTAAAGAAAAGGTCACGATGGGCTTTGATCCGGCCTTTCGGACCGGGTGCAAGATTGCCATTCTTGATAAGGTCGGGAAAGTCCTGGATTACACCACCATCTATCCAACCTTTGGCAAGGGGCAGGCCGAGAAAGCGGAAAAAGAATTCCTCGAACTGATTGAACGCCATCAGGTCGATATCATCGCCATCGGCAACGGCACCGCCTCCCGGGAGTCGGAACAGTTTGTCGCCGAAACGATTAAAAAAACCAAGGTGCCGGTTCAATACATCGTGGTGAATGAGGCCGGGGCTTCGGTTTATTCAGCCTCGGAACTGGGAACTGAAGAATACCCGGACATTAATGTATCGATCCGGGGCGCCATTTCGATTGGCGGCCGGCTTCAGGATCCGCTGTCCGAATTGGTGAAAATTGATCCCAAACACATCGGGGTCGGTCAGTATCAGCATGACGTTAATCAGAAGGAGCTGGAACGGGTGTTGGAAGCAACCGTTGAGGATGCCGTTAATAACGTCGGGGTCAATGTCAACCGGGCTTCGGTGGCATTACTCAAATATGTGGCCGGCGTCAACAAAACCATTGCCAATAATATTATGGATTATCGTAACAGCGTCGGCCCGATAAAAAGCCGAAAAGAACTGATGAAGGTCAAAGGCCTGGGCGCCAAAGCCTATGAGCAATGCGCCGGTTTTTTACGGATTGATGATGGGGATAACATTCTTGATAATACCGGGGTTCACCCGGAGGCCTACAAAAGCGTGGAAAAACTTCTGAAACTGAAAGGCATCAAGAAAGAAAAACTGGGGATCCGGGAACAGCAGGACTTGTTTAACGACATGAACTATTCCGAAATGGCGGCTCAGCTGGAGATTGGAATCCCAACCCTTTATGATATTGTCAAGGAACTTAAAAAACCGGGACGGGATCCCCGGGAAAATGCCCCTAAGCCCCATTTGCGATCTGACGTCTTATCAATGAGCGATCTGGAAGTGGATATGGAATTGATCGGCACCGTCCGAAACGTCATCGATTTTGGCGCCTTTGTGGATATTGGCGTCCATCAGGATGGGTTGGTGCATATTTCTCAAATCACCGATCGTTATATCAAACACCCTTCCGAGGCAGTATCGCTGGGGGATGTGGTAACCGTTAAGGTGCTTGCCGTAGACCTGAAACGAAAACGGATCAGTTTAACCATGATTATATAACGATGAATAATTAAATAAATATTGACATAGGGATAGGTTTTTTATAAAATAAAAGGCTTATTCCTTTTTTATATGTTATAATAGAGAGATAATCGATGATAGGAGTGGTTGAAATGTATAAAATTGGGGATAAAATTGTTTATCCGATGCACGGAGCGGGTATCATTGAAGCAATCGAAGAACGAGAAATATTTGAAGAAATAAAACCTTACTACATCATGCAGATCGTATCCGAGGGATTGCAGATTTTAATTCCCGTTGATAAAGTGGATGATATTGGGGTAAGAACCATTGTGACCCAGCCAGTAATTGATGAGATGATCGAAACCCTGAAATTACCGATGGATGAGATGGAAAAAAACTGGAACCGGCGGTACCGGGAACACCTGGAACGCTTAAAAACCGGCGATATTTTTGAAGTAGCAAAGGTTGTCAAAAATCTTATCCTATTGGATCGATTAAAAGGTCTCTCAACTGGAGAAAAGAAAATGTTGAATAATGCCCGAAATTTCATCGTCAGTGAAATGGTTTTGATTCAAGATAAAGATAAACAAGAAATTTTAGATTTGATCAATAGTTCGGTACACAGTGAGGCGTGAATTTCACGCCTTTTGTTGTATCTCATAGTGTAATCTTAAGAATTGAGTGCTATAATTTCAAGGTAATAATATGAAAGGAGGTGAAGATGATGATACAAAAGATACTTCGTGTGTCATTTGGAATTGTTGGAATTCTGGTTGGGATGGCTCTGGCCAACGTAGTGGTTACCAACGCATGGATTTTGAGAAGTCTGAAGATTGACCTGACTCCAATGTTGGAAGTTATTCTTTATGCGGCTCTGATTGTTCTATTTGGACTTATTTTTTTCATTCTATTTCCACTGATGCTCAAAGGTGTTAAAAAATTGTCAAAAGTTGTTGAGACCAGTATGGAAAATGTGCGGCTCATCGACATTGGCCTGGGTATTGGTGGTTTGGTGATTGGCCTGGTGATTGCCATGCTGATTAGTTTCGCATTTGCGCAGATTCCCATTCCCTGGATCGGTGGGCTGCTAACCATCAGTATTTATATTGTTTTGGGATATATTGGTTTTTCCTTACCGATCAAAAAACGAGAAGATATTCTCCAGGCTTTTCAGAGTGATAAACGGGAAAAGGATGCTAATGTGCCGGTCGGACAAAAGCGACCCACAAAAAAGAAAGGCGCTGCCATTCCCAAACTACTGGATACCAGCGTGATCATTGACGGACGGATCTTTGACATCTGTAAGACCGGCTTTATTGAAGGCCCCCTGGTGATCCCGGTATTTGTGCTTAATGAACTCCAGCTGATATCGGATTCGGCAGATGAATTAAAGCGGAATCGGGGACGTCGGGGTTTGGATATTTTAAACAAAATTCAAACCGATCTGGAAATTGAAGTTCAAATTACGGAAGAAGATTTTGAAGATACCCATGAGGTCGACTCAAAATTGGTAAAACTGGGAAAATCGACAAAAGGCAAGATTTTGACCAACGACTATAATCTTAACAAGGTTGCCACAGTTCAAGGGGTGGACGTGCTTAATATTAATGAGTTGGCCAACGCTGTGAAGCCGATTGTTCTGCCCGGGGAAGAGATGAAGGTTCTCCTGGTAAAAGGCGGAAAAGAAAACGGCCAGGCCGTTGCCTATCTGGATGACGGAACCATGATCGTTGTTGAAAATGGCAAGAAATACATTGGCACCACAACTGCAGTTATTGTTACCAGCATTCTGCAAACAGCAGCCGGACGGATGATTTTTGCAAAACCAAAGAAATAACGAACTAGCAATTATAAGTTCTCGACAAAAACACCAACGCTCACGTTGGTGTTTTTATTTCGGCGTTTTTTGACAAATTTATTGTAATTGACAGGGGCTTTACGTATAATGAAATAAGTATTGTCAACAATCGGTACAGTGCCAGATACGGCTCTGCCGGAAATAAATAGGGATGAAAATGGGGATCATAATGGAATTACCTGAAGCATTTAAGGAAAAAATGAAAAATCTGATGGGGGAATCCTATCAGAGCCTGCTGGATTCCTATGACCAGCCGGAAAGCAAAGGCATCCGGACCAATACCCTGAAGCTGTCCCCAGCAAAGCTGGCCAATAAATTACCGTTTAAAACCCAGGGTGTGAACTGGTGCAAAGAAGGGTTTTATATTGATCATGAGGTGCGGCCGGGAAAAAACCCGCACTATTATGCCGGGCTCTATTATGTTCAGGAACCGACGGCTATGGCGGCGGTTGAAGTGCTGAACCCCAAACCGGGAGATTGGGTGCTGGATCTTTGCGCAGCACCGGGCGGTAAATCCACTCAAATCGGTGCCAAGCTTCAGGGTGCGGGAGTGCTGGTGGCCAATGAGCTGGTTAATTCCCGAGCCGGAATTTTGTCCACTAATATGGAACGGATGGGGATCACCAATGCGATTGTCACCAACGAATTTCCCGAACGCCTGGTAGATTCTTTTTATGAAAGCTTTGATAAGATCCTGGTGGATGCGCCCTGCTCCGGTGAGGGGATGTTCCGCAAAGACCCGGGAGCTTTAGCTGACTGGAGTCTGGAGCGGGTTGACCGCTGTATGGGTAAGCAGGAAAAAATATTAGAAAGTGCCCATCGTTTGTTAAAGCCCGGCGGGGTACTGGTCTATTCAACCTGCACCTTTTCGCCGGAAGAAAATGAACAGATGATTGAAGCCTTTATTGCGAAATATCCCTACACCCTGGAAACGATCGAGTTACCCGGGATTACCGAGCATGGTCGGGTGGCCTGGACCCGGAATCAGGATCAGACGATCGCTAAAACCCTGCGAATTATGCCCATGAGCGTCAAAGGTGAAGGACATTTTATTGCCAAACTGATAAAATCAGAAGGGTTTGCTGAAGCCCTTGAGATCAAACAGGGCTATGCCAAATCACGGTTAAAAAAGGCAACCCGAATAGAACTGCAAGACTATAACGATTTTGCCAAAAATAATCTGGCCGCGGAATTTTATCAAAAAATTGAAGACCGTCTTTTTCTTTTGGGCGAACACCTCTATGCCATCCCCGCGGGGGTGGAGCTTATGCGGATTGCCAATTTAAAACTCTTGCGTACCGGCCTTCATCTGGGAATCTTTAAAAAAAATCGCTTTGAACCCAGCTATGCGCTGGCAATGGCGCTTAAGTTATCCGAGGCCAAAAATATCTGTGACTTAACAGATGAAGATTTGGCCTATCAGTATTTAAAAGGTGAGGCATTAAATCTGCAAGCAAAAAAAGGCTGGGTTCTGGTTGGTTATGATGGCTATTCACTGGGATTTGGAAAAGCCAGTGAGGGCTTGGTCAAAAACCACTATCCCAAGGGTCTGAGAATCAGGAAAAAATAGGAGAAAAACAGATGAGTAACCAGGCGAACCAAAAGAAGATTCATCCCAGTGCGGTAATTTCGGAAGATGTCATAATCGGAAGCGAAACCATTATCGGAGCCGGGGCAATCATCGGAACCGGGGTTGTCATTGGTGAAAACTGTCAGATTGGCACCGGGGTGATAATCGAAGCAAAAAGCAGGATTGAAAACAATTGTATTTTGGAACCTGGGGTGATTATTGGCAATGATGTGACTATCGGTAAAAATACCAAAATAGGAATAGGCGCTCGGGTTACTAATGGGGTAACGATTGGATCGGATTCAATCATAAAAATCGGCGAAATCGTCCTAAAAGATATGATTTATAAAATGGTTTTTAAACGGGGCGCCTGGATTTATCGGGAAGACAGTTTAAATCATAAAAACGAGGATTGAGGGGAAAGAAAATGAATCAGAAAGATTTTACTTGTTTAAAAGAAGCTTTAGAAAAGAAAAAAAAGATTTTAGTATCCAGCTGTTTGCTGGGAATGAAGATTAACTATGAGGGAAAGGCCCACCCGGTGGATGAATTGCGGCAGTTCTTTCTTCAGGGACAGGTAATTCCGATTTGTCCCGAAGTACTGGCAACGATGCCGATTCCCCGGGATCCGGCCGAAATAGTCATGGTCAATGGGGAACGGAAAGTGTATAATAATAAGGGAATTGATGTGACCGAAGAATATCTCCTGGGTGCTCAGCGAACCCTGGATACAGCCCGGACATCCGGGGCAAAAATTGCAATCATGAAAACCCACAGTCCTTCCTGTGGCTGTGGGAAAATTTATGATGGAACTTTCAGCGAAAATTTGGTTGAGGGGGACGGTATCACCGTTGCTTTGTTGAAAGAAAATGGTATTCGTGTCATAACCGAAGAAGATTTTCTGGAGTGTCTAAAATAATCAGATATTTGCGGACGGTTGGCAAAGCTTGCGGCAGTTTTGGTATGATTTTATTAAAGTATAAACAATGAGTTCTCGAAAGAAAAGTGAGGAATAGTTATGAAAAATAAACTCAATATCGGAGTGGTTTTTGGAGGACAGTCGGGAGAGCATGAGGTTTCCAGGGTTTCTGCATACAATGTTTTGGGTGTCATCGATCGGGATAAGTATAATATTGTAACCATCGGGATATCAAAACAGGGCAAGTGGTTTATCTATTCAGGCGATACCGAAAAAATTAAAGATGGCTCCTGGGAACAGGATCAAAAGAACCTGACAGCAGACTTTTCAATCTTCTCTCATCCAGAAATATTAAAGATTGACGTTTTTTTTCCGGTTCTTCACGGACCGATGGGAGAAGATGGCACCATCCAGGGGGTTTTTGAAATGCTGAATAAACCCTATGTAGGATGTGGTGTGTTAAGCTCGGCAGTGGGTATGGATAAGGTTTTTTCCAAGATTATGTTCCAAAGTGTCGGAATCCCCACCGGGAAATACATCTATTTCCGGGAAACCGACTGGAAAAGAGATACCGATGCTCAAATTGCCGAGATCGAAAGGGAACTGGGTTACCCTATTTTTGTTAAGCCAGCGAACATGGGCTCCAGCGTGGGCATCACCAAAGCCCATGACCGAACCGAACTCGTCGCCGCCATAAAAGAAGCTTTTGTTTATGATAATAAACTGATACTGGAAGACTTTGTCAAAGGAAGAGAAATCGAGTGTGCCGTCCTGGAAGTCGGGGAGGTTATTCGGGCATCAATTCCGGGAGAGGTCATTCCGTCAAAAGAGTTTTATGATTATGAAGCCAAATATTCAGCCACCGAAGACTCCAAGGTTGTCATTCCGGCTGATCTGTCCCCGGAAGTCACTGAAAAAGTGAGGGATTACGCCATTAAAGCCTTTGAAGCCATTGAAGGTTCCGGCTTAACCCGGGTGGATTTCTTCGTCACCGATGATGAACGCATTTTAATCAATGAAGTAAACACCCTACCGGGATTTACAAATATAAGTATGTACCCCAAAATGTGGGAAGCCACCGGAATTGGGTATATAGAACTTGTAGACCTGATTATTGCGTCAGCAAAACGGAAACGCACCACTACCAACTAGGTCGTCCGGTTTCTTTCTGATGCGTAATCCTAATAAAAACTTAAAAGGATAATTTTTCTTGATAAAAAAACGCATCAATGGTTTAATAGTGGGAGAAATTATACCTCTAGGAGGAGACCAATGACTGAAGAAAGAAAAAAAGTATGGTTATCCATTTCGGGAACCGTCAAAGATGAAGATGAAAAGGATAGCCTGGAGTTCCTGACCGAAGGAGATTTATATAAAGAAGCCAATCGATCCTGTGTGACTTATCAAGAATCGGAAGTTTCTGGAATGGAAGGAACAATCACGACCGTCTGTGTTGATGCGCAAAAAGTGTCAGTCATTCGTTTGGGAACAACCAATTCCATCATGGAATTTGAACGCGGAAAAAGAAACCTGACCTGGTATTCTACCCCTTACGGGGATGTGACCATGGGGATTTTAACTAAGGATGTATTTGTAAACTATAATGATGAAAAAGAGCCGACCAAGGTGTCGATCGACTATAACATCGAAATTGAAGGCGTTACAAATTCTCAGAATATCCTGAATATCAAAATTACCCAATAAAAAATGGCAGGGATGCCAATCGCAGGAGAAGCGCCGGGAGCGCTTCTCCTTTAAATTTCACCTGACCGAGAATAAGTAGACAGATACAATTAGTTGCTAATAATTATAGAAGAGTGAGAGGAAATTAAGGATGTACATACGCGAAAAGATCACCGAACAAGTTAAAAAAATCATTAGCGATGCTTTAAATCAAGCGGTCGAATCGGGAGCCTTAGCCATTGAAACCATGCCGGATCTTTTTCTGGAAATTCCCAGAGAAAAAGAACACGGTGAATATTCCACCAATATCGCCATGCAGCTTCCCAAACAGACTAAGAAAGCCCCCCGTTTTATTGCTGAGACCCTGGTAGCCAATATGAAAACCGCGGACTCCTACATCGAGTCCATTGAAATAGCGGGACCGGGCTTTATTAACTTTAAACTGAAACCCTATTGGCAGTATGCTGTTTTAGCCGAAGTGGCAGCGATGAAAGCCGATTATGGCCGGAGTCAGAAAAATGCCGGGAAAAAATTCAATCTGGAGTTTATTTCAGCCAATCCCACCGGACCAATGCACATGGGAAATGCCAGAGGCGGTGCCATCGGCGATATTTTAGCGGCCGTTGCTGACTGGACCGGCTATGACGTCACCCGGGAATTCTATATTAATGATGCCGGAAACCAGATTGTCAAATTTGGCGACTCTCTGGATGCCCGATACCGCCAATTGATGGGAGAAGATATCCCCTTTCCCGAGGATGGCTATCAGGGCGAAGACATTACCGAACATATGAGAGTTTTCATTGATGCAAATGGTGATGTCCACCGCTTGATGACCCCGGAAGAGCGAAAACCAATCCTGATTGATTATGCTTTAAACAAAAACCTCACTAAAATGAGGAGCGATCTGGAAGCCTATGGGATCCGCTATGATGTCTGGTTTTCGGAACAAAGCCTCTATGATAGCGGCGCCATTGAGAAGACCATTGAGCTGTTGGGAAAAGGCGGTTTCACCTACGAGCAGGAAGGTGCCTTATGGTTCAAGGCCACCGCATTCGGTTCTGATAAGGACGATGTTTTAATCCGCGCCAACGGACTGCCCACCTATTTTATGGCCGATATCGCCTACCATATGGATAAGTTTGTTAACCGGGGGTTCAATCGCTGCATTAACGTCTGGGGTGCCGATCACCACGGACATGTAGCCAGGCTTAAAGGTGCTTTATCGGCGGTCGGAATAGACGCCGCTAATTTTGACGTGGTCATCATGCAACTGGTGCGATTGCTCCGAAACGGCGAAGTGGCAAGAATGTCTAAACGTCAGGGAAAAGCCATTGCGCTGACCGATCTGATCGATGAAGTAGGCGTCGATGCCACCCGATTCTTCTTTAATCTGCGTTCGCCAGACAGTCATTTTGACTTTGATCTGGGATTAGCCATCGAGCAGTCCAATGATAATCCGGTGTTTTATGTGCAATATGCTCATGCCCGAATCTGTAGTATTATTCGCCAGATGGCTGAAGAATTGGATCAGGCGATTCCCCTGGATTACAGCCGCCTGGTCGAAAAAGAAGAATTGAACCTGATGGAAATGCTTTCTAATTTCCCGGATGAAATTCTGACCGCCGAAGACAAACTGGACCCCAGCCGAATTACCCGATATGCAATAGATCTGGCGGCGGCGTTCCACAGTTTCTATAATGCCTGTCACGTCCGGGTTTCCGACAAGGCCTTAATGAAAGCCAGAGTTGCGCTGATTGAGGCAACAAAGCAGGTGATTCAAAATGCCTTGGGTATTTTGGGAGTATCTGCTCCAGAAAGAATGTAAAAATGAAAACAGAATCAGGAATCTTTGACCGAACTGAAAAACTGATTGGACAATCCGGTTTGGAGATTCTAAAAAATTCGAGAGTCATCCTGTTTGGTGTGGGCGGCGTTGGTTCGTTTGTTGCCGAAGCTCTAATCCGCAGTGGGGTCGGCTTTTTAACTATTGTGGATAAGGATATCATTGATCCCAGTAATCAGAATCGTCAGATTATGGCAAATGTCAAAACCGTGGGAAAGAAAAAAGTCGATGTCATGTCCAGAAGGCTGATTGCCATCAACCCGCTTTCGATCGTTCATCCGATGCATCGCTGCTATACCCCGGAAACCTCCCAGGAGTTTCACCTCCAGGACTATGACTATGTCATCGATGCGGTGGATATGGTAACGGCAAAAATTGATCTGGTCATCAAGAGTCAGGAAAACAAGGTTCCGATTATCAGCTGTATGGGAACCGGGAATAAGATGGATGCCAGTCGTTTTATTATTACCGATATCTACGAAACCTCAATTTGTCCCCTGGCCAAAGTGATGCGTAAAGAATTACGGGAACGGGGCGTAAAATCCCTGAAGGTCCTTTATTCCACCGAAGAACCATTAATCAGAGAAAACCCGCCGGGCAGTATTGCCTTTGTCCCTTCGGTGGCCGGACTGTTGATTGCCGGTGAAGTGGTACGGGATCTGCTGAAAAATGGAAACATCGAAGAAAATTAACAACAGATATTTAGCTGCCAGATCAAATAGCTTAAAAACCTTTTGAGTTATTTATTTGGTGGCATTTTTTTTGTTTTTTTATGTTATAATTTTAATGTAAATTGAGGCTCCCGGAAAATTCAAATCACCGTGGTCTAAGAATACAGCAGTGCAAACGACCAGAGACTTAGAAAGTGCAAGTAATTTCCTGAAAGGGTTCGCTATTTTTCTATTTGTAAAAATAAAATCAGTTGTCAACTGAATTATTATTTGGATCGGAGCAGCCAAATATAAATATGCATAAACTAAATAATCCTGTACAAATGGCTGAAAATATGGTTAAATCTACTTGTAAAAGTGGCGGGAAGGAGTAAAATGATACGGATAGGAAGCGGTTATGACGTCCATCGTTTAGTTGAAAATCGACCACTCATTTTAGGCGGTGTAAAAATAGAACATCCTTTGGGTCTACTGGGACATTCAGATGCTGACGTGCTGGTGCATGCTATTATGGATGCGCTGTTAGGGGCATTGGCGCTTGGTGATATCGGCAAACACTTTCCTGACACTGATGGAGCCTATAAAAATTGTGACAGTTTGTTGCTGCTTAAAAAAGTGGGGCAGCTTGTGGCTACGAAGGGGTATCGAATCAATAACATTGATTCGACAATTATTGCCCAGGCTCCAAAGCTTGCACCCTATATTGAAATCATGGTGGAAAACATTAGCAGAACTTTGGATTTATCAGGGGAGTGTGTCAGTGTAAAAGCTACGACCGAAGAAGGTTTGGGCTTTACCGGGAGTGAACAGGGGATCGCTGCCAACGCAGTGGTGAGTCTTTTGAAAGGAGAAATAAATAGATGATCGGTATTATTGCAGCCATGGACAGTGAGGTTCGTGACATCAAGTCGGCGATGGAAGATGGAATCAAGATCCACCACGGAGGGATGACTTTTTTTAAGGGAAAACTCCACCAAAAAGAGGTTATTGCAGTCAAAAGCGGCGTTGGAAAAGTCAATGCTGCCATGTGCACCCAGATTTTGATTGATATTTTCAAGGTAACCACCATCATCCATGTGGGTGTGGCCGGTGCGGTTCATCCGGATCTGGAAATTGGTGACATTGTCATCTCAGAGGACAGCTGTCAATATGATATGGATGCCCGGGCTTTTGGACATCCCCGCGGCGAAATACCAAACATGGATATTACCTTTTTTAAAGCAGACCCTGCCCTGATTAAGCTGGCAGAAACAGCCGCCGAAGCGCTGAAAGTTTCCTACCGGACGGGTCGCATCATGACCGCTGATTTGGGCGTCGACTCTAAGCAGCTTAAAGAAGAACTGCGGGAAGAATTTGGCGGACTTTGTGTCGAAATGGAAGGAGCGGCAGTTGGACAGGTTGCCATGCTGAACCAGGTTCCCTATCTGGTGATCCGTTCCATGTCCGACAAGGCCGATTCAAATTTGACTGATGATTACAAGGCGAACCTGGAAGCCTCCATTAGAAATGGAGTCGCCATGGTGCTAAACATCGTTCAGGGAGTCGCATAGATATGAAAGAATTGGCACTGCGCCCAACCTGGGCGGAAATAGACCTGGATGCCCTGACCAGTAATTATGAAGAAATCCGTAGAATTGTCGGACCAAACGTTAAAGTTCTGGGGGTTGTCAAAGCCGATGCCTACGGACATGGCAGTCTGGAATGCGCCCGAACCCTTTGTGATGCCGGGGTGGATATGCTGGCAGTGGCTTTTATTGATGAAGCCATTGCCCTCCGCCAGGGCGGCATCACCGAACAGATTTTACTGCTAGGCTATACCTCAAAAGCCCATATCCCCGATCTGATCCGCTGGGATTTGATTCCCGGGGTCTATCAGATGGATTTTGCCCAGGCCTTGTCGGATTACTGTCGGGAAATCGGAATTCGCCATCCCATTCATGTAAAAATTGATACCGGGATGGGACGCATCGGGATTGGTTGGCAGGAGGCATCACAAGTGATTGAAGCGATGTACTGCTTGGAAGGCATTGAACTTCAGGGTTTATATACGCATTTTTCTACCGCTGATGCCGCCGATAAAACCCATACCAAAGAGCAGATCCGGCGCTATCAACAGGTTCTTGCTGAACTGACAGAAAAAAATATTAGTATTCCCATCAAGCATATGGCTAACAGCGCCGGAATATTTGATGTTGAAGGGGTTCATTTTGATATGGTGCGCCCGGGGATCATCCTTTATGGGCTTTATCCATCGGCTGAAGTGGATCGTACAAAAATCGATTTAAAGCCGGTAATGACGCTGAAATCAACCATTGTTCACCTGAAAACCCTCCATCCCGGCGAGACAGTGAGCTACGGTAACCGTTTTGTTGCCAATGAAGACCGGATCATCGGAACCTTGCCGATTGGCTATGCCGATGGCTACACCAGAATGTTAAACGGTTTGGCCAAGGTCTGGATTTCCGGCCAGCTGGTGCCGGTGGTCGGCAGCATTTGTATGGATCAATGCATGATCGATTTGACCGATGTGGAAGCGGTTTCCCTTTATGACGAGGTGGAGCTTTTTGGCAACAACATTTCAGCCGATGTGTTGGCCGAGGCGTTGGGAACCATCAATTATGAAATTACCTGTATGGTGAACAAACGGGTACCTCGGGTGTTCGTTAAAGATGGGGTACCTCAGACGATTAGACGTGACATTTTAAATCGGCAAATTAACGCAAACAGTGATATTTATTAAAGAGGAGAATTAAATGGCAATTTTAGAAGAAACCGTTAGGGAAATTCGCAAAGATATTGTAAAAATGATTGGCAAAGCAGCTTCAGGTCATCCCGGAGGATCATTGTCTTCAGCAGAAATTCTGACCCTGCTTTATTTTGAACAAATGAATGTCGATGAAAACAATCCCCGCAAAGAAGATCGGGATCGTTTTGTCTTGTCAAAAGGACACGCCGCCCCGGTGCTTTATGCAACCTTGGCAGCAAAAGGCTTTTTCCCCAGAACCGAGCTGGAAAATCTGAGACAACTGGGTTCGATGCTCCAGGGACATCCGGACATGAACAAGGTACCCGGGGTTGATATGTCAACCGGTTCATTGGGACAGGGAATTTCGGTAGCCGCTGGGATGGCGTTGGCCGGAAAAATGGACAACAAGTCTCATAAGATCTATGCTTTACTGGGCGACGGCGAATTGCAGGAAGGTCTGGTTTGGGAAGCCGCCATGGCCGCCAGCCATTACCAGCTTAATAATCTGATCGCTTTTGTGGATAATAATAATCTTCAGATTGACGGTGCCATTTGTGAGGTTATGTCACCATTCCCCATCGATGCCAAGTTTGAAGCCTTTGGCTGGAATGTCATTACGGTGGAAGACGGTCATGATTTTGATGAACTGCGAACGGCTGTGGAAGCGGCAAAAAAATCAGAGGATAAACCAACCGTGATCATTTGTAAAACGGTCAAGGGTAAATGTGTCTCATTTATGGAAAACAATGCGGGATGGCATGGAAAAGGGCCGAATGCGGAAGAAGTGAAACAAGCATTGGCAGAATTGGAGGCATAATCATGGCAGAAAAAAAATCAACTCGACAGGCATACGGCGAATACTTAGTGAAACTGGGCGAAAAAAATCAAAATCTGGTGGTTCTGGATGCAGATCTCTCGGGCGCAACCAAGACCAATATCTTTAAAAAGGCCTGCCCCGAACGGCATTTCAATGTCGGGATTGCTGAAGCAAACCTGATGGGAATGTCCGCTGGTCTGGCCACTGCAGGAAAAATTCCCTTTGCTAGCACCTTTGCCATTTTTGGCGCCGGGCGAGCCTATGAAATCATTCGTAACAGCATCTGCTACCCGAAACTGAATGTAAAAATTGCCTTAACCCATTCTGGTATCTCGGTCGGCGAAGATGGTGGTTCGCACCAGTCGATTGAAGATATTGCGCTGATGCGGGTCATTCCCAATATGACGGTTTTATCACCGGCAGATGCCATCGAAACAGAAAAAATGATGGATGCCGCCATCGCCATTGACGGACCGGTTTATATTCGCCTGGGTCGCAGTGACGTACCCATTCTTTTTGATGAAGATTATCAATTTGAACTGGGAAAAGCCGGCTTGTTAAAAAGCGGCGAGGATGTGACCGTCATTGCCACTGGCATGATGGTAGGACCAGCTCTGGAAGCGGCGGAACTATTAAAAGCAGAGGGTATTTCTGCTCGAGTCTTAAACATGGGCTCCATTAAACCCATCGATGTTAATGCCATTGAAGATGCGGCCATTAATACCGGTGCCATTGTTACGGCTGAAGAACACAGCATCATTGGAGGTCTGGGTGGAGCTGTGGCCGAAGTGTTAGGTGATGTCGCACCAGTACCCCTGGAACGGGTTGGCGTCAAAGACCTGTTTGGACAATCCGGGAAGGTTGCGCCACTGATGGAAAAATACGGTTTAACCGCTAAAGATATCGTGGCAGCGGCAAAAAAAGCGATCGCCCGAAAATAGCAAAAAAATAATAATGATGAGATAAATTGATAAAAAAACAGAGTCTGTAAGACTCTGTTTTTTTATTGTTACGAGTAATCTGGCATTTTATCATGGTAATTATTAATAATTAAGGTATAATATGGATTAAAGGGGTTAAATCAGCAAATAATTTAGAATGATAAAGGAGAAATCGTATGCCAAAAGGTTTTAAAGAGGCAATGGAGGAACGTCGTTCGATCTATGCAATTTGTGATGAAAGTCCAGTTACCGCAGAAGAAATACTTGATATTATTGATCATTCAACGAAACATGTGCCTTCAGCATTTAACAGTCAAAGTCAACGGGTTGCTGTTTTATTTGGAGAACGGCATCTGGAGTTCTGGGGAATCGTTATGGAGACCCTCAGAAAAATTATTCTGGCCGAAGATTTTAGAGCAACAGAAAAGAAGATTAAGGGTTTTGCAGCCGGATGCGGTACCCTGCTGTTTTATGATGATACATCCGTCACCCAGGGTCTGATGGATCGGTTTACGCCATACAAAGAAAGCTTCCCGATCTGGGCTGAACAGTCCAATGGGATGCTGCAATTTGCAATTTGGGCTCAGCTGGAAGCAGAAGGGTTGGGAGCAACCATCCAGCATTATAATCCCATTATTGATAAGGAAGTTAAGGAAGCCTTTAATATCCCATCTTCCTGGCGTTTGATTGCGCAAATGCCTTTTGGCAGCCCGACAGCGGAACCGACTCAAAAAGAGTTTGTGCCAATCGAAAAACGGGTGATTGTCATTGAATAGCAAATAAATTTATTTAAAACAAAAACCACATTAAATAGCAATAGCCTAACGGCGGCTTTGAGATAAAATCAAAGCCGCCGTTGTCTTTTACCGCTAATGCCATCCGCCGTGATACGGTTACGCATCTGGTCGGTCTTTTTACGGATAGAATAGTATTTCTTAAAAAAAGATGAAAAGCAGATAAATTTTTGTTGTTTGACATTTTTACTAACCATTCCGCTGGGTTTTGTGTTATATTCAAATCATTCTAAATAAATAGTTGCAGAATGCGTGCAGGGCATTAACGAAAGGAAAGAACAGATGAGATTAACACAGGAATTATTAAAACAGGGAATTAGCGAGAAACTTCTCGATGATATAAAATATTTCAAACATTTTTATAAACTGGAAGAGCGTCTTCAGGATCGTGTTCCCAGTACCGAAACCGTTTTTTATGGCAAGGATATTTGGGCCATGTGCATTACCGCAATTTTAGAGGGGGAGAACATTCTGCTTTCCGGACCTAAGGCCACCGGGAAAAATGTTTTGGCTGACAATATTTGTGAACTCTTTAACCGACCTCAGTGGAATACCTCTTTTCATGTCAATACCGATAGCTCCAGCCTGATTGGCACCGATACCTTTATTGATAATGAAGTGCGGTTAAGACGGGGTTCTGTATATGAATGCGCCATCAATGGTGGTTTTGGCGTTTTTGACGAAATTAACATGGCCAAAAACGATGCCCTGGTGGTACTCCATTCGGCGCTAGATTACCGGAAGGTCATTGACGTGCCGGGCTATGAAAAAATAAAGCTCCATGACGCCACCCGTTTTATCGGCACGATGAACTATGAATATGCCGGTACTAAAGAGCTTAATGAAGCCCTGGTATCCCGTTTTATGACCATTGATATTCCTCAGATTGAAGAAGAAACGCTGATGATTATTTTAAAAGAATATTTTCCGGATGCCAACGAAGAAATTTTGCCGCAGTTTGCCGGAATCTTTCTGGATCTCCAGGAAAAATCAAAAAACTCCGAAATTTCCACCAAATCGGTGGATCTGCGGGGGATTATCGGCAGTCTGAAGACCATTCGCCGGGGCCTCAAACCGATGCTGGCCGTGGATATGGGCGTCATCGGCAAAACCTTTGACCAGTTTGAAAAGGAAATTGTCCTGGATGTGATCAAAACCCGGATCCGGGAGAGCTGGGAAGCCTCCGATGTTTTTACCGGTCGCTAAAGCTCCACAATCCAGAGAAGGGAGGGAAACGCTTTGAAGGATACCAAATGGATGTATGAAGACTTTGAATTTGACAATCGGGTCGCCAATCTGATGTGGACTATTTCCGGCGATTATGACGAAAATATGGACAGCGGCGAAAAAAGCTTTATTTCAAAAAATGTGGCTCTTTACCACGCCGTCACCGCCGGAGGACGGCGAAAATACATTAACTGGCCGAGCGTCAAAAAATACGTGATCAGCCGTCATCGCGCCGGTTTTAATAAAGATATTCTATTAAGCCTCATTGCCATGGGCAGCGATGTGGTGGTGGAAGAAAAGATTATTGCCGAACGTCCCGGAGTTTATGATATCCGCAAAAACGCCTACGACGATATTCTCAGCAATTATTACAAACTGCATACCAGTGACTTGCTGGAAAAGGTTCGTCACGCCATGATTCTCGAAAAAATCGGAAAAACACCGATGGTGGACACCGAAACCCGCAACATCACTAATGATTTATTGGCGCTGCAAAAGCGCGAAGATACCATCGAACTGCTGCGCGGGATTGAAGATGTTTATGTGAAGTATTTCCCCCTGTTTGTTGAAGGTGAAGACAGCGATGCGTATGAATCCGGTCACAATAAAAACCATATCCGGGGCGATTTTTCGGACTTTATGCTCGAAGAAATGTTTGAAGATCCCGAAGACCAGGATATTGAAGCTTCCATTGAAGAAATTGCCGAAGCCCTGCTGGGTGAATCCCAAGGTGATATGGCCAACCTCAACAGTAGCAATGATAACCGGGTTTTGCGGGTCCAGGAAGAGGACATCGAAAAAATCTATGAAAAAGTGGCCTATTATTATGGCAACTCCTTTCTGGAAACCAGTGAAGTCAAAAAACTCCAGAATCGGGTCTGCAAAGGCGAACATGGCAATTGCCGGATTCATATGACCGACGGGGTGATCCGCAGCGACAGCAAAAACGAATTCCAGCAGAAATATGTGCAGCGGCATCAGGTTAAAAATGTTGATGTGTTTCGGGCCAATTACAAGGTGTTTAAGCGCAATATCAATAAACTGCGGGAAAGCATCTCGCGCACCCTGGTCCAGGAAGAAATTGTCGACGCCATTCCGTCTGATGCCGGCCAACTGATCCCCAGCAAGCTCTGGCGGATTGGTCGCAGCAGCAATAATAAGGTATTTGTCAAGAATATCGATAATAACAAGGGCAGTTTTGTAGTGGATATCCTGATCGATTCCAGCGGTTCCCAGCGGCGAAATCAGTCAAGAGTCGCCATTCAGGCCTATATTCTGGCCCATGCCCTAACTTTGGTCGGCATTCCCAACCGGGTCCTGGGTTTTTCCAGTTTTCTCGATTATACGGTGATCAAACGCTTCCGGGATTACGAATCACCCCTTTCCGCCAATGATAATATCTTTGAATATTACTGCTCCGGGAACAACCGCGATGGTTTGGCCATCAAGGCCACCTGCGAAGATTTAATTAAACGCCGGGAAGATAATAAAATTCTGATCGTGCTGAGCGACGGCCGACCCAACGATATCAAGGTGGGTAAAGGTCAGGTCAATGATTTAACCGAAGCCTACCGGGGCCGGGTGGCCATTGCCGATACCGCCCGGGAAGTCCGCTTTGCCAGACAGCAGGGCATTATGGTGCTGGGCGTTTTTACCGGCAAGGAACAGGACCTGATGGCCGAAAAACTGATTTATGGCAAGGACTTTGCCTACATTAAGGACATCAACCGCTTTGCGGATATGGTTATTAAGTATTTGAAACAGATTATTATGAATTGACAAAACCGCTGCCGGATAAGAGGGTTTATTGGGCAGCGGTTTTTATTGACTTTAAGAAAGGGGGATAAAAGGTGCAGATCAATCGATTGCTGGAAACGGTCTATATTCTGATTGAAAAGAAAAAGATCACCGCCCGGGAATTATCCGACTATTTTGAAGTGTCCCAGCGCACCATTTATCGAGATGTGGAAGCCTTAAGTGCCGCCGGGATTCCCGTTTATGCTGAAAAAGGCAAGGGCGGCGGGATCCGGCTGCTAGATAACTATGTGATCAAAAAATCGCTGCTTTCCGAACAGGAACAGGTTAATCTGCTGGCATCGCTCCAGGGAATGCAGGCGTTAAACGGACCGGAGCTGGATCCGGTGCTGAGAAAACTGGCAACTCTGTTTGAAAAAAAAGATCCCGACTGGATTGAGGTCGACTTTTCCCTCTGGGGTGGCGGTGCCGCTGAGCGGGAAAAATTCAACGATCTGAAAAGTGCCATTCTCAATAAAAACCGCATTGCTTTTGACTACTTCAGTGCCGCCGGTAAAAAGACCGGGCGCTGCATTGAACCGCTAAAGCTGTTGTTTAAGGGGCAATCCTGGTATGTCTACGGATTTTGTCTGGACAAAGCGGCACTGCGTTTTTTCAAGGTCAGTCGGATCAGGCAGCTTAAGCTGCTGGCAGATTCCTTTGTCCGCACCCTGCCTGCGGGGGCTATATTTGAAGCACCGGAAATAAGTGCGGCCCCAATCAGCCTGGTTCTGAAAATTGATGCCGCCATGGCGTATCGGGTCTATGATGAATTTGATCCGACGGCGATCACCAAAGAGCAGGATGGCTCCTTTATGGTTACGAGCCATTTGCCCGGGGATGGCTGGGTGGAAGGCTATATCCTTTCTTATGGGGATGCTATCGAGGTCGTCGAACCCCAGTGGCTGCGGGAGGCCATTAAGCAAAAATTGGCGAACAGTTTAAAAAAGTATCTTTAATATGACATCAGGTGTCAGGTTAACAGGCGTATACTGCTCTTATCAATAAGAACAAAATGATAAGAAAAAAAGAAAAGAGGTATACAAATGAATTATGAAGTGGTACAACTAGCAGAAAAAACGGTGGCTGGGCTGAAAATACGCACCAGTAATAACGATCCCCAGATGGTCGAAAAAATTGGAGCGATCTGGCAGCGCTTTTATGGCGATGGGATTGAAGCCTCCCTGACGGGCCGAGAAAATGATAAGTGTATCGGTCTTTACAGCGATTATGAAAATGGTGCCGCCGGTGACTATGATGTTATGGTGGGATGTGAGGTGGCAGCTGGGGCGTCCCAACCCGAGGCGGTCGCGACAAAAACCATTGCGGCTGGCAACTATGCAAAATTTATTATCCATGGTGATGTCCAGCAGGCCATCGGCGACTTCTGGATGAAGCTTTGGGGGATGGAACTTGACCGCAAGTTTGGCAGCGATTTCGAGGAATATCAACCCGGGGAGGACATGGCCAACGCCGAAATTCATGTCTATATTTCACTGAATTAAGGGAAAAATCAAGGGAGAAATCAAGAGAAAAATCAAAGGAGAAACAGGCGATGGACAAAGTCGATTATAAAAAGCAATTTAAGCGCTTATACCTGCCCAAAAGGCAGCCGGTACTGATTACGGTGCCACCGCTGCGCTTTGCCATGCTGGATGGACAGGGCGACCCCAATGGCGAAGTATTTGCAGAGGCGGTGGCAGCGCTGTACAGCTTCAGCTATGCAGTAAAAATGTCCTATAAGAGTACAGCAGTTCCGGACGGCTATTACGATTATACCGTTTTTCCCCTGGAAGGGGTTTGGGATCTGGTGGACAAGGCCAAAACCAGTGCCGATAAAAGCAATTATGCCTATACGATGATGATCCGCCAGCCGGATTTTCTGACCGCTGAACTGGCCGCACGTTTTATCGATGAAGTCAAAAAGAAAAAGCCCAATGAGTTTCTCGATCAGATCCGCCTTGAGGATTTGGAAGAAGGGAGCTGTTGTCAGATGCTGCATTTAGGCAGCTATGATGATGAGCCGGCCAGCTTTGCCCAGATGGAAGCCTTTTGCAGCGAGCATGGCTATGGGCGCAGCGACAAAACCCATCGAGAGATTTATCTGTCTGATCCCCGGCGGACCGAGACGGCCAAATTAAAAACGGTGTTGCGGATTAAGGTAACAGCTGATCAGTAGGGCTGATGGGTGATTGACAGAGCATCGCAGCAAGCCCTAAAAACAAATAAAGAGGCCCCTGATTCGGGATTGAATCAGGGGCCTTAGAGTTTTTTACTGACGGGACAACCCTCGACAGGGATTGCCATAGGAGTTTTAGTAAGCGTAAAGTGTCAGGGTGCTGCCATTATAGACCAGTAGCGAGTTATTAAAGCCGCTGGGGAGGGAGGGGCCTGAGCTAGCAGCGATTGTCGCTTGGTCTGAACCAGAAATAACGCGTTTAATTGCGTTGTTGTTATTGTTTTTGTCCTGACAGATCAGATAGTCGCCGTTGTTGTCAGAATAATAGGTGGGATTGATTGGGATGAGGGTGGTGGTTATCTCTGGATTTTCAGGATCAATATCACTCCATCCGTTTGACCAGTAATAAATCTGGTAGTATTTATTGCCGGCGTCGTCTTCGGTGCCGTTACTGTCAATCGCCAGCGGCCCCCAAATATTATTGACGCCAATCAGCTTTTTGCTGTCGTCCAAGGCAACCTGCTCACCGCTTGTCCAGCTGTTTAAGTTGATCGAACTGTAGATTTGTCCGCTGCTGTCATAGCCGTAAAATGTCGTACTACTTGCTTGTTTGGCATAGAAGAGTTTAAAATTGGAAGCCGGTGCGGTCAGGGTGCCGGCCGGAGTCCAGGCGGTGTTATTGTAAGGTGTGGAGATAACCGCATTGGCATCAAGAATTTGGCCATTACTTGAATAAGTATAATCGCCCATGATGTAATTGCTGGCATGGTTGCCGGTTAAGCTGCCGCTAAGTTTAATGTCGTAATTGCTGCCCACGGCACTGGTTTTCTGATCGTCGTCGTAATAGTCAGCGCTGTAGGTTGCCAGATGCACATCTTCCTGCTCTACACTACCAGCAATATGGGCAATAGCGTCAGTACCGTTTGCTGGATTCTTAGACGGATTAACTCCAGCATATGTGACCGTGACGCTGCTGCTGCCATCGGATTTTTTTACGGTTACCAGATTGACATTGACATAACCCAGGATTCTTGGTGTAATCGCCGCCGTTTTTGATGTATCTGGATCCGGGGCCAGGTAGTTTTTAGCGGCCTCTTCGCTTAGGCTGTAGGTGATAGTAATCGGTTTGTTTTCACCGACATCTTTATTGTCATAGTTAGCGGTGGCTTTGACCGTTACCGCCTCGTTATTGATTAAGCCGCTGACGGCATCAGCACTGAGGGGATAATCCGATAATTTGGTTGTGTTATCAGTCAGATAAACATCTCTGGTGGCGTCATACTTTTGCGTCGCTGCGATCGCTGGGAGCTTGGTGTTGTCGAATGTCAGCTGAATCGGCGTGATCGTGCCGGCACTGTCGGTGAGGGGCTCGATACAGTAATTGCCGCTGTCATCGCCGCTAAGCGAAAAGCTGGTGGTGATATTATGGTCGCCGGCATTGGCATCGGTATAGTGACTTGATACCGTCGCGGTGACCTGCTCCGTGCCGACGATCCCGGTCAGGCCAGTGCTGCCTGTGATGGGTTTGCCATTCACATTGGTGTTGCTACTACCATCATAGTCTTTCTCGGTTTGCAGCCCCAGAGCAGTAGCGGTAACCGATAGTTTCTTCGCGGTAATACTGCCGCCGGAGATCGTACCAGTAATACTGCCATCGGAGGCAGCACCCACCAGGCTGAAATTGTGGGCTGCTGTGCCGCTGAGTTTATAGGTATAGGCGATGGTATAACCGCTACCGACGGTACTGGTTTCGCTATTATTGTCTTGATAGACGGCAGTGGTATCAAATACCAGCGTCCCGTTAGTGAGTGCGTCCTGAACGATTGGTATTTGATTAGTATCGGTAACTCTGATGGTTACAGCGGCCTTGCTGGTACCGTCATATTCCTTTGTCTTATCACTATTGTTGACAATGGGAGTGGTGGCAATCGTCAGTGGGGTAATATCAGCGTTTTTGCTGTGATCATCTGACAGTGGCAGATAATTCCCGGCAGCATCGCCGGCAAGGGTGTAGGTAATGGTTATCTTTTTATTGGTGCCAACATCCTTGCCAGTGTCATAAGTGGCGGTCGCTGTGACCGTCACCTTGCTGGCATCAGCAGCGACAATATTGCCGGGTGTGATTGGCATATTATATATTTTCTCGGTATTACCGGCTTCCGTAAAGACTTCGGTGGTGCCGTCGTAGGCTTTGGTCACCGGAGTGGGAGCGGTTATCGTCAAGGGTCGTGCGCTAATGCTGGCACCGTGGATTGGTTCGGTCGCTGCGATCTGGTAGCGTTTATTAGCAGGGCTACTGTCAATTGTATAGCTAACTGTAATGGTCCGGTTGCTGTCGGCATTTTGATTATCATAGACTGCGGTGGCCGTAACATTAATATTGGGGTCGGCTGCTACACCGGTTGCCACACTGATCGCATTATTGCCGGCGGCAATTTTTCCCTTGCTATTAAACACATCGGTGGTGCCATCATAGGTTTTGCTTTTATTGATATTCAGGCTGGCGGCGGTGACCGTCAGCGTTTTTTTGGTAATCGTCCCGGTGGCCGTGTGGTCCGCCGGGGCAAGATAATTTACGGCATCTGCTCCCGATAGGGTGTAGCTGCAGGTTACCGGTTTATTGGAGCCCACCTCAATCGCATCGGTGTTACCGCCGCTGTTCTGATAGGTGGCAGTCCGGGTGATTGTCAGTGTATCGGAGCTAAGCTGCCCAAGGTTTTCGCTAATTTCGGTGTTAAGCGTCGCTGTTCCATCAAATTCCTTTGCGATCGGTGTCGTCGCGCTTACCAGCGCTTTTGGGGTAATCTCGCCGGTTGCAGTCGTGGCAGCCGGTGGATTGTACTTACTGGCATTGGTGCCGGACAATGTGTAGGAAATGGTAATGGTTTTAACGGTTCCGGCTTTTTTATTGTCATAGGTGGCGGTGGCAACTACCTGCACATCATCACCGGAGAGAATGCCGGTAATCGTTGTGGCATCAAGGGTCTGATTGGTTACATCGGTAGCAGTGGTACCATCATAGGTCTTAGACAGGGTAACAGTTGGTGCAGTGGCCACACTCAGACTGATTTTGCTCGGTGGAGTATAGCCGCCATCGCTGCCACCGGGTTGTGGTTGCGGTGTTGGCGGTTCAGGTGTTGGCGTTGGAATCACTGGTGGCACGACCACACCGGTATCGACGGTATATTCTTGGGGTGCTTTTTCAAAACTGACATTGTCTGAAGCGATTGCGGCTTTGCCGACAGTACCCGTCCCGGTTACATTGGTGGGAGCCTGTACAGAAAGATCGGTGACGGTTGTCTGGCTGCCCAGATTCACCGTGCTGTTTTGGGCTTCTGGGGCAATATTCAGCTGCTTGATGCTCGTCTGTTTATCGGTTTTAATCACGGCATCGGGCGCATTGATGGTGACTGATGCAAAGCTGCCTTCCAGAATCAGGGTTTCACCAGCGGCATTTTCACTTAACACAACCGGAACCCCGTCAAGACCGGTGGCCACAATCCGGACGCCACCGTCAGGGGCCTGTTCAACCAGAATTTTCGCATACTTTCCACCACTGATGTGAATACTGTTTTTACCGCCGCCGCGAACCCGCAGCTCGCCGGTGACCGTAACATTATTCAGGGTAACATCACCGTCTCCAACGGCTTCATCAATAATCAGATCACCATCAATGATCAGATTCTGAAGCGTTACCCCGGTAGCGGTGATGATCACATCCTGGCTGATCGTTTCCGAGCCGCTGGTGGGGCCATAGGTGCCGGCTTTGTCGTGGACTGTGGTGGTGCTTAACTTTTCAAGCTGTTGGATAGCTGCTTCGATGGCTTTAACAGCCCCAGCCACTTCTTCCGCTGTGTTTTTGTCGGTAACGACGTGATTCGTTAGAACCGTCTGCAGATTGACCCAGGAGGCTTTGGTATAGTCAGACTCACTCAAGCCATCTGTTTGTTTAAGCAGGGCCGAGTAGGCACTTAAATCGGTGACCGTCGAGGCATCTTTAACAATTTCCAGTTTCAAAGCTTCCAGTCGCAGAGAACTGCCCACGGTACCAAGCTGATCGCCATCAGCAAGCCATTTTTGGGAATCGGCTGGCAGATCGCCTACATCCTGAACGTGTCCCTGGTAGCGGATATGATAACTGGTGGCCTTATTGCCGGTGGCATCAAGCAGGACGATTTTAATCGCTTCAATCCGCAGGCTTTTTGCCCGGGTTCCGGCATAATCACCGTTTTTAGCCCAGGTGGTTGGATCGTTCTCATCATAGAGCCAGCCAATATTCTGAACATGGACGTTGTAGCGCAGCTCAATATCTGCTGGCAGATCATTGTCAGGCTTTAATTCAAAGCCTTCAATCCGTTTGCTCTGGCCAACGGTGCCAATCCGATTGGGGCTCGCCACCCAGGAACCATCCGCCGGGTAATCGCCGAGATCCTGAATATGGCCTCGGGAAAGAACCGGTAAAGTAGTATCTGCAGATGCTGCCAAAACCGAATGAACGGGAAATAGCGCACAGCAGATAAGTAAGACCGATAAGATTTTTTTCATAGTTTTCTCCTTAAAATGTTTGTTGATTAAAGGGGTTCGTTAAAGAACAACAGACCCACTGTAAAAAAAGATCGCTTCAAATAAAGCTTGAACGCAAGTATTATATCAGACCGTCTAAATGACGATAATAACAATTGGCACCCCAAAAGTACTGTTCACGAAGCGAGAATTGATTTAGGTGGTTGACAATCCCCCCTGGAAAGGGTTATACTCACAGAATACATAAAGAAATACCGATACGAAATAGGTTATTTAGCACAATTAAATAGTTGCGAATGGATGATGGATACGGGAGAGCCTGCACACGTGCAGCACCGAAGGATAAAGCCGATATTTAGCTAATTATCAGTGATGATCTCAGGTAAAGGGGACCGTAACCGGACATAACTCTGGAAAGCGTAGCACCGAAGGGGCAACTTCCAAAATGGAACGAAACTCTCAGGTTAATAACAGAGCAGAAGGCGTAAGCCTTCTGTTTTTTTGTTTATAAAATTTCAGAATGGGTATTGAATTTACAGAAACTAAACAAAGTGGAGGACAAAAAAGATGAAAATTATTGAAGGTTTGAAGTATTCAAAAGATCATGAGTGGGTAAAAGTTGAGGGCAATCTGGCCACCATCGGGATAACCGATTATGCCCAGCATTCCCTGGGCGATATTGTCTTTGTCGAACTGCCGGAGATTGGCGATGCGATTGGCAAAGAGGAGACCTTTGGCGTGGTGGAATCGGTAAAAGCCGCCTCCGATATTTATTTGCCAATATCCGGGACGGTTGTCAAAATAAATGAAGCCCTGGTTGATGAACCGGAACTGCTCAATACCGATGCTTTTGAAAACTGGATGATCGGTGTTGAAATGGACGATCCGACGGAACTGGATGCGCTCATGGATGCCACAGCATACGAAACCATCTGTCATGAGTAAAACGCAGAAAACAGGAGCTTAACAAATGGGAAATTTAAAACGCACACTTTTTTATGACAATCATGTCAAAGCCGGGGCAACGCTGGTGGATTTTGGAGGCTGGGAAATGCCGATCCAGTATCCAGCCGGCATTGTCGATGAACATATTCATACCCGCATTAAATCAGGGATCTTTGATGTCTCCCATATGGGCCGATTCATTGTCTCCGGGAAGGAGGCCACCGCCTTTTTACAACATGTGTTAACCAACAATGTGCTGGCGCTGGATCTGCTGCAGGCTCAATACACGATGATCCAGAATAGTAACGGCGGAGCATTGGATGATGCTTATCTGTATCGCTTTTATGAAGATGAGTTTCTGTTGGTGGTCAATGCGGCCAACGCCGAAAAAGACTGGGAGCACCTGAACACCGAAATAAAATATTTTGATGCTAAAATCGTTGATCGATCCGCTGAAATTGCGATGATTTCGCTGCAGGGCCCCGATTCAAAAACCATCCTTAAAAAACTCACCGGAAGTGAGAATCTTACCGAGCCGCTTAAAAATGCTCTGGCAATTCTTGATTACCAAGGTGAGACATTGCTGATTGCCCGAACCGGTTACACCGGTGAACCGCTGGGCTTTGAGCTTTTCACAAAGGCATCGCAAGCCGCCGAAATCTGGGAAAAGCTGCTTGAACTGGGAGCGATGGCTATCGGCCTGGGCGCCCGGGATACCTTAAGACTGGAAGCCGGTCTGCCTCTTTACGGCCATGAGCTAGGCCTTGATAATGACGGTAACGAAATACCAATTTTTTCTTGCCCACTGGCCAAATTTGCGGTCAGCTTTGCCGAAGTCAAAGGCGATTATATCGGCCGAGCAGCCCTGGCTAAACAATATATTGGGTTTAAAAAAATTATGGAACGGGATCTTTCTGATTTGTCAGAATTAGCCCGGATTGTCAGACCGATTGCCCTTACTGGCCGCGGCATTGCCCGAGCGGGCTGTCAGGTCTTTAAAGCGGGAAAGGCAGTCGGAGTGATTACCAGTGCGACCATGGTGCCTTATTTAAAGGCGGAAGGATACGGGCTTGACAGCAAAATCACCGACGAGAAAGCGATGCGGGCGATCGGCCTGGCTCTCATCGATGGGGATGTTGAATTAAATGATCTGGTTGATGTAGAAATCCGCGGTAAGATGGTAGCGGCAGTGATTGCTCCCTATCATATGAAAAGCGATGCGCCACCCTTTGCCAGACCGATCATTTATGGGGTCGAAATTGAACGTCAGTTTGACAGTGCCCCGGATTATCAGACCAAAGCCCTGAATCTGCTGGAAAGAAGCTTTGACAACACCATTTTGAGACAGCATCAAACCATTAACCTGATCCCATCGGAACAGTCTCATTCAGCGGCGGTGCGGTTATTGTCGGTAATGGATCCTTCTTTCCGTTATGCGGAGCACAAAAAAACAAAATCCTTCTATGATTATGATGTGTTTTATTATCAGGGGACGGCCTTTATTGATGAGATTGAATATCTGCTGATGGAAGAAATGAAAAAATATCTTCATTGTGCTGAGGTAGAAACCCGGGTGATTAGCGGGCAGATGGCCAATGTGGCGGTCTTCAGTGCGCTAATGGATTATAAAAACCGGGTCAACCGGAAGGTCGATGCCAAGCGTTTGGGTTATGTGATGAATAATCATATCATCAGAGGCGGTCATTTAAGTGCCCAGCCGATGGGGGCCCTCCACGACTATATTGCCATTGATCCCCAAACGGAAAAAACAGCGATCGTGAATTTTCCGGTGGAAAAGGATAACCCCTTTAAAATCGATGTGGAAGAAACCAAAAAGGTGATCGCCCAATATCAGCCAGAGCTGATTATCTTTGGTAAGAGTATGGTCTTGCATAAGGAACCCGTTCGGGAAATCAGAAACTTCGTCGATGCTCAGAAACTAAATTCAATCATTATGTATGATATGGCCCATGTGCTGGGGCTGGTGGGCGATTATTTCCAGGATCCCTTTGCTGAAGGGGCGGAACTGGTGACTGGTTCCACCCACAAAACTTTCTTTGGGACGCAGCGGGGCATCATTGCCGGTAACTATGACAAAGACGATTATAAATATGGCCTTTGGGAAACCATTGAAACCCGGGCTTTCCCCGGTAGTGTCAGCAATCACCATCTGGGGACGATGCTGGGTCTGTTGATGGCCAGCTACGAAATGAACTATTTTAAAGACGAATACCAGAAAAATGTCATCCATAATGCTAAATATTTTGCCAAATGTCTGGCTGATGCCGGCCTGGATGTGGCTGGAGATCCGGCCATCTCCTATACCGAGACCCATCAGGTGGTGGTGCGAGTCGGTTATGGGATTGGACCGCAAGTCGCCAATCGACTGGAAGCCAACAATATAATCATCAACTATCAGGCCACCCCGGAAGAAGAGGGATTTACTGCGTCCGGCGCCATTCGTATCGGCGTGGCAGAAATGACCCGGTTCGGTTTTGGTAACAAAGAGTTTGCCGAAACTGCGGGCTTGATGGCTGATGTGATCTTAAGAAATAAAGATGTTAAAGAAGATGTGACGAAGCTGAGAGGTAATTTCACCAATCTCAAATATTGCTTTGATGATGAAGCAATCACAGCCCAGCTGGAAAAACTAAAATCAACGTTATAAAGGGGGAAGAAGAGTGGCATCCTATATATCCAATACCAAAGAGCAACAAAAAGCCATGCTTTCAGAGATGGGAAACGATTCGATCCAGGAACTTTTTGCTGATATCCCGGAAGCGGTGCGTCTGAGCCGGGATCTGGAATTACCACCGGCCTTATCAGAACTGGAACTGACAACAGCTCTGCGAAAGCTGTCCCAGAAAAACAAAAATCTTGATGACACCAGCTGTTTTCTCGGCGCCGGGGCCTATGATCATTTCATCCCTAGCGCAGTCGGTAATCTTATCTCGCGGCAGGAGTTTTATACTGCCTATACCCCCTATCAGCCGGAAATCAGCCAGGGCACCCTGCAGGCAATCTTCGAGTTTCAGTCGATGATCTGTGAGCTGACCGGCATGGACATTGCCAACGCCTCGATGTATGATGGTGCCACCGCTCTGGCCGAGGCAGTCGCTATGGCCGCTAGCCAGACCGGCAGAAATGAGATGCTGATCGCCAATACCGTTCATCCTGAGAGCCGCGAAGTGTTAAAGACCTATGCGCACTACAAGGGCATTGCGGTTAAAGAGATTGGCTACCACAATGGCAGTATCGATCTAGATGCGCTGGCGGCAGCGTGTTCCGATCAAACGGCGGCGGTTATTGTTCAGAGTCCCAACTTTTTTGGCATCATTGAAGATCTTGGTCAGGCTGCCGAACTGGCACACCAGCATAAGGCGCTGCTGATTGCTAGTGTCGATCCGATTTCGCTGGCAATCCTTAAATCCCCGGGCGAACTGGGAGCCGATATTGTCGTTGGGGATGGCCAGTGTTTGGGTAATCCGATCAGTTTTGGCGGTCCGGGTCTGGGTTTCATGGCCACCTCCAAAGCATTGATGCGGAAGCTGCCAGGTCGGGTCGTTGGCCAGACCACCGATGTTGAAGGCAAACGTGCCTTTGTGCTGACCCTGCAGACCAGAGAGCAGCATATCCGCCGGGACAAGGCGACTTCTAACATCTGCTCCAACCAGGCCTTAAATGCTTTGGCGGCGACCATTTACATGACCGTTCTCGGCAAGGAGGGGTTAAAAGAAGTGGCCACCCTCTGCCTCAACAAAGCCCATTACCTATATGACCAGCTGATCAAATCGGGAAAATTTGCGCCCGTTTTTTCAGCTCCCTTTTTCAAGGAGTTTACAGTGACCAGCGCCGGTGATACCGATGTACTAAACGATGCTTTGCTTGCGGATCATATTATCGGCGGTTATGCGCTGGATAAATCGTATCCGGAGCTAAAAAACGGCTGGTTGCTGGCGGTGACCGAAAAACGGACCCGACCAGAAATGGACAGTTTAGTAGAAAAGGCGGTGAACCATTGTGATTAAGAACGAAGCACTGATTTTTGAAAAATCGGTTCCGGGCCGCAGAACCAGCCTGTTACCGGTCTGTGATGTCCCGGAAAGGGACCTTGCCAGCGTCATTCCGGCCGCATTTTTGCGGCAGCAGTCCGCAGAACTGCCGGAAGTCAGCGAGGTGGATGCGGTTCGGCACTTTACCGCCTTGTCGAAAATGAACCACGGTGTGGATTCCGGCTTTTACCCGCTGGGTTCCTGTACGATGAAATATAATCCCAAGATTAATGAAGATGTGGCCAGATACAGCGGATTTTCGCGAATCCATCCTTATCAGTCAGAAAAAACCGTTCAGGGCGCACTGGAACTCCTTTATCAAACCGATCGGATGCTAGCGGAAATCACCGGAATGGCCCGGGTATCGCTGCAACCGGCGGCTGGCGCCCATGGTGAAATGGCCGGACTGATGATTATCAAAGCCTATCATCAGTACCGGGGTGACACGAAGCGACAAAAAATCGTCGTGCCGGATTCATCCCATGGCACCAATCCGGCTTCGGCGGCAGTGGTTGGCTTCGATGTGATCGAAGTGAAATCCAACGAATCTGGCGGCGTCGACATCCCGTCATTAAAGGCCGTGATGAGTGATGAGATTGCCGGGCTGATGCTCACCAATCCCAGCACCCTGGGCTTATTTGAAGAAAACATTGTCGAAATAGCCGAGATTGTCCATCAGGCGGGCGGACTGCTCTATTATGACGGGGCCAATATGAATGCCATTATGGGCAAGACCCGCCCCGGTGACATGGGCTTTGATGTGGTGCACCTTAATCTGCACAAAACCTTCAGTACCCCTCATGGCGGCGGCGGCCCAGGTTCAGGTCCGGTGGGGGTCAAAAAAGAGTTGGTTCCCTTCCTGCCGGCGCCAGTGGTGGAACGGGCCGTTGATAAGTATGTTCTGGATCATAACCGCCCCTTATCAATTGGACGAGTTAAATCTTTCTATGGCAATTTTGGGGTAGTGGTTAAAGCATTTGCCTACATCCGCTCCTTGGGGGCTGTGGGTCTTCGGGAAGCATCGGAAACAGCGGTGCTCAATGCCAATTATATCCGCGCCAGACTTCAGGATGATTATGAATTGCCCTTCGGCAAGACCTGTATGCATGAAGTCGTCTTCTCAGCCCAGAAGCAGATGAAATTGGGGGTTTCGGCCCTTGACATTGCCAAACGGCTGATTGATTTTGGTTATCATCCGCCGACGATTTATTTCCCCTTGATTGTCAAAGAAGCGTTGATGATTGAACCGACGGAGACTGAAAGCAAGGAAACCCTGGACGATTTTATTGAAGCGATGCGGCAAATTGCCAGAGAAGCCGAAACAAGTCCGGAGCTGTTAAAGGAAGCACCCCACGACACCATCGTAAAACGATTGGATGAGGTCAAGGCGGTACGTAAACCGATACTACGGTATGTCAAAGAGGTGTAAAGAGGAGTAATCGCTTAAAAAGTAATTTCCGGGGTAAAAAGATAAGAGCATCATGGATCGCGACACCAGCGATTGGTGTTTAAAAACTGGCTGACGCCTGAAGATTGAGGTTGGCATGAATGTATTTGATATTATCGGACCGATTATGGTGGGCCCGTCCAGTTCCCATACGGCCGGAGCGGTGCGGATCGGAAAAATAGCCCGAGCGGTTTCCGGTGGGCAGCCGGCAGTGGTGACCATTGAGCTTTATGGCTCCTTTGCCCAAACCTATAAGGGCCACGGTACCGATAAAGCGATTATTGCCGGGCTGCTCGGTATGGCGCCCGATGATGAGCGGATTAAGGACAGTCTGGAGCTGGCCCGGGAGCTGGGAATGACGTTTAAATTCAGGAAGTCTCAAAATAAAGAAGTTCATCCCAACACGGCCCTGATTTCAGCGGTTGATCAAACCGGTAAAAAAACCATTGTCCAGGGCTCGTCAGTGGGTGGCGGCCGAATTGTGGTCAACCGGATCAACGAGATCAATGTCAAATTCAATGGTGAATATTATACGCTACTGATCCCTCACACCGATACCCCCGGGGTGATTGCGGCGGTGACCAATCTGCTGGCGGATCAGGGGATTAACATTGCCGAGTTGAATATGTACCGTTCCCATCGTGGCGGGGAGGCGATGATGGTGATTGAGACCGATCAGGCCGTTAAAGGTGAGCAGATCAGTTTAATCGAAGCGGTGAAGACGGTGAAAAAGGCTGTATTAATTGAGCCAATCTATTAGGAGCGAAGATGATTAGTTATGATTCGATACAGGAACTGGCGGACAAAGCGAAAAAAAAAGGAAAAATGATTTCCGAGTTGGTGTTAGAGGATCAGGCCCTGCAAATGGAACGATCCCGGGAAGAACTCATGGAAGAAATGCGGAAAAGCCTTCAGGTGATGGCGGAAGCAGCTACTAAAGGCCTTACCGCAGTGAGTAAATCAGCCAGCGGACTCAGTGGCGGTGATGCCAATAAAATGAGACAGTCGGTTAATGCGGGCCAAACCCTCAGTGGCAAGGTGCTCAGTGAAACTCTGGCCAAGGCGCTGGCGATTGCCGAAGTGAACGCCTGTATGGGCAGAATTGTGGCTGCGCCCACAGCCGGATCCTGCGGGATTATTCCGGCCGTTCTTTTGACCTTGAAAGAAGAAAACGATTTGTCAGAGAACCAGGTGGTGATGAGTCTTTTTACCGCCGCAGGACTCGGCATGGTGATTGCCAAAAAGGCCAGCATTTCCGGGGCGGAAGGTGGTTGCCAGGCGGAATGCGGGAGTGCAGCGGCGATGGCTGCGGCGGCGGCCGTTGAATTAATGGGTGGCACCCCGCAAATGTGCGCTAATGCCTGTGCCATCGCTCTGAAAAGCGTGCTGGGACTGGTCTGTGATCCGGTTGCCGGATTGGTAGAGGTGCCCTGTGTCAAGCGCAATGCCAGTGGCGCTGCTAATGCCCTGATTGCCGCAGAGATGGCCTTAGCTGGTATTGAGAGCACCATCCCAGTGGACGAGGTGATTGGCGCCATGAAGGCCATCGGGGATGCCATGCCAAAATCTTTAAAAGAAACGGCGGAAGGGGGTCTGGCCGACACCCCCACCGGGAAGAAAATCGCCCGGGATATTTTACGCTGACTCAGTGATGGAATAATCGGATTAAAATCAAAAATTGGCGGGATTTAAGCTTGTTGTGAAAAAGTTTGGGAGTCTCTAGAAATAAATTACAGTAATTTTCATCTTTTTTTAACATATGCTTAAGTAAACGTATGCTTACAGAGAAAGTTAAGCTTAACAAGTTAAAATTTGTGAAGTGATAAAAGTTTCGACATCTTTTTCACTTTACTATTAGAAGCAGCGGTTCATTGAACGGCTGCTTTTTCTGTTTTATTAGGTTGATGAACAGGATGTGATGCGGGCCAGTGCTTTGGCAATGATTAATGCGGTCAATAAGATGCTGCTCAAATAAGCTCGGTAGAATGAATCGAACCAGTCTTCTTATGATCGCTTGTGGATCGATGCCTTCTAAAGAGTCACAAGGGGACATAAGCAGACGAGGTAATGGGTAACCTAAATTAGTTCGCTAAGTCTATTACTCCAGCGAAAAATCAATGCCCCGGTGTTCCACCGAAGTTGAAAAGACAATCAGTGTTTTGGTCCGGCCGAATCGTTGCAGTTCACCGATGAAGCTATCCAATTCGCTGGTGCTGGGGAAAAGAACCTCCAGCAGCATGGAATAATCACCGGTGACACAATTGCATTCAATGACGTTGTTGCAGGTCTGAATGTAGGGATAAAATTCTTTTTTGCAGACCGGCTCCACTTCGAGATTGACAAAAGCTTTAATATGATAGCCCATTTTGATGGGATTCACCACCGCCTGGTAGCCGCAAATATAGTCGTTTTTTTCCAACTGTTCAATCCGGGAAGAAACCGCCGGGGAGGAAAGATAGACCTGGGCCGCCAGTTCTTTGATTGAGATCCGGCCATTTTTCTGGAGCAGATTTAATATCTGCAGATCGATGGCATCCAGTAACTTGTTTTTCATAGTTTTAATCTCCTGACATCTTTGAAAATAAATGAAAATGGATTGTTGATGTAAAATAGCGAATATACGTTACAATATTGTAGCATAATTAAATTAAGTTCAAAAGCGAAAAAACTTTTTAAATTAGGTATATACGCTTAAAATAATTAAGTATCATCGTTTTACATTGCGTGATTGACAATGTAAATGCTTTAAGTTTATGATTGTTTTCAGTTGATGTGCCGCAACAATTCATAAACAGGAGATATTTGTATGAGAGAATTCTATGATCCATATTTGAACGTGGTAGATGTAATGACAGAGGCAATGGAAATTGGCGGGATGAATCAATATATGTTTGATATCATAAAGAATCCCCAGCGGGAAACAAAGGTATATTTGCCAGTAGAAATGGATGATGGAACAGTGCAGGTGTTTGAAGGGTATCGGGTGCAGCACTCCAATATCCGGGGGCCCTTTAAAGGCGGGATCCGTTTTCATCAGGATTGTAATTTAAATGAAGTGAAGGCCCTGGCAACCTGGATGTCGCTAAAATGTGCGGTGGTCAATATTCCCTATGGCGGAGCCAAAGGCGGGGTACGGGTTGATCCCAATAACCTGTCCCAACGGGAACTGCGCAAATTGACCAGGCGCTACGCCTTTGCCATCGAACCGCTGATTGGTGCCGATACCGACATCCCGGCCCCGGACGTCAACACCAACGCCCAAACGATGGCCTGGATTTTGGATACCTACAGCATGTTAAAAGGCAAGCCCTGTCCCGGGGTGGTTACCGGGAAACCATTGGAACTGGGCGGCTCCAAAGGACGGAATTCAGCCACCGGTCGCGGCGTGGCCATCAGTACCAAACTGATTCTGGAACGGGATGGCAAGCAGCTTTCGGATGTCTCGGTGGCGATTTCGGGGATGGGCAATGTCGGTGGCAATGCGGCCCGGATTCTGGGTCATCGCGGCAGTAAAATTGTTGCCTTAAGCGATGTTTCCGGGGGCATCTACTGCGAAAACGGTCTCGATGCCGATGAAATATCGGAGTTCCTGGAGATTAAAGGCAAACAGTTAAAGGATTATCAGAAAGCGGGAGTCAGCCATATTTCTCATGAAGCGGTCCTGACCTGCAAATGTGATGTCCTGATCCCGGCGGCGCTGGAGAATCAGATCAATGCTGAAAATGCTGGAAAACTGCAATGCTCCTATATCATTGAAGGCGCCAATGGACCCACCAGCGTGGAAGCTGATGCGCTATTGGAAGAACGGGGCATTGTGCTGATGCCGGATATCTTTGCCAATAGCGGCGGCGTCATTGTCTCTTACTTTGAGTGGGTTCAGAATATTCAGATCTTAACCTGGAATCGGGATCAGGTCAATAAAACGCTGGAAAAAATTATGTCGGCCGCTTTTGTCGAGATTCTCGAAGAAAGTCAGCAATCACAGTGTTCATTGCGGATGGCCGCTTATATCATCGCCCTGAAACGATTGATCTACGCCGAAGAAATCAAAGGAATTTTTCCCTGATCGACAAGGTTATTTGATCAAGTTTTAGAAGACAGCTTTCTTTTTCAACCTTATTTCAAGGTTCATGGACTAAATTATTAAGGTAATAACATCCACCTCACCAAAAAAACAGCCGACTTTGTATCAGTCGGTTGTTTTTTCTTTTTGCGTTGTCTGCTGCACTTTGTCAAAAGAAATTCAAATGCATAAGTAAGCATTGGAACCAAATAAGCTACTTAAGTTGCAAAATTTTTCGTAGCCTTATCAATTCCTTATATTTGCTTTGTAAGATTGTTAGTAAGGCAACTAAATAATCAAACAAATGGGAGAAACTGATGGAAAAAATAATTTTAGAAACAAAACAATTGACGAAACAATTTAAGAATCAAAAAGCGGTCAATGACCTGTCAATTAAGGTAAAAGAAAACTCGGTTTATGGTCTGCTGGGGCCAAATGGCGCGGGGAAGTCAACCCTGCTAAAAATGATCACCGGACTGATCAGGCCGACGGATGGGGAGATCCTGTTTGAAGATACCCCCTGGGAAAGAAAAGACTTAGCTAAAATTGGCGCCCTGATTGAAAATCCGGGTATTTATCCTAATCTGACTGCCATGGAAAACTTGAAGGTGGCGTGTACCCTTTATGAACTACCCAGCTCAAGAGCCGAGGAAGTGTTATCGCTGATTGGCCTGGAAAGTGCCGGCAAAAAGAAAACGAGAAATTTCTCGATGGGTATGAAGCAACGTTTAGGAATTGGTTTAGCCATTATTAATAATCCCCGGCTGTTGATTCTAGATGAACCAACCAATGGTCTTGACCCGGTGGGGATCGAAGAATTGCGAGAATTAATCCGTTCCTTCCCATCTCATGGGATCACGGTCATTCTTTCCAGTCATATTCTATCAGAAGTGGCACTGGTTGCAGATGAGGTCTCAATCATCGCTGATGGGGTCGTGGGCTATCAGGGCGCCGTCCAAAGAGGTGAGGATTTGGAGAAGATATTTATGGATGTGATCCGAAAAAGTGCGGGTGAACGCGCATGTTAGCCATCATAAAATCCGAGTTTCAGAAAAGTAAACGGTCAGCGGTGAACAAATTTGTTATTCTGGCACCCATTATGACACTGCTGCTCTGTTATTTTTTGGGAGGGGGACAAAATGGCGCCTATAATTGGTGGGTGGTCATGTTTCTACCCGGACTTATCGCTATTTTAGCGGCGATGATCATCGGTCGGGATAAGAATCTTGAATATAAAGGGCTATTTCTCTATCCAAAAGAAAAAGCATTGTTCTGGATTGGCAAAACACTCTATGTGAGTTTACTGTTTTTATTTTCCAGTCTGATTTTTATGTTGGGTATTGCCATGATGGGATTATTTGATCAAGCGACTATTTCTTTGCCAGCTAACTTATTGGCCATGAGCATCTTAATTTTAACCTTTTTTTTTCAGATTCCGATT
>NZ_JAUSPS010000048.1 GCF_030652775.1 Acetobacterium sp. | reverse complement strand
TTTTTGGATATCTAAGTGCACTGTTATTGGGGTTATTCGTAGGAATCATCGTCGGTCAGACCGTCGATATCAAGAGACGGGTGAAGTAATTGGGACGATTATGCTTAACCGATGCCGATAAAATGGCAGGTAATCGGCAGTTAGGGCATGAGGTAGAAAAAGGATACTGGGAACAAACCGGGGATCCCGAAAAATTCAAACAGCATGTGGCCATGGATAAAAAGGCCAGACAACGGCCGGGGTATTGGGGAGGGGTTAGAAAATGAAAGCTAAAAATCTATTAAATGCATTGCGGGACCATAAAACAAAAGAAGTCCGGGTGCTGAATGCCGAAACGGGATCAGAGTATCCAATTGAAACAATGGAGCTGAAGGAAAATGATGAAGGTGTTATTTATATCATCATCAACGATTATTAAGTCGGAGGAAAAAGCAGGATGCCGAAATTTGAAAGACAATGCCAGACGTGCGGATTAATTTATGAAATGGATTATTGGACACACCCGAAAAAGTTTATCTGCCCATACTGCAGCAACCTAGCAGAAAAGAGCGATAACAAAGCAATCAGATCATTAAAGCGAATGAAACGAAAACTGGGAGCCGTGGGAATATGAAAAACACATATAAAAAAAGACTCTTCCAGGCGCTGGAACGCCAAACAGGAAGAGACTCTCATAAAAACCTTAGGTTATTATAACATAAATAATTGAATAAAAAAAGACCGCCCAATAAGCTGTGGAAGCAGAGGCGGTCTTTTTAAAAAGCTGTTATCTAATTATACCTTTTTTTAATAAAGATAACAAGCGAAAAACGGCTGATTAATCAGCTTTTTGACTCGATAAGAGTATTAATTTATCGACATCTTTATAGAAAAAGGGGTGAGCAAAAATGCCGTATGTAAAAAAGACAACCAGGGCGGGCATGACGATTGAAGTGGAGAAATATTTTACTACCCGGTACCACAAAAAAGGAATTACCAGGGGAGAGAACAAAAAACCAACACCAGAGAAAATGGCCATCATCAATGAGCGGAATGCAGAGAAGAATCTGAGGCAGCTGATTAATAACAATTTTGGCCAGGGGGATCTTCATCAGACCCTGACATATAAAAAAGACCAAAGGCCGGATCCGGAAGAATCAAAAAAAGAGCTGGAGCGATATCTGAGAAAAGTCAGAACCTTATACAAGCGGAGTGGCCATGATCTTAAGTACATCACGGTAACGGAATATAAAAACAAATCAATTCATCATCACCTGATAATTAACATGGTGAACAGTATCAGTGTGAAGGAGTTGAATGATCTCTGGATCAATGGCCGGACACGCTTCACCTATTTGGATGAAACAGGGCAGTATGGAGCGCTGGCCCATTACCTGATAAAAGAGACCAGAAAAACATATAAGGAGAAGGGCAGCCCATCAGGGAAACGATGGAACCCTTCCAGGAATTTAGAAAAGCCAAAAATAGATATTGAGATTGTTAAGGCAAAAGAATGGCGAAAGGATCCATCACCATTGCAGGGTTATATCCTGGAATCGGATAGCATAAAAGAAGGGTACCATGATTTTACCGGGTGGCCGTTCCAGATGTATAGCATGGTGAGGGTTGAAGAAAGGAAGAGGTTCAGGAATGAAAAAAGCTGAGCAAATAAAACAAATGACAGATACCGAACTGGCAGCGGAAATAAATAATTTAATCTCTGAAATGTGCCGGCGATTCTGCAGGGGTTGCAAAGAATCCGGTTACCGGTGTGACGAAGCCGTGAAGAAGTATCTGGAAAGCGAGGTAAGGGAATGAGCGCCGATCAGAAGATTATGTATATTGATATTAAAAAAATATACCAACACCCAAAGAACCCACGAAAGAAATTAACGGATATCGAAGAGCTGGCAGATAGTATCAGAGAAAACGGCATTATGCAGAATTTAACGGTGGTGCCATGGTATAGCCAGTTCACCGGAAAACCCGGGGATAATGGCAGCACTGAAGGGGAATACTATGCAGTCATTGGCCACCGGAGACTGGCCGCGGCAAAACTGGCCGGATTAACCCAGGTACCGTGCGTTATTTCGAACATGGATGAAAAACAGCAAGTGGCTATTATGCTGATGGAGAACATGCAGCGCAGTGACTTGACAATCATCGAAGAGGCCGAGGGAATGCAGATGATGTTTGACCTGGGATCCACGGCTGATGAAATTGCAGAAAAGACCGGGTTATCAAAAACGACGATCAATAGAAGAGTGCAGCTGCTGGATCTGGATCGGGATAAGCTGTCAGAATCTTTTGAGCGTGGCGGGAAGCTTCAGGATTACTTGGAACTGCATAAAATCAAAGACCCAGATACTCGGGACCTGGTAATGGCCGAAATTGGAACAAATAACTTTGAGTGGTCATTAAAAAAAGCGATCCGTGTTGAACTGGGGCGTGAAAACAAAGCGGCAATCATAGAAATGGTTAGGGAGTTTGCCAAGGAAGTTCAGGAAGCCGACTGGAGCATAATGACCTATGTCACAGCGTATGGCTATTATACCGACGAAGGGAGAGCAAAACCAAAAGACTGGCAAGCAGAAGAATATTTTTTTAGAGTCGCCCCTAATGACGTATTTTTATATAAACGACGGCCAGATAATGATGAAACGGAGGAAGACCAACAAAGCGAAAAAAGGCGCATTGACAAAAATGAACTCGATGAAATAAAAAAAAGAATGTATGAAATGCGATTTGATTTTGTGAAGAAATTACCGCAAAACAAGGCGAAAAAACACAGCAGCGATATAACAGCTTTCGCAGTCATGGTAATACTTAATAATCTGAGCAACTGGTTTAACAGAGAACGATTGGCCAGTTTGTTGGGGATTGAAAATCATGACGGCGATGAATTGGAAAAAAAGATCATCGAAGTGCCAGAAAAAGCACTGTTATCAATGCAATATTTACGGGCAGACGATGGTCACAGAAGCTATGCCGATTATGACAATAGGTATCAAGGAAACAAGGAGCTTGATATTATTTATAATTTACTTGAGATTCTTGGATATGAAATGTCAGACGAAGAAAAAGCC
>NZ_JAUSPS010000090.1 GCF_030652775.1 Acetobacterium sp. | reverse complement strand
GGCATCAAGAACGGCGAGCTTGCCCTGGGCAAGAACCTGCTCGTGGCCTTCATGCCCTGGTGCGGTTACAATTACGAAGACTCCATCCTCATCTCCGAGCGCGTGGTCAAGGAGGATGTCTACACCTCCGTGCACATCGAGGAGTTCGAGGTCGTGGCGCGCGATACCAAGCTCGGACCCGAGGAGATCACCCGCGACATCCCGAACGTCTCCGAGGAGATGCTCCGAAACCTCGACGACTGCGGCATTATCCGCCTGGGCGCCAAGGTCGTGCCCGACGACATCCTGGTGGGCAAGATCACCCCCAAGGGCGAGACCCAGCTGACGCCGGAAGAGAAGCTGCTCAGAGCCATCTTCGGCGACAAGGCGCGCGACGTGAAGAACACCTCGCTCAAGGTACCGCCTGGAATCGAGGGCACCGTGGTCGACGTCAAGGTCTTCAACCGCAGAAGCGGCGAGAAGGACGAGCGCACCCTGGCCATCGAGCAGGCCGCTCTGGCCGCCTTTGACATGAAGGAGATGAAGCACATCGCCGCGCTGACCGACAACGTCCGCGAGCGTGTCTGGGAAGTGGCCGAGAACAAGCAGATCGCCCAGCCGCTCATGGGCAAGAAGAAGGGCGAGGTGCTCATCGAGTCCGATCGTCCGCTGACCCGCGAGGTTCTGGACGAACTGCCGCTGAAGAAGCTCTCCGGCCTGTTCTCGTCCAAGGACGTCAACGAACAGATCCGGCAGATCCTGGGCGACTACGAGCGCCAGGTGAAATTCACCAAGACCGTCTACGACGTGAAGCGCGAGAAGGTCACCGAGGGCGATGACCTGCCTCCGGGCGTCATCAAGATGGCCAAGGTCTACGTCGCGGTGAAGCGCAAGCTCTCCGTGGGCGACAAGATGGCCGGCCGCCACGGCAACAAGGGCGTCGTGTCCTGCATCCTGCCTGAGGAGGACATGCCCTTCTTTGCCGACGGCACCCCCATGGACATCGTGCTGAACCCGCTGGGCGTGCCTTCGCGCATGAACATCGGCCAGATCATGGAGACCCACCTGGGCTGGGCCGCACGCGAACTTGGCGCACAGATGAACGCGCTCATCGAGAACGGCGAGGGCATGAAGCAGGTGCGCAAGGAACTCAATGAAGTCTTCTACGCCAAGGAGACGGTGGAGCTCATCAAGAGCCTGAACGACGAGGACCTCGCCCTTGCCGTGAAGAATCTGCGCCACGGCATCATCACCAAGACCCCGGTCTTCG
>NZ_JAUSPS010000065.1 GCF_030652775.1 Acetobacterium sp. | reverse complement strand
AAATAGAGAAATGTGATCAATAAACCGGATAGCACCGGTACATTTAAGAGTTGGGAGAGAATCTCTCCGACGATACTGCGAAACTTGCTTTGTTCTGGCATGCTGCACCTCAATCTGTAAACTTTTACTTGTCATAGTTTAGTGTGATTGAGTGCGTTTTGCATGTGAAGATAGTGACAGGCGAGGTGTGGTTTTTTAAGGGGGTCACAGTGACCCTGAAAAGATTATCTCGCAAAGCAACTGTGTTGAAAGTCAAGGAGAAACAGGCTCAGGAGTAAGAGAATTTCGAATAATTGAGTTCAGATAAATGAGCATTTTATGCATACAAGCCACAATCGCGACCTTCTTAACCTTTCCCTTATCAAGTAAGTGCTTGTAATAAGGTCTGATGACTGGATTACATTTAATGGCAGAAATGGTTGCCATATAAAGGACTGTTCTTACAGTAGGTCGGCCACCCTTTATTCTTCTTTTTCCTCGGAAACGGCCGCTATCATTGTTGAATGGTGCAACACCCACTAAAGATGCAATTTTCTTACGATCAATAGATCCAAGCTCAGGAAGATCTGAAAGTAAAATGGCCGAAGTAACTTTACCAATGCCTGGAGTTGAACATAAGATTTCATCTTTTCTCTTGAACTCAGGAAATTGATCTATGTATTCATCGATCTGACCATTTAATTCATCTAATTCATGTTGGAGTAATGCCATGATCTTGGTGACACTATCTTGAGTAACAGGATGGGTACTATTCAGGTGATTTTTTTCCATTGTGAGCATTTCTATGACTTGTCGACGGCGTACCATCAAAGCTGAAAGGTGTTGTTCTTCTATGGTTGGCATCTTGGTTGGTTCTGGTTTCACTGCTTCACCAAAACGAGCAAGTAACTTGGCATCCACTTTGTCAGTTTTTGCTAACTGCCCTATGGACCGTGCAAACTCACGAACTCTTCGTGGGTTTACCAAGGCCACAGGAAGACCAAGTGATGAAAACTCTGTCAAGAGGGCATGTTCTAACCCACCGGTGGATTCTACAACGATCAGTTTGGGATGTAGATCAACTAACTTGATCGCAAGTTTAGAGATTGAAGCCCAAACATTTGGAATAGACCATGATTCATCATTGAAAAAGATATCGAGACGGGATTTGCTTACATCTACACCAACAATTCCTGAATACTCTTCACTCATTCTGCCCTTCCTTTTTTGTATAATCAAGTTGCCCGTTCTAGCAGAATTCGGGCTCTATGGCCCACACAACTGTTCGGGCAATACACAGACAGACCCAGCGACCCATGCTTTGCGACGGTCTTTGAGACCACTACGCCAATCGGTCTGCTGGGTCTCATTTATTATCATACTAGAAC
>NZ_JAUSPS010000064.1 GCF_030652775.1 Acetobacterium sp. | reverse complement strand
AAATAGGTTTTAATATAGCTGTTTGAGGTGATGATATTGCCGTTTTTATCAATGGCCAGAAGTCCATCATCAATCGAAGCCAGAACCCCAGCCAGCCGTTTTCGCTCAGATTCCAGCTGCAGGATAACATTGTTGATATTGGTAACCATGCCGTTAAAAGCATGGGTCAGATCCCCGATTTCATCGGTGTGCTTATAATAAATGGTTAAATTATAATTACCGTTATTAATTTCTTTGGAGATTTTTGTCAGATCTTTAATCGGTTGAAAAAAGTGTTTGGCAAAGGACATGGTCACGAAAACAAGAACCATCAGACCAATCAGCCCGCCAATCGCAAAAAGGATGCCGGCAATATGCAAAAATGTATCCATTTCGTGCATTGAATAAACAAGACCAATGTATCCGATGACAGTATTGTCAATCGTAACCGGAGCGGTGAAATAGGCCATACTGGCATCGTTAATCGATTTCAAGGTAAATACCGGGGCATTCTCAGCCAGTGACAGGTCAAGCTCGGCTTTGAGGGTGTTATTGATTGTGGTTTCTTCAACGGAATCCGCAATCCGATTTCCTTCGGTATCAAAAAGCATGACCCGATGATTTTCATTCTCGGAGATGCTTTTTGAGAGATACAGACTATTGGCAATAAATCTGTTTTTGAGCGAGTCAGAGCTCTGGACATTCTTTAATTCCTGACTGATAAATAAGGTGGAGTCCTGAGCTGTTTTCTGCAAGGTGTCTTTTGTTTGGTTGATATAGTAGTAGGAGGTTCCTTGAAAAACACAAAATACAACAATCAGAAATGCAAAAGCAAAAAGCAGGATGTTGTATAAGATCATTCGAACCCGATAACTTAGTTGCATTAAAGTTTCCTCATCTTATATCCAATTCCAAAAACAGTCTGGATGTATTTATTGCCCTGGGTGTCAATTTTTCGGCGGATCCGCTGAACATGCATATCAACGGTTCGGGTATCCCCGTAATAATCATATCCCCAGATTTTTTCCAATAGGGTATCGCGGGGAAAAACCTGCTCCAGATTGGAAGCCAGTAAAAAGAGCAATTCAAATTCTTTGGGGGTGAGATGGATTTCCTGGCCATCCAGCATAACCATCCGCTCATCAGCATAAATGCTCAAGTCGCCATTTTTCAGCAGTGACTCCTGTTTCTGAGGCTCAATGGTAATACTTGAACGTCTTAGGTGGGCTTTGATCCGGGCTAACAGCTCGCGGTTGTCAAAGGGCTTGGTCAAATAATCATCGGCCCCCAACTCCAGTCCTAAAACCTTGTCAATAATATCGGTTTTAGCAGTTAAGAGGATAATCGGAACGCCTAATTGGGGAGAAAGTTCCCGACAGACATCATAACCGTTTTTCTTTGGTAGCATAATATCCAGCACGATCAGATCCGGGCGAATCTCCAATGCTTTTTCGACGGCTTCCATGCCGTCGCTGGCAGTTTCCACCTGATAACCTTCAAATTCCAGCTCCAGCTTTATTAAATCAACAATCGACGCTTCATCATCGACAACGAGTATTTTTTCATTCATTTTCGTACCTGCTTTCTTAACGTTACTGTAATAAAAAACTATTAATAATAGTTTAAAACCACAGATTTAATTGTTCCTTGTTTTGGATGGCTCCCAAAACCCGATCATCCAGATCTGGTATGGTTTTACGGAGGTTTTTAATCATGATTTTGATGTCTTCCCGTTTGGTATAACCATTGGCGGGACAGGTGCTTTGGATTACCGGCAGTGCTTTCATTTCTGGATCCCCGATGATGTCCCGTTCCTTAACAAAAATTAAGGGACGGATGAGGGTGATGTCTTTTCGATCCAGATAGGTTACTGGCGAAAAGGTATTAATTCGTCCTTCATAAAAGAGGCTGAGAAAAAAAGTCTCAATGGCATCATCGGCATGGTGACCCAGGGCAATGGTTCGACATCCGCGCTCAATAGCCAGATCATGAAGGGCGCCGCGCTTCATGCGGGCACAGAGTGAACAGGGATTTTTTTCCTGCCGTTCTTCAAAGACGATCGGGCCAATCAAGGTTTTTTTGATGGTATAGGGGATATCAAGTCTGGCACACAAATCAACCAATGGGGTTAGATCCATGCCGCCAAAGCCCATATCTAGGGTAATTCCTTCCAGTTCAAAAGGAACTGGGGAAAAGTACTGAAAGCGTTTCATGGCAACTAGCAGTGCCGTGCTGTCCTTACCACCGGACAGACCGATGGCAATGCGGTCTCCCGGTTTAATCATTTCATATTTTTCAACCCCCCGGCGAAGGGGGCCAAGAATTTTTTTCATTGGGTTCTCCTGTTTTTATCATGATGCCGGATGAAACCGTCACTTAACCGATGCTTGTCAAAATCATTCAGAAAAGGTACAATATAGTCTTAATGGCATTCTATAGTCATTCTAACACTTAATAGGAGATTTTAAAAGGAGATTTGTTTATATGCAACAGGCAATTATTAGTTTTTTGGCATTTTTACCAGATTGGCTGGAGATCATTGTCATTTCGGCCATTCCCGTTGTTGAGCTGAGAGGTGCCATTCCGCTGGCAATTTTAGCATATGATATGCCCTATTTACAGGCATATGTGTTGGGTGTATTGGGGAGCATCATACCGGCACCGTTTATCTTGATGTTTATTCCGGCGATCCTGAAATGGATGTCGGGAACAAAAATATTCGGCAAAATGGCTAACTGGATTATTGCAAAAGGAATGAAAAAATCAGATAAATTGACCCAGTATGAGTTTTGGGGTTTGTATGCTTTTGTCGCCATTCCCTTGCCGGGAACGGGGGTTTGGACAGGCTGTCTGGCAGCTTCGCTGATCGGACTGGACTTTAAGCGTAGTATGATCTCGGTAGCCCTGGGATCGGCAACAGCGGGTATTATTGTCACAGCACTGGTGGCGGGCGGTTTGTCGTTGTTTTAAAAATTAGGAGAAAAAATGGCACTATCACAGATTTTTTACACCGAAAACAGAAAAAAAATGGCAGATCAACTCGCAAACAACAGCTTAACGATGCTATTTTCAGGCCGGGAAATAGAAATGACCGAAGATGCAAATTATCCTTTTTTTGCCAACAATAATTTTTATTATCTAACTGGTATTCGCGCACCGGAGGTGGTGCTTGCCATGACCAAAGATCATCGGGGCGAGCTGTCCTGGCAACTCTTCATTGAAGCAGCCGATCCGCTGAAAGAAAAATGGGTGGGTAAAAAGATCAGTCGCAATGAGGCAAAAGCGGTTTCGGGGATTGATGAAGTATACTACATCAAAGACTTGCCCCAACAGATTGCCCGGGTAGCATCGGTTCAAACATTGTATTTTGATTTTAAAGCCCCGTCACATCAGAGCTTTAAAACTGAGGATACGGATTTGAAAAATGTGCTCAAACAATGTAAATTAAAGGATCTGCATCCCATTTTGGCAGGGCTGCGGCTGATCAAAACCGCAGAAGAAATCAGTGCCATTGGCAGAGCCAATGCGGTTACAAAACAAGGCCTCAGCGAGATTAAGAAATTAATTAAGCCAGGCATCTATGAATATGAACTGGCCGCTTTTTTTGAGTATTTTGTCAAAAAAGAAGGAACCGAGGGACTAGCCTTTGAAACCATCGTCGCATCGGGAAAGAATGCCACGATTCTACATTATGTGTCCAATCGCTGTCCCTTGAAATCAGGTGAGCTGGTTCTTTTTGACTTGGGCGCGAGAGTGGATGGTTACTGCGGCGACTTAAGCCGAACTTTTCCCGTTAATGGAGAAATGACGGCTCAGCAGGAAAAACTTTATGGAATCGTAGATGGGGTTCAAAAAGAGCTGTTTAAAGCCTATAAACCGGGGGCAGTGCTGAAAGATCTGCAGAATCAGACGAAAGAGCTGTTCCTGGAAAAATGCTGCAGTGCCGGTTTTGTTCCCGAAAATAACGATATCACCGAGTTTTATTATCATGGTATTGGTCACCCGCTGGGTTTGGATACCCATGATCTGCGACCGGCCGGTGATCTGATTTTAGCGCCGGGAATGGTGATGACGGTTGAACCGGGTCTCTATCTGGAAAAACTGGGCATTGGCATCCGGATTGAAGATGACGTCGTGATTACTGATCACGGATGTACGGTCTTATAGATCGATTCAAAGATGACTTTTGGGTGGTTCAGGGGCATGCTTGCAGAAAACTTTAGCCCGTAATAAAATGCTTGACAAAGAAAATAATGATGTGTATGATTTAGAAAAAGTAATTGAATATTTACCTATCCAGAGAGGTGGAGGGACAGGCCCGATGAAACCCGGCAACCAGCATGAAGCATGGTGCCAATACCTGCGATATTTTTCGCAATGATGGGATTTAATGTAGAACATTAGCCTCGTCGTTAGACGAGGCTTTTTTCGTGATTAAGGTATCAGGTAAATGGACATTACGCTATTAAAAAGGAGAACACAATGAAAAAATTATTTACCTCAGAATCGGTTACCGAAGGCCACCCAGATAAGATTTGCGACCAGATTTCGGATGCCGTCCTGGATGCGATTTTCGAACAGGATCCGATGGCACGGGTTGCCTGTGAAACACTGGTTACAACAGGCCTGGTACTGGTCGCTGGTGAGATTACCACATCCTGTTATGTCGATATTCCGAAGTTGGTAAGAGAAACCGTTCGGGAAATTGGCTATGACCGGGCAAAATATGGTTTTGACTGTGATACCTGCTCTGTTATCACTGCGATCGATGAGCAATCAACCGATATTGCCATGGGGGTGGATGAAGGACTGGAATCCCGAAAAGGGGAATCAAATGAAGCGGATCTCGCCACTGGTGCTGGTGATCAGGGGATGATGTTTGGCTTTGCCTGCAATGAAACCCCGGAACTGATGCCATTACCAATTTCTTTGGCACATCAGCTGGCCAAACGACTGACTGATATTCGCAAAGAAAAAATCGTTGATTATTTACGTCCAGATGGTAAAACTCAGGTAACCGTGGAATATGATGATGGGGTACCCACCCGGATTGATACCGTGGTTATTTCCACTCAACATAGCAGCGATGTTTCGTTAGAAACGATTGAGAAAGATATGATTGAAAAAGTCATCAAGGTAGTGATTGATCCTAAATTATTGGATGCCGAGACCAAATATTTTGTTAATCCCACGGGACGTTTTGTCATTGGCGGACCTCAGGGAGATTGCGGTTTAACCGGCCGTAAAATTATTGTCGATACCTATGGTGGTTATGGCCGTCATGGCGGCGGGGCATTTTCGGGAAAAGATCCCACAAAGGTGGATCGCTCCGGAGCCTATGCAGCCCGACACGTGGCCAAAAATATTGTCGCCGCCGGTCTGGCCGATAAATGCGAAGTGGAATTAGCCTATGCCATCGGCGTGGCAAAACCGGTTTCAATTTATGTGGACACCTTTGGCACCGGAAAAATTGAAGATGATAAGATTATTGCGTTAATCGAAAAACATTTTGATCTCAGACCAGCTGCGATTATCAAGAACCTTGGTTTAAGAGCACCCATTTACAAACAAACTGCGGCGTATGGTCATTTTGGCCGAACCGATGTCGATCTGCCATGGGAACGACTTGATATGGTAGAAAAACTGAAAAGCAGTTTATAGAATTTATTAAATCAAAAAAAACATCCGACTCATCAATTTTGTTTAGCTAAATGGGGTGCATCGTGGTAAAATAATCATAAGTACATCAACGATGTGTCCCAGCTATGACGCTAAAAAAATAACCTTGGAGGAAAAGATGGAAAAATATGTTGAGCTTTATAATGCTTTTGGAAAAGACAAACCAGTCGAAGAACAACCCCGGTACCATATGAATTGTGCCGAGGTACTGCTTCGTTCGGCTAACGAAAAATACGATTTAAATCTGCCGCAGGAAAGCTTTCGGATGCTTCAGGGCTTTGGAGCCGGATTTTATTCTGAGAAAACCTGTGGTGCCTTTTCCGGATCATTGGCGGCTCTGGGCGCTTTATACACTGAAGAAAGACCATCAGACCAGGCTAAAATGACGCGAGCAGCAAAACTTTTAGTCGAAGAATTCGAGAAAGAGTTTGGCAGTCTGGATTGTGATTACATCAAAAAACATCATCGCGATGATGTAGCCGCCTGTAACCCAGTTAAGCTGCGGGCCGGTCAGGTCTTTGATCGGGTAGTTGAAGCCATGGAAAAGGAATAAGGATACAAAATAGCCACAGAAAAAATGATGGAGGTTATCATATGAATCAAAGTGAAACGAAATCCCTGGGCATTGATATGCTGGAACGGTCTTATGGCAAGTGGTGGCTGATGCTGCTGGATGGTCTTTGTTTTATGGCACTAAGCGTATTTGCTATATTCTTCAGTAATCATGCTATTACCCTGCTGGTTTTTGTTTTTGGTGTGTATCGCGGTATCATGGGAGTTGTGTATATCGTCTCGGCATTGATGATACGTCACAAATATGGTGCCAACACCGGTTTCAGTCTGGGAAGAGGTATCTTTGATCTGATTATCTGCGCTGTTTTTTTATTAGCACCCAATGTGATTGTGGCATTTTTCATCATTATCATCGGCATCTGGGCCATTATTACCGGAATATTTCTATTGATTGTTTCTGCAAATTCCGGAAACGTGGGCAGAATTATTAAAATCGTCATGGGTGTGGCGTTGATTGGGTTTGGAATCTACGCTTTTGTTAATCCGATGGGTCCGGCAACAATTATTGTGATGATTGTCGGTGTTGCTTTTGGAATATTCGGTTTATTTTTAGTAATCCAGTCGATTGGTATGAAGCGAACCTTTACCCAAATTAAAAAAGTCAAAAAGGGTTATGAAGATTATCATATTGAATAAAGAGATTTAATAGCATAAACTATTTATAAGCAGCTCAGGTGAACAACCGGAGCTGCTTTTTTAGATGGAGAATAAATGAGAGTTGCTTTATCGATGGTTCTTCACATTGCCAGGGCAATGGTTCTCAATAAAAGCAAGGGCAGTTTCAGTTCCATTTTCCTGATCGATGATGGCCTTCAGGGCTTGAGCCTTTGATTGAATGGCCTCTTCTTCAAACTGAATGAAGCGTTGGATCAGAGCTTGTGTCGTGACCTGGTTTTCCTTCATCGGTTTTAGTGCATACCCTTGTTGATAGAGGCGGTTGGCCCAGAAGGGTTGGTCTACCGAAAAGGGGATAATCAGCTGTGGTTTTCCGCTTTTGATGGCTGCTGCCATGGTTCCCACGCCGCCATGATGGACGATCCCTTTTCCATGGGGAAACAATAATGAATGGGGCGCGGCATCGATAGTCAGCAGATGCTCATCCTCATCAAAGTGAAAGCCGCTGTTGCCAGATAAAAGGATACCCCGCTGATGGGTGGCATGAAGGGCTTCCTGCAGGCAGTTTTTAAATTGTTCCGGAGCTTTAAGGGGCATACTGCTAAACGAGATGATAATCGGTGCCGGTCCCGAGTTTAAAAAGGTAGTTAATGTTGAATCAAGGTGATCGGCTTGGGAATCAAGATAAAAAAAACCAGGCGTCAGAACCCGACCCTCCCAGCTTGTTACTTCCGGAAACAAGGCCTTGCTGATGGGATAAATAATGGGGATGGTTTGGCCTTTCAGGGAAAAGGTGTAGAGTCCGCTTTTGCGTTTAGGCAGATGCAAGGTTTTTTCTCTGAAATCATTGACCTCTTTGATGCTTGATCGCTCGGCTTGAGCGATCACTGAATAGGTCCAGAGATTCAATCGCTTTCCGAGATTTTTGGTGGGGGAGATGGCCAGGTTGGGAAATTCATCAATCGGAAAGGTAATCGGCACCGGGGGAATGCTGATACAGGGAATGTCGAGAACTTCGGCAATATCGGGTGCACCGAAGGCCTTGGGATGATAGAGGATCACATCAGCGCCCTGGGCAGCCTCATAGAACTGATCCAGGGTTTGTCGAAAGGCCGGATTAACCATTTCATCCAGATATTTTTTGGTGCGAAAGGGGTGCTTAAGAGCGTGTTTGAAAACCATTTGACCTTCCTCGGTTTCCAGCATCGCCATCAGATCACTGGCCGCTTCTTTAAATTCGATTCCGGCTGCTTCTATAAATGGCTTGAATGTTTTTCCGGTACAGATGATGGCCTGATGTCCTTTTTCCAGCGCTTTTTGTGCCAGGGCGACAAAAGGTTGAACATCACCACGGGTTCCTAGGGTTAAGATTGAAATTTTCATTAATGACTCCTCTCGTATCAAACCAGTTTGCAATTAATTCCATTTTGTTATGATACTTTTTTTACCCTGATTTTTCAAGATTAATAAGGCTACCGGTAATAAATGAATTGAACGACGAAAAAGAATTTCAAATCTTCTTTATTTTATCTACATATGTTATAATAATCAATTGCATAGAAGTTACGTGAAACATCAATTAATAGGAACATGAGGTAAAAATGAATAAAAAACCAGAACTGCTGGCACCGGCCGGAACAATGGAAGCGGTCATTGCGGCCATCAACGGCGGGGCGGACGCGGTGTATTTTGGTGGCAAATCCTTTAATGCCCGTCGCAATGCTGAAAACATGACGGATGAAGAAATAAAAGAGGCGGTCACGCTTTGTCATCAGCATCGGGTGAAAGTCTATATCACCTTGAATATATTAATAAAAAATAGTGAAATGAGCGAATTAGTCGGCGTCCTTAGTTTTATGAAAAACCTTAATCTGGATGGTCTGATTGTTCAGGATATGGGATTAATCTATTTAATCCGCCATTATTTTCCCGAATTCAAACTCCAGACCAGCACCCAGGCTTCTGTTTATGGCGTGGAAGGGGTACTGTTTTTCCAGGAACTTGGTTTTTCCCGGGTGGTGCTGCCCCGGGAAATGCCATTAACCCAGGTAACTGAAATTAAGAAAAAAACCAAGGTTGAATTAAAAATATTCACCCATGGAGCCTTGTGCTACGCCTATTCCGGCCAGTGTCTAATGAGCAGTATGATTGGCGGCCGCAGTGGCAACCGGGGTCTCTGCGCTCAACCCTGTCGCAAGAATTACCGGCTGTTCGATGAGAACAATCGGCTGGTTCAGGAAGGCTATCTCCTTAGTCCCAAGGACTTAAATACGCTGGACGACCTGGAGACAATCATGGCTTCGGGAGTGTACTCCTTAAAAATAGAAGGCCGAATGAAAACCCCAGAATACGTCTATGGGATTACCCGGGCTTATCGGGAAGCCATTGATGCAGCGGCGGGTGAGATGAGTAAAAAAACAATCGATGATCAGGCCGTGATGCAGGTGTTTAACCGGGATTTCACCCGAGGTCATCTTTTTAATGAAGCAGATCTCCTCAATGCCCAGGTGGGCAAGAATCGGGGCTTTTTAATTGGCCAGGTTGTCAGCCTTTCTAAAACCGCTAAAAACCAGAATCATAAAAGTGCCTATCAGCCTCTGGGGATTCGTCTCAATGAGGATGCCCAGCTTCATATCGGAGATGGCTTATCTTTTGGCGAAGACGGCAAAACGGGAGCCAAGGTGGATGCGATTTTCACCCCGGCCGGCCGTCGTCTGGAACAAGGTCTTGGTGGCGAAACCGTGGCCATTCCTTGTCGATATGGGGTTACACCAGGGACGCCGCTTTATAAAAATCTGGATAAAAATTTAATGGATAGCCTTAAACAACTGGGCTCGCAATCCCTTGAGCAGCCAGGCTCCGCAGTGAACTTTAAACTGCTCCTCAAGCAGGGCAGACCGGCAGAAATAGCAGCGGTTACCCAGGGCTATGCGGTCACTTATACAGCCGCTTTCAGTCCCGAAGTACCCCTGAGAAATCCCATTGATGAAGCGATGGTCCGGGAGCAAATTTCCCGAATCGGCGGCACCGGTTATGAACTGGGTACCATAGAAATGGAATTGGACGCTCGGGTGTTTCTGTCCCGCAGCCAGTTAAACACCTTACGGAAAGAAGTATTGATTAAACTGGCGGAGACGCTGGCAGGCGCAGAAAAAAACACCGGAAACACAGGTGAGGTAAATCAGGCGATCACGATTGTGCCACTGGAACACGAACTAGCAGGTCAATCAGAACGATTAAAAAAACTACAATTAGAAGACTCGAAAAAACGGGTTTCACTGGCATTCGAAAAAATGCCGGATAGCCAGTTTTTAACGCTTTTGGATGGACTGGGTCTGGATCAGGTCGTGTTGCCTTTACTTGGGGAGGGGGTAGCGGAAAAAACTGCCCTCTTAAAGGATCAGGGCATCGCCGTGTTACTGAAGACCCCTAAAATAATGGATGACGAATTAACTAAAATAGTACGTCGCTTAGTGACCCAGGAGCTGAATCAGGATGGCTTTTTAATCGGCAATTATGAAGCCCTGCATCTGCTAAATAAAACCTCATCTTATTTAGAGACCGATCAGTCGTTTAACCTGTTTAATACCCTGGCAACCCGAGCATTAAAAGAGTGGGGCGTCGGTGGCGGCGTGTTATCGCCGGAACTTAATGAAATCGAGCTAAAAGAAATAACCGAGCAGTCAGAGATTGCCATGGTTTTACCAGTTTACGGTTCGCAGGAGCTGATGGTCAGTAAAAAATGTCTGTTCGGCTGTAAAAACTGTCTGGAAAAGAAAAAAGGAACAACCGGTTTGTGCCGTCAGGAAACGACCGGTAAGCTGGTGGATGAGCGTGGGTTTGCTTTCCCGGTAGAACGGGATGACCAGGGACTGATTCATGTCTATAATGGCGATACCTTATTTTTAAGGGAAGAAATCCTGGAACTAAAAGGTGTGGACACCTGGCGAATCCAGCATCACAACGAAAGTATGGAAAAGTTAAGGACCATCATCAGCTATTACAGTCAGGGGATTTATGACAAACATTGGGGTCTTCCCGAAGGGCTTGGAACCGAAGGAACCACCCGGGGAAGTTTTAAACGAGGCGTAAAATAGAGGAGAGAAATAAATACATGGATCAAAGAAGTTTGAAGGTCTTGGAATATCATAAAATATTAAAAAGTCTGGGTGAACATTGTGTTACCCAGGGAGGAAAGGATCAAGCCAAAAATTTGTTGCCGCTAGAAAGCCTGACGGCAGTCAACCGGGGCCTTGATTTAACCAATGAAAGTCTGGGGATGATCCTCCGCAACGGTCGTCCGCCTCTGGCAGATGTGCCGAATACCAGTGATTATGTCAAGCGGGCAGCCATTGGTTCGATGCTGTCGATGAAAGAACTGTTGTCGATTGCGACCCTGCTGCGGATCGCCCGGGATATGGATAATTATTACCACAGCGATACGCAAATGGATACCCTGATGTTATTAAAGGATCTGTTTACTTCGCTAGAAACCTGTGAAGAACTGGAAAAGGAAATCAGCCGAAAAATACTGGGTCCCGAAGAAATGGCTGACAACGCCTCCCGGGAACTCTCCCGGATTCGGCGGGAGATGCAGTTTAAATACAAGCGGATCACTGAAAAACTTAGTCATATGATCAGCTCAACAGCTTATGAAAAAATACTCCAGGAAAAAATCGTAACCATCCGGAACAATCGCTATGTTATTCCCGTCAAGCAGGAATACCGCAGCCAGGTTCCCGGGATCGTTCTGGATAAGTCGGCCAGTGGCGCGACCCTCTTTATTGAACCGATGGCGGTGGTGGAACTGAACAACGATATCAAAATTCTGGTCACTGAAGAAGAACAGGAGATCATCCGGATTCTCAAAGATCTCACCCAGCAGGTGGCTGATTTGCGGGATGAGATTATCTGCAATTATGATGTGCTGGTAGATCTGGATTTTCAGTTCGGTAAAGGCAAGTATGGTCTGACCATTAATGGGGTCAGAACCAGTGTTACCGAAACCGGCGTCATTGAGCTGTTGCGGGCCAAGCATCCCTTGATTCCCGACGATCAGGTTGTCGCCTCAGATATTTATTTTGAAGCAGGCATTGATACTATGGTCATTACCGGGCCTAATACCGGCGGGAAAACAGTCTCCTTAAAAACCATCGGTCTGCTCAATCTGATGGTTCAGTCCGGGCTTTTTGTTCCGGTTCGGGAAGGCAGTAAAACCCGGATTTTTGCTGATATCTTTGCGGATATCGGGGATGAACAAAGCATTGAGCAAAGCCTCAGTACCTTTTCTTCCCATATGACCAATATCGTTGAGATTATGAACAAAGCTGACCATAACTCACTGGTGTTATTTGATGAACTTGGGGCTGGCACTGATCCCACCGAAGGAGCCGCTCTGGCTATTTCGATTCTTAATGCCCTGCATCTGCGCCGGGTAACCAGTGTATCCACCACCCATTACAGTGAGCTGAAGGAGTACGCTCTGGTCACCCCGGGGGTGGTCAATGCCAGTGTTGAATTTGATGTCAAAACCCTGAGACCGACCTATCGCCTGTTAATTGGGGTGCCAGGAAAATCGAATGCCTTTGAAATCGCAATGCGATTGGGGCTCGGAGAGGAGGTCATTGAAAATGCCCGGGAGCTGATCAAGAACGAGGCCATCCGCTTTGAAGAAACACTGATTAAAATTGATGAAAAGCGCCGCCGCACCGAAGCGGAACATGATGCCATTATTCGCTTGAAGCAGGAAACCGAGGCTCTGAAACGGCAAATGGATCAGGAAAAACAGAAATTTGCGGACGAACAAAAAGCGCTACTGCAAAAAGCTCAGGAAGAAGCCATGGAAATCGTTAAGAAAACCCGGGTCGAAACCGAAGAAATTTACCGGGAAATAAGGACCATTCAGGAAAATACGACCAATGCGGTTAAAGATAATAAAGAGTTGGAAGCGATTCGCAAGCGCATCAAAGAAAAAGAGAAAAATATTTATCAATTTGGCAGCCGACCCAAAGACTATCAGGGGGCGGCTCTGGAGATGGATGATCTGAGCGTCGGGATGAAGGTTTATATCAACAGTCTGCGTCGCGAAGGGGAGGTTTTAAACCTGCTTCCCAATGAAAACAAAGCCATGGTTCAGGCAGAGATGATTAAACTGAAGGTTGATGTCGGCGACCTGAGTATTTCAACGGCGTTGGCCAAGCCGGAAGAGAAAAAGGTCACCTATAAAAAGGTGGATCGCCATGTGATGGATACCAAGCTGGATCTTCGTGGAAAAAATGGTGAAGAATCGCTGTATCTGGTCGATAAGATGATCGGTGATGCGATGCTTTCAGGCAATAAGCAGATTGTCATTGTCCACGGCAAGGGCACCGGGAGGCTTCGGGAGATCATTCATGAATACCTGAAAGGGAACCCCTTAATCGAAGATTTCCGTCTGGGCGCCATGAATGAAGGCGGCTCTGGGGTGACCATCGTGACGCTATAAAATGACATAAGTGTCATCAGGTAGTCAGAATCGCTTGAAGATGAGGCACTGAAACAGTTTAAAAATAGTCTTGTAAATTTACAGCACCCATAATACAATTAATGGGAAAATTTCACAGGTACGTAGAATTTTGAAATTTTGGAGGAAACATGATTTTATCGGATAAAACCATTTATAAATATTTAGAAAGCGGTGAGCTGGTTATCGATCCACTGGAAAAGGGCCAGGTGCAACCGGCCTCGGTGGACATTCGTTTAGGAACCAGCTATTTAAAGCTGGACGAGAATAATTTTGAGGCGATGACGCTAACGAATGAAATTAAGTATATTTCCATGGAAGCGGATGAGATCATTATTCCATCCAATTCTTTTCTTTTGGCAACAACCATGGAGTACATCAAGCTGCCCTGTAACTTAACTGCCTTTGTTGAAGGCAGAAGCTCGATCGGTCGGATGGGGTTATTTATTCAGAATGCCGGATGGGTAGATCCGGGCTTTGAAGGGGAGATTACCCTGGAACTTTACAATGCCAATCGCCTGCCGATCAAACTGGAAAAGGGACGGCGGATCTGCCAGCTGGTCTTTGCCCAAATGGACGATATGGCCTTAAATCCCTATCAGGGAAAATATCAGGGACAACGCTCGGCCGTGGGGAGCCGCATTTTTCTGGATGAGGAATGCTGATTCAGAGTGTTAAAACCGAGCCTCGATGAGGAAGGATCGAAATAATGAAAGAAATTTACTTAGATAACGCAGCAACCACCAGGGTACATCCCGAGGTTGCTGAAAAAATGATGGATGCCCTGGTAAACAACTATGGGAATCCTTCATCCCTCCACCGCCTGGGGATTCGGGGCGAACAAGCCATCAAGGAAGTGCGGGAATTAATTGCCAAAAACCTGAACTGCCAGACCCCGGAAATCTATTTCAATTCCGGCGGAACTGAAGGCAATAATATGATTATCCAGGGGGTAGTGGAAAATAAAAAACGTAACCGGATGCGGATTATCACCTCGGCCATTGAACACCCATCGGTGCTGGATGTGTTTACCTTTTATGAAAACCACCAGGTGGAGGTAATTGTTTTAGGGGTAGATACCCAAGGTCATATCCGTTTGGATGAGCTGGAAGCGGCGATGAACGAAGATACCATTCTGGTTAGTATTATGGGAGTGAACAATGAACTGGGAACCATTCAGGATCTGAAGGCGATTGGCAAAATCGTCAAAGCGGTTAATCCCAAATGTGTTTTTCACGCTGATTTTGTTCAGGGCTTTATGAAAATCCCTGTGGATGTGCAGGCCAGCTTGCTTGATGCCCTGACTTTGTCCGGTCATAAGATTTTTGGCCCTAAAGGTGTGGGAGCGGTTTATATTAAAAAAGGTACCGATATTAAACCTCTGCTTCGGGGCGGCGGTCAGGAAAACAACATGCGCTCGGGAACGGAAAATGTCCCGGGGATCGTTGGTTTTGGCGAAGCCATTCGGTTACGGAAAGAGTCATTTAGCGATGAGTTTGAAGCGATCCGAAACTTGCGAACCGTCTTTATCAACGAAATCGAGTCGAAAGTCGATGATATCAAAATAAACGGGGATCCTAACGGCAGCCCCTATGTGTTGAATATTTCTTTTAACCGGGTACGGGGCGAGGTACTGTTGCACAGCCTCGAAGCCAAGGGGATTTTTGTATCCACCGGCTCAGCCTGTTCGTCTCATAAAAAAGAGAAACAGTATGTCCTCAAAGCGATTGGGCTGGCCGAAGAATATAAAGAAGGAACCATTCGCATCAGCTTTTCAAAAGACATCACCAAAGACGATGTAAAAATTGCGGTGGAAGCCATTGCCCAGGCCGTCAACAGCTTGAGACTTTTGGTTAAACCAAGAAAAAATAGATGACAGGAGCTAAAAAATTAATGGAACATGTTATTCTGGTTCGATACGGGGAGATTGCCCTGAAAGGGTTGAACCGTAATTATTTTATCGAATTATTGGCAAAAAATATTAGAAACACTCTGCGCAGTGTACCATCGGCGAAGGTTAAAAAAATACAAGGGCGCTTGATTGTCGATGTCAACGATGAAGATCTGAACCGAGCCATGGAGCGGGTGCAAAAAGTATTTGGTATTGTCTCCATCAGTCCGGCCATTGTCATTGACAGCGATATTAATGTGATTGAAGAAAACGCCATCAAGCAAGTACAGTCTGCCGAGGACATCAAAACCTTTAAAATTACCGCCAAGCGTGGCGATAAAACTTTCCCGATCAAATCGCCGGATCTATGCTGCCGTCTGGGCGAAGTGGTGCTTGATAATGTCGAGGGTGTCACCGTGGATATCCACAACCCGGATCTGAATTTGTGGGTGGAAGTTCGCGAACAAACCTATATGTATCACGAATTTATTGCCTGTAACGGCGGGTTGCCGGTGGGCTGCAGCGGCAAAGGTGCGCTTCTTTTATCTGGTGGCATCGACAGTCCGGTGGCTGGTTATCTGATGGCCAAGCGTGGCGTCGAAGTCATTGGCGTCTATTTCCACAGCTTCCCCTTCACCAGCGACCGAACCAAGGAAAAGGTCATCGATCTGGCCAAGATCATGAGTCAGTATTGCGGCAAAATCAAACTGTTTGTGGTTCCCTTTACCGAGATCCAGACTAAGATTGTCGAAATGTGCCCGGATCGGCAGACGACCATTATCATGCGTCGCTACATGATGCGGATTGCCGAGATGATAGCCAACAACGAAGGGGCCAAGGCCATGATTACCGGTGAAAGCCTGGGTCAGGTTGCCAGCCAGACGATGGAAGGCCTGGCGGCTACCAATGCGGTGGCCGGAATGCCGGTGTTCAGACCGCTGATCGGTTTTGATAAAACCGAAATTGTCAAGATCGCCGAAACCATCGGCACCTTTGAAACCTCGATCCTGCCCTACGAAGATTGCTGTACCATTTTCGTACCCAAGCATCCGGAAACCAGACCAAAGGTTTCGGAGATGCTGCGTTCTGAAGAAAAAATTGCCGAAATGATGGTGCAAATGATGGCTACCGCCGTAGCAGAATCCGAAGTTGTCACACTCTAGGGGAAACTTAAACTCGCATACCGACCAATTGTCGGTACTACGTTAGCCCTTTGTCTATAACATAAAACCAGGCAATCATTTTGCCTGGTTTTTGTGTTATAATAAGGTATTCTAGTAATAATTCAAGAAATCATTTTAAAAATCATTCTATTAAAATAAAAGGAAAAAACAATGGCAGATAATAATAAAAGTGGCATTCGCCAAAGCTATATAAAAGAACTGGATGACCTGGTTGGTTATGAAATGGAAAACCAGGTTCTTTTAGATGAAACTATTTTAGAGATCATGAAACGATTGACCCTGGCAACGAAGCGGGAAGTGCTGATTTGTACCAACGATAAAAACCGGGTTCAATGGGTGAATATCGGCGATGCAGCGACCGTCAATATTGGCAATGCGGAAATGCTGTATCACGTTAAGGCCTTGAATAAATACCGGGTGATCCATACCCATCCCGGCGGCAATCCGCACTTATCCGACGAGGATTTTTCGGCGGCCAAAAAACAGAATCTTCAGTGCATTATCGCCATTGGCGTCGATGAAAAAATACCGACCAGCTTTAGCATTGGGGTGCCAGTGGTTGAAGAAGCGTCCATGGGTTACGGACAAGCACTATTTAAAACCCTGAAGGAACTGAATAAGTTTCCGTTGGAGAACTACATTCTATTGGCAGACCGATTTATCAAAGACGATCCCAACAACAAATTTGATTCCGAAGATGAAGAAGAACGAGCCTTACTGATTGGCCTGGATCTGCCCGGAAATAAAGGCGTGGAGCTGGTTGACTCCATGGAAGAATTGCGGCAACTGGTAAAAACCGCCGGGGGAACTGTTTTGGAACAGGTGTGTCAGGCCAGAAGTCAGATTGACACTACCTTTTATGTGGGTAAGGGCAAGCTTCAGGAGTTGATCAAGGTGATTCAGAATAACGACATCAATCTGATTGTCGCCAATGATGAATTGAATTCCCGACAGATTGCCAACATCGAAGCGGCCACCGGAACCAAAACGGTCGATCGAACCACCATTATTCTGGATATTTTTGCCCGCCATGCCAAAACCAAAGAAGGCAAGCTGCAGGTCGAACTGGCGCAGCAGAAATACCGGATGAGTCACCTGAAAGGGTTGGGGATTGTTATGTCCCGAACCGGCGGTGGCATCGGTACTCGCGGCCCTGGTGAAAAGAAACTGGAAACTGATCGCCGCCATATCCGGAAACAGTTAGAAGAACTAGAAGCCCGGATTGAGCGGATCAATAAAAGCAATCAGCTGAATGCCGTCCAGCGGGGAAAAAATAAAATTAAAACCGTCGGCTTAATTGGCTATACCAACTCTGGCAAGAGCACGTTGTTTAACCAACTGACCCAGAGTGAGGTGGTGACCAAAGATGGTCTCTTTATCACTCTGGATTCGACCCTCAGAAAGGTTGATCCGGAACATGGGGATTATCTGGTCTCGGACACCGTCGGTTTCATCGATAAGCTGCCCCATGATTTAATTAAGGCCTTCAAGACCACGCTGATGGAAGTGGAAACAGCGGATCTACTGCTCCATGTGGTGGATGTCTCCAATCATAATTATGAAGCCCAAATCACGGTCGTCAATCAGGTTCTTATGGATATCGGAGCGGGCAACAAAAAAGTGATGATGATCTATAATAAAATCGATAAACTGCTCCCGGAAGACCGGGAAGCCTTTATCCTTAAAAATCAGCAAGCCGTTGATGAGCTGACCCTCTATATTTCCGCTAAAGAAGGGCTGGGAGTCGATATCCTGTTTGAAACCGTCGATCGGGTGCTGATCGGAGAAAAACGGCAAATCGAGCTGCTGATCCCCTATGATGATAATAAAGCGCTGGCGCTTCTGCATGAAATGAAGGTGGTTCAGGAAATTGATTACCAGGCCGAAGGCAATCTGGTGACCATTGAGATGACTGATGATTTTCCGATCCATATTTTTGCGAAGTATCAGGTGCCAGAGGTATAAGCGTGGATGATTATAAAACGGTTCTGACCCCGGATGAAACCGAGATCGAAATAAAGAAGTCCCGCTTTATCAATATGGTTTTTCATATTGAAGCCGAGGAAGAAGCAGAAGCGATTCTGGCTGAAATCCGTAAAAAGCATTATAAAGCCACCCATGTCTGCTGGGCCTATGTGCTCAATACTAATCCCCGGCGCCAAAAAGCCAGCGATGATGGTGAACCCTCCGGCACTGCCGGCAAACCGATTCTAGAGGTCATCGATCATCGCGAGCTCAAGGATGTACTAGTGCTGGTGATTCGCTATTTTGGCGGTATCAAGCTGGGTACCGGCGGTCTGATAAGGGCTTATGGTGGCGGTGCCAGCGATGTGCTTAATCATTGTAGCGTGATTAAGAAACAGTTTTCCGACCAATTACAGGTGGTGGTCAGTTACTCCAGCTATGGGGGGCTGAGTAACGGTTTGTTGGAACGGGAGGTGATTCCGGTGAATGAAGATTTTGGCGAAAATGTGACCCTTTCCTTTCAAATCCCCGTAGCCGAGACAAACGAATTTTTAGCCTGGGTTGAGGATAAAACCAACGGAACGGCTCAGATTATTCCCGGTAAACAGGCTTTTGTAGACGTGGTGCTGGCTTAATACAACAACTGATGATAAAATCGTTGTTGTTATAAAGTGGAAGCTTTGGCAGCGGATTCATTGTTAGATAAATAACTAACGATCGAAACCCTTTACAAAAGCTAAAAAGTTGGATATAATTGCCATAGTAAAAAATTAATGCTGAGTTTTAAATTAGCGTGGATACAATAATGTATTTTAATTTAAAACAGAGAATAAAAATATCGGGAGTTATCTTTCGGTATTTTTTCTTTTTGGCAAAAATTTTATCGGGAGAAAATTTCTGTGGCACTCTAAAGGTTTATTCGTTATAATAGCAGGGCTTGCAAGAGCAATCAACCCAGGAAGGATCAATACATGAATAAAAACAACCGTGTCGTATTTCTCTTTAAGCTGCTGTTACTGGCTTATTTGGGATTTCTATTTATAATGACCTTATTACCAGATTCAAGTAACATTACCTATGAGACCACTGTGAACCTGGTACCTTTTACCTCCATTGATAACTTTTTTTACGATATCATGGCCAATGGTTTTATTGACTGGGAATTTTTGGCGACCAAGCCAACAAACCCAACAGAAATTATTTTATACACCTTTACTGATTCATTTAAGAATTTGGCCGGAAACATTATTTTGTTGATGCCGCTGGGTTTCTTATATCCCTTATCCAGAAAAAATAAGGTGAAATTTTTTCATGCCTTTGTGGTGATATTAGGTACCACTTGTACCATCGAATTGATCCAGTATTTGTTTTTAGCCAGCCGCCGGGCGGACATCGATGATATCATCTTAAACCTGATTGGTGGTTTGATTGGCTATCTGATTTACAAATGGATCGAGTAGAAAATTAAGGGGGAAACATGGCTAAGAAAAAAAGTATTTTTGTTTGTCAGAACTGCGGTTATGAGTCACCCAAATGGATGGGCAAATGTCCTGAGTGCGATCAGTGGAATACGATGGTGGAGGAACTGGATCTTTCCAAAATGGGGAGCAAGGAAAATACCCGCGAACGCGGCATTTATTCCCGTCCCAAATCACTGGCAGAGATTACCTATACCGGAGATACCCGGTATCCCACCTGCAACGAAGAGTTTGACCGGGTGCTGGGCGGCGGGATTGTCCCCGGGGGGATGATTCTGCTGGGCGGCGATCCGGGCATCGGGAAGTCGACGCTGTTGCTGCAGACCACCGAGGCGCTCGGTAATCAGGGTTATAAAATTCTCTATATTTCCGGCGAAGAGTCGGAACAGCAATTAAAGATGCGGGGAGAACGGATGCATGTTAAATCCGAAAACATTTCCTTCTTATCAGAGATCAATATTCCCTATCTGCTGACGATTATTTTAGAAGAACGGCCGGATATCGTGATCATCGATTCGATTCAAACAATGTACAGCCCAGATATCACCTCAGCTCCAGGAAGCGTCAGCCAGATCCGGGAAAATACCGGAGCCCTGATGCAATTGGCCAAAAAAGACAATATCTCGATGGTATTAGTGGGGCATGTTACTAAAGATGGGGCCATTGCCGGACCCCGGGTACTAGAACATATGGTGGATACGGTGCTCTATTTCGAGGGTGAAAAATATCACGCCTATCGAGTGCTGCGGGGGGTTAAAAACCGTTTTGGCTCGACCAATGAAATCGGTATTTTTGAAATGACCGAAAATGGTCTGCAACCGGTGGTCAATCCATCCGAAATGATGCTGGACAGCCGCCCCAAGAATACTTGCGGGTCGGTGGTGGTTCCCTGTATCGAGGGTACCCGGCCGCTGCTGATTGAGCTTCAGGGTCTGGTTTCGGCCACCGGTTTTGGAAATCCCCGGCGGATGGCCACAGGCATGGATTATAACCGGATGGTGTTGCTGATGGCAATTATGGAAAAACGACTGGGGATTCAGATGCAGTCGGTGGATGCTTACATCAATGTGGTGGGCGGCATCAAAGTTGACGAACCGGCTTTGGATCTTGGTGTGATTGCGGTGCTTTATTCCAGCCTCCGGGATTTTCAGATCCCCGGAGATTTGATGATTCTGGGTGAGGTGGGATTAACCGGTGAGGTGCGAAACATTCAGCACATTGAAAAACGACTGATCGAAGGAAAAAAACTGGGTTTCAAGCGCTGCATTATTCCTAAAGGCAACCAGAAAGGGTTGAAGGTGGCCGGAATGGAGATTCTCCCGGTGGATAATATTCGCTCCGCCCTGGACATTTTGCTGTAGGAATCAGGCGGATTGAGACGAATAGATTTGACTGCTAGTTACCAGCAAAAATTTATCCTTTGATTTCTGGGGAAAACCGTGTATAATTAGATTATCCCAAAGTGTTCGTTTTACTTTATTTTTGAACCTACATCAATACTCAGGGAGTCTGATTGTTCGCTAGCAGATGTTAGGCCTCGTTTTTTCAGTGGAAAACAGAAACTAGAGACAAGACACCCACCTAGCTTTCGCTAGGGCGTCAAAAATGGAGTACGACACGTTGGGATAGCACCTAAGGGTGCTTTTTTTGTGGTTGTATGTTTTATGTTCTGGTATAATAGGTAAAGCATGTTTAAATTTTGAAGGAGGGCTTATGTACGAATATATGATCGGGAGCTTGGAAGAACAAGCCATGGATTATGTGGTCATTGATCTAAACCGCATGGGATACAAGGTAAAGGTGTCCACCAACACATTGAATGAGCTACCAAATCTGCATTCGGAGGTAAAGCTGTATCTTCATCAGGTTATTAAAGAGGACGAGGTTTCGCTTTATGGTTTTGCCACCACTGATGAGCGGGAAATTTTTCGAACCATGATCGGAATTTCCGGGATTGGGCCAAAAGCCGCAATGGGACTCTTGTCTCAGTTCAGCCGCAACGAATTGATTGGACATATTGTCAACGATGATCCCAAAAGCATTGCTAAAGCTCCGGGAATCGGGATTAAAACCGCCAGCCGGATTATTCTGGAGTTGAAGGATCGCTATAAGGATGTGTCAGTGGGAGATCTGAAGATAGTTGAGTTGCGGGGAAAAGACGACAATGCCACCCAAGCGATCAATGGACTGGTGGGCTTGGGCTATAGTATCTCTGAAGCATCAGAAATGGTATCACGGGCTTATGCGCCTGAGAGCAGCATTGAAGAGTTGATCACCGGGGCACTCCGCTCGGCCAATCCGTTGAAGGGACGGTAACACATGAAGGAACGAATCATCACCTCCGATTTTACGGAATTGGATGTTGAAATAGAAAAAAATCTAAGACCCCAGGGTCTGGATGAATACATTGGTCAGGAAAAGGTAAAAAAACAGATGGGCATCTTTATCAAAGCCGCCCAGAAACGAAATGAAAGCCTTGATCATGTGCTTTTATACGGCCCGCCGGGGTTGGGTAAAACAACACTGGCCAATATCATTGCCCGGGAAATGGGGGTCGGGATAAAAACCACCTCTGGCCCGGCGATTGAAAAGGCTGGGGATCTGGCGGCCATTCTGACTAGCTTAAAAGAAGGGGATATTCTCTTTATTGATGAAATCCATCGCTTGCAACGCGCGGTTGAAGAGGTTTTATATCCAGCCATGGAAGATTATGCCTTGGATATCATCATCGGTAAGGGTCCGGGGGCACGCTCGATTCGACTGGAGCTGCCGCCCTTTACCCTGATCGGCGCCACCACCCGGGTGGGGTTGCTGACCTCACCGCTACGGGATCGCTTTGGAGTGATCCAACGATTGGAGCTGTATAATCCTGAGGAGTTGGCCACGATTATCCGTCGTTCGTCGGGCATTATCGGGATTGAAATGGATGATGAAGGTGCCGTTGAACTGGCCATCCGTTCCCGGGGCACGCCGCGAATTGCCAATCGGCTGTTAAAGCGGGTCCGCGATTATTGCGAAATTGAAGGCCGTGGTGTCATTGATCTCAAGATTACCCGGGAAGCCCTGGAACTTTTTGAAGTCGATGCGGTCGGTCTGGATGAGATTGATCGGATCATGCTCCGGACCATTGTCGAAAAATTTGACGGCGGACCGGTGGGGATTGACACTCTGGCCGCTGCCATCGGCGAAGAAAAAAACACCATTGAAGAGGTTTATGAACCCTATCTGATTCAACTGGGGTTCCTTTCTAAAACACCCCGGGGTCGGGTAATCACCAGTCGTGGTTATGCCCATCTGGGATTAGCGGTATTAATGAATGAGGCACTCAATCCTCAACAATTAAAAATAAATTTTTATGACAATGAGGAAGATATCGATGAATAAAACTGACTTTTATTATGATCTCCCGGAGGAACTGATCGCCCAATGTCCCCTGGAAAAAAGGGACAATTCGCGGTTAATGGTTCTCAATCGTGAAAAGCACACGATCGAAGATCATAGCTTTTTTGAAGTGACTAATTATTTACGTCCCGGAGATTTGCTGGTGATGAATAACACCAAGGTTTTACCAGGACGGTTGTTCGGCACTCGCGAAGATACCGGAGGTAAAGTGGAAATCCTGTTGCTGCGACATCTGTCTCAAAAAGACTGGGAAATCATGGTCAAACCGGGAAAACGCGCCCGGGTTGGCGCCCGGATTGTTTTTGGCTCAGAGCTTAAGGGCGAAATCACCGGAACCACCCAGGGTGGGCTACGAATTATCAGTTTTGAATATTCCGGTGTTTTTGAGGAAATCATCGATGAGATTGGCCTGATGCCAGTACCGCCATATATCCATGAAACCCTGAAGGACAATAACCGCTATCAGACCGTTTATGCTAAACGGGAAGGCTCATCAGCAGCGCCCACGGCCGGGCTCCATTTCACTCCGGATCTACTGCAGAAAATCGAAGCGATGGGGGTGGAAATTGCCGAGGTTACCCTTCATGTCGGGATTGGCACCTTTCGTCCGGTAAAATGCGACGTGATCGAAGAACACCATATGCACGAAGAGTATTATGAGGTGCCGGAGGAAACCGCCAAAGCCATTAAGCGAACCAGGGAAAGAGGCGGTCGGGTCATCGCCGTGGGCACCACCTCGGTGCGAACCCTGGAAAGCAATGCCAAGCTTCATGATGGCGTGGTAACCCCTTACACCGGAGTAACCGATATTTTTATCTACCCCGGCTATGAATGGGAGGTGGTCGACGCCTTGATCACGAATTTTCATCTGCCGGAATCGACCTTGCTGATGCTGGTATCGGCCTTCTATAACCGGGAAGCGATTATGAAAGCCTACCAAACCGCCATCGACTGGAAATATCGTTTTTTCAGCTTTGGGGACGCCTTGTTTATTGAGTAAAAAAGACCCGTCATTTGCACAGCAGCAAAGCAATTTTTGTTTGAAGCATTTGAAGTTACAACTATATAAAAAATCAGGAGAAAAGAATGAGCGAATTTCGTTATGAATTGATTAAGGAGTGCAAAGACACTGGAGCCAGACTCGGAAAGATCCATACCAAGCGGGGCGTTATCAATACCCCGATTTTTATGCCGGTGGGAACCCAGGCGACGGTGAAGTCCCTGTCGTCCGAAGACCTGGTGGAGATGGATGCCAATGTTATCTTGGGCAATACCTATCATCTTTATTTGAGACCTGGCCAGGAGATTATGGACAAGGCCGGCGGCATCCACAAGTTTATGAATTGGAATCGGCCGGTGCTCACCGACAGTGGCGGATTTCAGGTATTTTCTTTAAATGATTTAAGAAAGATCACCGAAGACGGTGTTGAATTTATTTCACATCTGGATGGATCCCGACATTTCATGACCCCGGAAAAAGCCATTGACATGCAGAATTCCATCGGCGCAGATATTATTATGTGCTTTGACGAGTGTACCCCGGCTGGTGCCGATTATGAGTATACTAAAAAATCAATGGAAATGACCACCCGCTGGGCCAAACGCTGTAAGGATGCTCATAAGCGGCCAGCCGATCAGGCCTTGTTTGGGATTGTCCAGGGCGGCATGTTCGCTGATTTGCGCGCCCAAAGTGTCCAGGAGCTCACCGACATTGGTTTTCCGGGATACTCCATTGGCGGACTCAGTGTGGGCGAACCCAAAGATGTGATGTACCGGATGCTGGATGTCACCACACCGCTGCTGCCCAAAGATAAGCCCCGCTATTTAATGGGGGTTGGCTCGCTGGATGCGCTTTTTGAAGGCACAATTCGGGGGATCGATATGTTTGACTGTGTGCTCCAAAGCCGGATCGCCAGAAACGGAACTGCTTTTACCAGTCATGGCAAGGTCGTGGTTCGCAATGCCACCTACAAAGAAGAGTTTTCGCCGGTTGATCCGGAATGTGATTGTTTCGTTTGTCGAAACTACACCCGGGCATACATCCGCCATCTCATTAAAACCAATGAAATTTTAGGAGCCAGGTTATTGACATATCATAATTTATACTTTACACTTGTAACAATGAAGAAAATTCGACAGGCCATAATGGATGACAATTTATTAGCCTATAAAGAAGCTTTCTTTGAAAAATTCGGCATCGCTGAATAAGATGAAGGAGAATGTGAATGTTTGGAATTGATTTTACATTAATTCTCCCTTTGATTTTAGTACTTGTATTTTTCTATTTCTTTGTTTTAAGACCACAGCAAAAACAACAAAAAGAAGTTAAAGAAATGCGATCAAGTATGAAACCAGGGGATGAAATTGTTACAATTGGCGGGTTTTATGCAATCGTCTATGCGATTGGTGAAGAAAATGTAACCATTGAATTATTGCCAGATTACAATAAGGCATTGATTACAAAATCGGCCATTGCTCGAATTGTCAGTGTTGGGGATGCTGTTGCAGAAACAGTAGAAGACAATTTTGAAGAACTGGAAGATCTGGATAATGAAGAAGTTATCGTCGATGCGGAATTTGAAGAAATCGACGAAGAAAAAAAATAATAAAGAGCAGACCTGCGATTGGCTGACCGGCAATTATCAGGTCAGCGCCGGCCATCGTCGGTTAGAAATAAATTTTTGAAGGGAGTGAACAATTTGAAGCACATTAAAATCATTAAAGAAGGTAAACTCACTGACGTAAAAAACAGAGGGTGCGGGGAATGTCAAACTTCCTGTCAATCAGCCTGTAAAACATCCTGCACCGTCGGAAATCAAAAATGCAAACAAACGACTGAAAAATAATAAACTAGCCTGAAAGGGGCTGTCTCGTAAGAGATAGTCCCTTTTTTCATGATGGGAGAAAAAATGATACATAAATATAAAAAGAATGGTCTCAATATTGTTTTGGATGTGGATACCAGCACGGTACTGACTGTCGACGAACTGACCTATGAATTGCTGGATCACTATGAAAGCAAAAGCAGAGCCGAAATCATTGCCAGTTATCAAGGAAAATATCCATTAACGGAACTCAATGAATGCCTGGATGAATTGGATGGTGTCAAAGCTGCCGGGCTGTTATTCCGGGAAATAGACTATCAACGGGAAAACTATGCCAATGAAGATCTGATTAAGGCTCTTTGTCTTCATGTCGCCCATGACTGTAATCTGAAATGTTCCTATTGTTTTGCTGCTCAGGGCGACTTTGACGGCGAAAAATTGCTGATGCCGCTGGCGGTAGGAAAAAAAGCCATTGATTTTATCATCGTCCAGTCCAAAAACCGGAAAAACCTGGAAGTGGATTTCTTTGGTGGAGAACCGCTGATGAACCTCGATGTGGTCAAACAATTGGTGGTATATGGCAATGAAATGGCCGCCAAACATGATAAGCAATTCAAATTTACGATGACCACCAATGGGGTCTTGCTCAATGCGGAGACCCGCAAATATCTCAATGAAACCATGGACAATATTGTCCTCAGTCTGGATGGCCGTAAAGAAGTCAATGACCAGATGCGGCAAACGGTCAATGATCGGGGCTCCTTTGATGTGATTATCGACAATATCAAAGCGATGGCAAAAATGCGTGGCGACAAAGATCATTATGTCCGCGGAACCTATACCCATCATAATCTTGATTTTGCCAAGGATGTTCAGTTTTTAGCTGAAGCGGGTTTTAAAAGCATTTCAGTGGAACCGGTGGTGGCTGAAGCGACTCACGATTATGCCTTGACCGAGTCGGATCTACCTGCGATTATGGAAGAATATGATGCGCTGGCCTTGTCCTATTTAAAGCGCCGTCAAGCGGGGCTCGACTATAACTTTTTTCATTTTAATGTTGATCTGGATCATGGCCCCTGTGTTTACAAACGTCTGTCAGGATGTGGAGCTGGTAAAGATTATGTCGCCGTGACACCAGAAGGGGACATCTACCCCTGTCATCAGTTTGTCGGCAATGAAGCCTTTAAAATGGGCGATGTAAACAACGGTATCACCAACGGTGAGATCAAAAAAATCTTTGATGCCGGTAACCTGCTGGAAAAAGAAGACTGTCAAACCTGCTGGGCTAAATATTTCTGCGGCGGCGGCTGCCATGCCAATGCCTATAACTTTAACGGTACGATTATGAAACCCCATTTTGTCAGCTGCGAAATTGAGCGGCGGCGGGTCGAAAACGCCATTATGATTTCAATTATCGAAGGCGAACAGGAATAAGCTGTTAGGGTTGGCTTGGACTACGGTACCGACCAATTGTTAATCTGTTGTTCGCTCCGATGCGTACAACATGATGTAACAATTGTCGGTACTACGTTAGTTAGAAAAAATAGCAAATAGTAATGCGTCACCTGGTTTTTTTGACAAGAATGGATATTTGTGGTAGATTAAGGTATCTGCATTAAACAAACCTTCAGACTATTCTGCGAATTGAAGCATAATATTCAGTAAAATAAAATCGAAAAATTCATTCTAAGATCAACTACTAAAACCATCTAAAACCCATGGAGGCACATATTGGAAAAGAAATCACTGGAAGATTTAACGGTTGTTGAATTGCGTAAACAGGCCGAGCGTCTGGGTATCGAAAAAACAAGCCGACTTAAAAAAATTGAACTCATTGAGGCCATTGAAGAAAAAATGGAGACCTCGACAGATCAATCTGCTCATCAGAATCATCAGCACGAGCATCATCATGAGATAAAGAAAAAAGAATCATTGACGGATGATAAAGAAATACCGGAAAAAATACCAGCTGAAAAAAAAACTCTGGATAAACAGCCGGGTCAAATCAATTCGCGGATCACTAATGGATCAAATGGAAACGGCGCCCGTTCGCCCTATTATAAACTTAAAGACCCCATGGAAAATACGTCTGTAGTAGAAGGAAATCTGGAAATTCTGCCGGAGGGTTTTGGCTTTGTCAAAAACAAAGAAATGAAATCCAATGAGGAATTTGTTTATATTTCTGGCTCGCAAATACAAAAATTCAAGCTCGAAACGGGTGATGTCTTAAGCGGCAAGGTGCGCCCGCCCAAAACCGGCGAAAAATATTCAGCCATGCTGTTTCTGGAAAAGGTCAACGGCACCAAAACAGCGGATATTATCCAGAAGATCAACAGCATGCTCTATGTGGATGATAAAAAGGATCTGGACCGTTTTAAAAATTCCCAGGAAGGGATTCTGGATGTCAATTCGGATGGGTTTGGCTTTCTGAGAACCAATCATTATTTATCCGGTGACCACGACATTTACGTGGCTGCTAACCAGATCCGCCGGTTTAATCTCCGTACCGGAGATAAAATCCTCGGAAAGATTAAGATGTCCGGCGAAAATGAAAAATTTGACGCTTTGCTTTATGTGGAAAAGGTCAACGGTGACATTCCTGAAAAAATTGCCAATCGGCCTCGCTTTGAACGGCTGACACCGATTTTTCCAGAAGAACGGATCACTCTGGAGACAACCCAGGATGTTGTGTCAACCCGGATGATTGATCTCTTTTCACCGATGGGAAAAGGCCAGCGGGGGCTGATTGTGGCGCCGTCGAAAGCCGGCAAAACGATTCTGTTAAAGGAAATTGCCACCGGTATTACTACTAACCATCCGGAAATCGAACTGATTATCCTGCTGGTGGATGAACGGCCGGAAGAAGTCACCGATATGAAACGATCGATCGATGCGGATATTGTTTATTCGACCTTTGATCAACCGCCTGAAAATCATATTAAGGTGGCCGAAATCGTGTTGGAACGCGGTAAGCGGCTGGTTGAACAGGGGAAAGACGTGGTTATCCTGGTTGATAGTTTAACCCGGCTGACGCGGGGAAACAATCTGGTAGTGTCGCCATCGGGTCGAACTCTGTCTGGTGGTCTTGATCCAGAGGCGTTGTTTTTTCCTAAAAAGTTTTTTGGTTCTGCGCGAAACGTCGAGGAAGGTGGCAGTTTGACTATTCTGGCCACGGCTCTGGTGGATACCGGCAGCCGGATGGATGACATCATTTTTGAAGAATTCAAAGGTACCGGTAACATGGAACTGCATCTGGAACGAGAATTGGCCGAGCGGCGGATCTACCCGGCTATTAACCTGAACCGTTCCGGCACCCGTCGGGAGGAAAAACTTTTAACCGCCGAAGAGCTGAAAGTCAGTTTCGACATTCGCAAACTCTACAAGGGAACCACGGTTTATGACCTCACCGATAAGATTATTTCAATTCTAGAGCGCACCAAAGATAACGAAGCTTTTATGAAAAAATTTATTAATAAATATAACGCACAAAATATTTGATCTTTTAAGAAATGTTTGATATAATATCACGGTTGATAAAATAACAATTAGCAATTAAATAAATAAGAAACGAGGTGGATTCGATGAAAGAAGGCATTCATCCAAATTACGGCAAATCAATAGTTAAATGTGCATGCGGAAATTCATTTGAAACTGGTTCTATCAAACCAGAATTAAAAGTGGAAATCTGTTCAGTATGTCACCCATTTTTCACAGGGAAACAAAAACTTATTGATGCTGGTGGACGTGTTGATCGATTTAATAAAAAATACGGCATTAAAAACGAGTCAGCAGAATAAAAAAGAAGTCGGTTCTTGTAACCGGCTTTTTTCTTGTTCAGATGCGAAAATGGGTTTATAGTTTTAAGTTGAGGTAGGAAAAATGACCATCAAAGAGATTTTGGATTTTGGACGGCAGATACTTACTCAGGCTGGAATCGAGTATCCCGGTTTAGAGGCTGAGATTCTGCTCAGTCGGATTTTGGATCAGGATCGGGTCTATTTCTATACCCATTCACAGGAAGTGGTGGACTTGGAACGAACAGAAATCTATCGTAGTGCCATCAAAAGACGCTGCCAATTAGAACCAGTCGCCTACATTCTGGGAAAAAAAGAATTCATGGGGTTGGATTTTTTTGTCAATGGCGATGTTTTAATCCCCAGACCAGATACTGAACCGATGGTGGAGCATCTGCTTGAGTATTTACAGGACAACTACCCGGACGGGGCTAAAGTTCTGGATCTGTGTACTGGTAGCGGAGCCATTGGCATTTCGATCAAGAAATACTTTAAACCGGGAATCGTTAGTCTCAGTGATTTTTCAGAGGCGGCACTGACGGTGGCAAGAATTAATGCTAGCCAATTGGTTAAAGGGGATCTTTCCCTTTATCAAGGCGATTTATTTGCCGCCATTCCCGAGGGCGAAAGCTTTGATGTGATCGTCTCCAATCCGCCGTATATCAGGCGGGCAGAGATGAGTGGGCTGGCTCGGGACATTATTGCGTATGAACCCCATCTGGCACTAGACGGCGGAGAATCTGGTCTGGATTTTTACCGCCGGATCATTGCCGAGGCTCATCTGTTTTTGGAAAATGATGGTCTTCTGGCACTGGAAATTGGGGATCATCAGGCCGCCGAGGTGATTGACTTATTAGCGAATGACGGCTATCAGGAGATTCAGACGATCAAGGATCTGAGCGGACAGATACGGTGTCTCACCGGCAAATTATCCAGCATCAAGCCCGGCGATAATAATAAATTGGGATGACGGCTCTCAAGAATTGTGATAGAATAATAACATTGAATGAGAAGAAAAAATTAACATATGCATATCGGAGGTAAATATGGTATCAGCAGGAGATTTTAAAAAAGGGGTAACGTTTGAAATGGATGGTCATACATTTACCATCATTGAATTTCAACACGTAAAACCAGGTAAGGGTGCGGCCTTTGTTCGAACAAAGATTCGAAATGTAATTACAGGAGCAGTGGTTGAAAAATCATTCAACCCGACGGAACGTTATCCTAAAGCACAGGTTGAAACCCGCGAAATGGAATACTTATATGAAGACGGCGGTTTATATTACTTCATGGATCTGGAATCCTATGAGCAGATTCCGCTTAACTTGAACCAGGTCGAAGAAGCATTAAAATATCTGAAAGAAAATGATATTGCCACCGTGAAATCATTAAAAGGTATTGCCTTTTCGGTAGCGGCTCCTAATTTTGTCGAGCTGGAAGTTGTTAAAACAGATCCCGGCTTCAAGGGAGACACCGCAACCGGTGCAAATAAACCAGCAACTGTTGAAACCGGAGCAATTATCACTGTGCCACTGTTTGTTGAACAAGGTGATAAGATTCGAATCGATACCCGTACGGGCGATTACATGGAAAGGGTATAAAATGAAATATATTAATGAAAAAGTCGCTTATACCAAAGGCCTGGTAGATGGTCTGGAATTAGATCTGGCTTCCAACGAAGGCAAGGTTCTCGTTCAGGTATTGGATATTCTTGAAGACATTGTCGATGCCCTTGATGGCATTACCGAAGCTCAGGAAGAACTGGAAGAATATGTAGAAATGGTTGATGATGATCTTTCAGATCTGGAAGAATTTATTTTGGATGAAGATTTCGACGGCGATGATGAAGATTTCGAGTTTGATGAAGAAGATTATTACGAAATCATTTGTCCCGAGTGCGGAAATATTTATATCACTGAATTTGAAGCTTTTGAAAACAACTCTGTCGTCTGCCCCGATTGTGGCGCTCCATTTAAATTAAATGAAGAAGTTGCATCATGCTGCGGCGAAGATGGTTGCGACTGTCATCAGGAAATCTAAAGAACTTAGGTAATTAAGATGAAAATAGAAATGAAAAACAATCAGGCCCCGAATATCAATGACGAAATGATTGCTTCAATTGTCAGCTTGGCGGCTACTGGCGTTAACGGTGTGACGCGTATTTCATTGAGAATCACCGATGAAATCATGGATAAGCTCTATCTGGCATCAACAACAAAAGGTGTCAAGATTGCCAGAGATCCCGACGGTTTAATGATTTGGGTCTATGTGATCACCGAACCCGGGGTCGATATTATCAAGGTTTCAAAAGCAATTCAGAAAAAAGTCAAGGTTGCGGTGGAATCGATGGCGGGTTTCCAGGTAGCTGTGGTTAATGTCCGAATTGAAGGTTCAGGCAAATAGGGGGCGCAAGCCCCTTTTATAGAATTATAGAATCTGAAGGAGTAGCGCATGAGTCGAAAAAAAGAACGGGAATATGCGTTAAAAGGTGTATTTCAATTAGACTTTCATCCGGAACCAGGAGATTTTACCGATAGTATTGCATATTTTTTAGAGGATAATGAGCTGGATCTGACCTATGGAAAAACCTTAATCGATACCACCGAAGCTCATCTTCCGGAAATAGATGATATCCTGGATGACTATCTTAAAAGCACCTGGAAAATTGATCGAATTCCAAAGGTAGAAAAATCAATTCTGCGTTTGGCAATTTGCGAGCTGAAATATATGGATGAAAAAGTACCATTTGAAGTTGTCATTAACGAGGCAATTGAGCTGACGAAAAAATTCGGAGACGAGGATGGAAAAAATTACGTTAATGGTATTTTAAATAAAATAGTTAAGGACGAACTCAATGAGTGCCCTTAGTCTTGGCATTGATACCAGTAATTATACAACTTCGGTTGCCTTAGTAGACGAAAATGAAAACATGATTTATAACAAGGGCATCCTATTGGAAGTGAAGTCAGGAGAAAAAGGACTTCGTCAATCGGATGCCCTTTTTCAGCATGTGCATCATTTACCACTGTTACTTCAGGAGCTGCCCCGGGGACGGGAAATTGAAGTCATCTGTTATTCGGAACGGCCACGGCCGCTGCGTGACTCCTATATGCCGGTCTTTCGTTCGGGGGAGTCTATGGCCTGTTCTTTGGCCGCGATATTAGGTGCCAAACCATTAGCAGTGAGTCACCAGGAGAATCATCTCCGGGCGGCCATTTATGGCAGCGGCTCTCCGGAATTGGAAGAAACCTTTGCGGCGGTTCATTTTTCGGGAGGCACATCAGAAATTCTGCTGGTAAAAAAGAAATCGATCGGTTTTGATTGCGAAATCATCGCCGCAACCCGGGATCTCAATGCCGGACAACTGGTTGACCGGATTGGGGTGCTGATGGGATGTGATTTTCCGGCGGGAAAAGCGCTGGAAACACTGGCAAACCAGGTTATGCCTGAATCCATTGATAGCAAATTGGTTATTTCAACCACCATGGATGGCGTGGATTTCCATTTTTCCGGCCAGGAAAACCAGGCTCAGAGACTTTTGGAAGCCGGGACTGATCGGGGTATAGTTGCCTATCTGGTACTCAAGTCGATTGCTAAAACCCTGTCAAAAGCGATTAGCGGATTGCAAAAAAAATATCTTTTTCAGTCGGTGCTTTTTTCCGGCGGGGTGATGTCCAATCTGATTATCAAAAAAATTGTGGAGCATGAACTGAAGGCAACTGGACTGAATCTTTATTTTTCGCCCGGCGAATATTCCCGGGATAATGCTGCGGGAAATGCCCTGATGGGAATGGATTATTATAAAAGCATGAGGTGCGGTCGGTGACAAATGCAAAAATTCTCAGTGTATCTGAGCTTAACCAGTATCTAAAAACGCTGTTGGAATCCAATAGTCTCCTTAAACATCTGGTGATCCAGGGAGAACTTTCCAACGTCAAACGGGCGGCATCGGGACATTTGTATTTTTCCCTGAAAGATGCCGGTAGTAAAATTGATTGTGTGATGTTTAAGAATGCCGCCATTGGGCTCAAATTCCTACCCAAGGAAGGCCAGAAGGTGACGTTGCGGGGGAGTTTAGGCATCTATCTGCCTAGCGGTCAATATCAGATTACAGTCCGGTCGATGGAACCCCAGGGATTGGGGGATTTATTCCAGGCTTATCTGGTGTTAAAAGATGAGCTGGAAGCTAAAAGTTATTTTGACCGTGATCACAAAAAAAAACTGCCGGAAATCATCAGTCGGGTGGGACTGGTCACATCGCCCACCGGAGCGGCGGTCAAGGATATGATTGCCATTATCAAACGACGGAATCCGCTGATCGATATTGTTATTTATCCCAGCCTGGTTCAGGGGGATGAAGCGGCCGGGAATATAATCAAAGGGATTCGGGCCTTTAATGCCGCTCAGTCAGTGGATGTGATTATCATTGGTCGGGGCGGCGGTTCCATTGAAGACTTGTGGGCCTTTAATGATGAGCATCTGGCAAAAGTTATTTTTGAATCGGAATTGCCGATCGTTTCAGCCGTAGGCCATGAAATTGACTATACGATTGCCGATTTTGTGGCAGACCTGCGGGCACCTACCCCTTCTGGAGCAGCCGAACTGGTCGCTGAAGAAACTCTGAGTATGATTCGGGAGCTGATTACCCAAAAAAGTCGTCTGATTCAGGTCATGGAAGCTAAAATTGGTAACAACCGTGAGGCCTTAATGCGGATGAAAAAAGAATTTCTGCGGTTTCGTCCCAAAGAACGAATCGAAGAAATGCGGCTGCATCTCGATGTCATCAATGATCGGATGATCCGGGCACTGAATAACCAGATTAAAAATGAGCGACAGCAATTGATCAATGTTAAGACCCGAATCGAAGCCATGAGTCCTGTGAATGCGCTGAAAAAAGGCTATGTTCGGGTGACGGATAAAAATGGCTTGGCCATTGCGTCGGTGACTGGTTTAACGGTCGATCAGCTGGTAACCCTCCATTTTGCGGATGGTGAGGCAGCGGCAAGCATTCAATCCACGAAGGAGAATAAATAATGGCAGTTAAGAAACTGAAAACTAAAATGAGTCGTCTGGAGACTATCGCCGAACTACTGGAAGAAGACAATCAGGAAATCGAGGCATCGATGAAACTGTTTGAAGAGGGAATGAAACTGATCAACGAGTGCAGTGCCGACTTGGACACTCTTGAAGGAAAAATAACGATCATGATTGATGGTGAAGAAAAGGAATTCGAAGGGAGTGTGGAAGCATGAATGCATTCAAAACACAGTTTGCTGACCGGGTGGCCGCAATTAATGGCGAGCTTGAAAAAGTTTTTCAGCAAAATTTAGATACCCCGGAAGTGATTATTGAAGCCATGAAATACAGCCTTTTTGCCGGCGGCAAACGGCTCCGGCCGATTTTAATGATGGAAACCTGCCGGGCCCTGGAAGGTGATGCGGAGGTAATCAAACCGCTGGCTATGGGGATTGAGATGATCCATACCTATTCATTGATCCATGATGACTTGCCGGCTATGGATAATGATGATCTGCGCCGGGGAAAACCCACCAATCATAAGGTTTATGGGGATGCGATGGCCATTTTGGCTGGAGACGGACTCTTGAACTATGCGGTTGAAACGATGCTCCAGGGAGCCCAGGGTCTTACTGGAACGATGTTGACGAACTATCTCTGTGCCATGAAAAGCATCATGGGGGCATCCGGCATCCGGGGCATGATCGGTGGCCAGGTGGCGGATATGCTTAGTGAAGATAAGGTCATCGGTCTCGATGAAATGGACTATATCCATTTACACAAGACTGCTGCTCTGCTGGAAGCCTGTGTCCAGTGCGGTTGCATCATCGCTGGCGCCGAACCGGCTACCCAGGGACGGCTGATCAGCTATAGTCATCGGATTGGCCTGGCTTTTCAGATTGTTGATGATATTTTGGATATCGAAGGTAACGAAGCGGATCTCGGTAAGCCCATTGGCAGTGACGAAAAAAATCATAAATCTACCTTTGTGTCGCTCTATGGTCTGGATGCTTCAAAACTGCGGGTTGATGAGTTGGAAACAGAAGCCATCGAAATGCTTAAACCGATCGGTGAGCGAACGGCGTTTCTTCAGGAATTGGCCAGCTATATCTGTCGTCGCCGAAAATAAAGGCGGCGGTTTACAGTTGCTAAAAAAATGAAAATGGACCCATGAAAAGAGGAAAAATTGAAAGAACGTTTAGATAAATTATTAGTGAGCCGGAATTATTTTGATACCCGAGAACGGGCAAAAAAAGCCATTATGGCGGGGCTGGTTCAGGTCAATGAGCAGGTCAAGGACAAGGCCGGAGATCTGGTCGACACCGAGGCAACGATTCTGGTTAAGGGCAGTGATATGCCCTATGTCAGCCGCGGTGGTTTAAAATTGGAAAAAGGGCTGGCAGTCTTTGATCTGACAGTGGCGGGGAAAACCTTTATCGACATCGGATCATCCACCGGCGGCTTTACTGATTGTCTGCTGCAGAACGGCGCTGAAAAGGTTTATGCAGTCGATGTGGGTTACGGACAACTGGACTGGAAGTTACGAAATGATCCCCGGGTTGTTTCCATGGAACGGACTAATTTTCGGTATCTGACAGCAGAAAACATTACCGAGATGGTCGACGGTACCGTTATGGATGTCTCGTTTATTTCAATAACCAAACTGATCCCAGCCATCAAATTGTTTATGAAACCCGGAGCCCGGGGGATCTGGCTGATTAAGCCACAGTTTGAAGCCGGACGGGAAAGAATCGGTAAGAACGGCGTCATCCGTGACAAAAAAGTTCATGAGTCAATTTTATTTGAAGTGATGACTGCCATCGAAAATCAGGGCTTTTTAATAAAAGGGCTGGACTTTTCACCAATTCAGGGACCCAAGGGTAACATTGAGTTTTTAGTTTTTGTTGAAAATACCGAGCCGGAGACTGAAGAAAACTGGGCAGCATTGATTCACACGGTGGTAACCATTGCCCATGAAAGCTGCAAAAAAAAGAAAGAACCTCTGGACGAATAGGATGTGAGTAAGATTGGAAGCTGAATTAAGAAACTTTAAGGAAATCGGCATTTATCTGAATATGGATAAGCCGGACAGCCCAGCTCTGGCTGAAAAATGCATCGACTATTTAATCCGTTGCGGCTTTAAAATAGCCCTGCTGGAAGGTCAGATTAAATATTCCCATGAATGCGTTATTTATTATCCGAAAAACCTTTTCTATCGAAAACCGGATTGTATTCTGGTTCTGGGGGGGGATGGCACACTTTTGTTTGTTGCCCGTAAGGTTTGTTTTTATTCGATTCCAATCTTCGGAATCAATCTGGGTAAGCTGGGATTTTTAACCGAAGGCGAGGCCAGTAATTATGAAGAGACCCTGAAAAATTTAAGTTCGGGAGATTATTACATTGAAGAACGGATGATGTTAAGCTGCAGTATCAAAAAAGAAAATGAAAGCGCCTGTTTTTATATGGCCTTAAACGATGTTCTGGTCAAAAGTGGGGGCTTCCGGATGATGGATATTGAGGCCAAAGCCAGCGGTTCAACGATTGACAAATTTCGAGCCGACGGGTTGATCATTGCCACTCCCACCGGTTCCACTGGTTATTCGTTAGCTGCTGGTGGACCGGTGGTGTCACCCCAGGCTAACGTGATGATTCTCAATCCCATCTGTCCCCATCGACTGCATGACCGCTCCTACATTTTGCCGGAGGACGAGGTGATCAACCTGGAATTCGGTGATCGCGAACAAGATATTATGGTCACCTTCGATGGACAGACGACGGTTTCCATTACGCCTCAAGATGCAGTTAAGGTTAAAAAAGCCACCTACTGTACCCGGCTGATCCGGTTGAATCACATGAGCAGCTATGATCGGCTACGAATCAAACTTTCTAGTGAATATTAGAAAAATGAGCAAGCGACAGAAAAATACAAACATAACAGCATCGCAGCGATCTTAACTTAGCATAGGAAGAGGAAGGAAAAGACATGAAAGTATCAAGACAATTAAAAATTATTGAAATCATCGAAAATAACCGCATCGAAACCCAGGAAGAGCTGGCTCAGGCCTTGAAAGACGCCGGTTTTCCGGTGACCCAGGCAACGATCTCCCGGGATATCAAAGAGTTGAAACTGATCAAGGTGAGCAGTCATGAAGGGGTGCAACACTATGCCCCTCTTAAGGATATTGGCACTATTTATATTGAACGGGTTACGGCCGTATTTAAAGAATCGGTCTTAACCATTGATTATGTTGAAAATAACATTGTGCTGAGAACCCTTCCGGCCATGGCTCAGGCAGCAGCCTTGGCGATCGACTCGATGGACTGGTGTGAAATTGTTGGAACCATCGCTGGGGATGATACGATCTTCGTGCTCGTCCGCAACCGCGACATGGTGGGTGAAATTGTCGGTAAATTTAAAAAGTTGATGAAATAGGGAGGGCTCTATGCTGAGAAATCTCGTTGTGAACGATTATGCGCTGATTGATCATCTGGCGGTGGATTTCGATCCGGGACTTAATGTGATCACCGGGGAAACCGGAGCCGGAAAATCCATTGTTATTGATGCATTGACGCTGGTTCTGGGGAATCGGGGCAATAAAACAAACATCCGTCAGGGAAAAAACAAGATGACGGTGCAAGGACTTTTTGATATCAGTGAACAGAAAAGTCTGATTGAAAAATGTCTGGAATATGGCATCCCGATGGAGGATGGACAGCTGATCCTGATTCGGGAAATGGATGATCGCGGTCGCAATATCTGCCGTGCTAATGGTTTAATTATCACCGTCGCCCAACTGAAAACAATCGGGGATGAACTGATCGATATCCATGGCCAGCATGAGCATCAATCGCTGTTCAAACGAGAGAATCATCGCCGGTTGTTGGATGCCTTTGGCGGTGAAAAAAGCCGAAAATACCGGGAACAGACGGCCGCCTATGCAAGTGACATCAAACGGATTCAGGATCTGATCACCGAGCTGGAAACTAACGAACGGGAATTGGAACGGGAAAAAGAAACCCTGCAGTTTGAAATCAATGAAATTGAAACCGCTGCCCTTATTATCGGCGAAGATGAAGAACTGGAAGCGGAAAAGCGGATTCTGGAAAATCGGGAACGTCTTTTTTCACACACTAGCCAGGCTTATGAACTGCTCAAAGGCGAAAACTCTGAGCAGAACCCGATTCTTGATGCCCTGAGTTTGCTGGTTGAAAGCCTAGCCGAAATTGTCAAAATCGACAGCAGCTTTCAGGATAAACTGGAAACGGTCAATGGCATTTTAAGTGAAGCGGAAAACCTCTCTTTTGAGATCCGCTCCTATCTGGAAGACATGGAGTACAGTTTGGGTGATTTGGACGAAATCGAAACCCGGTTGAGCGTCATTGCCCGGCTTAAGCGGAAATATGGTCATGATATTACTGAGATCTTGACCTACGCCGAGGAAATCAGTATCCGCTTAAAAAGTTTATTGAACCGGGATGAAAGTCTGCAAAGCTACTATCAGGAATTAAGCGGTTTTCAAGATAAATATTATACGATTAGTAATAATCTTTATCAATTACGTCTAAAAACCGCCGGGGCATTGAAAACCGATCTTGAAAAAGAATTGGGAGAGTTGGCCATGGAAAAGGTTCAGGTTGAAATTTTAGTGGCACATGATTCCGACCGGGTGGCTGCCCATGGCCAGGATATTGTCGAATTTTTAATTTCCGTCAATCCCGGTCAGGCGCCAAAACCGCTTGGGAAGGTTGCCTCTGGAGGCGAGATATCGCGAATAATGCTGAGTTTAAAAAGCATCTTCGGCAGTCTCGACGCCATTGAAACGATGGTGTTTGATGAAATCGACACGGGGATCAGCGGCAGAACTGCCCAGGTGGTGGCCGAGAAGATTCAAGCTCTTAGTGTCACCCCGCCGCGAGGTCGGCAGATTATCTGTATTACCCATCTGCCCCAGATTGCGGCCATGTCAGACCGACATTTTATGGTGGAAAAGCGCACTCAAAATGATGGCGTAGAGGTTAGTTTTATGCCCTTGGATGAAAAGGGTAAAAAAGAGGAACTTTCCCGGATGCTGGGCGGTGCGGAAGTGACCCAAAAAACCTGGGAGCATGCCCAGGAAATGTTGGAGTTAAGCCAAAAGATAAAAAAAACAAAAAAAAGTAAAGATGACAAAATATTATCTTAACATTTCGTTGGTTATTGGATAAAATAAAGATTGTTAAAAATTTATTTATTTAAGGAGATATAAATTGGAAAGAAAAGTACCCATTGGGTTATCTAACAAACACATTCACGTATCCCAGGCAGATTTAGAAACATTATTTGGTAAAGGTTACCAATTAACACCGATGAAAGATTTATCACAGCCAGGACAATATGCCGCTGAAGAAAAAGTTGACGTGGTTGGTCCTAAAGGGACATTGAAAGGGATCCGAATTCTGGGACCAGTTCGACCAGAAACCCAAGTAGAAGTTTCAATCGGAGATGGTTTCTGTTTAGGAATCAAAGCGCCACTTCGTAATTCAGGAGACATCGCTGACACCCCTGGTGTTAAATTAATTGGACCGGCCGGAGAAGTTGAAATTTCTAAAGGCGCCATTGTTGCTGCCCGACATATTCATATGAGTACTGAAGAAGGCGCAACCTACGGATTAAAAGATAAGGATGTTGTTTGTGTTAAACTGGATGGCCCCCGAGGTCTGACATTTGACAACGTACTGGTTCGAGTTCATCCAGATTTCAAATTGGATATGCACCTTGATGTTGAAGAAGGAAATGCTGCCGGAGCTAAAAACGGTCAAATCGCAAGCATCATTTAGTTATGATTGTGCCAGATCCGATAGCATTTACCGCATTTGGCCTTGAAGTCAGGTGGTATGGGGTTTTAATTGCCTCGGCATTACTGATTGGGCTGTTCATAGCGATAAAACGGGCGCCTAAATACGGGATTGACCCGGAGATCATTATGGATTTCTTTTTGTATATGACTCCAGCGGTGATCATCGGGGCCAGGCTTTATTACGTCATCTTCAGTCTTGACTATTATGTGGCTCATCCGGACGAAATCATTGCGACCTGGCATGGCGGACTGGCTATCCACGGTGGTATTATTGCCGGCGTGATTGTGGCATTGATTCTGTGTCGGGTCAAGAAGATCAGTTTTTTCGCTTTGGCGGATGTGTTAATTCCGGCGCTGCCCTTAGGGCAGGCGATTGGGCGCTGGGGGAATTTTTTAAATCAGGAAGCCTATGGCTCACAAACCGATTTGCCCTGGGCTATCACTGTGAACGATGCCGCCCTGGGAATCATCAAGGTACACCCGACCTTTCTTTATGAATCAGTTTGGAATGTGCTGATTTTTGGTTTTCTCTTTTTTTATGAAGATAAAATTAAGAAGGTCGACGGCGAATTACTCTTTGTTTACCTGGGTCTGTATTCTGTCGGTCGCTTTTTCATTGAAGGGCTGAGAACTGACAGTCTGATGTTTATGGGTTTACGAACAGCCCAACTGATCAGCCTGGCATTGGTGGTGGTAGGGATCGGTGGTCTCTGGTACCTGCGCAAAAACGAAGAGCGATTTACGAATTCGTTGACTAAAAAAATAACTAAGCGTAAATAATTTAGAAACAATCAAAAAGACTGTCAGCGAAATACTGACAGTCTTTTTTGTCGTGAGGGAAAATTGCTCCAGGCAATAGTTGTTATGACAACCTGGTCATGCCCCGGTACTGAATCGCTTCAGACAAGTGGGCGATCTGGATGGTTTCAGATGCATCCAAATCAGCAATAGTACGAGCTAGCTTTAAAATTCGGTGAAAGCCCCGGGCACTGAGCTTCATCTTGGAATAGACCTTTTCCATCAGGTTTTCTTCGGCCGGACCAAGATGGCAGAAGGTCTCCATCAGCTTGGGTGTGAGCTGGGCATTATAAAAGATATCCAGATCCTGATAGCGTTGATTTTGGCGTTCACGAGCAGCGTCCACCCGCTTTTTGATGGTGTGCGAGGTTTCCCCCTTGGGTTTGGTCTGGAGTTCATCGTAGCTGGTACTGGGGATCTCCACAAAAATATCCAATCGGTCCATCAGTGGGCCGGAAATTTTGCCCTGATAGTTTTTTATCTGCTGGGGAGTGCAAATACACTCGTGGGCTGGGTCGGTGAGATAACCGCAGGGGCAGGGGTTCATCGAGGTGACCAGGGTAAAACTGGCCGGAAAGGTCAGGGAAGCATTGACCCGGGAAATGGTGACCTCCTGATCTTCAATGGGCTGACGCAAAACTTCCAGGGCTGATTTTTGGAACTCCGGCAGTTCATCAAGAAACAGCACCCCCAGGTGCGCCAGGGAAACCTCTCCAGGTTTAGGGATTCGACCGCCGCCGACCAGAGAAACCTTGGAAATGGTGTGGTGAGGGGAGCGAAACGGCCGCTGGCTCATGATCGCATTATTTTTTAATAATCCCGAAATGCTATGGATCTTCGTGATTTCCAGGGCTTCATCAAGAGTCAAATCTGGTAGGATGGAAGGAAAACCCTTGGCCAGCATCGTCTTACCGGAGCCGGGGGGTGGTCTCGTTAAAGTAAAAACATTATGATATTAGACGGTTGCATCACGCATTGCCATGCCGATCAAAGATGTTTTCAGAAACTAATTTATAACAGCCCTTTCCAAGCTCTGGTGCTTGCTCGATTACATTTCTATTAACCAGTGCTCTTATAATTTGAGCCGCTTGTGATTTGTTAAGGTCACCCATTTCTCTTAAGTCACGATGGGTTATAGACCCATTGCTTTGAAAAAGAGAATTAATATCGTCAGTGTGCGTTTTTAGAAATACCTCGATTCTTGATTTTACTTTTCTTTTGCCTGGCTCCCAAATAAAATTATGAATCAGTCCATTTTTAAACACAATTTTAACAGGAACATTGTTGCGAATGTAGATTTTCGATATGAGGTTGGGAAAAACATTTTTCAAAGCATCTTTCCCAATTTTACGCATTAAATCCTCATAGTCACAAGACGTTCCGTATTCTTCCATCATTTTTCTAAAAATGACTGTCCCAACTATGAAATCGCTTTGATCTGATGCGACATCGGTATTTTCTTCCTCATTCACCAATTCCTTGTTATTTCTCAATTCATCGACTTTTTCTTGCAATTGGGATTTTTTTATTATAAATTCACTTTGACTCATTGATTCGCTTGAAAATAGGTAAAGTTCTTCTAGGCGGGAAATGGCGGTTTGATATTTTTTTATTTCCCCATCAAAAGCATCAGGTAGTTTATGTATTACAGTTTTGGATTGAGCTTCTTCAAACTTGATTGCGTCGTTGTTTTCGGCCAACGGGTCATTTATTAGGTGGTACCGGATATCTTCAATTGTATTGTCATCAATTCCAGTGACAAAGGAAAAGATATCACCCTTTAGGAGCGTCTTTTCAATTGTTTTGTTTTTCGTACCGGTTGTAATGCGATCGGCCAGTTTAAAGTAGTTGGCTAGATAGCCGAACACAAAAGGGATTATGATGATATCTCCAATGGTTCCACTGCAGGCGTTACCGCTGCTATAACCTGAGCAGCTGTATCTTGATGAATCAAGGCCATCTTTTCGTTTTGGCCCTTTAGTGGGCTTGTATCTCCCGCCGCATATATCGCAGAACAACATGCTTGAAAAAATATGCTTGCCGGAACTTTTGCGGTGAGCCTGGCTCCCTCCTTTGTGGTTTGCTTCCATAATTGCTTGAACCCTGTCAAACTGCTCTTTTTCAACAATCCCGGGGTGGTTATCTTCAACAACAATCCACTCACCAGCTTCTTTTTTTCGGCGGGGAATATCCGAACCTTTACGGTAATTATAACGATATGTGCCAATGTAAAAAGGATTTCTCAAGATACGGTATACCGCTTCACATCCCCATATGTTACCGTTTCGTGTACGATGGCCGCTTTCGTGTAGATTTCGCGCAACTGCTACCGATGATTCAAGTTCCTCATAAAGATCAAAAATATAGCGAACCAAGATTGATTCTTCAGCGTGGATGGAAGGGAAGGGATCATCTTCTTTGGATTCATAACCAAAAGGAGCGAACCCGCCGTTCCATAGACCTTTAGATGCCCGGTCGATCATAACAGATAAGACCCGTTCACCAGTCAGTTTTCTTTCTAACTCCGCAAACACCAGGATGATTTTAAGCATGGCTTCGCCCATGGCGCTGCTGGTATCGAATTGTTCATTCTTCGAAATAAAGGCGGTATCATACTTCTTAATTTCCTCATACATTTCGCAAAAGTCAATCAGGTTCCGGCTGATCCGATCAATCTTCCAGACGAGGATGTGAGAAAATTCACGATTACGGACCCTGGTCATCATTTCCTGGTACTTTGGCCGGTCGGTGTTCTTGGCAGAGAAACCAGCGTCTTCAAAAATCTCGTAATCATCAACATTAAGTACGAGCTTTGCATAATTTGCCAAATCACTTCGCTGCAAGGGCAGGCTGTCCCGATCCGCCTGCATTACAGTAGATACCCGGATGTAGAGTGCTGCTTTTTTATTGGACATTTCTAAGCCCTCCTAACTGGCAAAGGTTAAACCGCTTATGCACCCATTCGACAGGAACGCCATACTTTTCTGATAATTCCCATGCATCGAGATGTTGTGCATCGCTTTCAAAAAGTACATGAGGCATCAAGAAGTAGGCTGAAAAGGCATTCGCCTGGCATTCACATTTGGATATATTAATGTTTTTCGCAGTGTATGAGTTAAAACTGTGGCTTAAAATGTGCCCCAATTCATGCGATAGATAAACCCGTGCGTGTGAATCGCAGACAACAGGCAAGTAGATAGTCCGCCCCAAAACGGAAGTTGAACTTATTTTCTTAGAAATAATGATATCATAACCACGATCTATGATAACTTGTTCGATTTGCCATAGTTGGATAGGGAATGAGTCTATTCTATATTTTTTGTGAATTGTATTGGATTGTTTTAATTCGAAATGATACATCAGCCCTCCTATAAATAGTACATTTGTTCTATTCTAGCACGAATGTAGGATTGACGGATGAATAATTAAGTGTAAATTTTTGCGAAGATCGTTAATGGAAGAAGGGGAGTGGTGAATCTCCCCGGGTAAAATATGGTTATTGCTAGCTGATGTTAAGTATTACTTTGCAGTTTCAGAAAATTGTTCTGGAAGAACGCCATTTTGTAATGATATAAACGCAGCCTCGTATTGGGCGGCTTGATCTGGGGTTAAGGCTCCATCAATTCTCAGGAATACATTCTCATATAGGTAAAGATATTGTGAAAACATTGCATTTTCAGTTATTGGCTGGATATAGTCATACCTCGCTTGTGCATCTTTGGCGTTGTCGAAGACCTCAACCGACCCGCCGGCCGTTCCTTCTGTTGCTGAACCAGCGGCTGGGCTGTCGGATCGAGCATCTTCAAATATCACTTTGCTTGTATACTGGTTGGGACGTCCCAACAGTTCGCCCTTATCGGTTTCGGCCGTTAGAACTTGAATGTTCTCGATCGGGAATCCGGCATCCTGAAATGTTTGGACAATTTCCTCGGCAGACATTTTTGCGATGTCAACTTTCGGGCTTGTCTCAGTTGCGGCGGATCCGCCACCTCCACTGCTGCATCCAGCCAGCATAATCACAACCAAGACCGACATCAAAATAAGAGGTAGATTTCTTTTCATTTGTTCCTCCTAATAGTATTTACTTAAAGTATATACCGGTTTCCCGAGAACTGTAAATCGATATATCGTGCAAAATTCAGGGATGATCCTCATGATTTATTAAAACGCATCAAAAGTATGGCGCGCGTGAAATATTGAATATCTTAAATTCACGATGTTTTAATCAACCGATCAGGTTGTTTAGGCGTGCGACCAGCTGATCAGTATAGGCATATATATCGTCTAGTTTATCTAAGACAATCTTTTCATTGGCGTCACCATTCGGAATGATAATATATTTTGTATTCTCTTTTAAGAAAATGCGACAAATCCACTTAGTAACTTTCCCATCAATAATGATCGAAAAATAACTGGCCGTATCTTTATAACCGATCCGGTTTAAATCAACAGTATTATGCAGGATCGACTTTACAATGAAAAAGCACTCGATTTCTTCATCAGTAGTAATGATGTTGGAAACGCTTGCGATAAGAGCAGATTCATCAACTTCTTCAAACTGTTGAATGGCCTTGGGCTCGAATGATTCATCGCTTTTTAATGCATTCTGGATTTTGTCATTGACCAGTTCATTAATATACTGGGATATTGATTTCTTCACAGTGGGTCGGTATTTGTCGACAGTATTTTGGGTCTTCATGCCGTCGTATACACCCTGGGTTAAAATGAAACGGATAAAATCATCGGAGGGATTTGCAAACTCATCTTTCAAGACCTTCTTGATTAAACCGAGGTACTTGAGCTCTGAAGCAGTATCCAAAATCATGCTGAGATCAAAATTTTCTTTGCAGAACTTCTTGAGCTCAATTATTTCACTATCGCTAATATCAAGTAAATTAATTTCAAAAAACGGGGAGCTGTCCATTTTGTTTTGTTCGTCCAGGTCGCTGTAAAAACGATAAACCAAACCATTCGTTAATATCGCAAACTTTGCAGCTGTTGTCCCAAAGTAGCGGAACAACTGGGAATCGTGTTTTTCTAGTTGTTCATTGATCGATTTAGCTTCAATGAGTAAGGTGAGTTCTCCATTTAAGAGGATTGCATAATCCACTTTTTCGCCTTTTTTAATGCCAACGTCAGCCGTGTATTCAGGTATAAATTCCGTCGGGTTGAATACATCATAACCGAGAATTTGGAAGAACGGCATTACTATAGAAGTCTTAGTGGCCTCCTCCGTTGCTATGCTGTCCTTTGTCTTTTTTACTCGCTCAATAAACTCTCTCAACTTCTCTTCAAAACTCATGTTTTCCTCCTGTAGATTTAATATTTTGACATATGTCAAACTTTCAACGAAAGCAGACAAAATAAAAAACAGACCTTAATAAAGCCTGTTAATTTTCATCGTTCATTTTCTTTCTTTGTTCGGCATCAAACGCTGCATAAATGAGTGCATCGTCGATTACCTCAACTGGATATTGCATGAATTTTTCTATTTTTTTCATTTTCTTATGTTTTGCTTTCTCAGCTTCTTCCATGATGGCTATTTTTTGATCGTCTGGGTAGTCTTGGTTCTGGTAGAGCATAGCATCGTTTTCTGGGAGTTGCGCCAGGAAGGTAGGCCAGTCAGCGAGGGTGTAGGGACGGGGCTTTTGGCTGGCTGAGGTGTTTGGAGTCGGATCGTCAGTAAGCCCACAAAGGTAGGTGATTGACACATTGAAGAATTCCGAGATGTCACGCAGGGATCTTTCGCTTGGAAAATTTTCTCCCCGTTCGTAGTTGGAAATAGTAGTGGCATCTAATCCAACAGCTTTAGCTAGTTGAGCTTGAAACATATTTCTTTTGTCTCTTAATTCCTTTATTCTTTTGCCGGTTTCTACGGCATAATAAGTCGAGTTAGGATCGTCGGTGCGGCCTAAGAGGTAATCGGTGGAGACGAGGAAGTAATCGGCTAGTTTACGAAGCGTTTCAGAATCTGGCTCATTGCGATTGTTTTCAAAATGGGAATAAGCGCCACGAGTTACTCCTAATTCAGTAGCGACTTCTTCCTGCGTTATATCTAAATTTTTTCTTAGTTCCTTTAGTCTGTAACCGTACATTTTTACTACCTCACTTTTGTTTTAAACACTCAAATTTTACCATAAATCAGATACAAAAAGTATCACAAAAGAGTAATGATACAAAATATATCAAAAAACACTTGACGATACATATTGTATCAAGTATAATCAATTCAACAAGTGATACAAAACGTATCGAATGGAGGTGATATTGTGAGAATGACTTTAATTGAAGAAAGAAAAAGAAGGAACCTTACCAGAAGGGAAGTTTCCGATGATGTTGGGCTTGCAGAGATAACGATTAGAAAAATCGAGGAAAACAAGCGAAACCCAAGCGTAAAAACAGCTAAGACATTGTCAATTTATTACGGCAAAACTCTTGATGAATTATTCCCTGATATTTTTTTGCTACCTAGCGATACAAAACGTATCAAATCAAAGAAAGCAAAAAAACCAGAAGCCAGTTAGAAAGGAGAACTATGAACGATTTAATCAAGATAGTAGTAAACGAAAATCAGGAACCAACAATGAGTGGCAGAGAGCTACATGCGTTTTTGGAAATTGGGACAGCATATAAAGATTGGTTCCCGAGAATGAAGGAATACGGATTCGATGAGCCCGAAGATTATACCCCGCTCATTTTTGAGCACCCCCAGAACAAGCAACCATGTACCGATCACATCCTAAAGCTCGATATGGCAAAAGAAATTGCTATGATCCAGCGTTCAGAAAAAGGGAAGCTCGCCCGGCAGTATTTTCTCCAAATTGAGAAAGATTGGAACTCGCCAGAAAAGGTGATAGCCAGAGCGCTGATAATGGCCAACAAAAAACTCGAGTTTAAAGATGGTGTTATCAAAATGCAAGAAAAGCAAATCGAAGAACTCAAGCCCCTGGCAGCTTACGTCAAAACAATCCTCAACAACAAATCTCTGGTCACGGTTGAGCAAATCGCGCAGGATTACGGCATGTCAGCTCAAAAGTTAAACAAAATACTTCATGAATTGCATATCCAATATAAAGGCGGCAACGGCCAGTGGATTTTATACCGGGAGTACAAGCCCTTCGGATATGTCCATAGCGAAACAATTTCGTTCAAACGAAGCGATGGCAGGTCGGACAGCACCATGCATACCAAGTGGACCCAGGCCGGGCGGATGTTCCTTTATGAGGAATTGAGGGAACAGGGGATATTGCCATTGATTGAGCGAGATTTGGAAGGGAAAGCGATATGAACGAACAAATTGTAATCAATGTCGCACAAGCTAAAAAAGAGGAAGTGCTTCAAAACATGATCGAAGCACATCGGTTGATGGGCATTGAAGAAGGAACCGACCCTAAAAAGTATGCTTATTTGAGTAAGGTATTGTTAAGACTAATTGAAAAGGTTTTGAAAAACAGAAATGAGGCTATTTCGATAGATGATGGCCATCGGGGCGATGATCCACCAGATCACCTGGATGATCTTAACTGCGATCACGTCCGTTGATAACCCGAGGTAAGCAATGATTGATCTCGGTAAATAAATAATTGTTTCTACCCAGAAAATAGGGTTGAATGATTCAAATATTCGGCGTCGATATACACCAGTTGCTTCTTCAAGCATACCAATGATAGCACTTACAACACGCTGATCCTTTACAAACATATTGTCAATAATTGGGTAATTTGCGGCCTGAAGATAACCATAGCCTACTGGTTGAGTGACTGGTACATATGAATTTTTGATGTGAGCTCTTGAAAAAAGCTTTTGGATATCTTGTTTTTTAGAAAAGACACTTGAACTTTCATTTTTTAGAAAATCACTGTAATCATTAGAAAGCTTGATGCTTTGAAAATAGTAATAGGTATTAGAAAACGCTTTATAAATTATAACAACGATAAAGCAGATCAAAAACTGAATTGGGTTCATTTGGTTTCTCCCTTTAATTCAAATCGATGTCTAGATTCACGAATAAAGGGTGGTCAAAAAAGTCAATGATCGTAATGTCGGAAGCGTCGCACAATTTTTTAATCGTACATACGCCAGGGTTTTTGCTCTTCCCCTTGAGGATGCTGTCAACCGTTGATTGGGTTACCCCAGCCTTGGTAGAAAGCTTGTTGATCGTGATGTTTTGTTCATCACAGAGGAGCAATATTCTTTTAGCTACAGCTTCACGAATTGTCATAAAATTACCACCTTACCGAAACATCGTTATCTAAAGGATAACATATTATTTTAATAAAAATTAACGATATATAGTTGACTTATCGAAATTAACGATATATAATTAATTAACGATAAAACGTTAATAAAGGAGCGAGATATGTTAGGAACTGAATTAAAAAAACTACGACTTGAGAGAAATATGTCCCAGGCAGATTTAAGCAAAATCACCGGGATACCACAAACGAGCATCAGCGACGTAGAGCAAAATAAGTACATCCCCAAAGTCACAATTTGTCTGTCGCTGGCAAATGCATTGGGCGTGGAACTGAAACATTTGTTGGATTCAATAGAAATGCCTGATGCGAGTTAGTGGGGATAACAATCGCATCATCGGCACAATTATAGGAGGGAGAAGAGGAGTTAGAATTCTGCGGATAGAAAGCAGCAAGAAGGTTGGATTTGGTTAAAAGTGAAAGCTTGCGGAAACTTTCCTTACTAAAATTATACAACGAAAGGAGATATTAAAGAATGAACGATAATTGCAAGAATATCCTTAAAATGTTCAGACTTCGTGCCGGAATCAGCCAAGAAGAAGCGGCTAGCGCACTAAGTATATCGATTCATACCCTTTACAACTATGAAACCTATTCAAATTATTCACGGAAAAACATGCCGCCCGAGGAGATTATATTAGAAATGATGGATCTCTACATTACCGACCCCGATCCGGCCCGCCGGAAAATGCGACAGTTTTACATGGGGATCATGTATCTTTGCGAGACCAATCAAATCTTTGGCAACATTTTCTGTGGAGTGAAATCGCGAAATCTGCCCGAAGCATTCATCAACTACCAATCAGAGCTTGAAGACGTGCAAAGCATGGAAAGGCAAATGCGGCGGGTGATTATCGACGATCAGATTGACGATCACGAAACCGAGGTTGCCGGGGCTTTTCTTAAAGAATTACTTGAAAGCACCTTTGCTAACATCGATTTTGCTGTATCGGCTATGGATAGAACGGCGATACCTCCAAAAGTACAAAAGAAATTACACCTTAAGAAAGGTTCGATCATGAATGAAAGGAGGGCTTCAATATATGAAACAGAAAGACTGTCAGCAGCTTGTCGCTGATTTAAACATTAGCGATATTAAAAAGGAAACACTGGCCGGATACGGCATCTACACAGTCGCTCAATTGATGGAGGAGTTCCACAAACCATTTTACACCAGGGCGTTTACAACACCGGTAAGCAGAAACTTGACAGCTATGAAAGAACAGGAAAAGAGAAACAAAAGTGCATAAAAAAAGAAAGACACCCGTTACAGCGGATGCCTTCAAAAATAAATATGAAATTACTATACAAAAATTTTACCACAGCAGACAGCGTAAATCAAGAATAACAAGGAGAACCAAATGGATAAATTAGAAGCAGTTCAAGAGATCATGCGGTTAAGCATCGAAATTAACGGAGTCGAAGAAGATCGGTTTGCCATCGGCGGAAAGCCGTGTGTGACGATTTATTTCGCTGGCCACGTAAACGGGCTGATGGTCAATGTTTATTACACAGGCAGGAGCTATGACAAGAAACCGGATTATGTATTCGACGAATACATCAGCGATACCGATGTGGCTAAGCTTGTGAAGTGCGTCAGATACCTTGAAAAACTCAAGGACAAGGTGCTGGAAGAGGCAGCATGATGGCAAAATCAATTATTGATGATTTGATTGAAAAACAACCTGACTTAGATCGAGAAAGTGTAATCTTCAGATACTGCCCGTTTAATTATGGCTATAACCCTCCATTATGCGATGAGTGTCAGGATGACGAGGAGAGGTCACTGATGGAAATATGTGGTGAATGCTGGAATAGCCCGGTAGAGAATAATGGATCAGAAAGAGGTTGAGTTGCGAATTGCTGTCCTGCTTGGCCAGGAATCGGTTCTTAAAAAAGTAACGGATAAATGGTATGTCGTTGGCGGGTTCTGGAAGGGCTGGCTCAAAGGCGTCCAGTCCGAGATTCGGTGCCTCGAGCAGGCACGGAAAACATTTGTGGAGGATTAAGAGATGATGGAATTAGCAGAAAAACTGGAAGCAAAGCAAATTATTCAGATGGCGAAACCGCGGTATTCGACTCAGTATGTGATTGAGATTCTTGAGCAATACTGCTTTGATGATATCCGGCAGGCTGGCCATATGCATTACTGCAATCGTCCAGGAACCAAGGAAATCACATTCCGGGAAACATTCGGCGGTAACCACGTTTTTTATGTGGGCAACGATCATTATCATGATGTATATCAAGCAATGAGAATGGCAGGTGCGAAGTGAGCTTTGGGAATCTATATGGCCCAGATCCACCAGATCCCAACTATCCGATTTGTCCACTATGCGACTCAGAATGTGAAACCATCTATTATTCTTGCGATGGTGACATTTTGGGGTGCGAGCATTGTGTTAGTTCGGTGAACGCATGGGAATGGCAGGCCGAGGAAGATAAGAGCTCAGACCCTGACCCAGATCGCCGTTATGACGAATATAAAGAACGAGAATCAGCATGAAAGGATGTAAGTAAATGAATAGAAAAGCAATTAAATCAATTTTGGCAAAAACTCACAGAAATTTCGTTGAGTCAATTAAAGATGAGACGGTTAAAGAATTAGTAAATAAAAACTCAATAATCACTGGGGGAGCGATAACAAGCCTGTTGACCGGTGAAGAAGTTAATGATTATGACTATTATTTCACTAACAAAGAAACTTGCCTAGCTGTTGCGAACTATTATGCAAATCAATTTAGTAGTACGCACAAAGGCAAAAATCAAGTTGATGCAAGAGAAGATGAGTTTGGCAGGATTACGTGCTTCATTTCATCGACCGGTGAAGTTGGCGATGATGAAGATGTTAAAAATTCTACCCCTGATGAAAGCAATGAAGAAGATTCGTACAAAGCTATATATTTTACATCTAACGCAATTACCTTGACGGGAAAAATACAGCTTGTTATTCGCTTTTATGGAGACCCAGTAGAGATTCACAAAAATTATGATTTTGTGCATTGTACAAATTATTGGTTGAGTTCTGATAGAGATTTACACCTAAATATCGGAGCATTAGAATCTATATTAGCAAAGGAACTTTTATACCAAGGAAGCAAATACCCGCTATGCTCTATAATCCGAACCAGAAAATTCATTAAGCGTGGATGGTCAATTAATGCCGGGCAATATGTCAAAATGGCGATGCAGTTAAATGATCTCGATCTGAAAAACATCGAAGTTTTAAAAGAGCAACTTACCGGAGTTGATAGCTCGTATTTCGATATGTTCATCAGCGCAATTCAACGACGACAGGATGACGACCCGGGGTTTGAATTAAATGCAATGGTTGTTTCGGAACTGATCGATAAGATCTTCTAGTATGAATACAAAGCGCCAGCAATGGCTAGAAGAGCGAAAATCAGGGATTGGAGCATCAGACGCCGCCGCTATTCTGGGAATGAACCCATGGAAGACCAACATTCAATTGTGGCAAGAAAAGACCGGAGAAGTCGAACCAGAGGATATAGGAAATAAACCAGTCGTCAAATACGGAAATGATGCCGAATCGCTCTTGAGAGAGTTGTTTATACTCGATTTTCCTCAGCATTCGGTTAAATACGACGAATTCAAGATGTTCCGCAATAAAGTATACCCGTTTATGTTTGCAACCCTTGACGGATGGATTGAGGGTGAAAGAATGGGTGTTCTGGAAATCAAGACAACACAGATCATGAACCCAATGCAGTGGAGCAAGTGGAAAGACGGTATCCCGGATCAATATTACATTCAATGTCTCCATCAGCTCATCGCAACCGGATATGATTTCGTGATCCTAAAAGCTCAAATTAAGCACGGATTTGAAGACGTGAAGTTAACGACGAGACATTATACAATCGAGAAAAACGACGTTATGGAAGACATGGTTTATCTTATCGAAAAAGAAATTAAGTTCTGGGACCAGGTTAAAAATAAAGTTAGGCCAAGTTTAATATTACCGGCCATATAAGGAGAAATAAATGGAGTTTATATTAGAAAAAGAAGTTAAAGACATAGTACCAGCGGCAGTCGGGTTTAATTTCGACCAGTTAAAGCAAGAATTAGAAATCAGCCTGACTAAATATCAGAACATGGTCGTTACCGAGGATTCAACCAAGGAAGCGAAAGAAGACCGGGCGAAACTAAACGCCTTAAAAAATACTATTGACGGTAAGCGAAAAGAGATCAAAAAAGACTGGAATAAACCGTATGTCGAATTTGAGGATAAAGTAAAAGTTCTGATCGGAATGATTGACGAACCGATCCAGACAATCGACAAGCAGGTTAAGGCATATGAACAGGCCATTAAAGACAAGAAAGCAGCTGAAATCAAGTTGTATTTTGATGAAACCATTGGCGATCTAAAAAAACTTGTTCCTTATGACAAAATTCACGTCGAAAAGTGGTTGAATTCCAGCGAACGATTATCAGCGATCAAGAAAGAAATTTCCGCAATCATCGAAACAATTCAGAACGACATTAAAGTTATTAAAGACCTCGAAATGGAATGTGAACAGCAGATGCTTGACAAATACCTGGTTAATTTTTCTTTATCCGAAGCCATGGCTGAGAAAAAACGGTGGGAAGATCAAATTGAAAAAATGCTGGAATATGAAAAACAGCAGGAATTAAAGAAGCAACAGGAAGAAGCCAAAAAAATCGTATTAGAACAGGTTAAAGCGGCGGCGGTTGATGCAGAAACCGAAGCAGTAATTCCGGATCAAGTAACGATTATTGCACAGGGTGATCACACAACCGAAGCCGCAACCGAACCACCCCGGCAAGTTATCGATCCAGAACCAGAGCTGGAAGTTTTGATCTTTAAAGTTGCAGTTACACCAGAACAGAAAAAAGCACTAAGAGCGTTCTTTGTTGAAAATAAAATTAAAGTTGGGAGAGTCTAATCATGGCAGTTAATAACAGTATAGCGAAAAAACCGACAAGCGATACATTTTCAAATTTCATGACCGGCGAGGGTGTGAAGCGGAAAATAAATGAGGTTGTCGGGGGGAAAGATGGGCAACGGTTTATCACCTCAATTATATCGGCCGTCAGTACGAATCCGGCACTGGCAGAGTGTGACCAGGGTTCGATTTTATCGGCTGCGATGTTGGGGGAAAGCCTTAAATTATCCCCTAGCCCTCAACTGGGGCAGTATTATATGGTGCCATTTAAAAAGAAAGACAAAAGCGGAAAAGTCGCCAGTGTAACGGCCCAGTTTTTATTAGGATATAAGGGCTATATCCAGTTAGCGATCCGATCAGGGTATTATCGAAAACTCAATGTGTTATCCATCAAAGAGGGCGAATTAATCAGTTTTAACCCCCTTGAAGAAGAAATTGAAGTCCAACTCATTGAAGATGAAGAAGACCGCGAAAACACCCCGACAATTGGATATTACGCGATGTTTGAGTATGAGAATGGATTTAAAAAAGCAATGTATTGGAGTAAAGCTAAAATGATTGCTCACGCCGACAAATACAGCCAGGCTTTTAGTAAAGACCCCGTCAAAGCAAGAGACCCTAGATATAACAAAGTGTCATACGCTGATTTTGAAGCCGGGAATGTTAAAGATAGCGATTTGTGGCTATACTCATCGTTTTGGTACAAGGATTTCGACGGGATGGCGTACAAGACGATGCTTAGACAGCTGATTTCAAAGTGGGGGATTATGTCAATTGAAATGCAAACAGCTCACGAAAGAGATATGGCTGTTATTACGGAAACGGGATATCAATACGTCGATAATGACCCAATCCCCGATGATGAACCAGTCACTGACAAACTTCCTCCATTCGCAGACGAACCTGATCCCTTCCCGGCTCATGAGGATGACGACTTTTATGATGAGGTGTAGCAATGAATAAAGTCATCCTTGTCGGCCGCCTAACACGCGATCCCGACGTCAAAAACACCACAACAGGCAAAGCAGTGGCCAGCTTCACATTGGCCGTCGACCGCCGCTTTAAAAACAAGGATGGCCAGAAGGAAGCAGACTTTGTGCCAATCGTGGTATGGGGAAAACAGGCAGAATTCGCCGGACAGTATTTATCAAAAGGTAACCAGATCGGTGTATCTGGGAGACTGCAAGTCAGAAGTTACGATGCACAGGATGGCCAGCGCCGGTATGTGACGGAGGTTGTGGCGGATGAGATCCAGTTTTTGAGCAGCAAGAAGGACGGCGGCAATAGTGCCAACACCCAGCAGCAAAGCAACAGCGAACCTATGTCGACAATGGGCCTGGACGAAGATTTTCACCTCATGGCAGATGGCGATGATGAACTTTTCTAAGCTTTTATAAATTTTACATATAAAAGACCAGTATTCTATTAATCCAGCGAAAGGGCGGGGTCGCAAGACCCCGTAAGGGTTCTAAAATGAAATGGCAATAAAAAGAATTGTCGATACCGGATTCTGGACGGATGACAAAGTCGTTGATGAGTTTACACCAGAAGATCGTTATTTCATGCTCTATCTGATGACAAACCCACATTCATCGCAATTGGGAATTTACAAGTTCAATAAGCGGATCATGGCCTTTGAACTGGGATACAGCGTTGAGGCGGTATCGGTATTGCTTGATAGGTTTCAAGATAAGTATCATGTCGTGGTCATATCTGAAGAAACCAGTGAGATTGCAATTCTCAATTATTTGAGATATTCGATCATAAAAGGCGGAAAGCCGGTTGAAGATTTGCTGATCCGGGAGATTGGGGAAATTAAAAATAAGGATTTGATCGGAAAAGTTTTTGAGCATATCAAGGACTATAAGAACCTCAACCTGACCGTTGTAAAAGTCATTGAAGAAATCCTCTATACTAAATTAAATATAAATGATAATGAGAATGAGAATGATAATGAGAATGAAGAATCGTATACCGATACGCCCCACGAATCGTGTAACGAATCGTATGACGATACGTCAAGCGATCCTGTAAAAAAAACGGACAAAATTCAAGATGTTGTCGACCTATTTAATACCATTGTTCCAAGTATGCCTAAAGTAAAAAGCCTAACAGCGACACGAAAGAAAAATATCACATTGCGGCTTAAAGATTTTGGCATGGAGAAGATCGTTGAAGTATTTCACAAAGCTGAGGCTAGTGATTTTCTTTGCGGCAGGGTCAAGGAGTGGAAAGCGGGGTTTGACTGGGTGATGAAACCTGAGAACTTCGTAAAAATCATGGAAGGTAATTACGTCAATAACGAAAATGGCAAAGCAAAATCCACCATGCCCGAAACATCGCCTGAGCGCCAAAAAGCGTATGAGGAAATGGAAGTGACGGCAGCTGTTGATTTGTGGCCGGATTTGGAGGCGGAATGACAATCGGCGAATTAATAAAAACAGAGCGTGAACAATGCGGATTAACCCAGGAACAGCTTTCTGAAAAATCCGGGGTTTCAAGCCGGAGCATCAGTCATTATGAAAATGATGAGCGGGATCCGCAGATGATGACACTTGGAAAGATTATGGGTGCTATGGGGATTCAGATTAAATTTGAGAGGATGGAGGAAATGAAATGAATAAAACAAAAATAGAATGGTGCGACAGCACATGGAATCCAGTAACGGGCTGTTTGCACGATTGTGAATACTGCTATGCGAGAAAGATTGCAAATCGTTTTAAATGTAGCACAGAAGTTTTCGCAAATAAAGTGGAGTACAGCGAAATGATCTCCAGTGGGATATACGAAGGTACCTATCGATGCGCTTTCCCATTTGGTTTTAAACCAACGTTTTACAATGAACGGTTGGTGATTCCCAATAACTGGAAGAAGGGGCGAAACATTTTCGTCTGCTCCATGGCCGATCTATTTGGTGACTGGGTGCCGGATGAATGGATTAATGAAGTCATGAAAGCATGTGCGAATGCGCCACAGCACAACTATTTGTTTTTGACGAAGAATCCAGAAAGATATGCAGAATTAATAAATGCTGGCTTAATAATTAGTGCACCTAATATGTGGTACGGGAGTACGGCGACAAGCAGTCGAATGAAGCGGTTTGTAAGGCTTGCACAAGATAACGCTAAATATAATACGTTTATTAGCATCGAACCGTTAACTGAAAAGTGGGATATCAACCCGTATGGTGAGTTTGAAAATACACAATGGGTTATTATCGGGGCCGAAACCGGCAATCGAAAAGAAAAGGTAGTGCCGGAAAAAGAATGGATTGAAGAAATTGTTGAGCAATGCGATAAAACCAAGACCCCCGTTTTCATGAAAGATATCCTGGTGCCGATCATTGGCGAAGAAAATATGCGGCGGGAGTTCCCGAAGGAGTTGGAGGATAGACAATGAGCAAAAAAGAAAACGCCAATGACAAGATGGGGAAATGGATGACTGGCATCAGCAACATGGGATTGGCTCCAAAGCCAAAAGAAGGGTGCGAGTTTTGCAGGGGTGAAGATGTTGAGTATTTTGATGATTATTCAGTGCAGTTAAACGACGGGGAATTGCTTATGAGGTGCGATGAATCCTATCACAATGGCAAATTGAAAATAAACTACTGCCCAATGTGCGGGAGAAAGCTGGTGAAGTGATGGCATTGATTGACAACCGCATGAATAGGGTTAACTGCCATAACTGCGAAAACCATTCCGATAACGGCGGGAACTGCCAAGGTGTGAGCATCAACGCCGAGGTGCTGATGTGTACGGAATTTTATTTGAAGGAGGAATTGCGGGATGAGCATCACTATTGTCGTGCCGGATACGCCGCCGTCCAATAATAAATTCATGGGCCGGGAGAATCGCTGGAATTATCAAAAATATAAAAAAGAGTGGGCAATGCTGATGCGATCAGGGATGGTAATGATCCCCGACAGACCGATGTTAAAAGCAAAAATCCATATCCACTATATATTTCCAACAAAAACACGCCGGGATCCGGATAATTATTCAGGGAAAATGATTCTTGATCCGCTTGTGCAGTTTGGAGTTATCTCAGATGACAGCTTCAGCAATATTGATTTGGTTTTATCGGCTGAATATAAAAAAGGCATAAAGGAGACAAGAGTGGTCGTGACAGAAAAAAGAAAGTAGCAGGTGAGAAATGGGGAAATGGTCACAAATTGAATTGGATAAGTTGAAAAATCTTTATTCAGAAGCGAAAACTGTTGGTGAAATTGCTGAAATACTTCAAAGGTCGCCTGGATCAATACGAAACAAAGCATGGAGATTGGGGATCACCAATACCAATGAATTTACCGAGGAAGAGAAAAAGTTCATTCTAGAAAATTATAAAAGCCACAATCTTAAAGAGCTGTCCGATAAGCTTGGACGAGAAAAAACAAGCATCTGTAGATTGGCAAAGCAACTCGGGATCGAGAGGACTTGCAAGAAAAAAGAAACGACAAAAGGGTTTGTTGATGAATCTGGCGTTTGGCATAAAAATGGATGGACCAGAGAAAAACCAGAGCAAAAATCTGCGAGAATATCAAAGCGGTTTAAGGAATGGAACTCAAAAAATGAGCATCCAAAAGGTATGTTGGGGAAACATCATAGCCCGGAATTTTCCGCTAAAACATCGATAAGGGTTAAAAAATATTGGGATGAAATTACACCAGAAATGGCTGATAAAAGATATAGAAAAATGATTCAAACAAAAATTGAGAATGGAACACTTAATACTACAAAAAGTAAAATAGCGCGATACTCAAGGGGGATTGCCGGCGAGCGTGAAGATCTTGGCAACGTTTTATTTAGAAGCTCGTGGGAAGCAAATATTGCCAGATATATGAACTTTTTAAAAATTAGGTGGGAGTACGAAAAATATGAATTTGTTTTCGATGAATTCACAAAAGGTTGCATATCATACACGCCTGATTTTTATCTGCCTGAGTTTGATATTTGGATTGAAGTTAAAGGCTGGATGAACGAAAAAAGCATCAAGAAACTTGAAAGCTTTAAAAAATATTATCCTGGCGAATACGGAAAACTTATCTTGATTGATAAGAAAAAATATTTGGAGATAGAGAAATGGAAAGAACCAATTCGAAACTGGGAATGTGCCTGAATAAGAAAGAGCCAGGGGTATTGGTGACAATCGTGGAGGTGGACAATGATCAAAGGGCTCAGAAAGATCCACAACAAGAAATTTTATAACAATGACAGAGCCGAAGGGCTGCCAATTGAATCGAAAGAGTTCGAAGGTATCGCGAGATATATCATATTTGAGGACGAGATGGCTATCACGACGAAGAACGACGGAGTTTTGACCGGGAATATGGGTCAGCTTGAAAAACTCTTTAAAGAGGCTTTAAATGTGATAGAAATTTACAGGAGGGATGAGAAGTGACATTACAAGAAAAAGTAATAGAAATCATTGAAGAAAAAAATATCACTTATGTTGAGCTTTCCAAGATGGTTGGAACCGATCCGGCAACTATGAGCAGGATTGTGAATGATAAGCGGGTTGGAAATAACACGATCAGCAAGTTTGTAAAGAAATTTGGAGATGAATTTAAACAATTCTACGAGTACAAAAATTGCAAAATTTGCGGGAATAAATTCTTGCCAATAAATAACAAAGTTGAAACATGCTCGGTTGAGTGTTCGCGGATCAATACCAATAATACCAGTGTTGCGTGGGTAAAGTCGCATCGGGAACGGACTGTTTCCAGTCAAACAGAAGCCCAGCGTTTTGGGAGAAAAGCGAAGGTTAAAAAGCCATCAGTGAGTTTCGCAGAGCGGGAAAATAAAGCCAGGTCACAAGGCGTTAGTTATGGACAGCTTGGCACTACCGAACGACTGGCTCAAAGCACAACGATGCGGGAAAGTATGGGGTTGTGATGATACTAATTTGCCAGGAATGTTCGAATTATACGGGGGACATAAGAATTTGTATGTTTAAGTGCCTGATGGAGGAAAAATGAGGGGTAATACATGGGGTTGATTATTGACAACTTTGCAGGTGGAGGCGGTGCCTCCGAAGGAATTGAACAAGCCATGGGGCGGCCAGTGGATATAGCTATCAACCACGATCCCGGAGCAATTGCAATGCATAAAGTAAATCATCCATATACTAAGCATTATTGTGAAAGTGTTTGGGATGTGGATCCAATTAAAGCTTGTGAAGGGAAGCCGGTTGATTTGGCGTGGTTTTCGCCGGATTGTACTCACTTTTCAAAAGCCAAGGGCGGTAAACCGAAAGATAAAAACATTCGGGGGCTGGCATGGGTAGCTGTCAAATGGGCGATGCAGGTTCGACCAACGGTCATTATTTTGGAAAACGTTGAGGAATTTAAAACATGGGGACCGCTGGGCGACGACGACCAGCCGGATAAAAACAAAACCGGTGAGACTTTTAATAGTTTTGTCGAACAGTTAAAAATAATTGGGTACCAGGTAGAATTTCGGGAATTGATAGCAGCAGATTATGGGGCACCAACCAAACGAAAACGATTCTTTATGGTTTCCCGGTGCGATGGGTTGCCGATATCATGGCCAGCGAAAAGCCACGGACCCAGGAACAGCAAAGAGGTGGCAATGGGGATTTTAAGACCTTATACACCGGTATCAGATGTGCTGGATTTTTCAAAACCGTGTCCATCGATTTTTGACACAAAGGATGAGATTATGGAAAAACATGGGTTGCGAACAGTACGGCCGCTGGCAGAAAATACGATGATCCGAATAGCAAGGGGTTTGCAGAAGTTTGTAATAGAGAATGATGATCCTTTTATTATCAAATCACAAGAATTTGGAGTTGAAGCGCCATACATTGCTCAAATTGGTCATACTGGGTTCACTCAGGATCGGTCGAAAAGTATGAAAGATCCTTTAACAACAATTGTTTCTAAAAACGAGCATATGATGATAGCTCCAATATTGGCGCAATATCATACGGAAACAGGTAAAAATGAGGTCAGAGGACAAAATACTGACGAACCGATCATGACAATTGATGGCAGCCCTAGATATGGGTTAATTCAAGCTTTTATTTGTAAGCATTACGGCGGTAATTATACGGGCGCCGGAACGGATTTAATCGAACCACTTTCTACTGTCACCGCAATTGATCATAATGCTTTGGTTACTTCACACATCATCCAGATGAATAACCACATGATCGGCACTGATTCCAGAGATCCAGTAAATACCATTGTTGCCGGCCCCGGTCATCTAGGAGAAGTCAGAGCGTTCTTAATAAAATATTACGGTCAGGGGATCGGCCAGGATCTAAAGGAGCCATGCGGAACAGTTGTAAGTCATGATCGCTTTGGATTGGTGACGGTCCATGGAACGGATTATCAAATAATTGACATCGGTATGAGGATGCTGGATCCCCGGGAATTATTCACCGCAAATGGTTTTCCACCGGATTACATCATTGATTATGATTCTGACGGAAAAAAGATCACCAAGACAGAACAGGTTAAACGGTGCGGGAATGCAGTACCACCGGTATTCGCCAGAGAACTGGTGCTGGCCAATGTTGTGGAAGTAGAAAGAACTATGGCTTCATAGGAGGCAATATGAACGGACTTCAAAACACCCACAAATTATTAAAAGAGTACGGATGCGAAGCGACTTTCCCAGGCATATATCCAGAAATGCGTTTATCACCATACCGAGGAGGAGTTTTCTTTTATCGGCCAAATAGCGAGATTGAAAAAGATCATATTCTCAAGGAATGGAAAGAAGTGGTTTCAGTTAGTTTGGATGTGTGCCTTAAAGCCAAAAAGTCATTTGCCCCATTTGAGAAAATCAGGTTCGATATTGATTATAGCGCAAATGCGAATTTGTACAGCATGTATGTTTCGTTGCCAACGTTGGGGCGGAGTACCTCATTGAGCCATGAACGATATAAAACCGAAGAGCTCTTGATAAAGGAAATAGAGAAATGGATAGCAAAGGCAGGGTGTAAAAGAACTTTGCCCGAGGTTAAAACGCAAGTAAAACCAGAAAAATTCGAACAGTTAAGTCTATTTTAGGAGGAATCATGCAAGGAGATGTGAAGAGTAAGCCGATTTTGTTTAATACGGCGATGGTCCAGGCTATTCTGGATGGGCGGAAGACGGTGACGCGGCGGGTGATAAAGCCAAAACCTGAATCATTTGGGAACGCATTAATCTACAATGGAGCAATTTGCACTAAAAAAGGCGTGACAAAAGAAGCGCCATATCAAGTCGGCGATATTCTTTGGGTGCGGGAGACGTGGCTTCTAACAGATAGTTTTGGCCCTTGGAATAATGGTTACATGTACAAAGCTGATGAAGATAAAAATAAAATAGTATTTGAAAACACTGGGCAAGTTGAAAAGTGGCGACCACCCATCCACATGCCGAAAGAAGCGGCCAGAATATTCCTGAAAGTCACGGACGTTCGGGTGGAGCGGTTGCAGGATATAGATAAGTTTTGGAGTAGCTACGACAAAGAAGGAATGAGAAATAAAGAAACTGAAAACATATCTATAGCAATGAAAGAACGATTTATTGGCGTATGGGACTCCACCATCAAGAAAAAAGACCTTGATGAGTTCAGATGGGATGCTAACCCATGGGTCTGGGTGATTGAGTTTGAGAGGTGCGAGAATGCCAATTGAAGTAATGACCATAATCCTAGCATTTATCACAGGTTCGGTTTGGGGATGGTATGGGCGGAAGTATCGGGAGGGAAAGAATGACTGATTTAGCATTAGGCGCATTTACAATCATCGCCATTGGATCAGTGGTCACAGCTGTGATTGCTGGGGTTGCATTGGCCGGGCTTGGTCTGGTTGAGTGGTTTAAGTATGGGAGGGGCAGGAATGAATGAATATTACCCAACGCCTAGCCACTTGGTTAAAGAAATGTATCACAAAATAAATAAAGTTCAGAGATACCTAACTATCTTAGAACCGTCAGCCGGGAAAGGTCATATCGTCAAGGAAGTTCAAAAGTTATCCGAATCAAGAAATGGATGCAAAACAATGACCATCGATGCAATTGAGGTGGAAACGGAGTTTCAGCATATTTTGCGGGGAGAGAACATTAAAGTGATCCACGATGACTTCCTGACATTTGAGACGTTCAAAAGCTACGACTGCATTATGATGAACCCGCCGTTTTCATGCGGCGATAAGCACCTCATGAAGGCTATTGAGATCCAGCAACGACGGGGCGGCCAAGTGATTTGCATCTTAAATGCCGAAACCATCCGAAACCCGCATAGCTTCTTAAGAAAAAAGATAATCCGAACGCTTGAGGAATATAAAGCTGAAATTGATTTTATCGAAGATGGTTTTGTCGATGCCGAAAGGAAAACAGGGGTTGAGGTTGCGCTGATAAGTGTGACCTTCCCTGAAATCATCAAAACTGACACAAGTCTGATTTTGGATAAAATGAAAAAGGCCGAGAAGTATGAAGACCTGGTTAAAGATTATGCTTCTCTAATCAGCGGCGATCCAGTAATGGGCATTATTGATTCGTATGAATATGAAATAAAAGTCGGCGTTGAATTTATCGAGGAATATTTCAGAATTTCACCGGTTCTATTATCAGGGGACGAGATTCAGAACAAGGAGTGCTTTATCCTCCTGTCGGTCGGAAAAGAAAACGGGCGGCCAGCTTTTGAGGATGATCGGGCCACGACGATTAATAAGTTCATCAAGCGGACCCGGCACAAGTATTGGAAAACAATCTTTAATTTAAAGGCGATTACCGAAATTGTGACAACCGATGCTTATTATGACATCAACAGCAAGATTGAAAAATTTTCAGAATACGATGTGACGCTGTTCAATATCCGGCAATTGCAGCAACAGCTATATCAGAGTTTGAGCGGTAACATCGAAGCTGGCATAGAATCGTTCTTTGACGACGTAACCACCAAAGCATATGACGGGAAAAATACACTTTATTATGACGCCTGGAAGACAAACAAGGCCTGGAAGATCGGGAAGAAAGCAATTATCTGGTTGAATGCTTATGATTCGTGGAGTGGCCAATTTGATCCAGATTACAAGGCGGATCAGAAAGTAATTGAAATGGAGAAGGTTTTGAGTTACCTGAGCAAAGGCAAAAAGACTGTCGCGGATTCTGGGATTAGACAAAAACTAAGGGATGCCAGAGACGGCGGCCAGACGAAAAATATTGAGTTTGAGTATTTTAACCTCACATTTTACAAGAAGGGCACCTGCCATATTGAGTTCACTAATGAAAAGGCTATTGAGTTATTAAACATCTTTGTCGCCAAGAAGCGGAACTGGTTGCCGCCGGCGTACGGGAAGAAGGAATACTACAATCTAACCCCGGATGAAAAAGAAGCGATCAACAATTTCCAGGGCGAAAAGAACTACGAACGATGCCGGAAAGATAGTGAAGTTCAGAATGTGCTGAAAGATAATGGATTTTTGAGGTTGAGTGCATGATCTGTTTGTGGTATCGAGCGTATGTGAAAGACGTTGGGTGGTCTGACTGGAAAGTCGAGATAGACACGTCTTCGATAAGTGAAGCATTAAAAGAAGTGGCAGAAGCGGTGGCCCAAGCATGGGGAAGAGTTTCAAAAGCGCTAACTCCAACGATTGAGTTTGTGAATAAAATAGCTTTCGAATACTTTGACGATCATCTTCCGGAGAAAAAGAAAATCTATCAGGCTGAATACCGAATGAAAAGTAATATGAAGAACTATGGTTACAAGCAAAACTACAGAAAAAGGATGTTTTGTGTTGGGAATAGAGGGAATTTTAGGAGGTTTTAAAAATGAACAGAAATAGATGCGCAACATGCAAAAGAAATGAAAGTGCAATCAACGGCATAATCATTTGCGGGTGCTTCAGGGTATGCCTTGAATCCAGGCAGACCCTATGGATCGGGAAATAGTGCATAAAAAAAGGGCTTTCGCCCCGATAGAATACTCTGCAAATTTATTTTATCAGAGGGGGAAGCGGATGTCAAATAAAGCGGTTTGTCGGCCGAAAGATAAGCGGAAAGATGAAATACTCAGGGGATATGAGTATCAGATGGAGCTGGCGCACAGCTTGGAAAACGAGCTGGAAGAATTAATTGCGAGGGCCACTAAAACCACCAGCGTCATCACAGACATGCCACGGGGAGGTGACGGTCTGGATGTTGGCGACTGGGTGGCGAAATGGGCGCCCCTTCAAGAGCAGATTGAAGCCGAAGTAGTTGAATCTGTCAAGGTTCGGGCTGAGATCACGAGCTATCTAAATCAAGTGACAATGCCGAAATTGCGGACGGTGTTGCAGTTGACATATATTGAACGGATCACACAGGAAGAAATCATGGACAGAATGCATTATAACTCTACTCAATGGGTAAGGGAATTGCTTAATCGGGCTTTAGAGCAAATTAACATTTAAAGACTTGCTGTTAATATAGAAAAGTCTAATCTATAATTTATAATGCGGAGGTTTCCTAATTAAGCCGCATTTATCCGAAAATATAGAGGCGTCCGAGAGGGCGTCTTTTTTATACTTAAAATTTAAGGAGAAGCCATGGATACCAAGTGCAACTGCACAGCGTGTAATTATTGTCGTGACGGCCGGTGTTTAGACGCGAGTCTGAGAGATCCTTACAAGCAAACAGGATGTATCCTGTATTCGGGGAAAGTGGTCAGCCATGAAAGAAAGTGAATTCAGAAACCGATACTGCAAAAAGTGCAAATGGTGCCGAAAGATCAATGACCATAAATGGTTTTGTACCGTGCCGGAATGCATGCTGTTCAAAATTAAGTGGAGGTAAACCATGGCTAGTTATGCGAGAAAACCACAAACGATTGAAGCGTATCAATGGAATGGTGATGTAACCCAGAAAATGCCGGAATGGTTGTATGATGCGATTATGGGTGGAGACAATCTTGTTTTTACCGGGCGGAGGTTGTTTCTAAATAACCCAGATGGGGAAGAAGCGTACCAGATCAACGATGGCGATTATATTGTCCGGGAAGGCGATGGGAGTTTATCAACCAGGCATCCCGGGGTTTTTGAGAGTGAGTGGTATTTGCTGAAGTAGGAATTCCAAAACGAAACGAATGAGAGGTGGTGAGATTGCCAAGAGCACCGAATGAAAAAATTGAAAAAGCAAAAGAATTATTTGACAAAGGCTGCAAAATGGTGGAAATCTCAGTTGCTCTCAGCATTCCGGAAGGGACTGTTCGCAGCTGGAAAAAAAGATATCAGTGGGATGCAACGTTGCAAACAAAAAAGCGCAACGTTGCAAATAAAAAAGGCGGACAACCAGGAAACAAAAATTCAGTTGGACACAAGCCAAGCACGCCTGAAGAAAACAAAAACGCAGAGCGCCACGGCTTCTTTTCCAAATGGCTGCCCGCTGAAACCATGGAGATCATGAATTGCATTGAGCGATCAAGCCCCATTGATCTTCTCTGGGACAATATCCAGTTGCAATACGCCGCCATCATCCGGGCGCAAAACCTGATGTATGTTAGAGATCAGGAAGATATGACCAAGGAAATCAGCTGTGATGGTTTAGCGACTTCCTACGATATCCAGCAAGCATGGGATAAGCATTCCAATTTCATGCAGGCACAATCGCGAGCCATGAAGACACTGGAATCTATGATCAAGCAGTATGATGGGCTGACCAGATCAGATCTAGTTACCGAAGAGCAGCGAGCAAGAATTGATAAACTAAAAGCTGATGTGGCAAAAATAAATGGTGAAGAAGAATCATACGAAGATGACGGGTTCCTTGACGCTTTATCTGGAAAGATTGGTGAAGTATGGGAAGCCGAATAAAACAAGCCATCTTCAAGTTTAAAGCATTCTCGAAAAAACAGATGAAGGTCTTGACTTGGTGGATACCAGAGAGTCCGATGCACGATAAAGAAGGCATCATTGCCGATGGAGCCATTCGGTCGGGCAAAACCCTGTCGATGTCATTATCTTTCGTGATATGGGCCATGACGTCATTTAACAACCAAAACTTCGGGATGTGCGGAAAGACGATTGGTTCGTTCCGGCGGAATGTTTTGTTTTGGCTGAAACTAATGCTCAAGTCCAGGGGCTATAAAGTCCAGGATCATCGGGCCGATAATCTAGTCACGGTAAATCGGGGTGATGTCACAAACTATTTTTATATATTCGGCGGGAAAGATGAACGATCGCAGGATCTCATCCAGGGGATAACACTGGCCGGGATCTTTTTTGATGAAGTGGCACTGATGCCGGAATCGTTTGTCAATCAGGCTACCGGGCGCTGTTCGGTGGATGGATCGAAATTCTGGTTCAACTGCAATCCGAGCAATCCGCGGCACTGGTTTAAGATCAATTGGATCGATAAGAAAGACGAAAAGCAGTATCTTTATCTCCATTTCACAATGGATGATAATCTTAGCCTAACTGAAAAGATAAAAGCCAGATACCGCTCAATGTACAGCGGTGTTTTTTATGAACGGTTTATACTCGGCCTATGGAAAGCAGCTGAGGGTGTCATATACCGACAATTTGCCGACAACCCCAGTAAGTACATCATTGAACTAACTGACGAATTAAAAGAGCAATTAAGGCGCGATCTAGAGTTTATATCAATTGGCATGGACTTTGGGGGGAACAGATCCCTGACAACTTTCGTGGCCTCTGGCTTTACTCATAACTTTAGATCGGTCTATGTTTTGGCTGATCATGCGATAAAAGGCCAGAAGGGCGACATCGACAGCGATGTGGTCAATCAAGAATTCATTACGTTTTACCGGGAATTAGAGCAGCTTTTCCCAGGCGTTCCAATCCGATATTGTTTTGCCGATAATGAAGCTCAGTATTTGATTAATGGATTGTATAAGGCGTGCAAGAATGCAGGGTTGCCGATTAAGATCGGAGACAGTGCTAAGATCAAGATTGTTGAGCGGATTCGATGTTGCAACACTTTATTGAACCGGGAACGAATTAAGATCTTAAGTTGCTGCACTGCCTTAATCGGTGGGCTGTCATCGGCGGTCTGGGATAAAAAAGCCAGCGATGCTGGCAAAGACGTGCGGCTGGATAACTTTAGTACAGATATAGACATTTTGGACGCCTTTGAATACTCATACGAAAAATTTATGAATAAGTTGATTGGAGGTTAACCGTGAACATAAACGCAGTAGTAGATTATTTAAATAAAGCGAACGGCTATGACGTGCCGACCAGCTATTATACCTACATTCAAGAGTGGGAAGACTGGTGGAAGGGGTACTATAAACCGTTCCATGATTTTACCGAGACTGGTTACAGCGGCAAAACGAAAAAGCGCCAGATCTATTCATTGAAAATGGCAAAGAAAGTCTGTGAAGATTGGGCCAGTATTCTGCTTAATGAGAAAACTGAGATAGTGGTTGATAAGAATAAGAACAACGATTTTGTTGATTCTGTTTTTGAACTCAATAATTTCTGGCAAGCGGCGAATGAGTTAATTGAGAAAACATTCTACTCAGGCACCGGCGCTTTTGTTTTACGTTTTGAAAACCTTAAGCTGGTTGGAGAAAAAGCAATCGGTGACAAGAATACAGAGATCCGCATTGAATTTCTAAATGCCTTAAACATCATCCCCTTATCGATCCGATATGGAAATATTGTAGATGTAGCCTTTGTTTCGGATGTGATGCTGGGCGGCAAGAACTATGTCTATGTCGAGACTCACATCCTGACTGAAAACGGATATGAGGTAACGAACCGATATTTTAAAGAAGATGCCGGAACATTAGACCCGATCCCGCTACCTGAGGGGATGATTGAAGGGTTCTCGACCCAGTCAGACATCCCGTTATTTTCGATCATGAAGCCGAACATTGTCAATGCTATCGATGGTGCCAATGGGTTGGGGATGTCGGTATTCGCAAACTCAATCGACAACCTGCAGGGTGTGGATCTGTGCTACAACAACTTCAATCGGGACTTTAAGCTGGGCGGGAAGAAAGTGTTCATCAATGATTCGTTGGTGACAACAACCGACAGCGGGGAGAAAATCACCCCGGATGATACGGCCCAACAGCTGTTCATTCAGTTCGGCGATGACTTCCTTGATAAGAACGGTAGCAATAAGCTGATTCAAGAGTTTAACCCGTCGCTAAGAGTCCAGGAAAACATCGATGGATTACAGGCCCAATTGGATTACCTGAGTTTCAAGTGTGGGTTTGGTACAAAGCATTATCAGTTCAATGCCGGGGCCATTATCACGGCGACTCAGTATGTCGGGGATAAGCAGGAGCTGATGCAAAATGCCAGCAAGAATTATATCGTCGTTGAGCGGTCGCTGAAAACATTGGTCAGATCGATCATGTGGGCTGGTAAAAACATTTGTGGGATTGCGCTGGATGAAGAACCGGAAATAAAGGTAATCTTTGATGATAGCTATATTGTTGATAAGGAGTCGGAACTATTGGCCATGCAACAAGACGTTGCCAGCGGGCTGATTAAACCTGAAATTTACATTGCCAAGAAATACGGCGTTACGGAAGAAGAAGCGCTTAAGATGATGCCGGCTGCAAGTTCGCTATTTGAGACAAACCCGCTTGATGCCGTATCTACGGAAGGGGCCCCTAAAGCAAGCACATCAGAAGTAGTAGACACTGTTGAGGATGTCGCCGGGAAGTCTTTAAACGGAGCTCAAACACAGTCATTAATTGCGATCTTATCGCAGTATGCGGCTGGTGAATTAACGATAGGGCAAGCAATTAATGTCATATCTGTAGCTATTGGAATTAGTAAAGAAGAAGCTAAAAAAATCATTGAGGGTGCTGAATAATGTTAACCCCGGAACAATTAAAGATAATACCTGACGGTATGGTCGGCCTTTACCAAGATCTGGAAGCATTTGTTATTAAAGACTTTGCCCGGCGGGTTGCCAAAGCTGGAAAAATTACCGCAACAGCCAAATGGCAGGCACTCAGGGCCAAAGAAATTGGCGCCTCCTTATCTGAACTCGAAAAAGAAATAAAACGGGTCACGGAGCTGTCTCAGAGCGAAATTGACGCATTGATGCATAGCGTCGCGGAATTGTCTCTTAACAACGATGCGCCGATCTTTGAGCAGATGGGGAAGAAGCTACCAAACATCGAAAAATCAGTCACGCTGCAGAGTTACATAGCAGCCGCAACTGAGCAAACCAAAGGTGAACTATTTAATATGACGAAGTCGCTGGGCTTTGCCAGAAAGGTCGCCGGGAAAGTCGAATATCTTCCTATGTTTGAGTTTTACAACAAAGCTTTAGATCTAGCACAATTTCAGGTGTCGACTGGTGTTCTTGATTACGATACCGCTACCCGGAATGCGGTTAAGCAGATCGCTCAAAGTGGTTTACGCTGGGTAGATTATGAATCTGGCTGGCATAACCGGGTTGATGTGGCTGCCAGACGGGCGGTGATGACCGGCGTTAATCAGATGTCGAGTAAGATGAATGACCAGGTTGCAAAAGATCTGGACGCTGATTATGTGGAAGTAACGGCTCATTCAGGGGCAAGGCCTGATCATGCTGAATGGCAGGGCAAGGTGTTTAAGATTCATGGCAGTGCAAAAGGATATCCGAATCTGGCAGCGACAACGGGACTTGGCACCGGTCCCGGTCTTTGCGGTTGGAATTGCAGGCATAATTACTATGCGTTCTTCCCTGGGATATCAACCCCGACATATTCCGAAAAAGAGCTGCAAAGCATTGACCCGGATCCATTCGAGTATGAAGGCAAGTCTTATAACCATTACGAAGCCACCCAAAAGCAACGGCAGATTGAAACAGCCATACGACAAAGCAAAAACGAATTAATCGGTTATGATGCGATGGGCGATAAAGAGGCCTTTACAATTGCCAGTATAAAGCTTCAGCGACAAAAGCAGTTTTATAAAGAGTTTAGCAAGGAAACCGGGTTGGCGTTGCAGAATGAGCGGCACCAGGTGGTAGGGTTTGGACAAAGTATAAGTCAAAAAAGTATAAGGAGGGGATAAGATGCATCATTACATTACAAAATACTGGGAAGACGGCGTGCATTATGCGGTTGCGTGGGTTCAGATTAATTTGTTAAATTGGAGCTTTTGCTTGTTGCAGCGAAAGATAGTGATTCCATAGGAGGTTTAAAATGGCTGATGTTGGATTAAATTATGTTGCTGTTACCGATAGCGATACAGGCGAAGTGATTGGTTTCATTAATTTGACGGATGGCGAAACAATTCAAGCAGATGGCGTCGATATCCGAATGGGATATGGTGAACCCGAGTTTATTGATCGTGGCGGTAAGATTTTTATGAAAGTTTAGTAGCGAGAATGGCTTTTGCCAGAGAGAAGGAGAAAAATAATATGACTGGATCTCAAAAGAGGATGTATTCAGAAGTTCTTGAAGTTGAAGGAATGGTGCCAAGAGTTGATGAGGCTATTGGAAATCTTGCGGAGCTTATTATTCTGATAAATAAAATTCAAAGAGAAACTAAGATGGCTGATGATCTTATCGAAAAGATGGTAAATGTGGAGATGAGTTTGAATTTCTTAAAACGTATTTTTGACGTCAATGATATGGCGGAACGGATACAAGTTGAAAAAGAAAAACAACTGGGCAGAACTTTGAAAGGAGATTAATAACATGACATTAAAAGAATTGTTTGTAAACGCCGCAAATGGTGCAGAGAATTGTAAGGTTATCTTAGGGATCAGAATGCCCGACGGAACTAAAGAAATGATCATTAACGATAACGTGAAGAACAAAGTTGATTACGTGTGCGGGAAGTATGATGATGATCTTAAAATGATCGGCGTCCCGATTTTCATTGAGGAATTTCTGTTCATCAAGAAGTAGCACCGCACCCTAACCGGTGCTTTTTTATTGCCCAAAATCTTGAGTAAAGGAAGTGGTCGATAATCTCCCCGCGCCGGGGTTAAGGTGCGACCTGGATAAGTCGTTAAACGGTCTATTTTTAGTACCTAAATATCGGCTATCCTGCAAGCCTATGAAAGCAGGACCATGGGTGACAGCGACCACCTAAAACGCTTAGTGGGAAAGGATAAGAACCATGAAAACCGAAGACTTAACAGCACTGGGGTTGTCAGAAGACCAGATTAAGAGCGTATTTGCGCTTAATGGAACCGATATCGAGAAGTACAAAACGGACGTTGAAAAGCAGAAACAGGAAGTAATTAAAGCCAAGGAAGAACTGGAAGGCGTGAAAACCCAACTAGGAGAAGCCAACACGGCGATTAAAGGCTTTGAAGAATTGGATGTTGAAGGGATTAAAAAAGCAGCTGAAGAATGGAAAACGAAATACGAACAGGACACCGAAGCCCTTAAAACACAAATGTCTACAAAAGAGTATGAATTTGCAGTAGATAAGTTTTTAGGTGGCGTTGAGTTTAGTTCAGAACTGGCAAAGAAAGCAGTGTTCTCAGAGTTCAAAGACAAAGGCTTCAAGCTGGAAGAAGGAAAGTTCTTAGGGGCTGATGATTATATCACATCCCTTAAAGCAAGTAATCCAGCGGCGTTTGTAGCTGACAAAGCACCCGAACCAGAGCCCCCGGGTGTTGTTGTAAACACCGGTGGCACCCATGGCGGTGGCATTAGAACCGTCGATCACAATGCTATCTCAGATGATCAGTTCTTTGAAATGGCATTCGCAAAAAAATAATTTTAAATTTATAAGGAGAAATAAAAAATGGCAAATGAATTTTTAGATGTAAAAGTAATCGCAAGACTAACCTTGCAGCGGTTAATTGAAAACATGGTATTTCCAAACCTGATCTATCGAGACTTCTCGAACGATTTCCAACCCGGTAAAGGTGCAAAGATCCAGGTTAAAAAGCCAGTAGTTTTGGAAGCGAAAGATTTCGACGAAACAAACGGCGTTACCGCACAGGACATTAAAGAGTCCAGTGTAGAAGTAACCCTGGATAAGCTGGCCACGGTCGATGCAGAATGGGGAGCAATCGCAGGAGCAACCAGCATTGACGATCTTAACCGGTTGTTTATCGAACCTTCGGCGGTGGCGCTCGCTGAAAAGATCAATAGTGATGGTTTATTCCTGTACAAGGATATCCCTTACATCGCTGGCGCTGCCGGGACAACCCCTGCCTCACTGAGTGTGATCGCCGACGCGCGAAAAGCATTGAATATCAATAAGGTGCCGCTGGCTGGGCGCGTTGCTGTGTGGGACCCAGAGGCAGAAGCATCACTAAGCACTTTGGATGCGGTTGCCCATGCTGAAAAATCAGCAAGCACAGATGCCCTTCGCGAAGGTGAATTAGGCCGTCTGTATTCATTCAATAACTTTATGGCACAGGGGATCAAAACCCACACCGCGGGAACTTTAGCAGTTGGCGGTGGAACGACTCCTAAGATTGTTCCTAAAGCCATCGTCGCTGAAGGAGCTACCGGCCTGACCCTGGCGGTAACCGGTGGAACCAGCCCAACTTTAACCGGGACCCTGGTCAAAGGCGATATCCTGACAATTAAAGGGAAAACTTACACTGTCGTAACTGGCGGGACAGCTGCATCAGATGAATTGGCTGTTACTGTTTACCCAGCTCTCCCAGCACTGGCTGTGACTGATGTCATCACCGTGGCTGCAAGCCATACTGCAAACCTCGGTTTTGCGCCACAGGCTTTTGCATTTGTTACCCGTCCGCTGACATTGCCTTCTGGGGTTGAAGCTTATGTAGTTTCTTACAACGGCGTTTCAATGCGTGTTGTTAAGGGATACGACATCAAATATAAGAAAGAAACGATCTCCATGGACGTGCTCTATGGTTACAAAACCATGTATCAGGAGCTGGCTGTTCGTATCTTAGGTTAAGATCATGGCCTATGTAGATTCCACTTACTACACGGCCACATATGGAGGAAAACTGGTAAATTCTGATGATTTCATCCGGCTTTCCTCCATGGCTACGGCCTATATTAACCAGGTAACCCAGGGTAGAATCACAGAGGATGTCACAGATCCCGTTAAGATGGCCACTTGTGCGGTAATGGATGAACTTTTCAAGCAAGAAAAGGGGCCAGAGATTGCCAGCGAATCAGCTGGGAAGGAATCAAGGTCATATGTG
>NZ_JAUSPS010000049.1 GCF_030652775.1 Acetobacterium sp. | reverse complement strand
CTTCTTAAATCAATGATCATCTTAATTTCTCCTTGTGCTAAACTTAAACTTAAACTTAAACTTAAACTTAAACTTAAACTTAAACTTAAACTTAAACTTAAACTTAAACTTAAACTTAAACTTAAACTTAAACTTAAACTTAAACTTAAACTTAAACTTAAACTTAATCTTTATCGATATTATATGTTTTTATAGCTGCTTTTACCAGCCTAAAATTTATGTTACAATCGTAATTAAAATATGCTATCATATCTAGATGTTATAAAAAACGGATGTTTTATCGGAAAGGAAAAATAATGGTATCTTTATTAGAGTTAACCCTTCAACTATCCAGAGCTGCGGATATGGTAAGCCCGGAATTAAATCATCATCAACGGCTTGTTGCTTATATTACCTTTAACCTCGGGGAAGAGTTGAACTTTGATGAGAAAAAACTAAACGAAGTCTCGGTGGCAGCAATTCTCCACGATATTGGTGGATTAAGCATGCAGGAACGAATAAATGTGCTGAAGTTTGAAGCCCTTAATCCCCATCAGCATGCCCGGATTGGCTGGCTACTTCTGAAAGATTACCGGGAATTTACAGAAATAGCCAGAATTATTAAATTTCACCATGTCGATTGGAATGATGGTGATGGTCTCAGGTTTTGTGGAGAAACGGTGATGCCGGAAAGTCATCTTATCCACCTGGCAGATCGGATTGCCACCCTCATCGTCCGGGATGATAAGATTATTAGTCAGAAGGAGCGAATTTTCGAAAAAATAGTAAGTGTCTCCGGGCGTAAATTTAATCCGGACTACGTGAAAGCCTTTGAACAGTTAAAAGAAAAGGAGTATTTCTGGTACGATCTGGAATCCATTTCCAATGGACGCCGATATTATAAAAAAATTAATTTCAAAGATCAGTGTCTGGATATCGACGAACTGATTGGAATTGCCAAGCTTTATGCCCGGGTCATCGACTTCAGGAGCAATTTTACGGCGGTTCATAGTGAAGGCGTATCAGCGGTGGCCAAACGACTGGCTCAGCATTTGAATTGCGACGAACTAACCTGCAAAAAAATTCAGGCGGCTGGTTATATTCATGACATTGGCAAGCTGTCGGTGCCCTCAGAGATTCTGGAAAAGCCGGCATCACTTACCAAGGCAGAATTTGATGTAATGAAAGAGCATACTTATCATACCTATGTACTACTGCATCAGGTACAGGGATTGGAAGAAATCAACGAATATGCTTCGATGCATCACGAGCGATTGGATGGAAGCGGTTATCCGTTTAAGTTGACAGGAAAAGAGCTTTCATTAGGTGCCCGGATTATGGCAGTAGCTGATATTTTTACGGCTGTGACAGAAAACAGACCCTATCGGAAGGGGATGCAGAAGGATCAGGTAATTATAATTCTAAAAAATATGGCGTTTGACGGCAAAATTGACACAATAATTGTTGAAACCCTGATCACCTTCTATCAGGACATCAATAAAGTCAGGATAAAAGCTCAGAAAAAGGCAAGAATCCGATATGAGGCGTTTGCAAATTTACTTGGGTAACGAGACGACAAAATAAAACAAAAATAAAATCCTGTTAGAATCTACAGATTCTAACAGGATTTTTCGTCTTTGTTTTAATGGTAGTCAGATGTTTTAGTATTTGTCAAACTCCTGATCGTCGAGAATTATTTCGGGTTGACTGAAAATTGTTTGTTTAACAATCGTTTCTTTTTTGTCGACAACTGGCGCAGTGAATGATCTGGATGCTTTTGCATTTTTCAGTTTGAAAGCCTCCACCATTTGTTTGAGCATTTCAGCCTGGCCGGAAAGTTCTTCACTAGCGGCAGCGCTTTGTTCAGCAGTGGCTGAATTGGTCTGAACCACCTGGGAAACCGCTTCAATTCCCTGATTGATTTGGGCAATTTCTGATGCCTGGCCATTTGAAGCCCGGGCAATACGGCCAATCAAATCGGCGACTTTTTCAATCTGTTTAAGTATTTCGGCTAGACTCACAGCTGTTTCATCAGCGATTTTAGTCCCAACTTCAACCTTGTCGATGGAACCTTCAATCAAACTGGTGGTTTGTTTGGCAGCTTCAGCACTGCGGGCGGCCAGGGTTCGAACTTCTTCGGCAACCACGGCGAAGCCTTTACCGTGTTGTCCGGCTCGGGCAGCTTCAACTGCGGCATTGAGAGCCAGGATATTGGTCTGGAAAGCGATGTCGTCAATGACTTTGATGATTTTAGAAATATTGTTAGATGAGTCATTGATTTCACTCATGGCAGCAACCATTTTAACCATCTGCACATTGCCGACTTCGGCGTTGGTGCGAACGTTGATGGCCAGTTCATTGGCTTCGTTGGCGTTTTTAGCGTTGCGTTTAGTTTCCGAAGCGACCTCATCAATGGAAGCTGTCAGTTCCTGAATGGAGCTGGCTTGCTCGGTGGTCCCCTGAGACAAAGCCTGACCGCCGTCTGAGATCTGCTGGGCACCAATTTCCACCTGACTGGCGGCAACATTGATGTCAGCCAGAGTAGTGCTTAAATTAGCGGCAATATCATTTAGGGCTATTTTTATAGCCAGGAAGTCACCACAAAAAAGGTTGGTAATTTCCAGATCAAAATTTCCACGCCCCATTTCTTCGAGGGTATGGGTTATTTCTTCCACATAATTTCGCAGAAATTCGATTGTTCGATTCATATCATGTTTGATTTTTCCATGTTGACCTTTATAATCGCCTTCCATGGCAATATTGAGATTTCCTTCGGCCAGTTCATTAAGTGCGACTGAAGCAGCTGTGATGGGATCAATGACCGCATCCAGGGTCTGGTTAAAGCCGTCAATGACCGTTGCATATTCGCCCTGGAATTTTGTGATATCGCCACGGTTGTTCAAATCACCGTCAATGGCAATCCGAGCCATGGTTCTGGTTTCGTCAACCAGCATCAGGATCGTTTCGGTCATACCCAGAAGGGCAGGAACCAAATGGTCATTTTCACTGCGTTTACCAATACTGCGGAGGAAGTCGAGGTCGCTTAAATCACCATTACGAATATTGGTGGAAATATTGACAATCCGACCTAGCTGAGCGTGAACGCCGTTGATGGATTTGGAAATTTCGCCAAAGATACCATCGAATTCGCCTTCGATGGCCTGGGTCAAATCGTTCTTATTCATCAATTTTAGGGTGTAATCAGCTACAGACAAGGCACCTAGTCCATCCAGGCAGGCATTAAGGTTGTTTATAATTTCCCGGAAGTCACCATAATATTCATCGGTAATTTTGGGTGGAATTTCACCTTTACCAATGCGCTCGATATATTCGGCAGCTATATTGAGGGGACCAACCACCGCATCCAGGGTGTTATTGACGCCGGCTACGATCTCCCGGAATCCTCCGTTGAATGCATCAGCCTGTCCCCGGATATTCAGACGGCCTTCCACAGCGGCCTGAGAAAGGGCGTTAGCCTCAGTGACCAGGGATCGGATTGTTTCGATGGTTTTCTTCAGGGCTGGTGCGATTTCATCCTGGGGATCAGTGATTTCCACGTTCATGGAAACATCCCCGTCAGATATGCGGTTCATCGTGCCAATGACCAGGAACTGGAGAGCATCGGCCATATGATCCATAGCGGTAGCCATTTCGCCCACTTCGTCCTTAGCATCCATATTGAGTCGCTTGCTCAAATGTCCCTTGCCCATCTCATGAATCATTTGGCTGGCTTTGCGTAGCGGCTTGCAGATAAGCGATGTCAGTAATAATCCCAGGGCAATGGCCAAAATCATGCTGATCACCATAATGATTGTCATCGTAGTCGTTGCGCCAGCTGCCTGGGCGATATTACTTTCGGATTTGGCCAAGCCATCGGCAAGTTTTAAGGTAGATAGATCATCAATCGCTGATTGCATGGCAGCAGTGGCTTTACCAGCGGCTCCATCAGGGTTCAACAGGCTAAAAGCTTCGCTGTCCTGATTCAGGGTAGCCAGGTTCATCAGTGAGTCAAGGTGCTTATTATATTCGGTTCGGGCTGATTTGAAGGTTTCAAAAGCCAGCTGCATTTCGTCAGACTGAATCGTTTTTTCATATTCACCGGCCAATTCGTCAATTTTTAGCTGTTCTTCAGCAATGCTTTTTTTAAAGGATTGAACGAGTACGGGATCGTTAGCAAGAATCATATCACGCAGGTTAACACGCATCATCTGAAAGGTGGTGGACATCTGACCGATTTGAGAAATGGGAACAGTCATGTTTTCATAAAGCTCCTGATCGGATTCCTGCAGGGACCAGGTGTTCAATATGCCGATGAAACCAACAACACCGACTAATAGCGCAATAAGAATGAAAGATGTCAGTAGTTTTGTTTTAATTTTTAAATTTTTGAACCAATTCAAGTTATCTTCCTCCGGTTTTTAATCTGGGGGCATGCAAATTGCTGACGAAGTCCTCACTCCTAGATAAGAAAAAAATATCCATAGTTTACTTGATCATAAACTTTCACACGAATAAATCTATTCAAACCTGGGGTTGGACTATTTTATCTAGAATTACTTTTGCGAACACCACCTTGCATAATGAGTAATTAATCATGATATTTGATAAACACAATTAATTTTAGTCTTTTGTAAATTATAAGTGATTATGTTGTAAAAAGAAACAAAAAAAACACAGAAGTCTAAGATGTTCTTACAAAGTGCATAGTATTAGTATCGAAGGATCATTAGAATAGCAAGAAAGTTGATACAACATTTTGAAATAAAAAGCGATTTGAACGATAAATTAGGACGAGAAAAAAATGCGTTTTTGTGATAGTTGAAGTGTTGTTGCCAGTATTAGAGGCTGCATAAAAAAGCATGACCACACTTTTGAATAAAAAATCCTGAAGACAATCAGCGTTTATTGTCTTCAGGAAGGTTGATTCACAAATCCGGTTGTTTTTTACGGCTCGTGTTAAAGGGTGGGGGCACGTCGACCGACCAGTAGCCCCACGACCTGCCCATTATTTTTTATGGGCGCTACGTCAAATACTACGGGTTCATTGGTAACTTTGCTGATGGTCACTTCAGACACGGCTGGTTCTCCTTTAAAGCCGTTTTCGTACCAGAATTCGCCCCAGGCATCAAACTCACCACCACCTTTGACGTACTTGGCATGACCGGCAAGGTTCATTACTGCGATATCCTGGTAGCCCATTCGTTCCACATCACCGGCTACCATATTCACCTGGGTTTGCCAGTCCATCGTGGCAATTGGAGATTTTGCTGCTGCTTCGTTGAGTAAAACAGCAGCCTTATTAGTAACGCTTTCGATGGTCTGAGTGGTGCTTTTTAGTTTGAAGGTACTGATCATCTGTTTAAGCATTTCGGCCTGGCTGGAAAGTTCTTCGCTGGATGCGGCACTTTCTTCGGAGGTAGCAGCGTTAGTTTGAACCACATTTGAGACCTGCTCAATGCCCTTGGTAATTTGAGCGATCTCCGAAGCCTGATCATTCGATGCCCGGGCAATGTTGCCGACCAGACTAGTAACCTTTTCAATTTCATTCAGAATTCCGACCAGACTTTCGGCGGTTTCATCGGCAATCTTAGTGCCAACCGCTACCTTATCAATGGATCCTTCAATAAGACCAGTGGTTTCCTTAGCAGCTTCAGCACTGCGGGCCGCCAGGGTGCGTACTTCTTCAGCAACAACGGCAAACCCTTTACCATGTTGTCCGGCGCGAGCCGCTTCAACAGCGGCGTTAAGAGCCAGAATATTGGTCTGGAAGGCGATGTCATCAATCACCTTGATTATTTTAGAAATATTATTGGATGATTCATTGATTTCCACCATTGCTGATACCATTTTAGACATTTGAGAATTGCCCACTTCGGCGTTGGTACGAACATCAATGGCGCGTTCGTTGGCTTCGTTGGCATTATTAGCGTTTCGCTTGGTTTCCGCGGCCACCTCTTCAATGGAAGCGGTGAGTTCCTGGATAGCACTGGCCTGTTCCGTGGTTCCCTGGGACAATGCCTGGGCTCCGTCAGCAATTTGGATGGCACCAGCTTCAACCTGTCCGGCGGAAGCATTAATGTCCTTCATCACTTCGCTTAAATTGGTGGTGATGTTATTAATAACAAGTTTGGCAGCATTAAAATCTCCATGGTAATAGGCTTTGATTTCCTGAGAGAGATCGCCTTCGCCAATCAGTTTAAGTAAGGAGGTAATGTCGGCCACGTAATTTTTCAGGAAGCTGATGGTACGGTTCATGGTTTCTTTGATCTTACCGTGCTGCCCTTTATAATCACCACTCATCGAGACACTCAAATTACCCTTCGACAGTTCATCCAGAGCTGTCGAGGTGGCCTGGATTGGCTCGATAATGGCATCCAGAGTCTGGTTGAAGCCGGAAATAACCAGCGCATATTCGCCATGGAACTTAGCGGGATCGCCGCGGTGATCAAGATCACCTTCGACAGCCAGCCTGGTCATTTCATCAGCTTCACTGACCAGGGCGTGGATGTTTTCAATCATTTGAATCAGACTAGGTATAAATTCATCCTTATCACTACGTTTTCCGATCGTTATCAGTTCGTCATAGTCACTCAGATTACCATTGGCAACATTATTGACAATGGCATGAATATAGTTAAGCTTCCAATGGATTTCATTAACCGATGTGGTCAGATCGCCAAAGATGCCTAAATAGGTGCCTTCAACTTTGGTTGAAAAATCATTGATGTAAAGTCGATGAAGGATATCACCAGTTTCGGTTAAGGCTCCCAGACCGTCAATGCAGGCGTTGATATTATTTTTAAGATCGTTGAAATCACCTTTATACTCGGTGGTGATTTTTGGTGGAATCACCCCATGGCCAATGCGTTCAATGGCTTTATTGGCAACCTTGAGGGGTTTAACAAAGGTATTAATGACCGTGTTTAAAGAAATAACCAGATCTTTGTAAGCTCCGGTGTATTCATTGGTGTTACCGCGATAGTTAAGTTGACCTTCTAAAGCGGCATTGCCAATTTTTACGATGGCATCGTGAACTCTGTTCATTTCCTTCAGTACGGCAATCATTGAATTAGAGATCAGATCTTCCTCGGATCTAGGTGTGATTTCAACTTCAAAATCACCCTGAGCCATTCGTTGGGCGGCCTCTGCCATGCCTTGGTTGTTTTGAATCATGGTTTTAAAGGACTGCATCAGATCACCAATTTCGTCATCGGTGGTCACTTCAATATCGACATCTACTTTCCCTACAGCAACCTGATCGGCCACTTCCTTGAGCTTGATAATAGGTTTAGCAAACGTTTGCGCCATAACATAAACAAAGACGCTTCCAACTAAAATAATAGATAATGAGACGAGTAGGATCTGATTTCTCAGATTGGCAATTCGAGCCAGAACATCGTCTTCCGAAATAGCACCAACATCAGAAGTTCCTGCGGTAGTATACTTTTGCGCATCAGCATTAGTTTGGTTGGTTAACGCTGATGTCCCCAGATTGATGGCAATAATCCCCTGAGATAACACCGCCAATGTAAGCAGAGAAACGGTAAATACCAGCAGTTTTGTGGATATTCGGGACTTGCGGTGAGCTTTAGCCTGAATAAGTCCAGCAGGATGCGCAGTGATTTCAGCTGCTGAGTCGGTAACTTGACCTATTTCCAGACCCCGCATCGGTTTTCGATTTTCGTTCATGATAACCCCTTTCAAAGATAATCTTTTGGTTTACCCTGATAACAATTTTTCATCATACAAATATTTTGTCAATCAGGATGTAATTTGATAAGTATAAATGCTTGCATGCATCAATAGTAGATGCATACTGTATAATTATAGCGCTTTTCACTACAAATATCTACTATTTAATAACTAAAATTTACCATTATTTCCTCAATTTGATTAGTTACTTAAATAAAAAACATAAATATTGAATAAATTTTTGTCGCTTTTAGTTTTAAGATGAAAACGCTGGTTATATGAACCTGATCTTGATACAATATAAGTCACATCGAATATAAAAGTCTAAGCTAGGTCTTTGTGATAAGAGCGAAAGTACTAGCAACTGGTGCGGACAGGAGTTGTCAGGGAAAATGAAAGAGACCTGACATAAAATCCATTGAATAGGGGATGATTTAGTGATCAACAAAATTATTACAATTGAGTCAATTAATATGTTAAATCAATACCTGCAGACCGATGAATTCAAGAATCATTTGAATTGCTCTGTTTCAGTATTTGTTCAAATATTCTCTTCAGACCGGGATCCCTCTTGGATGATGGAGATTGAAGCGGCGCTTCGGGGGACAATGCCAGAGGGCGTGATTGTGGGAGTCACGACCATGGGAGAAATTGCAGAGGGGCGCCTGCTCATTAATACCACGGTGATTTCTTTAGCTTTTTTTGAAAAAACTCGAATTCAGGGGTTTTTAATTAAGGGTGATAATGGAAACGAAAGAAATCAGGGATATGATTTTTCGCAAAAAATAGAAATGACCTGCCCGAAAATCGCTGGCATTATGCTTTTGGCGACCCCTTTTACTATGAACGTAGCTGATTTTTTAAATGGTTTTTCGGCGGGTCGAAGCGGGAACTATCCCGTCTTTGGAGGCGGAGCAGGCGATTATGAAGTGGAACAAAGACCTTTGATCGTCTTAAATGGAAACGATACACCAAAAGGAGTGCTGGCGGTTGTATTTATAGGAAGTGACATCCAGATTGATTTGCATACCTATTTGGGATGGCAACCATTAAGCAAAGAAATGATGATTACCGAAACCGATGGTCTCTGGGTGAAGAAGATTGATAATGAACCTGCCTTTGAGGTGTTTCATCGTTATCTGGATATTCAGAATGACAGGGATTTTTTTCTGAATGTTCTGGAGTTTCCCTTGTTGCATAAACGCAATGGCATTCAATATGCCAAGGTGCCAATGGAGGTTAATGAGGAGAATGCCATAAAATTTATTACCAATTTAGAAGTAGGTGAGATGGTCTGCATTGGCTACGGCAATCCGTCGGTAATGATTGAAAAAGCTAATGATATACAAAATCGAATTCAGACTTTTAATCCCGAGGCTATTTTTCTTTATTCCTGCATTTGCCGGCGTTTTCTGTTGCAAAGTGAGGTAGATCTGGAAACCAGCCCCTTTGAAACGATTGCGCCCACATCGGGGTTTTATACCTTTGGGGAAATTTATTCTCAGGGTAAATATGTGATGCTGCTCAATGCCACCATGGTGGCAGTCAGCATGAAAGAGCGTGATGGGAAGAAACTTGCAGAAGGAACGGAGAAACGGATTGAAAAACTAAAATCATTGGATCCCTTCGCCAGTCAGCATACCCGGATTATTTCCCGATTGGTTAATTTTATCAGGGTGGTGACAGAAGAGCTGGAGGATGCCAATATGGAAGCCAGACGTTTGGCCGAACGAGATTTTCTGACTCAGGCATATAATCGAATGAAGGCTCACGAATTTATCGAAAATGAAATGAAAAGATGCGACCGGTACGGTTTTGAATTTTCTATTATCATGTTGGATATGGATTATTTTAAAAAGGTGAATGATACCTACGGACATAATCTGGGAGATGAAATTCTGATTCAATTGGTCAGATTAATGTCTCTGGAAATTCGAACGATTGATATGTTAAGTCGATGGGGTGGAGAGGAATTTCTGATCATTATGCCGATGACTGACAGCGATGGGGCTAAGATAACGGCTGAACGGATCCGTAGCGTTGTGGAACAGACTCGGTTTAAGAGAGGGCTCAGTCAGACCTGCAGTTTCGGAGTTACGGCGTATAAAAAGGGAGAATCGATCGAGACCTTAATCGATCGGGGTGATAAAGCTCTTTATGAAGCAAAAATAAGGGGCCGAAACTGTGTGATAACCAAATAAAAAAGCCAGACAAAAATCCGGCTTCTAACTTTTACTGATAAAGATTCGGTTTCGGCCTGTTTCTCTGGCAGTAGACAAAGCCTGATCTGCTTTTTTTAATAGTTTGTCATAGGAAGTCTCATCGGTAAGAATGGAGGTTACCACACCAATCGAAACGGTGACGACTTCAGCCACAGCGGATGCTGAAGTGGGAATGGCTAAGTCGATCACTTTTTTTCTAATTTTTTCTGCCATTTGAGCAGCGCCTGCAGGGTCGGTATCCGAGAGAATACAAGCAAATTTTTCATCATCCCAACGGGCGGCCAAATCTCCAGATCGTTTCAAGACGTCTTTCAGTGTTAATGCAACCTGGCGCAGACACTCATCAGCGGCTAATTTACCATCGGTGTCATTGAGATTTTTTAAATAATCGATGTCAATCATAAGGATCGACAAATAGCTAACTGTCGTTTTTGATTTAATAATGGCCTCGGTGAACATCACATCAAATTTTCGGCGGTTAGCAATCTGGGTGAGGGTATCCAGGTTATCACTGGTTTTTTTCGCAATTTCCTTACTCACGTCACCTTCATTGGAGGGGTCGCAAAATTTTTTCATGTGCGGGGTTCCTTTCCGGTTCATCGAACGCATGTATTGTTGTTATTATTTTATACTTGATTCGGGCTGGCTGTAAAGCTTTTTAATTATTAGTCAATCTAAAACGATTATGTTTATTCAGAATTAAGAAGGGTAAAAATGATAAGTAGAAATATGTGCCGATTTTTAGAAATATCCAATAAAGGAGATACTTAATAGGGTAATAAGACCAATTGAATTCATCAAGTTGACGCCACCTTGAGTTGTATATATCAATTGCGGTTGTTGATTAAAGATAAACTTGGCAACAATAATAGATAGCGAGGGAAAAATGAATATAAAAAGCGCAAATCTAGTATATTTTACGGGCACAGGCGGGACAGCTCGAGTCGCCGAGGCATTCGAACGTTCATTAATGAAAAGATCGATAACGGTTCAACGGACGGAGCTAAGAGGTGCGACAACCCCAGTAGTTTTTGAGGATATGCTGGTTTTGCTTTTTCCGGTGTATGCTTTTAATGCTCCCAAGCCCATTGCGGAGTGGCTGAAAAAAATCCAACCGGTTGAAGGGCGTCCGGCAGTGGTGGTCTCAGTTTCTGGTGGTGGAGAAATCTCGCCGAATACCGCTTGTCGCACGGCCACGATCCGTCATCTTGAGGAAAAAGGGTACGACGTGGTTTACGAAAAAATGGTGGTAATGCCCTCTAATTTTTTATTTGGCTTCGATGAAAGCCTCAGCGCTATGATACTTCATGCCACCCCGGTAATTGTGGATAAGGTAGTAGCCGAAATCATGGAAGGGGAGCGTCATCGGACAGTACCATATGGGATTGATCGGATTGCTTCAAAGCTAGGTTATTTAGAAGTTTTTGGCGGTAGGATTTTCGGTCGATATCTTAAGGTCAGCGATAAATGTGCAAATTGCGGCTGGTGCGAAAAGCTATGTCCCCGGGATAATATCAAAATCATCGACGGCAGGCATATCTTTGGTAATGACTGTGTCATTTGTCTACGTTGTGTTTATGGCTGTCCCCAAAAGGCTATCGAACCGGGATTTGGGAAATTTATGGTGGTGCCCGAAGGATTTAATTTGAGTAAGTTAGAAAGTCGTATGGATCACCTGACCGTTTATCCCAGAATCAGCCAGGCTACCAGTCAATCTTCGCTCCGTGGGGTGCGGGATTATCTCATTGAGAGCAATTGTTTCAAATTATAAAAAAGAACCCCTGATCCGCTTAAGGAAATAGGGGTTCAATATTTTGACCTATTTTCGGTAGACAAAAACCCGGTTTCGACCGGTTCCCTTTGCGTTTATCAGGGCGGCCTGGGCCTGTTTCAGGAGGTCTCCAAAGGGATCGGCAGAACTTTCATCAGATCGGATCCCGGTGGCGACGCCTAGTGATAAGGTGACAACTTTTTCCACTGGCGAGGACTGGTGGGGAATCCTCAGATTCAACACCGCTTTTCTGATATTTTCAGCGACATGAGCGGCTCCTTTTAAATTAGTGTCGGGGAGCAGACAGGTAAATTCCTCACCCTCCCAACGGGCAACCAGATCACCGGCACGCTTTAATGTTTTTTTTAGTGAATTGGCAACTTCCCGGAGACAATCATCTCCTGCCAAATGTCCGTAACTGTCATTATAAGGTTTAAAATAGTCGATATCGATTCTAATCACCGACAGTGGGGTGTTATTGCGTCTGGCTTTGCGAATTTCAATGGCTAGCATTTCTTCGAAGCGGCGGCGATTGGGGATTTGAGTCAAGGCGTCGGTGTCAGCAGCAATGCTGAGGATTTCCCGATAATGCTTTAGCGCCAGATGGTTTTTGATTTTTTCTTCCACACGGGGGAGATCGAAGGGCTTGGAAATAAAATCCACAGCACCAGATTGTAAGCCATAGGCTTCATTTTCGGTGTCACTCAGGGTAGTCAGAAAAATAATCGGAATGTCCATGGTGTTTTCTTCCAGTTGGATTTGTTTACAGACCTCGTAGCCACTCATATCCGGCATGCTCAGATCCAGCAGAATGATGTCTGGAGCCGGAACCTGTTGCGCAATTCCTAAGGCATCTTTGCCGCTATTGGCTACAACAATTTCATAATTTTCGATCAAAGCTTGAGCTAGCAATTGGGTGTTTTCCGGGGCATCATCAACGACTAAGATCCGCTGTCTTCTTTCAGTAATGGCTTTGTCATAAGATTTAGCCTGATCATTTCTGATTTGTTCAATCGCCAACAGTTCCTCTGCTTTAAGCCGAATGTTCTTATTATACATAGGCAATACCCGCTCTGATAGACGGTTGACGTTTTTGCTATTCTGGGCATCATCTCTGAGCAATAGAACATAAAACGAAAATTCATAGCCGCTCGCACTGTCCTGGTTGGCGGAGAACTTGCCATTCATGGTTTCGACCAGTATTTTTACCAGCTCCAGACCAAAATCAAGGGTGCTTTCATTGGCTCTGCTATTTGAATCATTGATAGAAAAAGGGTTATCAGTGCCACCTTTTAAAGGTGCAATCCCAGAAGTTTTCACCGTAAAATAAATCTTAAAAACGGCTTTGTCAGTATTTTCCGGAGTTGCTTCGATACTGATTTTACCTCGTTCCAGGCATTTAATGGCATTGAGCACTAAAAAAGAGATAATCTGTTTGAGCCGCTGAGAATCGCCCAGGACTGTCGCTGGAATTTTCGGATGAATGGCCAAATCGAGGCTGATGTTATGGCGTTTGGCACTGACGATCAGAGGGATAATCGCATCTTCGACAGTGTTGTGAAAATTAAAAGCAAGCACATCATGACCAGTCTGATTGCTTTTGTCAGTTACCAGAATTCCGTTGATTAGGTTCTCCAGAAACTCAGTGGAAAGCCGGATATTTTCCAGACAGATATTCTGATCTGAGCTGGATTGAGTTTTTCCGATTAACTGGATGAACAGGGACAAGCTTTCCAGTGGTTCATGGATTTCATTGGATAAAAGGGAAATCAGTTGATTTTTTGAAAATTCCGCAGATTCAGCTTTTTTATTTGCATGATATAGTTCAGTCAGATCTTTGGCGCAACTGTAAATTAACTCATCGACCCATTGAAACTGCCAGGTCACAAATTGATAGGTGCCGTCATTCGCACGCAAACGGCTGGCAAGAGTCAGACTTTCTTTTTCCATAGAGAGCTTTTTAAGAGCCAGAATCAGGTTTGCCACATCGTTGGGGTGAACAAGGTCAATGAGATTTTTATTGAGAAGCTCCGGGGTCAGGTAACCCAGTTTGGTTTCCCACGTCTGGTTTGACTTCAGAATCCCCCCCCGCTCATCGGTGATGCAAAGAAAGTCCATACTAATGGCAAAAAATACGTTCAAGTGCTGACGGCTTTGTTCGTTGAGTGAAAAGAAGTCTTTCATAGTCGCACCCCTTTCAGCAGGTTGGTTTGATTCAATTACTCAGACCTCCGGAGACCAGGTATTTTTAATCTTAACATTCCGCTCTTTAAATTCAGGAATAATGGTTTGAGTATTTCCAATTTTGGCTTTAAAACGCTTGATGATGGCAAAGTCATCCTTGAAATGCATGGGAATCACGACCTTAGGGTGAAAAGTTTCAATAAAGTGCTCGCCAGCTTTATAAAAGGAGTCGCCCAGACGGGGATCGACTGGAATAAAGGCGAATTCCATCGGCAGGTTTTTCATTTTTTCCAGTTCGGCTTTAAAGTCCTTTTCCTCCTGGAGCGGATCGATGTTTGGTTTTTCTTTGGTGTCCCAGTCCCACCAGTTCAGATCTCCGGCGTGGAAAATTCGGTGGGAATTGGTGGCAATATAAAATGAGACGCCCTGATCAGTGGACCCAAAGGTCTTGATATCCATTCCGCCCAGAGACATGTGCTGGTAGGGACCGATTGCGTGGGTTTTATGGGTGGATGCCTTGGGAATATCGTTGCTTAGTATATAGGTGGGATGATAAATCCGGTCGGTTGAAAAAATATCAGCAGTGTAGTGATCGCTATGACCGTGAGACACAAAGAAATAATGTGGTATCCCCTTGCGCAGGAGACTGGTTGGGATATGGGTAAAGCAATCAAAAATCAGGGTCTTATCCGCTAATTGAATTAAAAAGCCGCTATGATGCAAATGGAAGATTTTCATATAATACCTCTCGTGGATCGTTTTTTATATTTAATGATGGGATAAAATTATTTTACCCAAATACTATTCAATTATACTTTATATTATACTATATTCGTGAAAAACTTAAAAATAAACTAATATATCTAAGAAATTATCAGGTTAGGAAAAAAATAATCCGAACGTTTTAAATTCTATTGATATTATTGTTCGGAAATAGTAAAATAACTTTATCATTAAAAAAGGTGGAAAAATTGTGATAAAACGAATTTTTGTAGAAAAAAAAGACAAGTTTGAAGTAGAAGCCAAATCGCTGACACATACCTTTCAACGAATTTTAAAGATTCAGAAGTTAGAATCCATGCGTATTTTATTCCGATACGATGTGGAAGGCGTGGCAGATTGTTTATTCAATCAGATTATCGGCACCATTTTATCCGAACCCAATGTCGATCGGGTATTTGAAGGAACCCTTCAGATTAATGATGACGAGAAAGTCTTCGGGATTTCCTATTTGCCCGGCCAATATGACCAGCACGGCGATTCTGCGATTCAGTGTATTCAGATCGTGTCCGGGGAACGGGCTCTGGTTAAGGTAGCAAAAATTGTTGTACTCACAGGTGAACTGACACAAAATGAATTCGACAGCATTAAGCACTATATGATCAATCCGGTGGATTCCCAGGAAGCCAGCCTGGAACCTTTTGTCACCTTGGTTGATGAGGTGCGAGAGCCTGCAGATATCAAGCCGTTGGATGATTTTATTGCTCTGGATGCCGATCAATTAGAAACGTTTCGGATGGAGAATGGATTCGCCATGACCACTGAGGATATTTTATTTGTACAAGATTATTTTAATAAAGATGAAAAACGAAATCCGACCATTACGGAATTAAAGGTAATTGATACCTATTGGTCGGATCATTGTCGTCATACGACCTTTTTGACCCAAATCCAAGACGTGCAGTTCCTGGGAGATGACCCCATTTCACAGGCGATGAAACTTGCCTATGATGACTACTGCCAGGCCAGAACGGAACTGTACGGTGAAAATTCCGAACGACCAATGAGTCTGATGGATCTGGCCGTGATTGGTACTAAAGCCCTAAAAAAACATGGACGGATTCCGGATTTGGATGAATCTGAAGAAATCAACGCCTGCAGCATTAACATGGTCGTCGATCATGACGGTGTCGATGAAGAATGGCTACTGATGTTTAAAAACGAAACCCATAACCACCCCACCGAAATTGAACCATTTGGTGGCGCCGCTACCTGTTTGGGCGGAGCCATCCGGGATCCCCTTTCGGGACGAAGTTACGTTTATCAGGCGATGCGGGTTACCGGTGCCTGGGATCCTCGAGCGGCCATTGAAGATACGCTCCCTGGCAAATTACCGCAGCGTAAAATTTCGACGGAAGCGGCCCATGGCTACAGTTCATATGGAAACCAGATCGGTTTGGCGACCGGTCAAGTAACTGAAGTTTATGATCCTGGATTTTTGGCCAAGCGGATGGAAGTCGGCGCTGTAATTGCAGCAGCACCCAAAGAAAATGTCATCCGTCAACGCCCCACCCCCGGCGACGTGGTGCTGTTAGTCGGTGGACGAACTGGACGGGATGGTTGTGGCGGTGCCACAGGGTCATCAAAGGCCCACACCGAAGAATCGATTATGGAAAGCGGTGCTGAGGTTCAAAAAGGGAATCCGGTCGAAGAACGAAAAATCCAACGGTTATTCAGAAGCAAAGAACTGGCGAATTTAATCAAACGCTGTAACGATTTTGGTGCCGGCGGGGTATCAGTGGCCATTGGCGAACTGGCGGACAGTCTGGAAATTGATTTGGACAAGGTGCCAAAGAAATATGAAGGCTTGGACGGCACCGAACTGGCTATCTCCGAATCTCAGGAACGAATGGCTGTGGTGGTCGATCCCAAAGATGTGGACACCTTTATTGCCATGGGGAATGCTGAAAATCTTGAGATTAACGCAGTTGCTACCGTTACCGATTCTGGCCGGCTGATTATGAAATGGCGGGGTGAAGAAGTTCTGAATATCTCCCGGGCATTTCTGGAAACCAACGGCGCCCCGCAATTTATTGATGTGGCAGTCGAGTCGCCAATAGAAATAAAAAGCGCAATAAAAATAGCGGATCAAGACCTCAAAAATGATGAACAATTTGATTTTATTAATAAGATGACCGAAACGCTCAAAGACCTGAATGTAGCCAGCCAGCGGGGCATGGTGGAAATGTTTGACGCCACCATTGGTGTCGGTACTGTGGCCATGCCCTACGGCGGAAAAAATGCGCTGTCGCCCATGGATGGGATGGTGGCCAAGATCCCGATGATTCATGGCGATACCACCACCTGCAGTATGATGACTTTTGGCTATAATCCGGTTATTGCTAAAAACAGCCCCTTTTTAGGCGGGATGATGGGGGTTCTTGAATCCCTGTCGAAACTGGTTGCCATGGGCGGAGACTATAAAAAAGCCCGACTCAGTTTCCAGGAATATTTTGAACGATTGGGCAAAGAACCGCTTAAATGGGGCCGACCTTTTGCAGCGCTCTTAGGCGCTCATCAGGTTCAGACCGCTATGGGGACTCCAGCTATTGGTGGTAAGGACAGTATGTCGGGCACCTTTGGGGAACTGACCGTGCCGCCAACCCTGATTTCCTTTGCGGTGGCAACGTCCCATGTCGATGCGGTGATAACCAGCGAGCTAAAGTCCTCAGAGTCATTGCTGCAATTGTTCACCCTGCCGGTGGACAAAAATGGAGTGCCAGAATTGACGGTGGTTAAAGCCGTTTATGATATCATCATCAAAGCCAATCAGGAAGGCAAAATCTTAAGTGCAAAAACCATCGGCTACGGTGGCCTGGCGGAAGCTGTGGCAAAAATGGCCTTTGGCAACGGCATCGGGGTTACCCTTAATGACCGGATCGATCCAGCCTTTTTGTTTAAACCGCTATATGGCAGTATTTTAGTCGAAAGTTTTGAAATCCTGGAGGGATCAACCCCGATCGGGAAAACAAATGATACCGGTAAAATTGTTTATGGCAGTGATGCCATTGCGATCAATGAACTGGTTGAAGTCTGGGAAGCACCACTGCGGTCAGTCTATCCTGAAAAAGCGGAAACCACTGGACGGGTAGAAACCTTAAGCTTTACGACCGCACCGATTGTTTACCGTAAAGAAAAACAGGCAAAACCTCAGGTATTTATCCCGGTATTCCCCGGAACCAACTGTGAATACGATTCGGCCAAAGCCTTTGAGAACGCCGGCGCAAAACCGGTCACCACAATTTTTAGAAATCAGTCAGCTCAGGATATAACCCGCTCCATTGATGAAATGGCCGCACATATCAGAGCATCCCAGATGATTATGATTCCTGGCGGATTCAGCGCCGGGGATCAGCCCAACGGTTCCGGTAAATTTATTGCCTCGGTTTTCCGAAATCCCAAGATGATGGATGCCGTCATGGATTTGCTCAATAACCGTGACGGTCTGGTGCTGGGAATCTGTAATGGCTTCCAGGCGCTGATCAAGCTGGGACTGGTGCCCAACGGTGAAATCTGTGAGATCACTGAGGAGATGCCGACCTTAACCTTTAACACCATTGGCCGGCATGTGTCCACCATCCCGATGACCCGAATCAGTTCGACACTGTCTCCGTGGTTAGTCAATACCAGTGTGGGTGACATTCATCGCATCCCGATGTCACATGGGGAAGGGCGCTTTGTGGCCAGCGATGCAGTCCTGAAAAACCTCATTGAAAACGGCCAGATTGCCACCCAATATGTGGATTTCGAGGGCGCAGCCACCCTTGATGGTCGCTTCAATCCCAACGGTTCCGTTTATGCGGTGGAAGGCATCACCAGTCGGGACGGACGGGTGCTCGGAAAAATGGGTCACTCTGAGCGAATTGGTAAGAATCTTTATAAAAACATTCCTGGAAATATGGATCAGCAGATCTTTAAAGCCGGCGTCAATTATTTTAAATAATCAAACTGTCAAAAAAGATAACCCAGTACCGACAATTGTTACATCATGTTGTACGCATCGGAGCGGACACGGCCTAGCCTGCGCATAGGCTACGAGCCAATCACAAGCTTGCTTGTAGTTGGCGACTGCCCGCAACTAATAAGAAATTATATTTCTTATTAGTGTCCGATTCTGCGGCGAACAACAGATTAACAATTGGTCGGTACGGTAGTATGTCGACAACCTCAAAATTAAAAAACAAACACCAAAGGAGAATTTAAATGAGCACACCTAAAGTTGCTGTTATTATGGGCAGTGATTCAGATTTTGACATCGTCAAAAAATGTCTGATTGCGCTGGAGAAGTTTGGTATTGAATATGATGTGCGGGTTATTTCAGCCCACCGGAATCCACACAAAATCTTTGAATATGCGACCACCGCTGAAGAACGGGGAATTGAAGTCTTCATCGCTGCAGCGGGAAAAGCTGCCCACCTGCCGGGAGTCATCGCCGGAATCACACCACTTCCGGTTATCGGCATTCCCATTCAAACCTCTTTTCAAGGCGGACTGGATTCCCTTTTATCGATTGTCCAGATGCCATCCGGCGTACCGGTTGCTACGGTAGCAGTCAACGGCGCCGAAAACGCCGGGATTTTAGCAGCTCAGATGCTGTCAATTAAATATCCTGAAATTAGAGAAAAAATGAAGGCCTTCAAGATTCAGCTGAACGACGAAGTCGTTGCGAAAAATGAAAAAGTTCAGGAAATATTATAAATCACATCATCAATTAGAAATAAAGGAGATTTAAGATGGAAAAATTAGAACAATTATATGAAGGTAAAGCCAAGAAAGTTTTTAAAACCGACAATCCCAACGAATTTATCATTGAGTATAAAGACGACGCCACCGCTTTTAACGGCGAGGTGAAAGGCAGTATTGGTGGTAAAGGCGTTATCAACAATAAAATGACTGGCGTTATTTTCACGATGTTGGAAGAAAAAGGAATCCCCACCCATTTTGTCAAAATTCTCTCCGAAAATGAACAACTGGTTAAAGCAGTTACTATTTTTCCACTGGAAGTTATCATCCGCAACACCGCCGCCGGTTCCATTTGTAAACGCCTTGGTCTGGAAGAAGGCCTGAAATTAAAGTCACCAATCTTTGAATTCTGCTATAAAAACGATGATTTCGGGGATCCGGTCATCAACGATTATCATGCTATCGCCATGGAATTAGCCACCGCTGAAGAAATCGAAGTGATCCGTGAAATGACTTTTAAAATTAACGATATCTTAAAAGCATATTTTCTGGAAAAAGGTATCAACCTAGTTGACTTTAAAATCGAGTTCGGTAAAACAAATGACGGACAAATTGTTCTAGCCGATGAAATTTCACCGGATACCTGTCGTTTCTGGGATGTGGAAACCAATGAAAAATTGGACAAAGACCGCTTCCGAAGAAACCTTGGAAACATCGAAGAAGCATATGAAGAAATGCTAAAACGGGTTCAGGCATAAAACGGATCATCAATATTATCTGAAAATTAAGTTGCAGGAAAATTAAAATCAAATACCTGGAGGATGTACACACCAATGATAAATGACAAGTTTCGCGATGAATGTGGAATAATGGGGGCTTATCTCAAATCCAAAGAGAGTAACTGTTCTTCCTATATCTATTATGGACTTTATGCGCTTCAACACCGAGGTCAGGAAAGCGCCGGCATATCGGTTAACAAAGATGGGAAAATCTTAACCCACAAAGAGACTGGCCTGGTCTGTGACGCTTTTAAAGGCAATGTATTAAAACAGCTTAAAGGAAACATCGGAATCGGTCACGTCCGTTACTCCACCTCAGGAGAAGATGGCGTCACCAATGCCCAGCCTTTAACGGTCAACCACAGTGTCGGTCAAATTGCTCTGGCTCACAATGGGAACCTCATCAACGACAGCGCTTTACGAAATATGCTGGAAGACTCAGGGGTTGTTTTTCAGACCACCATTGATACCGAGGTAATGGTAAATATTCTGGCCAGAAGCTTGCGCCATGGAATGATCGAAGCGATTCAGCGGATGGTTGAAATTATCAAGGGTGCTTATGCTCTGGTAATTACAGTTGGTGATAAACTGGTGGGAGTCCGTGATCCCTATGGTTTACGACCACTATGCATCGGTAAGAAAGACGAAGATTATTTTCTGGCTTCGGAAAGCTGTGCCTTGGATGCCATCGGAGCCGAACTGGTCCGGGATGTTGAACCCGGCGAAATTGTGGTCATTGACGAAAAGGGTTTAACCAGTTATGGCCAAAACAATTGGGTTAAAAAGAAATCCTGTATTTTTGAACTCATTTATTTTGCCCGTCCGGATTCAGTGATGGATGAAACCTCGGTGTATGCATCTCGTCATAAAGCTGGGGAAATCCTGGCTAAAGAGGCGCCGGTTGAAGCCGATGTCGTTATCGGGGTGCCAGATTCAGGAATTGGAGCTGCTATTGGTTATGCTGAAGCTTCAGGGATTCCTTATGGTGTGGGTTTAATTAAGAACAAATACATTGGTCGAACCTTTATCCAGCCCAATCAAAAGCTGCGAGAAGAAGGGGTGCGCATTAAACTCAACCCCTTAAAAGAAACCATTAAAGGCAAACGGGTCATTATTATTGACGATTCCATCGTTCGTGGAACCACCTCTAAACGACTGGTTGAAATTTTAAGACAGGCCGGTGCAACCGAGGTTCATTTCCGGGTCACCAGTCCGCCAGTTGCTCATACCTGTCATTTTGGGATTGATACCCCGCGGCGAAAATACCTGATTGGCGCCAAGAAAACCGTGGAAGAAATCAGAGAAATTCTAGGTGCTGATTCGCTGGCCTATATTTCATTGGATGGCTTAACGGAATCAGTCGGTGGAAAAACAACCTTCTGCCGAGCTTGCTTTGACGGGGAATACCCCATGGAAGTACCAATTTTAAATGCGAACGACTAAATCCCTGAAAAATTATAGATAGCTAGAACTAAGAATAGATGGAGGAAACATGTCAGAAAATCAAATGAAAACAGATGCATATCGACAGGCCGGAGTAGATGTGGAAGCCGGTTACGAATCGGTTAAACTGATGAAGGCTGATGTTCAACGAACCTTTAATGATCGGGTTCTGTCGCATTTAGGCGGATTCGGCGGGCTTTTCGAACTGCCGGAAGGATATCAGAAACCAGTCCTGGTTTCCGGAACCGATGGAGTAGGAACCAAGCTGCGGCTGGCTTTTATGATGGATCGTCATGATACCATCGGCGTGGACTGCGTGGCGATGTGTGTTAATGACATTTTATGTCAAGGCGCTCAACCGATGTTCTTTTTAGACTACATTGCCTGTGGTAAAAACTATCCGGAAAAAATCGCAACTATCGTCAAAGGGATTGCTGAAGGTTGTATCCAGGGAAACATGGCCTTAATCGGCGGCGAAACGGCTGAAATGCCGGATATGTATGGCCTGGATGAGTATGACCTGGCTGGTTTTGCGGTCGGCATCGTCGAGAAAGACGATATTGTCACTGGCGCCGATATTGCGGAAGGTGATGTTTTGGTCGGGCTGCCATCCTCTGGGGTTCACAGTAATGGTTTTTCCCTGGTGCGAAAGGTTTTATTTAAAGATCTATCTCTAGATGTCAATACCTACGTGGACGATCTGGGCATGACCCTGGGTGAAGCCCTGCTGACACCGACCCGAATTTATGTTAATGCCTTGGCTGATCTGATTAAACCCTGCCGAATCAAAGGCATGAGCCATATCACCGGCGGCGGTTTTTATGAAAATATTCCCCGGATGATTCCCGACGGACTTTGTGCTAAGGTCGATCCCAGTGTGATCGAAACGCTGCCGATTTTTAAATTTATTCAGGAAGCGGGGAAAATTCCCGCTGAAAGCATGTATGCCACCTTTAATATGGGGATTGGTCTGGTGGCCGTGCTGCCAGCTGACCAGGTTGAAGCCTTTGTCGCTGGGTTAACAGCCAAGGGCGAAAAGCCGGTAATTCTCGGTTCCATTGTTAAAGGAGAGGAAAAAATCGCTTTATGTCTGTAAAAGCTTTAAAAAAAATCGGCGTGCTGGTTTCCGGCGGCGGGACAAATTTCCAGTCCCTGATTGATACCATTCATCACAAATATGGCGAAATTGCGGTGGTAATTTCCAACAACCGTCAGGCCTTTGGTCTGGAACGGGGGAGAACAGCTGGGATTCCGGCTGTCGCCATAAATCCCAAAGGCTACCCCAGCAATGAAGCCTTTGATGAAAAAATTGTCGAAATTCTCAGTGGCTATGATGTCGACCTGGTGGTTCTGGCAGGCTATATGAAAATCATTACCCCAGGCTTTGTAGCAGCTTATCCCAACGCCATCATCAACATTCATCCCGCCCTGATTCCATCTTTTTGTGGGGCCGGGTTTTACGGGATGCATGTTCATCAGGCCGTCATTGATTATGGCGTCAAGGTCACCGGGGCAACGGTTCACTTTGTTAACGAAGTGGCCGACGGCGGCCCGGTTATTATGCAGGAAACCGTTATGGTTGCCGATGACGACACGCCGGAATCGATCCAGCAAAAAGTCCTCAAAATTGAACACGAGCTTTTACCACAGGCGGTGAAGGCTTTTTGTCTTGACCAATTGACGGTAGACGGCCGACGTGTCAAAAAACAAAAATAATCAATTTTAATAATGGATCAAATTAAATAAGAGCGGGGAACTTGTTAGAGAAATAAATTTGGAGGAATAATATGAGAGCATTGTTAAGTGTATCGGATAAACGTGGGATTGTTGAATTCGCATCAAAACTGGCAGCGATGGGATGGGAAATCCTGTCTACCGGAGGAACAGCCAAAGCCCTGAGAGAAGCGGGATTGACGATTACCGGCGTCTCAGAAGTGACGGGCTTTCCAGAATGTCTGGACGGACGGGTTAAAACCCTGCATCCTAAAATTCACGGTGGGATTTTGGGGATTCGAAATAATCCAGATCACCAGAAACAGATGGCAGAGCTTGAGATTACCCCCATCGACTTGCTGGTCATCAACCTTTATCCATTCAAAAACACCATTTTAAAAGATGGCGTCGCCTTCGAAGATGCTGTTGAAAACATCGATATCGGGGGGCCAACGATGTTGCGATCCGCTGCTAAAAACTTCAATGACGTAACCGTCGTGGTAGACCCGGAAGACTATGCAGTGGTTCTGGCTGAGCTGGAAGCAAATGGCAAAACAAACTATGAGACCCGTTATAACCTGGCCTTGAAAGTGTTTGAAACGACCTCCAATTATGACACGATGATCGCCGACTATTTAAGAAAACGGGTAGCGGGGGAAGTTTTACAAGACACCATCACGATGACCTTTGAAAAGGTTCAGGATCTGCGTTACGGTGAAAATCCTCACCAGAAAGCTGCTTTCTACGGTGAAGTGGTTCCGGTTAAGGGCGCTCTCACCGCTGCAAAACAACTCCAGGGAAAAGAACTTTCCTATAATAATATCAATGATACCAACGGCGCCTTGGAAATTTTAAAGGAATATGGGGACGAACCCACCATTGTGGCCGTTAAGCATGCCAATCCCTGCGGCATTGCCAGTGACGAAGAAATTGCGGTGGCTTATAAAAAAGCCTATGACAGTGATCCGGTTTCCATTTTTGGGGGCATCATTGCTTCCAATCGACTCATTGACGAGGCAGCAGCTAAAGAAATGGTGGGAACCTTCCTGGAAGTAATCGTCGCTCCAGGATTTACACCGGAAGCATTGGCGGTCCTGGCAGCTAAACCAAATCTGCGCTTATTGGAGCTTGCTGATATCACCCACAACGAACCAGGCTATGAAGTGAAAAAAGTTATGGGCGGTCTGCTGGTTCAGGAACGGGATACCAAGCTTTATGATGATTTAAAAGTTGTCACCAAACGTCAGCCCAGCGAAGCAGAGATGGATGAACTGCTGTTTGCCTGGAAAGCAGTTAAAAACACCAAATCCAACGCTATCAGCTTGACTAAAAATAAATGTCTGATTGCTAATGGACCAGGCCAGGTCAATCGGGTCGGTGCCCTGGAAAACGCCATCCGTCAGGCTGGCGAAACCGTCAAAGGAGCGGTAATGGCATCCGATGCCTTCTTCCCCTTTGACGACAGCGTCAAAGCCGCCGCCGCCGCTGGTATTACCGCCATCATCCAACCCGGTGGGGCGGGACGCGATGAGGATTCAATCAAAGCCTGTGATGAGGCGGGCATCGCAATGGTATTTACTAACATGCGCCACTTTAAACACTAGTTTTGCGTCGATAATTTCCCGACTTCTGCGTTGGAGACGGTTTTGGCCTTGGTCACGTATTAATAGATACGCTCCCGTCGGCCAAAACCGTCTCCGCCTTGAATTCGAACAATTTTCATAGCAAAACAAGGTTTGATTGATTGTGTAGGGGCGATCCGTGATCGCCCGTTTCCAGTTTGTCACGAAGATTTGAAAAACACAAAGCAAAACAAGGAGAGACAGATGAAAATATTAATGATTGGATCCGGTGGCCGGGAGCATGTTCTGACATGGAAGCTTGCCCAAAGTCCCCGGGTTGAAAAAATATATGCCGCCCCGGGTAACGGTGGTATGGCAGAATTAGCCGAATGTGTGGATTTAGCGGTGGAAGATATTCCCGGCTGTTTGGCTTTTGCCAAAGAACATCAGATTGACCTTACCGTTGTCGGCCCTGAAGTCCCCCTGGTGATGGGGATGGTTGATGCTTTTGAAGCTGAAGGTTTAAAAGTCTTTGGTCCCAACAAACACTGCGCTCAGTTTGAGGGCAGCAAGGCCTTTACCAAGGAATTTTTATTCCGTCACAATATTCCCACGGCTGCTTATAAAGAGTATACTGATTTTGATGAAATTATCAAAGATCTGGGCATTTACGGCTATCCGATGGTGATCAAGGCTGATGGTCTGGCCGCCGGTAAAGGTGTGTTGATTCCCGAAAATGAAGCCGATGCCCTGGAAGGCATGGCAATGATCATGAAAAAACGGGAGTTCGGAGAAGCTGGCGATAAGGTGGTTATCGAAGAATTTCTAACGGGACAGGAAGCCTCGATGCTTTGTTTTGTCGATGGCAAAACGATTGTGCCGATGGAAAGTGCCCAGGATTATAAACGGGCCTATGACAATGATGAAGGCTTGAACACCGGTGGCATGGGAACCTATTCCCCCAACGTGCTGTTTGCCGATGAAGCCCTGAATAAACGCATCAAAGCTGAAATACTGGATCCGATTATAGGCGGTTTTATTGCCGATGGCATGAACTTTAAAGGAATTTTGTTTATCGGACTGATGATCGACAACGGCGTTCCAAAGGTTCTGGAATTCAATGTCCGCTTTGGCGATCCTGAAGCCCAGAGTGTCCTGATGCGGATGGAATCTGATCTGGTTGACATCATGGAAGCCGTCATCGCTGGCGAGCTGGCAGACTGTCAGATCAAATGGAGTAACAAAGAAGCCGTTTGCGTGGTCATCGCCTCTGGCGGCTACCCCGGCACTTACGAAAAAGGCAAGGTCATCACCGGCATCGAAGACGTGAACGACTGCGTCGTCTTTCACGCCGGAACCAAGCTGGTCAACGGCGAACTGCAAACCAATGGCGGCCGGGTTCTCTGCGTCACCGCCCTGGGTGAAACCCGTGAAGCAGCCAGAAAAACCGTCTACGCCAACATCGGCAAAATCAACTTCGAAGGTGCCCAATACCGAACCGATATTGCCAAGTTTAATTAAAATTTAATAGTAGAAACTTTTATGGAGGGCTACCATGCAGAAGAGTATTATCAGCGCCATGATGGCATATGTTTTATGGGGAATCCTCCCGATTTACTGGAAGGCACTGAAAGAAGTGTCGCCGCTATACATCCTGGCTTCGCGAATTTTCTGGTCTTTTCTATTTTGCGTGATTTTTGTCACCATCATCAAAAAATGGCCAGAAATAAAAACCATTCTATTAGATAAAAAAAGATTTATTTATTGCATTCTCAGTGGGATCATGGTGTCGCTTAACTGGTATACCTATATCTGGGCCGTGAATGCCAATTTTATCATCGACGCTAGTCTGGGATATTATATCAACCCGTTGGTGGTGGTATTGTTCAGCGCCCTTTTTTTTGGGGAACGATTCAATAAGTGGGAAAGTCTGTCGGTCTTACTGGCTCTGGTCGGGGTTGTATTCATCACCTTGAAAATCGGTAAATTTCCGGTGGTGGCTATTGTTCTGGCACTCACCTTTGCCTTATATGGTGTATTTAAGAAAAAGCTCAATGCCAGCCCGATTGTTTCTTTGATTCTGGAAACCGCTGTGGTGGCACCATTTGCCTTTGTGACGATTCTTTATATCGAAAGCCAGGGACAAGGGGTCGTTGCATTGGGTAATCCGATGGTGGCAGCATTGGCAGTGTTGGCGGGCGTGGTCACTGCCATCCCGTTACTGCTGTATGCCAAAGGGGTCCAGGAAATATCCTTTTCACTGCTGGGCTTTTTTCAATACATTACCCCCACAATTATGCTGTTCCTCGGGGTATTTCTTTATGGTGAAGCTTTCTCAGCGGTGGATCTGATTGGTTTCGGATTTATCTGGGTGGCCTTGATCATTTTCACCATTTCGAAGATTCGTAACGGTACCAAAGAAATCGTCGAACCAGATTTATAAAACAGACAAGCGAAAATCATATGAAAAACCCATTAATTTAAGAATTAGTGGGTTTTTCCATTTTAGGTTTGCACTGGGTTGAATTAAAGTCTAAAATAGAGGGTATAAAGATTAAAGAATCTTGGCACTAAAAATCAATCAGCATAGCAATGACTGGTGCGACCATGCGTATCCTAGGATAAACGCATCGCTTGTGGCAGGTATGCAAACAGCTGATTAGCATAAGACTGAGGAGTTAACGTGAAAAATAATATTGGTTTTATCGGTTGCGGAAACATGGCAAAGGCCATGATTGGTGGTTTGGTGAAGGGTGAATTATTCCTTCCGGAAAATATTCTGTGTTTTGATCCCTCAGAAGCGGCAAGGGCTCAGGTGGGGGAAGAGTATGGGGTTAATATTCAAGATTCCAATACGTCCGTGGCGGCACAGGCCGACTATCTGGTTTTGGCAGTAAAACCCTTTTTATATAGCAAGGTGCTGGAGGAAATTGCCGGCAGTATCAAACCATCGGTAATTATTATCTCGATTGCGGTGGGTGTTGGATTTGAAGACATTAAGGAGTTTCTGGGCAGGGATGTTAAAGTAATCAGAACTCAGCCCAGTACCCCGGCATTTGTGGGAGAATCCGATTCGACCCTTTGTCCGGATGGACATATGACAGCAGAAGATACCCAGGATGTTATTAGGATTTTTGAAAGCTTTGGTAAAGTTGAAGTCATCAGTGAAAAGCTGATGGACGTGGTGCCCGGAATTGCCAGCTCAGCACCAGCTTATACGATGCTACTGATTGAAGCTATGGCCGATGGCGGGGTACTCCATGGTTTCCCTCGGGATCAGGCTTATCGCTTGTCAGCTCAGGCGGTTTACGGTGCCGCCAAACTGGTCCTCGAATCAGGCGAACATCCGGGAAAACTGAAAGATCAGATCTGTACCCCCGGGGGAACCACCATCGAAGCCGTCCGGGTTCTAGAAGCCAAAGGCTTCAGAGACGCTGTAATTTCAGCAGTTGATGCCTGTGCGAAAAAATCATTAGCAATGAGCAAAAAACAAGATTAATGTACAAATAGCATAAAAAAGATTAACAATTGGTCGGTACGGCAGCTTAGCGACAAACTCAAACCTTAGAAAAAATCAAATGTTATTGCTTTAGTTTGGTTAATCCATTAAGGAGATGATTTATCATGGATGAAGGATTAATTAAAAAGATACGAAGAAATATGAGTCTGGAAGAAATGGTATCCCTCTGTTCGGGTCGAACCGACTGGGAAACCGTGGGCTATTCCAAATATGGCATCGAGCCGGTGTATATGGCTGATGGTCCTCATGGTATGCGGGTGATTGAAAATGAAGGAGCGCTGGGGATTCCCCAGGGTAAACCAGCCACCTGTTTTCCGCCGGCGGTGCTCTCCGCCTGTTCCTGGGATGAAGGGCTGCTTGAATTTTTGGGTCGAACCATTGCGCTGGAGGCACGGAGTATGGGCGTCGACCTGATTTTAGGACCCGGCATTAATATCAAGCGATCACCCCTGTGTGGACGTAATTTTGAATATTTTTCAGAAGATCCGCTGCTGTCAGGACGATTGGGAAAAAGTTTTATCATGGGAGCCAAAGATCATGGCGTGGGAACCACGGTCAAGCATTATCTGGCCAATAATCAGGAAACCCGGCGTATGACCGTGGACGAAAAAATTGATGTCCGGGCGTTGCGGGAAATTTATTTAAAACCCTTTGAGATCGCCGTCAAAGAAGGAAAACCGATGGCGGTGATGTGTTCTTATAACAGCATTAATGGCAAGTTTGTCTCTCAAAGTCATTACTTTCTGACTCAATTGCTCAGGAACGAGTGGGGATTTGATGGGATCGTCATGTCCGATTGGGGGGCTGTCTATGACCGAGTCCGAGGGGTATTTGCCGGAATGGATCTGGAAATGCCTGGTAATGGTGGTGTCAATAATCAGAAGATATTTGACCGGATCAAAGAAGGGAAACTGAAAGTCACTATTATAAATGAAATGGTGGAGCGGCTGATCCGGTTTTCCTTTCAGGCCAAGGAAAACCGCCGAAACTATGCCACTAATCTGGAAATTGAACCAAAGGGGCATCATAAAATCGCCCAATTGGCAGCGGTGGAAAGTATGGTGCTGCTTAAAAATGAAGAAAATATTCTGCCCATTGATCGGAACAAAATCAAGAAGCTGGCGATTATCGGAAGTATGGCCTTTGATCCCCGCTATCAGGGCAGCGGCAGTTCAAAAATTAATCCCTTCCATATCGATTCACCCTATGAACGAATAAAAAAACTGGTGGGCGACGAAATTCAACTGTTCCCTCATCAGGGCTATATTCATGATGAGGTAGTGGAGCAGTTCCATCTGGCCGAGCAGGCGGTGGAGGTAGCGAAAAACTCGGAGATGGCCTTGTTATTTTTGGGCTTGCCGGATCATGACGAATCGGAAGGTTATGACCGTACCCATTTGCAGCTGCCCAAAAAACAGATTGCCCTGATTCACAAGATCTGCGAGGTCCAACCTAAAACGGTGGTAATTGTTCAGAATGGCGGTGTCGTGGATATGAGCTGGGAACACCAGCCCAAGGCCATCGTTGAGATGTTTTTAGGCGGTCAGGCCGGCGGCGATGCCATTGCCAAACTCTTAATAGGAGAAAATAATTTCTGTGGCAAACTGGCGGAAACCATTCCGATGCGGTTGGAAGATACTCCGGCTTACATTAATTTTCCGGGAATTCATGATGAGGTTGTTTACGGCGAGAGTATATTTGTGGGTTATCGTTATTATGACTTTACTAAAAAGAAAGTCCGCTTCCCCTTTGGATTTGGGCTTAGCTATACGCATTTTAACTACGAGCCCATTGATGAAGATGAGCTAACAATCGATGCCGAAAAAACGGTCACCGTTAAATGCCGGATCACCAATACCGGAGCAATAAATGGCAAAGAAATTATTCAACTTTATACCGGTAAGTCAGATACTGCTATCCTGCGACCGCTGCGGGAACTTCGTGGCTTTAAAAAGGTCTTCATCCCCGGCGGGCGATCGGCCGAGGTCTGCTTTGAGCTGGGACTCAGTGACTTTAACTATTACAATCCTACCACCAAATCCTGGGAACATGAGTCGGGTAGCCACCAGATTTATATCGGGTCATCCAGCCGGGATTTACCGATTATCTATCCGGTTCAGATTACCAAAGATCTGATCCATCCGATCAACCCCTTATCCTATCTCAGTGATTTCGAAAAAACAGAGCGGGGACAGACTATCTTTAAACTGCTACTTTCTGGTTTTGAAGAGATTATGGGGGATGATCAGAGCCGAGAAGACGAATTTTTTATGACAATGCTGGCCAATACACCGCTACGCAAACTGGTTGAATTTTCAAATGGAATCTTTAGCGAAGAGTGTATTGATAAGATTATCGAATTGGTCAATTCGGATCAGTCCCTGGAAGGGATTACCTTTGAGAAACTGGTTAATTGTACCGAGAAGAAAAAGGGCTTTTTTAAAAGTCTTTTCGGCGGTAATGAGGAAGAATACCTCTGCGTTCAGTCCAAAGTCCGGGATCTGGTCGAGGACGAGGATGTCATGAAGATTCTCAGAAATTATTTTGGCGAAGAAACCTTTGAAAGTGACTATCTGCAAATGGCGATCAAAATGGGAATCTGTTTTGATAAGGCGCAGAAATTACTGCCTGATGAGTTTTTTTCCGACGAAAAGCTTAAGCGTATCGATCGGGATCTCAAAGCCCTGGCAAAACATAAAAAGAAGTAAGACGATTGAAGAAAACGTGTACCGATTATTTTACAATCAATAATCGGTACCTTCTATTTATAAAGCTGAGGGATTATTTTCAAATACCTTAGTATAATTCAGTATAATATAATTTAAGAAGGAAAGATAAAAGATGAATACACTCACCATTGATACATCCACCATTGTGGCATCAGTTGCAATATTAAATGAAGAAAAATTAGTCGGCGAAATGATTATCAATCATCAAAAAAAACATTCGGAAAAACTGATGATTGCTATCGATCATTTACTCAGTGATGGGGGTCTTTCCATTCAGGATATTGATGTTTTTGGCATCGTATCCGGTCCCGGTTCCTTTACCGGGTTGCGCATTGGTATGGCGACCGTTAAGGGGTTTGCCCAGGCCCTGAATAAACCGGTGGTGGGGGTATCCACGCTGGAAAGTCTGGCCATGAATATTCCCTTTGCCGGTGGCCTGATCTGCCCGGTTCTGGATGCCCAGCGAAACCAGACATATACCGGGGTTTTTCATTTTGAAGACGGCCATCTGGTTCGGGATATGGCCGATGCGGTGATGGAAATAGATGATCTCATTGCTTTTCTAAAAGCGAGAAATGAGACTATCTATTTTTTAGGCGATGGCCTGCCCCGGTTTTCACAAATCCTGCAAGAAGCCATCCCAACCGCCCGGATCGTCCCCAACTATCTCAATATGAATCGGGCCTCGTCAGCGGGAACCCTTGTTTTAGAACGAGCATTAAAAGGGGAGACCAGCCATTATCGGGAAGTGGAACCCTTTTATATCCGGCCTTCTTACGCCGAAGAGCATAAAAAATGATGATCAGTTATCGTTTAATGCAATCCCGGGATGTAGCCGGAGTTTTTAAGGTGGATCAGGCCTGTTTTTCACATAATTGGACCGAGGATTCCTATCAGGCGGAAACAAAAAACATCCTTTCCAATTATATTGTCGCCGAAGTGGATGGCGAAATTATTGGCTTTGGCGGTTTCTGGCAGGTGCTTGACGAAGCGCACATTACTAATATCGCAGTGCGGGAAACCTATCGCCAGACCGGGGTTGGGCAAAGGATTATGAATGCGATGCTGGCGCTGGCGCTGGAAAAAGGCTGTGTGGGGATGACCCTGGAGGTTAGAGGGGATAATCAGCCGGCGATTAATTTTTATCTTAAAAATAAGTTTACCCGGGAAGGCCGACGAAAAGACTACTATGGTACGGGAATGGACGGAATCATCATGTGGAGGTATGGACTTGAATAAAACCATCAAAATAGTTGCAGTGCTGCTGGGAGTTCTGGTTCCGGTTATTACTTTTATCAGCGGTATTGAAGCGGTGGTGTTTGACAAAGCTTTTTACATGGATCAGATGAGGAAAAATCAGGTCACAGAAAATACCGGTATTTATCCTCCGGATATGGATCTGGTCGTTAATGAAATCATCAGTTACCTCAAAGGAGACCGGCAGGATTTTGACATCAAAGCCCGTTTGGCGCCGGAAAATGCCAAAAACGTTGTGGATCATGTGTCCATTTTCAATGACAAAGAAATCACCCATATGGATGACGTCAGAGATCTGCTGTTATTCTTTCTCGGCCTTCGGGACGCCACCCTGATTCTGGCACTGATAGCCTTTCTGATACTATTGAAATATAATAATAAGGCCATCATCAAGGCCTTGTTCTATGGCTCAGCCATTTTTATGGTGATATTGCTGATAGTTGGAGCGAGTTTTATTTTTAATTTCAACGACACCTTCATTCTTTTCCATCAGCTGTTTTTTGCCAACGACTTATGGATAATGAACCCCTCCACCGACCGACTGATCTGGATTGTCCCCGAGCCCTTCTTCTTCGCAATGATCGGCCGGATGGTCATCTACATCCTGATGCCCCTGGGACTCACCACTCTGGGATCAGGGCTGGTCTTGTTTAATGAAAAAAAGCGAATAAAAAAATGTAATTCTAATCGAGGTAAACATGAAAATTCTTAGTATTGAGACATCCTGTGACGAAACATCCGTGGCCATTGTCGAAGATGGCCGGAAAATATTGACCAATCGGATTTATTCCCAGATTGATATTCATCAAAAATATGGGGGTGTGGTGCCGGAGATTGCCTCCCGAAACCATGTCACCAAACTGCCCTATATCATCGATGAAGCCCTGGCAGAAAGCAGGCTTTCCCTGGCCGAGATGGACGCCATTGCCGTGACCAATGGTCCGGGTCTGGTGGGGGCACTGCTGATTGGTCTCTCCACCGCTAAAGCGATGGCTTATAGTCTGGGGAAGCCGCTGATTGGCGTACACCATATTGAAGGCCATATCGCTGCTAATTTTCTCCAGTATCCGGAGCTCACACCGCCCTTTTTAACCTTGGTGGTATCCGGCGGCCACAGTCATCTGGTCTTGGTCGAAGATTACCAGACCTTTAAAGTGTTGGGTCGAACTATCGATGATGCCGCCGGCGAGGCCTTTGATAAAATTTCCCGGGTTTTGGGGCTGGGTTATCCCGGTGGCCCGGCGATTGATGCTGCGGCCAAGAATGGCAACCCGGAGGCTATCGCTTTTCCCAGGGTGATGCTGGATAAAACACGGTATGATTTCAGCTTCAGCGGTTTGAAATCAGCAGTGCTGAATTACCTCAACGGCAAGAAAATGAAAAATGAAGCGATCAATCCCGATGATGTGGCGGCATCTTTTCAGCTGGCTGTCATCGAGGTATTGGTGAGCAAAACCATTTCCTGTGCTAACAGCATCGGTATGAAGACCATCTGTATGGCTGGCGGCGTGTCCTGTAATTCCCTGTTGAGAAAAATGATGGGACAGGCAGCTGCCGAAGCGGGCATGACCCTGTACTATCCTGATCCGATTCTATGTACCGACAACGCTGCGATGATTGGCTCCATGGCCTACTATAATTATATAAATGGGGAAGAAAGTGACCTGAGCCTCAACGGCATCCCGGGTCTGAAAATTGGAACCCGACAATAAAGTTTACAGCGAATAAGACCTGATGATAAAAGGGTAAACGCATTTATATAAAGAGAATAGTACCCTCTTTAAAAATTAAAACAATCTTAAAAAAAATTAAGATTGTAAAAATGGGAAAAAAAACTTGCAATCAAACTGTAAATCATTTAAAATACTATTAGCACTCAAGATGAATGAGTGCTAATAAATGAAATAAAAGGTACAGCGTACCCAATATAATCAAATGGAGGAAAAAATGAGTTTAAGACCTTTAGGTGACAAAGTAGTAATTAAAGTTAAAGCTGAAGAAGTAAAAACTTTAGGTGGAATTGTTTTACCAGGATCTGCCCAGGAAAAACCACAGCAGGGTAAAGTAGTTGCAGTTGGAACTGGAGAAATTATCGATGGCAAAAAAGTGCCATTGGACGTAAAAGTGGATGATGAAGTTATCTATTCCAAATATTCCGGTAATGAAGTTAAAATCGGAGAAGAAGAATTCTTAATCATTCGTCAAGCTGATATTTTAGCAATCGTAGAATAATAAAATTAAAAAAAACAGGAGGAAAATAATATGGCTAAAGAGATTAGATTTCGTGAAGACGCCAGAGCAGCACTGATTACTGGTGTAGATAAATTAGCAGATACCGTTAAGGTGACATTAGGACCAAAAGGAAGAAATGTTATTTTAGCTAAATCATATGGTTCACCAACCATCACCAATGATGGGGTAACCATTGCCAAAGAAATTGAACTGGAAGATGCCTTTGAAAATATGGGTGCTCAGCTGGTTAAAGAAGTTGCTACCAAAACAAACGACGTCGCTGGTGACGGAACAACCACAGCAACCTTATTGGCTCAGGCAATTGTCCGTGAAGGTAACCGCAATGTTGTTGCCGGCGCAAACCCAATGGTACTGAAAAAAGGGATTGAAAAAGCAGTTATAGCTGTTGTTGAAGAGTTAAAAGCGAACAGTAAAAAAATCGAAAGTAAAGAAGCAATCGCCCAGGTTGCATCCATTTCTGCAGCTGATGCCGAAATTGGAAAACTGATTTCCGAAGCCATGGACAAAGTCGGCGATGACGGTGTTATCACTGTTGAAGAAGGCAAAGGCATGGGTACTGAACTTGAATTTACCGAAGGGATGCAATTTGACCGTGGTTACTTATCAGCTTATATGGTAACAGACACTGAAAAAATGGTTGCTATCCTTGATAATCCATATATCTTAATCACTGATAAGAAAATCTCCAACATTCAGGAAATCTTACCAGTTTTAGAACAAATCGTACAGTCTGGCAGCAAACTGTTAATCATTGCTGAAGACGTTGAAGGCGAAGCACTGGCCACCCTGGTTGTTAATAAATTACGGGGAACCTTTAACTGTGTCGCTGTAAAAGCCCCAGGCTTTGGTGATCGACGTAAAGCAATGCTGGCTGATATTGCCGCATTAACCGGCGGAGAAGTTATCTCTGACGAATTAGGCTTAGAATTAAAAACGACAACTATTGAACAATTAGGCCGTGCTCGTCAGGTAAAAGTTGATAAAGAAGATACCATTATTGTTGAAGGAAGCGGAAACAAAGATGCTGTTGAAGAACGAATTCGTCAGATCAAAGCTCAGATTCCCGAAACTTCTTCAGAATATGATAAAGAAAAATTACAGGAACGTTTGGCTAAATTATCTGGTGGCGTAGCTGTTATCCAGGTTGGTGCAGCCACCGAAACTGAACTGAAAGAAATCAAATACCGTATTGAAGATGCCTTAAATGCGACTCGGGCAGCGGTTGAAGAAGGCGTTGTATCCGGCGGTGGTACAGCTTACATCAATGCGATTCCAAAGGTTGATGCTTTAATCGAAACTCTGGAAGGTGACGAAAAAACTGGCGCCTATATTATTCGTCGAGCGATCGAAGAACCAATGCGCCAAATTGCTGAAAATGCCGGACTTGAAGGTTCTGTTATCGTTTCACAAATGGCTGGCAAAGCAGTTGGCGTTGGCTATGATGCTGCTAAAGGCGAATTTGTTGATATGTTCAAGGCGGGAATTATTGACCCAACCAAGGTAACCCGTTCGGCGATTCAAAATGCAGCCAGTGTTTCAGCAATGTTCTTAACCACTGAAGTAGCTGTTGCTGATCTTCCTAGCGAAGATGCTGGTATGGGCGGAATGCCAGGCGGTATGGGCGGAATGCCAATGATGTAAGCCTCAGGCTACATTAGTAAAGAACTAGCATAATTAAATTAAAGCAATCAAAAAGGCAGTCTCTTGCGAGGCTGCCTTTTGTTTTCTGGTTTTAGCGCAGTTTAGTCAACATCGTAGGGGATGCCAGCGAATAAAATTTCCATTTCAGGCGGTTCCAATTCTGATAGTTTGATGATCAGGCCGTTTAACAATGTGATCATGGCCTGGGCATCCGGCGATTCGTCATCGGTGGGTTTAGCGGCATAAAGAGCAATCAGCATGGTATTGCGGGTAGTGCCTTTGACTTCTTTAAACAAGGTATTTAACACTCTTTTTTCATTAGTTGTCAGTTCCATTTTTTCCTCCAGATATTTAGTGAAAATTTTATTTTATCAAAATTTTGTGCTAACAATTTTTTATTTAATTCAGAGCTAATCGCTAAAATTACTCGACTTCCAGGGCCATTAAGGCGATCTCCCAGGAATCGGTAAGTTCAGACAATTGCTGTTTGAAATCCTCATAGGACAGATTGATTTCTGCGGCCAGGGTGAGGTTATCATAGAAATCCGGGGCACACATAGTTGTTTCAATGGCTTCGATTTTCTGTTCCATCACCAGAATTGCTTCTTCAATTTCCTTAACCTGTTTCTTTAAGAGTCGAACACGGGCTTCCTCTTCTTTTTGCCTCTTACGATCGGTTTTCTGTTGCGTTTTGGTTACAATCGTTTTGTTTTCTTCAGCCAGAACAGCTTCCCGTTCTGAGGCATCGGTCTTATGTTTTACATAATCGTCGTAGTTGCCCAAATGAATTTCCATTCCATCAGCTGAAAACTGGTAGATCTGAGTTGAAATCCGGTTCAAAAAATACCGGTCATGGGAGATAAACAGTAGCGTGCCCTCATATTGACTCAAGGCATTTTCAAGAATTTCTTTGGTATCCATGTCAATATGATTGGTCGGTTCATCCATCAGTAGGAAATTAGACTGGGAAATCATCAGCCGGGCCAGCAGCAAACGGGCTTTTTCGCCGCCAGACAGGGTGTTGATCGGTTTGAAGACCTCATCGCCGACAAATAAAAAGGCCGCCAGGATATTTCGCAGTTCACCTTCCGTTAGTTTTGAATCAACATCCCACAGGGCTTCGAGCAGATTTTCATTGTAGAATTTCTTCAGATCCTGATGTTCCTGATCGAAATAGCCGATATGAACCTTCTGACCCAGACGGATTTCGCCGGCATCGGCGGCTAACTTTTTCTGCAAAATGCGAAAGAGAGTTGTTTTACCGGCGCCATTGGGTCCGATGATGCCGATTTTGTCGCCCCGATGAATTTCAAAGTTCATATTCTGAAAAAGCAGACGATCACCAAAGGATTTTTTAATTCCGGTCACCGCCAAAACGTCATTGCCGCTTTTAACCCGGGGGATAAAGCTGAAATGGCTGTTATGAGCAGTTTCGACTTTGTCGAGCAACTCAATCTTACTGAGCGCTTTTTCCCGGCTGGAAGCCCGTTTAGAGCTTTTGATGGAGTTGTAGGCCCGGAACCGGTCAATGACTTCCTGTTGGTGTTTGATTTCTTTCATCTGCTGTTGAAATTGATGGTTTTGTTCCATCATATCCTGGCGTTTTTTAACAGCATATTGGGTATAATTCCCATTATACTCTTTAACGTTCGGCTGCGTCACCTCAATGATTGAAGTACAGACCTTGTCAATAAAATAGCGGTCATGGGAGACGATGATAAAGGTTCCGGGGTAATTCTTCAGATATTGTTCCAGCCATTGCAAAGCATCGATATCCAGGTAGTTGGTGGGCTCATCCAATAAGAGCAGTTCCGGTTCCTGAAGGAGGATCTGACCCAGGGTAGCCCGGGTTTTTTCACCACCACTGAGCATCGAGAAGGCTTTGTCCTGATCTTCAGGTTTAAAACCGAGGCCATTGATGACGCCGCGGATCCGGCTGGGATATTCGTAACCATGTTTTTCAGCGAAGCTTTCCTGAAGCTCCCCAAACTCCAGCATCAGTTTTTCCTGATCCTCGCCCGCAGAGTGGGCAATGGCATCGCCGATATGTTTCATTCGTTGTTCCATCTCGATCAGTGGCTTAAAAACATCAGTGAGCATTTCAATTAAGGTAGTGTTTTCAGCGATATTGGATTCTTGGGATAAATAACTGATGGTCAACCCATTTTTTTTGCTGATTCGCCCGGTGTCGGGAACCAGTTCTCCGGTAATCAGCTTGAGCAGGGTTGATTTACCAGTTCCATTCCGGCCGACGAGACCGATCTGTTTTTTTTCATTAATGGATAGATTTAGTTCATTAAAAATTTCATGGATGCCATAACTAAAATGTAAATTTTCTATATTGATTAACATTATTTCACCTATTTTTCGTTTTTGTTCTGTTATTTAGGTTTACTTTTACTATTCTATCAAAAAAAGCCCTAAAATAAAATGAATAATTTGACGTAATTGCTACATATTGATATAATTAACCGATTATCCGAAAGAAAGGAGAAGTTATCATGCATCGCTTCTCAAAGAAAGTATCGATGACCGTTGTTAAACGGTTGCCAAAGTATTACCAATATTTAAGTGATTTACAGCTCAATGATATCGAAAAAATATCATCCCGGGAATTAGCAAGTTTAATGGGATTGACAGCTTCTCAAATTCGACAGGATTTAAATTCGTTCGGGGGTTATGGCCAACAGGGTTATGGCTATAATGTCGGGGAATTAAAGGAGGCTATCAAGGAGATCCTTGGTCTTGATAGCGAATATAATTGCATTATTATCGGTGGTGGTAATATGGGTCATGCCATTGCAAACTATGAACGGTTTAAACGGGAAGGCGTCATTCTAAAAGGCGTATTCGATGTTGACCCATTAACGGTTGGTACGGTTATTGGTAGTGTGGTTGTAAAACATATGGAAGAGCTTGATGCCTTTATCAAGGCGAATGAAATTGACATTGCCATTTTGTGTGTACCCCGGGAGGTGGGACAGAAGGTGGCGACCCAGGTAACTGAATTAGGTGTGAAAGGCATACTTAATTTTAGTCCCCTGGATTTGGATGTTCCCAGTGATGTTGTTGTCGAAAATGTGAACATCACAGATAGTTTATTTACCTTAACCTATCTGTTGGGCGAATAAAAGATTAGCTGTAAAATAGGTAAGAGTTTGATTTGAATCAGACTCTTATATTTTTGCAAAAAAAACTGCCATGCAGAGACGGTTATCCATTGATCAAAAGAGATCAATCAAAAAATAAATTAAAAAAGAAACACGTTTGGCGTGTTTCTTTTGTTTTATAACAAGTTATTTAAACATAATTTTCGTAGTTTTTGACTTACTTTCCGCTAGTACTTTTGAAATTAATAAAATCCAGGACTTCTTGCTTATAGCTTTCCGGGAAAGAGAAGTAAGAAGAAAAGGAATCCACTTCTTCGTTGGAAAAAACGTAAGATTTTAAAAATTCTTCACAGGTCATCGGTTTGGGGTTGCTGGGCAAAAGCTTTGGCTGATCGGTTCTACACAATAAATAGTCAACAGAAACTTCAAAAAAATCAGCGATCTTTATCAGTAATTGGTTTTCCGGTAGATTTTTATCTTTTTCATACTTGGAAATGGAGCTTTTGTTAAGATAGAAAAGATTGGCAAAATTCTCCTGAGTTAATCGTTTTGAAATCCGCAACGCCTTTAATCGAGTACCAAAAGTATTATTTTCCATTTTTTCACCTTCTTTCAGTTTAGAATTGTTGGCATAAATGCACTGCCTATTGATTTATTATAACACGTCTTTAACATTTGTCAAGATTTGCGGTTGAATTTAAGGAATAAATCTTAAAGGGTTAAAGCATCAAAAGGGCGCTCTTGCCTCTCTCAAAAGGCGCAGACATTCTCCGTATTTGGCTTTTTCAGGGGATGGTTCATTGGCTGGAAATGGGGATTCCAGTGATTGACTGGTAATTGCGGTCTCGGTTATTGTGTCAAATAAAGCATTAAATTCTGTGCTTGTTGAGGGATCAGTTGATTTACGTTTTGATTTTCCGTCTTCCGTTATAATTTCATCATAATTCAGGGAGACTAAAGTTGATCCATTAAAAGAGGCTTGAAGTAATCCCTGATAACCATCGTGATCAGCGGCGCTGGTGATTGAATAAGTATCGAGGGTGTCAATTTTTATTGGTTCGTGATCACCTTTCGTGGCATTATTTAGAATTGCCACGGATAATTTGACATATCGTTCAGATGTTTGAGTCGCACCAGAGATAGCGTCTATTTCATCAGGATTCTGGGAAAGCATCAGTTCATTATAGAGACGGAGATAGAGGGAACCTAAATTAGCGACAGCCAGATTGGCCCAGGTTTTATCAGAACCCTCGACAGTCAGGCGATCGGCTTTGTTTTTATCGATTTCTTTTAAATTGACCCGGGTAATTACTCCGTTTTTAATTAAAATGTTCAATTGCTGGGCATAACCTCTGGCATCATAATATTTTGTAGCGGCAGAGTACTGGCCATCCATCAGGGATTCTGAATTTTTGGTAGGCAATATTGAACCGGTTGTGGGATCGTTGATCAGTTCTTTTTCCACACAACCGGTTAATATCAGTGGTATCAAACCAGAGAGTAGGAGTAAAATCAACAAGCGAAGGCCAGTGTTTATTTTGGATTTGTTTGTAAGCATCTTTATCACCAATATACTAATAAGCAGAGGCGTTCATCAGCGGTGGTACAATCTGTTTTTTTCGCGAAAAAACACCATTCATGTACTTGCTGAATTCTCCCGGCTGGAAACCAAAAGCCAGCTGAGCAAGATTTTTAGCCTCCCCGGCGATGATCAGCTCGGAGCCACCTAAAATAATGTCGGTAACCATTAAAATGGCCAGATCCAGGCTTTCCTCAGCACATAGTTTGTTCATTTCCTGCAGAACCCCATCCAGTTTATCAAAAATACCCCGGAAGTCGCCGGTGTTAATTTGCGATACACCAATTTTATAAGAGCCCATGGTGAACAATTTCCGATCGGTGGAGATGATTTCTGATGGGGGCATTTCTTTTAAATTACTGCCGGCTACCAGCATCTTTTCACCATAACTCTTAACATCGATATTTAGAATCTTACCCAATTCCCGGGCCACGGTACGGTCGTCTTTGGTGCAGGTAGGTGAATTAAATAATAGCGTATCTGAGATGATCGCACTAAGCATCAGTCCAGCCATATCTTTGGGGATGACGATCTTATTTTCATGGTACATTTTTGCAACGATGGTAGCTGTACAGCCAACCGGTTCAATGCGAAGGTACAGTGGTGTGGCGGTTTGTATTTCGGCCACCCGATGATGGTCGATAACTTCAATGATTTCGGCTTCTTCCACCCCGATAATCGATTGGTTCCGTTCATTATGGTCGACCAGAATTATTTTTTTTCGACTGAAGTCGATGAGGTTACTCCGTGAAATGGTTGAAATGACCTTTCCGTCGACATTTACCACCGGGAAACGTTCATGTTCAGAGGTCAGCATGTTCTTTTTGACATCATCAATGGTTTCATAAGTCATGAAATACTCCAGATGATTTTTCTGGTAATAGTTTTTGATTGGAATCCCCTGGCAGAGCAGTCGGATGACTTCGAAGGGGCCGAAGGTCACAATCAGAACAGCCCCCTGATAGTCATCGGGAATATGGAAGACGATGTCCGGTGACGCATTGGAAACAATGATGATCCCGGCACCGGTGGCAAAGGCGCGGTTCATATATAGCTTCTGCTGAACCGTGACCAGAATGTCCTGGCTGCTTAAGGTCTGGTCATCCTCGATTTCGGTGATGGTATAAACATCTCCCTGAACCATCTCGGACTTGATTGACCCGTAAACCTGGGCTTCCAGCAATTCAATAATGTTATCCAGTGGGGTTTCGCTGTCCCGAAGCAGGGATTTAGAAAAAGCATCGGTGTAGGCTGGGATAATGTCGGAAAGGGAAACCATGCCGATGAGTTTTTCTTCGTCACTAATGACAGGTAGGGAGCGGCCGGGGTGATCAATGATCTGGTTCATGGTTTTAGACACTGAGTTATTTTCACAGGCCATTGAAAAATCGGTGAGAACCAGATCCGAAACCTGAGGTTTGACGTCTTTGATCAGTTCGGGTAAATCGATTTGAAAGGTATCCAGGATAAACTGGGTTTCTTTATTAATTGGTCCTAGCCGGGCCGGAAAGACCTGGGTGTGGCCCAGAGCCTGTTTTAAATGGGCGTAGGCAATAGCGGAACAAATGGAATCGGTGTCCGGATTCCGGTGTCCGAAGACATATATTTTCTGAGTCATCGTTGGACCTCCTTTTTATTTAGATAATGAATGAGCGTTTAAAAACCGCAGCACATCCTCATAGACAAGATTGCGTTTATCTTCGTTAAGAATTTCATGTCGCATTAGCGGGTAAAGAATCAGATCAACATCCAAAACCCCGGCTCTCCTTAGCTGCTGGGTGAGTTTAGTCACCTCTTTGCCCATGCCGCCAACAGGATCATCCCGTCCGGCTAAAAAAAGGAAGGGGAAATCATTGGGGATCTTTTTCAGATTGGCATCTTTAGTGGTATAGTCAAGACCGTAAAATAAATCCCGGTAAAATCCGGCACTGCAGGTGAAACCGCACAGGGAATCTTTTATGTAAGCATCCACATTGGTTTTGCTCATAGAGATCCAATCATATTCGGTTCGGTTGGGTTTGAATTTTTTATTATAGCTGCCAAAGGAAAGGTCGGACAGCAGTTTGGATGGCGTTTTTTCACCCTTTTTTCGGATCTCCCGGCGGGCAATAACGCTGGCGGCTTTGCGCATAAAATTGCTGATACCCACGGTGGTGCCGATAATAACCGCCCCATGATAGAGCTCGGAGTAATCAATGACCGCAGTTCGGGTTACCACCGATCCCATGCTGTGACCGACGATAAACAGCGGCAGCTGCGGGTAGGTATCTTTGAGCATACCGGAGATTTCTTTGACATCTGAGACAACCCGTTTCCAGCCATTGCCGGCAGAAAAAAAACCCGGGTCACCAGAGTCTTTGCCGGTTTGGCCATGGCCCCGCTGATCGTGGATGACTGCCAGGTAGTGATTTTGATATAAAAAATCCATAAATTCACGATAGCGTCGGGCATGTTCAGCCATGCCGTGAACGATCAGCACAACGCCCATTGGTTCGGTCGGACAGGGGGTTTCGTAATAAGTCAGCTTCGCCTCATCGGATGCATAAAATCCATTGGTAGTTAAATCAATCATTAGCGATCCCTTCTTTCAAGTTGTCTTTTAATCTATTTTCTCATTATAACAAAATATCTTAAAAAAAACAGCGTTCCCGGTACTAAAAAAAGATAATCAGTGTATAATTAAGATAAAAATCGTTGGATAAAGGGGTATTGAAAATGAAATTAACGATACTTGGCAATAATGGACCCGTTAAGTCTAGTTAAATGAAGCGACCATTATTATGGGGATTTGTCACCCTTTGTCTGGGGATTGTCGCAGTTTATTACCGCTTACCGATTTGGGCGCTGCTGGGCTTTGTTGGCCTAATGGCGGTGATGCCGTTTTTGCTGAGTAATATCAAAATAATCCAGATGGTATTTGTCCTTAGTTTATTTGGGGTAGGCGTATTTTGGGGTTACGGAGCCTTCCCGGAGACGGATCCGCTGGAAAACTATTATCAGAATGATGTCTCCCTCATCGCAGTGGTCACTGATTACCCGATCCGCACCGAAAATCGTTTGAGTATCAATCTGACAGCTAAAGAAATAGTCACTACCGCTGATGAAAACAATCGTTGCGAGAATGCAACAGGGATTAGGGCGGCCATCTATTTTCAGGCTGATGAGGACACGATAGGGGAGCATGAAGTGTCAAAGACCGAGGAAGAGCTGCAACTGGACTTTGCTCCCGGCGATCTGCTATTATTAAAGGGCAAACTGTCGCAACCGGCCGGCAAAAGAAATCCTGGCGGCTTTGATTATGCACTATATCTCAAATCTCAGTCAATAGACGGGTTGCTGACGGTCAAGCCGGAAAATGTTGAACGAATCGGTCAGGAAACAACATTATATTATCAGATATTGGGCATCAAAAGAGCCCTTGAGAATCAATCGGATGCCAGTTTTTCACAAGATGTATCAGATTTACTCAAGGGTGTGGTATTTGGTGAAAAAAATATCAATGAGGATCTCGCAAAGAGCTTTCAGGATGCCGGCGTCACCCATGTTTTATCGGTGTCCGGACTTCATGTCGGGTATGTGTTCCTGGCACTGTCTTTTCTTCTTATGACCGTAAAAATCAACAAGCGCTACTGGATGATTTTTCTGGCTCCGGCTTTGTTGTTTTACGTTGCCCTCACCGGGTTTGCAGCGCCGGTGATTCGGGCGTCGATCATGCTCTTGTGTTTGACCTGGGGACAGGGAATTCATCGGGAACGGGATGCTTTGAATTTGCTGTGTCTGGCCGGACTGGTGATTCTAGCTATCTGGCCGGCCCAGCTTTTTCAGGCCGGATTCCAACTATCCATGGGAGCGGTGCTGGGGATTATCCTGTTTTATGGTCCGTTGTTGTACGCTTATGAAAAACATCGCAATAAAAAGCGGGTGCATCATAAAATTAAACCGGGACCGGTGGTTCAGGGACTGGTTCTGACTTTTTGTGCCACGGTGGGCACTCTGCCGATTCTGCTATATCATTTTAACAGCTTTACGCTGATAAGCTTCTTTTCCAATTTGCTGGTGGTACCGCTGATCGGCGTATTTCTGCTGGCTGGGATGGGATTTCTGGTGATTGCTTCCATCGCTCCTTTTTTAGCCCCCATTTTGTCGGTACCAGTGACGTTTTTAGGGGAATCGATCATCGTGGTACTGAATGGCATCAATGATCTGGGAGCGGTTGCCAATTTTTTGTGGGTCAACCGGGGCGGATTATCTCTGGCTGAAACCGGGCTGTTTTTACTGCTGGTCTTTCTGATTTCAGGCTATTTTTATCTCCGCCAGCCTTACGTCCGAAACACGGTAATGAGTTTGGGACTGGTGCTAGTGCTGATCGTGATGGCAACCCCGCTGTTTCCCAGAAATCTGGTGGTCACCTTTCTGGATGTCGGTCAGGGTGACAGTATTTTGATTGAGACCCCGGGCGGGCTGAATTATCTGGTCGATGGCGGCGGCTATCTGTTTGAACGATCCAACCGGGTTTCAGACCAGGTGCTGTATCCGGCCTTGTATTCTAAAAATATCCGGGAACTGGATGCCATCTTTTTAACCCATAATCATGTCGATCACAGCCAGGGCGTTGAAGAACTGGTCTTTGATGGCTATCCGGTCAAGAATCTGTTTATGAGTGTCCAGACAAATAATCAAAAACTCCGGAGTCAGCAGCTGGTTCCGGTTTCCTTATTAAAAAAGGGATCGGTGATTGAAGGGAGTGACGGCGTGACCATTAAGGTGTATAATCCCGAAGGACAGATCGTTCCTAAAGAGGACGACCAGCAGAACAATGCTTCGCTGGTGATGACGGTTTCCTATCAAAATATCAATTTGCTGTTATGCGGTGATATCGAAGCCGAGGTCGAAAAACAGCTGGCCGCAGAATTACAAGCCCTTAGTACTGAAAAGGGATTTCAGATCATCAAAATCCCCCATCATGGTAGCAAAACCTCATCCACTCGGGAATTTATTCAGGCGATTGACCCGGAAACAGCGGTGATTTCGGTGGGCGCAAATAATTCCTTTAACCATCCCAGCGATGAGGTGATGGATCGTCTGGACGAGGAAGCAATCACGGTATTGCGAACCGATCAAAAGGGCGCCGTGGAAATTACCAGCAACGGAGAATTCATTCAGATCAAGAATTATGCGAATGAAAATTCAAAAATTATCAAATAATATCAATATAATAACAAGACTTAACGTAAATTAATGGAGAAATGCTGTGAATTATAAAGAACTCAATAAATGTGTGAAAAATCAGGAGATCAGTCCGGTTTATTTATTCACCGGCCCGGAACAGTACATTGGCCATATGATGGAAAAAACGCTGATCGGCACAGAACTGGCCAAGGGCCTGGAACCCTTAAATCTGACCACCTACAGTGATAAGAATCTGGATATTTCAGAACTGCTGGCCACCTGCGAAACGCTGCCGATGATGAGCAATAAGCGGATGGTCATTGTCCGGGAAGAGGCGCAATTAGATAAGATTAGCGATAAAAAGGATTTGGATCGGATTGCGGCCTATCTGGAGAAACCCTGTCCGTCGACGCTGTTAATTATCTACTGGGAACAGCCGGACAAGCGCAAAAAACTGTACAAAAATCTGACCAAAGCTGGCTCTCTGGTGGTGTTTGAGAAACTCGATGCCAGTGATCTGCAGGCCTGGATCATCCGCCGGGTCAAGAATGCCGAAAAAAAAATCAACCGTGCCGAATTGGAACTCTTTATTTCGCGGTCGATGTATTTAATAAATGAGAAAAAAACCATGGAGATGGTGGACAACGAACTCAACAGCCTGATTGATTACACCGGTGATCGTAATGAGATAAGTAAAGAAGATATCTTGCTGATCTTGCCCCAGTCCATTGAAGAAGGGATCTTCAAACTGATCGATTATGCGGTCAGCGGCCAAAAAGATCAGGCTCTGTTGATGCTCAACCATTTTTATCTGGAAGGAGAATCCCCCTTTGGGGTTTTCAGTCTGCTGTTGCGCCAAATCCGGATGCTCCTGATGGTTAAGATTTACAGCAGCCGGGGATTGCCGGCCAAAACGGTGGCGGTGGAAATGAAACTGGCCCCTTTTATTGTCAATAAGATATTAAAAAACGGCAAAAATTATCCCATCGACAATTTGTGGGAGATCATGGTCATCGGTGCAGATCTCGATGCCCAGATGAAACTGGGGGAAATTGATCAGAATTTTGCCCTGGAATTATTTTTGATGAAGATCAGATAAATCCCGATCGCTTCGTACCGATGCGAGAGGTTGTCGATATACTACCGTACCGACCAATTATTAATCTGTTGTTCGCTGCGGGATCGGACAGGCTATCGCCATGTCCGACCCGATGCGTACAACATGATGTAACAATTGTCGGTACTAGGTTATCTTTTTGATAATCTAACACATCGGTACGAAGGTTGGTGGCTTTTGGGCAATAAACCACGATTCTGCTCCATCGTTGATTCGTGGGCAGTCGCCAACTACAAGCGAGCTTGTGATTGCCTCTTTGCCTTCACGCAAAAAAAGATGTACCTGAGTAAGTACATCTTTGGATAGACCCTAGAGACACGGGTTTTGGGAATATATAAATGAGGTAATTAAGCAGTCATCTTGTTGATAATTCTAGCCAAAGTACTTTTTTTACGTGCTGCTGTGTTTTTATGTAAAACACCTTTTGTAACAGCCATATCAATTTTCTTTGATGCTAAACGATAAGCTTCCTGCGCTGCTTCAACGTTACCTTCAGTAACTGCAAGATCAAATTTTTTGACAGAAGTCTTAAGATTAGTTTTTACCATCTTATTTCGCAGACGACTGATTTCATTTGTTTTAGCTCGTTTCATAGCCGATTTAATGTTAGCCATGGGTTCACCCCCCTCATTTATTTATAACATAGCAATTCTAACACATTTAAAGAATATTATCAAGAAAAAACGTGACAAAAAAAATATTTCTTGATAGAATATTGATCTAGGTATAAAAATAAGGGATTTACAGAATAGTTCAGCCATTGATATAGATTTGAAAGTAGAGGACAAAAAATTGACAAACAAACAATTACATACACGAAATTTTTCCATCATTGCCCATATTGATCATGGCAAGTCAACCTTGGCGGATCGACTGATTGAAGACACCGGGATGATGAGCAAACGGGATATGGAAGAACAGTTTTTGGATAATATGGATATTGAACGGGAGCGGGGAATTACCATCAAGCTTCAGGCCGTCCGCTTGCTGTATACTGCCGATGACGGCGAAGAGTACATTTTAAACCTGATTGATACGCCCGGTCATGTGGATTTCACCTATGAGGTGTCCCGAAGCCTGGCTGCCTGTGAAGGTGCCTTATTGATTGTAGATGGCTCCCAGGGTATTGAAGCCCAGACCATTGCCAATGTTTATCTAGCCCTGGAGAACAATCTGGAGGTTATCCCTGTTATTAACAAGATTGACCTGTTAAGTGCCGATCCCCAGCGAGTCAAGGATGAGATTGAACATGTCATCGGCATTGAAGCCCAGGATGCGCCGCTGATTTCAGCCAAAGCCGGTCTTAATATCCGGGAAGTATTGGAGGCCATTGTCAAAAAAGTGCCACCACCAATCGGCGATGTAGATGCACCACTACAAGCCTTGATTTTTGATTCCTATTATGATCAGTATCTGGGAGTTATTGCCTCGGTTCGGGTCATTCAGGGAAAAATCCGCAAGGGTATGAAAATTGATATGATGGCCGTCGGTAAAACCTTTGAAGTCAATGAGGTCGGGGTTTTTGGCAGTGGTTTGATTCCCATCGATGAACTATGTGCCGGCGATGTAGGTTATGTTAATGCCGGAATAAAAAATGTCCGGGACACTCGGGTCGGAGATACCATCACTGAAACGAATAACCCAGCTAAAGAAGCCTTGCCAGGTTATAAAAAAGTAACCTCCATGGTATTCTGTGGTATTTATCCGGCCGATGGTTCGCGTTATGAAGATTTGAAAGAAGCGTTAGCTAAGTTGCAATTAAACGATGCCTCGCTACTTTATGAGGCCGAAACATCGATGGCGCTAGGGTTTGGTTTCCGCTGTGGATTCCTCGGTTTACTTCATATGGAAATCATCCAGGAACGACTGGAACGGGAATTCAATCTGGATCTGGTCACCACCGCTCCTAGTGTTATTTATAAGGTTATTAAAACCGATGGCACCGAATTGTGGGTGGATAATCCCGCGAATCTGCCAAATCCGGTTGAAATTAAAACCATGGAAGAACCAATTGTCAATGCTGACATCATGGTGCCGTCTGAATACCTGGGGGCGATTATGGAATTGTGCCAGGAACGACGGGGCGTTTATCTGACCATGGATTACGTCGAAGAAAACCGGGTCATTCTGAAATATGAATTGCCCCTTAATGAGATTATTTATGATTTCTTTGATGCGCTTAAATCCCGAACCCGGGGTTATGCCTCCTTTGACTATGACATCAAAGAATATCGACCGTCTGATCTGGTTAAACTGGATATTCTGCTAAATGGCGAACTGGTGGATGCGCTATCCTTTATTGTTCACCGCGAAAAAGCCGCAAATCGGGGACGACTGATTGTCAAAAAATTAAAAGAAGAAATTCCCCGGCAGATGTTTGAGATCCCAGTTCAGGCCGCCATTGGCACCAAGGTGGTCGCCCGCGAAACAATCCGGGCGATGCGTAAAGATGTTTTGGCCAAGTGTTATGGTGGCGATATCAGCCGTAAACGAAAACTGCTGGAAAAACAAAAAGAGGGCAAGAAGCGCATGCGTCAGGTTGGTAATGTGGAAGTACCGCAAGAAGCATTTATGGCGGTTCTTAAGCTGGATTCCTAAACAATGGAGAAGACGATCCCCAAAGGTCCACGGGTTCATCAGAAGCTCAATAGCGAAGATTTGTTTTATTTACTAAAAGAACAGGATCAGGTTAGCCCGAAAAAGTCTGTTAATCGGAAATGCTACCGCTGTGATTGCCAGGGCAGATATTGCGATGGATTTTCCGTATCGTTGAATCCGACGCTGGTTGAAAAAATTGATGGGTTGGAAAAACAATTAAAAAAAACGGTGCAGATCATCTCCGGGGTGCGCTGTGAAAAGCGTAATGTCGAAGTAGATGGATCAAAACACTCCTTTCATCTGCTGGGACGGGCCGCAGATATTCGTTGCGAGACCATCAGCATCGATGAATTGGCAGCGGCAGCAGAAATAGTCGGATTATTGGTGATTCGAGATTATCGGGACGATGTGGTTCACTGCCAATGGAATGACTAGAAAAATAAAAAAGATAAAAACTGTTATCGACGGAAAACCATCGATAACAGTTTTTTTATGGATCAACGAGAAGAAAGATCGGTGTAAAATTCAAAGGCTTCGGTGCCGGTGAAGCCATCATGAACAACCTTGCGGATGCTCTGAATCATCGCAGCGGGATTGTCGGCCTGGAAGACGTTTCGACCCATATCTACTCCGGCAGCGCCTTTTTGAATGGCCTGATAGGTGATTTCCAGAGCTTCCTGTTCGGGAACCTTTTTGCCGCCGGCGATGACAATGGGTACCGGACAGGCCGCAGTGACCTCTTCAAAGTTATCGCAATAATAAACTTTGACAATCTGCACCCCGAATTCAGCCAGCATCCGGGTGGCCAGAGAAAAATATTTGGTGGTTCGTTCCATATCCTTGCCCACTGCGACAACGCCTAGAGTGGGGATGCCGTAGCGGTTACCGGCATCGACGGTTTTGATAATATTTTCAATGCTCTGGCATTCGTTTTCAGATCCAATAAAGGCCTGAATCGCCATACAGGTGGCATTCATCCGGATAGCGTCTTCGACGTTGACGCCAATGATTTCCTTGCTCATATCCTCTTTTAAGACCGAACTTCCGGCCGAGCAGCGCAGCGCAATGGCCTTGCCGTGATCTGGCCGGATACAGGTTCGCAGGGCACCACGGGTAGCCATCAGGACATCCGCATAGTCCTGAAGCGGTGGAATAGCAAGATCCATCCGCTCCAATCCCTGGGTAGGCCCCATGATATAACCGTGATCAAAGGCCAGCATCACAGTGTGACCGCTGTTAGGATTAAATATTTTTGACAGCCGGGTTTTCATTCCCCAATCCACATCGTCCATCCCTTTGACATGAAAATTCCGTTTTTTCATGGGCTGGTCAAATCCGAAGTCTTTGGCTTTTTTGATTGAATCCTGATCTGCCATAACTATCGACTCAAATAAGGGGTTTTGGCGGGGGTTTCCCAATAAGCCAGGTTTTCCGGAGTCATCCGGGCAAAGAACAGCTGGAAGCCAGCCTGTTCCTGAACCGTCAGAACCTCTTCAACCCAATTGGCGACAATTTTAATACCCTTTTCACTGAGATATTTATGAACCCGACGGAAGACCAGCAGCATTTCCATAATCGTGGTGGCACCGGTTCCGTTAACGATGACCATAACATTTTCGCCAGATTTAAGATCCAGGTCTTTGACCAGAGCCTCGGCCATGATTACTGCGGTTTCGTCGGCAGTGGCCATTTTCTGGCGTCCGCCACCGCCTTCGCCATGCTGACCCATGCCTACTTCCATTTCATCTTCGCCGAGATCAGCAAAGGATGCCCCATTCTGAGGATGGGTGGCAGTTTTGCAAGCCACCGCAATGGTGGCCATATTGTCCGCAAAATCCTGGGCAATGGCGGCGACCTCTACCAAAGACTTGCCCTGGGCGGCAGCGGCACCACAGATCTTATACAGGGGTACACAGCCTACCAGACCACGTCGGTTGGCAGCGTCGGAGCGGGGCGCATTGGCAATATCTTCCTGGGTGACCACCTTGATGACGTTTAGTCCCAATTTTTCAACTTCTTTCATGGTTCGGTCACCAGCTAACATATCGCCAGCATGGTTCAGCACCACAAAAAGCACACCTTTGCCTTTATCGGCCAGTTTCAGAGCTTCCACCACAGCCTTGTAACCCGGTGCGGCAAAAATATCCCCAACCACCGAAATGTCGATCATCCCTTCGCCGACAAAGCCTTCCAGAGCCGGCTCGTGACCAGCTCCGCCGATGGTGACAATGGTGACCCGATCGGCAGTTGCCAGACCCTTGTTGATGATTAGATTGTGGTCAGTCACCTCAAGAATTTTGGGGTTTGCCAGAGCCAGACCTTCTAATAATTCAGCCGTAATGTTATCAGGATTGTTAATAAACTTTTTCATTGTCATTGTATTTTCCCCCTTAAATTATTATTGTGGATAGTTTAAATGGAGTCGTTATTTCATTTCCATTAGTTCAATCACCGTGCCATCGACTTTGACAAAGGCAATGTCCAGATGTTCATCAACCGTCATTCGTTCGTTCAAAACGATCGCCTGGTGATCCTTGATAAAGGCATCAATATTGGGAACCTTATAGGCAACGTGGGTAAAATTAACCACATCCGGATGAAATGGGGTGCCTTCTTCAAATCTCAGATACTCAAATTTGAGCGGGTTATTGTCCGGTCCCGAGATATAAACCTTTAATCCCTCAGCGTAAAACTCTTCCAATACCGGTTCCGTAACGGGAACACCAACGTGCATGATTTCGTACATTTTTTTCTCCCTTCAGATTATGAAATTTATGCTAAATATCCTTTGGCCAGTCCTTCGTAAAAATAGGCGAAGGTAACTGAACCGGGATCCTTATGACCTAAACATCGATCTCCGATATAACGGGCCCGTCCAAATTTTGCCAGCATCCCGGCGGTATTGTCAGATCCGGTCCGGGCCGCTTGAGCAGCATTTTCGAGGGTTGTTTTCATATCATCGGTTGAGCTGCGGATCACCTCAGTGGCAGGGAAGATGGCATCCATCATTGATTTATCACCAACAACAGCTTTGGAAGTGGCAAAAAATTCGTCATAGGCACCAAGCAGGATACTTTTAATAAAGGCATCGGTGGATGGGGCATCGGGATCGGCTGCTTCCGCCATGCCATAAATAAAAGCGCCAAATAAGGGGCCAGCGGAACCGCCGCTGACATCTTCCAGAGCATCATTGAGCGATTTCAACCCCGCTTTCAGGTTGGTGGTGTCATTCCAGGTTTCGATTTCAGCAGTCATTACTTTTGTCAGCTTCTTCATAGTGGTGCCATGATCTCCATCACCCAGCGCACAATCCAGATCAGTCAGAATATCAACATGATCGGCAATTTCCCGGGCGGCAGCAAGGAACAGGCTTTTGATTTTCAATGGTTTTATCGGCATTATTGCACCCCCATAATCGTTTGCATCTTTTTAATTAGTATAGCAAGTGTCAATGGGGAAGTCAAACATAATTAGCATATGTTACATCAGAACAAGATAATATTTAATAATAATCAGTTATTTGACAATATATTGACATATGATAGATATTGTTATATATTAGACAATAGAAACACTGACAGGTTAAGAAATAGGAGTGAACAAATGAAAGAGAAAGAGTTATTGCGACTCATCCAAATTTCAAAATTATATTATGAAGAGAATAAGACCCAGGCAGAAATTGCCAGGATAATGGATATCTCCAGACCGTTGGTGAGTAATTTATTAAACAAAGCCAGGAAAGAAGGGATTGTAAAAATCGATATCCTCTCGTATCAGCACTCCAACATGGGATTGAGTCAGAACCTTTGTCGCTGTTTTAATCTGAAAACCTGCCATGTAGTGGCGGCGGCAGAAGACCTTCATCAGGAGGCGGCTGGGATCGTAGTGGATTTTCTTGAGAAAACCAAGGTCCTGGCTCTGGGATGGGGATATAATATCAACAAAATGATTGAAGCCCTGCCCCGGACAAATAGCGGCGCAACAGCTCATGGTATTGTCTGCCCCCTGATTGGAACAGCCACCGTTCCCCATCGGGGTTATCACCCGAATGAGTTGGCTACCGAACTGTCCCATAAAACGGGGCTTCAGGCGGAATATCTGATTAGTCCGGCTTTTCCCACCACCGAGCAGGATCAGGAACTGTTCATGAATACCAATAATTATCAAGAAATTCTGGAGCGATGGCGGAAAACTGACACTGCCATAATTACCCTGGGCAGTTTTCCGCTGGTTCCGGATCATGGGACGGCGCTGCGGTTTGGCAAGAAACTCACACAGGAAAAAGCAGTCGGGAGTCTGCTGTCTTATTTTTTTAATCTTCAGGGCGAGCGGATTGAAGGGGATGACGATTATGCCATCCAGATACCCCTAAAGCTGTTGACCCGAATCAAACATGTCATCGGGATTGTTCCCCCGGAATCCAATACCAGTGCGGTCATCAGCTGTCTGCGAACCGGTTATATCAAGCATCTGGTGATTACCGAACAAACAGCAAAGGAAGTACTAAACCAAAATGAGTGAAATTGATACCTAGCTCTAAAGCTGTTTTCATGATGTTATGCTTGCTATAATGTGGGTTTGTAGGTACAATTTAGAGCAAAGATTAATTTTAAAAATTTGTTCTGACAAATCAAGAGTAATGTGTCCTTGATAACAGTAGAAATCTTGTTAGGTTGAAATGCAGAAGGGATTCTTATAAGGAGAAACACAGATGTTACATATAGATCGAAGAAAAGAAATACTTAATACAGTTATGAATAAAGGCTCGGTAAAAGTTGCTAGTCTTTCTCAAAAATATGGTGTAGGCGAGGCAACTATCCGACGGGATTTAAAATATCTTGCTGAGGAATATGGGATTACCTTGTCCTATGGCGGAGCTTTCAGAAAAGAAAAAATAAACTATCAGACGACGTCAGAAATGGATATCTTTAAAAAGCGAACTCAGAATATCGAAGAGAAGCGGTTAATTGCAGAAAAAGCGGCAAGACTTATTGAAAATGGTGATACCATCGCTTTAAATGCTGGCAGCACCGTCGAACTGGTACTTGACTATCTTGAAGATATTAAGGATCTCAATTTAATTACGCTCTCTCTCACGGTGGCATTAAAAGCTTCCACTATTTCAGGGATCACTGTTTATATGCCGGGCGGAAAGCTGCGAAGTTTTTCAGGTGCATTTTACGGGAAGGAAGCCAATGAATTTTTGAAAAGTTTTAATATAGACAAAGCTTTTATGGGGGTTATGGCGGTATCCATCGATAAAGGAATTACTCATGGTGCTTTTGAAGAAATTGAAATCAATCAGACAATTTATGAAATCAGTCGGAAGTGTTACCTGATGGCTGATTACTCGAAATTTGAGAAGGTCTCTCTGACAAAAATGGTCGATTTGAATGTTTTTGATGGTTTTGTACTGGATGATAAGACTCCCGAAATATATCAGGAATATTGCAAAAGTAATAATATAGAAATAATATAGACACAATCAATTCAAACATGGCCTTTTGAATAGTATTAGAGACGCATCGATACAAACGATGCGTTTTTTTATTTTGACTTAAATCCAGGTTAAAAATTAACTATATGATTTACAATGATTTTTCGTAAGGAACAAGGGATTAGGGTGTCAAAAGTAACCAGCAGTTTTTTTAGAATCGTGGCCTGCATATGATGGTTGAAAAAGAAATTGGCAAAATCGCAAAAAAAAACAAGATAGACAATGAAAGGCTTGTTTAAATAGCATGAAAAAATCGACATGAAGATATAAAGTGCATACAAAGTCGATATAAAAACACTATAAAGTAAATGCGAAATTATTGACAACGTTTAATAATCATGATATATTGACGAATAAAGATAGTAAAATAATTTATATTACGAATGATACCTCGGATTAGTTTTGGGGTATGACATTATGAGAAAGTATATTACTGATGGAATGGTGTTGATTTTTTAAACCAGTTAAATCGAGGCATTGCAAAAGTTGAAGAATTCGGTTTATATTGTTTTGATAACGTTCCGAGTAAACACTACCAAAGCAAAAGCATATTTGCAATCGCTCAAACCAAATGATTTCAAAGGAGAAAGAAATGAAAAAGTATGTACTCGTTATTGATGAAGGAACCACCGGCACCCGAGCTTTGATTTTCAATGAAAAATTGCAAATTGTTGCTCAGAGTTATGAGGAATTCACACAGTACACCCCAAGCGAAGACAAGGTTGAGCATGACGCAATGGAAATTTATGAAAAAAGTGTGGCAATGTGTAAAAAAGCCATTGGCGAGGCCATGATTTCGCCTGAAGAAATTGCCTGTATCGGGATTACCAATCAGCGGGCTACCTGTCTGGTGTGGGACAAGGAAACCGGAGAACCCTTACATAATGCAATCGTTTGGCAGGATACGAGAACCGCAGCATTCTGTCAGGAACTCAATGCTGGAGACTGGGGCGAAAAAGTGCGAAAGACGACCGGCTGGACTTTAGGACCGGTATATTCGTCAATGATGCTGAATTGGTATATTAACAATGTTCCCATGATCAAAGAAAAAATTGAAGCCGGAGAAGCTCTTTTTGGCACCATCGATACCTGGCTCATTTGGAAGTTAACGGGTGGAAAAAAACATGCCGTCAGTTATTCTAATGCTTCGGTTATGGGGAGCCTAGATTTAAGAACCGGAGAATGGTATGACGAATTCTTAACTTATCTGGGAATCGATCGAAAAATATTTCCGGAAATTATCACAGATTCAGGGGACTATGGGGTTTCACAAAAAGATATTCTGGGTGCGGAAATTCCGATTACCGGTGTTATTGCCGATCAGCATGCCGCATTATTTGCCCAGGGATGCCGTACTGCAGGGACCGGAAAAATCACCAATGGTACCGGTTCATTTTTAGATATCAACGTTGGCACAGAATGTGTGGTTTCCGACCAGGGTCTTAACACGGTCATTGCCTGGAAACTCGGAGATGTGATGACATATGCTCTAGAAGGTTATGAATCTGTTACCGGTTCCGCCGTGCAATGGTTAAGAGACGGGTTGGAAGTGATTGCCGAGTCCAGCGAAACCGAAGATCTGGCTCGCTCAGTTGAAGATACGAACGGGGTATACTTTGTTCCGGCACTGACTGGATTGAGCGCCCCTTATCATGATCCTTATGCCCGAGGCACTATTTTTGGAATCACTCGTGGGACGAAAAAAGCCCATCTGGTCAGAGCCACATTGGAAGGTATCGCCTTTAGACTTAAAGATATTATGGACGTTGTGGCTAATGAAGCCGGTATTAAAATGAAAACCATCCGGATTGACGGTGGGGCCTCGAAAAATAACTTGCTGGCGCAAATGATGGCCGATATGATGGATGTTCAGGTAGATCGACCGTTCTCAGTGGAAGCAACCAGTTTAGGTGCTGCTGAAATGGCCGGACTCTACGTCGGTCTATGGAAAGAAGCCGATTTTGATGCAGCGCTCACCATTGAAGCCAGCTTCATCCCGGAAATAGCGGCAGAAAAAAGAAGCAAAGCCTATGCTGGATGGCAGGAAGCTATTAAACGATCAATGAATTGGAATTATTAGGCTAATTCATAACAGTATAATGATAAATCGCTAAAGTATATGCAATTGTGAAAGTGCCCGAGCTTGTTGTCTGTTGCCATGAACCAGAAGAGATTTGGATTGTGATTTCTTCTGGTTATGAAAACTAACAACAAAGATATGGATAGCATCGTAAATGAATTTAATCATTGCGATGATTTTGAATAGGGAGGTATAAAATGAATTCACGAGAAAGAGTCATGACAGCAGTCAATCACAAAGAACCGGATCGAGTACCGGTGGACATGGTACTGACCATCGATGTATACCGGGATATGAAAAAAGTTTTGGATATGATGCACCTTCCCGAGACGCCCCGGATGGGACGCTGGACCGAGGTACAGATGCCCATTGAAATGATAAAAAAATTGGGAATCGACATGTATTATATATCCCCACGTTCTGGGAACTCCATTCATAGTAAAAGTTTTGATGACGGCAGCTTCACCGATGAATGGGGATGCTATTGGAAAAAAACAGCCATTGATGGCGGCCATTTCTACTTTGAACTGGTTAATCCGCCGCTGGCTCATGCCACGATTGAGGATCTCGAAACCTATGTTTGGCCTGATCCCGAAGATCCCAAACGCTATGCTGGATTAATGGAAGAAATGAAAGAAGTTAGGGAAACTACCGATTTAGCAATTTTAGCCAAATTTGCGGGGGCCGTATTTGAATTGGCAACCTATATGCGGGGTCATGAACAGTGGTACCGTGATATCATCAACAATCAGGAATTCGCTCATGCCCTGATGGATAAAATCTGTCAGATTCAAAAGCGGACTAACGAGGTGATTATGGCCGAGGTCGGAGAATACGTTGATATTTTAAGACTCAGCGGCGAGGACTTGGGAATGCAGGATCGTCCGTTGCTTTCTCCAAAAACCTTTAGAAAGGTGGTTAAACCTCATCTTAAGGAACTTTGGGAGCATGCAAAAAAAACACTACACCTATACAATCCAGAAGCAAAAATTATGTTGCATACCTGCGGATCGGTCAGACCTTTTATTTCGGATATAATTGAATGCGGAGTGGATATCCTTGATCCGGTGCAACCTGCGGCAAAGGATATGAATCGCTACGAATTAAAAGAAGCTTTTGGAAAGGATATCGTTTTTCATGGCAACATCGACATTCAAAATATTTTGCCCTTTGGAACAATCGACGATGTCACCCGAGAGGTGCAAGATGCGATTAAAGCCTTGGCTCCCGGCGGGGGATTTTTATTGGCGCCGGCTCATAACGTTCAGGGCGATGTGAGTGCGGAAAAACTGGTGCACATGGTAAAATGTGTTTGCGAATATGGAAACTATCCCATTAACCTGGAGTAAGGGAGGAATTAAAATGGAAATGTTAAAGAAAATATCAGAAACATTGTATGATGGTGATGAATTTGCCATGCCTGGACTGGTCCAGGAGGCTATCGATGCCGGAATAACTCCCCAGGAAGTCCTCGATGCCATGATGGCAGGGATGGCTATTGTAGGTGATGAATTTAGTCGGGACGAACTCTATATTCCGGAAGTTCTCTGTTCTTGTCATGCGATGATGGAGGGTTCGAAAGTATTAAAGCCGCTGTTGACGGATCAGGATGCTAAATCCCTTGGTACCGTTGTTCTTGGCAGCGTCCAGGGAGATATGCATGATATCGGAAAAAATCTGGTTGGGATGCTCCTGGAAGGCCGGGGCCTGAAGGTGATTGATATCGGCGTTGATGTGCCTGCTGAAATATTTGTGGAAGCCGCCATTGCAAATAAAGCTGACATTGTCGCCTGTTCAGCACTACTGACCACGACAATGCCAGAAGTTCCTAAAATTATTAAAGCGTTTGAGGACGCTGGGATCCGGGATCAGGTAAAAATCATGATCGGTGGGGCACCTATTACTCAGGAATTCAGTGATCGTACTGGATGTGATGCTTATGCTAAAGATGCCGGGGGAGCTGCGACACTGGCGATAGAATTGTGTCAATAATAAAAGACTTAATTAATCGGGTCATTTCAGACCAGTAGTTTTGTTTTTATTTCACCAGGGATAAAGACCAATAGTGAAATAATTAGTTTCATAGAAAAGAAAACAGCAACCAATCACCTTTAGATTGGCTGCTGTTTTTTTTATTACGGTATTTCGAATCAGAGGTGCAGGCAAGAAATGAGATTTATTAAAAATTTGTTCAATCATCGCACTAAGTAAGGTGTTCGTGCCGTTGCGTTCCAAAACCAGAGGTTCTGAGCATTCATGCGGGCAAAAAATAATTGAAATCCGGCTTGTTCCTGTACGGTCAGAACTTCTTCAACCCAATTTGCCACAATTTTGATCCCTTTGGCACTTAAATATTTGTGAACGCATCTGAAAATAATCAGCATCTCCATGATGGTTGTGGAACCGGTGCCATTGACAATGACCATGATTTCCTCGCCAGTACAGAGATTTAAATCAGCAATAAGCAAATCTGACATAAGGATGGCAGTTTCATCGGCATTTTTCATTTCTTGACGGCTACCACCGCCTTCGCCATGCTGACCCACTCCAATCTCCATTTCGTCATTCCCGAGTACGGCAAAAGCCGAACCATTCTGGGGATGGGTGGCAGTTTTACAGGCCACCGCAATGGTTGCCATGTTATCTGCAAAATCCTGAGCAATGGCGGTTACTTCGTAGAGCGATTTTCCTTGGGCGGCAGCAGCACCAACGATTTTATACAGAGGCACGCATCCCATCAGGCCCCGACGTCGGTGTGCCTCTGAACGAGGAGCGAAGGCCACATCTTCCTGGGTAACAACCATGGATACATTAATGCCAGCTTTGCGGGCTTCTTCCATGGTTCGGGTTCCAGCCAGCATATCGCCAGCATGGTTCAAAACAACTAACAGAATTCCCTTGCCTTTGTCAGCAAGCCGTAGCGCTTCAAGAACCGCTTTATAACCAGGCGCAGCAAAAACATCACCAACTACGGCAATATCGATCATGCCTTCACCAACAAAGCCTTCCAGTGCTGGTTCATGACCGGATCCCCCCAGGGTAACGATGGTGACGCGGCTGGCAGTTTTGAGCCCTTTGTTGACAACGAGATTGTTAGGCCTTACCTCCAGAATTAATGGATTGGCAAGAGCCAGACCTTCAAGTAATTCAGAGGTGATGTTTTCTGGTTTATTAATAAACTTTTTCAGAGTCATGTCGGTTCCTTTTAGTATCAGAGTTTGTTTTGAATCATTGCCATCACAATCCCAGCATAAACAGACAGTTTACACTGTAAACTGAACTAAAATTGGTTGGATGGATCATTTAATACTAGCAAATTTTATGGATTAAAACAATAATGATGTCATGAAAACAGAATATGATGTCATCAAAAATAAAACTGACTGGTTAAATAAGCGTAAAAGATTGTATCACAGGCTTTTATACGTTATAATAATTCAATTGAAAAGTATGATTTTGGCTGAAATAAAAGGTGAAAAATGTTAAAAATTGCGGTTTGCGAAGATGAGGAACAACATAAAAATATACTTGTCGATTTGATTGGGCGATATCCATTTGAAACGGATTATCATTTAACCACATTTCAGTTTGGCTATGAACTCATTGAAGCAAGTAACAAAGGGATTAATTATGATATTATTTTTCTTGATATGTGTTTAGATAATGAAGATGGTATTGAGATCGCAAATGAGATCAGAAAAACGGATAATGAGGTTCATATTATTATTACCACATCTTTAATTGAGTATGCCGTATTAGGTTATTCGGTTAATGCTAGTGACTTTTTACTAAAACCATTTCCGGAAGAAAAACTATTTCATGTTTTAAAAAAGCTGGAAAATGACATTAGCCAAGCAAAGACCAGTTTTTATGAATTCGAAATAAATAATGAAAAAATATTTTTGAAAAGTGATGAGATATTATATTTTGAGAGTCTCGGTAGAAAGATAAAAGTGGCCACCTTTGAAGCAGAGTATGAATATTACTACACGATTTCAGCTTTGGAAAAGGAATTGAATTCATTGCGCTTTGTTTTATGTCATCGATCTTACATTGTTAATCTTAAGAATGTCAAAAGTATCAAAACAAAAACAGTGGTATTGAAAAATGGCGTGATGATACCAATCAGTCCCAAACGGAATCAGAAAGTATATGATGCCTTCACCCGGTATTTGGTAGGATCGATGGAATGAAAACTTCGTTAGTCATTCGGAACATTGTCCTTTTAAGTATTCCAGTTATCAGTTTAATTGTTGGTTTGAACCTTTATTTTATTGATGTTCATGTCGCAGGTAGGCATTTAGTTGGAATCGCTTCTTTGGGTGCCCTGGTATACATTAATGTAGTTATTTTTGTTATCTTAAAAGTATTGGATCATGAATCCAAAAATATAAATGAATACAAGAATGTTAATATTCAGCTGGAGCTCCAACAGAAACACTATAAAGAAATGCTCGAAAAAAATTATCAGGTGAGAGGATTATGGCATGATATGAACAACCATGTCATCACCATGCAGTATTTAATCAAAAATCAGGCCTGCGATGAAATTGAGGATTATTTACTTCAATTCCATGAATTGCTTCAGAATGCGGTGGATCATAATCGATCGGGAAATAATGTGGTGGATGCCCTGTTGAATTATAAAATCAAGGTTGCCGCTGACAATAAGATTAATTTTGTCCATTACATTGCCATCCCGGAAAACCTGAAAATGAACAGCATTGATCTATCCATCATTCTAGGGAATGTCCTGGACAATGCCATTGAGGGCTGTTTGCGGGATTCACGACAGGATCAGGATAAAATAATCAAGTTTAATATGTACTACAAGCGGGAGAGTCTGCTCATTGACATTGAGAACACCATTGATGAAAAGACCATCCAAAAATCGGGGAACAACATGGTTAGCAGCAAACGAATTGATGAGGAACAAAGTGGTTACGGCATTTCTAATGTAAAACAGGTTTTAAAAAACTACGAAGGTAACATGGTCACTCAGATTCTTGATGACCGATTTAAATGCACGATCCTGATTCCCTTGGACTAAAAAACTATGAAAACCTAGCCAGCAAGAAGGTCTGAAATTGAGGTATTCAAAATTGACAAAAGCCCGCAGATGCGATATATTATACAGGCATTTAAAGCGTTAGGATGAGGTGATTTTGTTGAAAGAAAAAGAATTGTGTCGTTTGATACATGTTTCGCAATTATATTATGAGGAAAATAAAACCCAGTCTGAAATCGCCAGTGATTTAGATATATCCCGTCCGGCAGTCAGTTACCTTTTAAATAAGGCCAGAAAAGCAGGAATTGTTAAGATCGATGTTCTTTCATATCATCGCACCATCAGGGGAATAAGACATGAATTATGCCACCATTTTAACCTGAAAAGCTGTCGTGTGGTTACATTACCGGATGATCTTTATCAAATCGGCGCTGATGTGCTGCTGGATTTTCTACCCAAAACAAAGATATTGGGGTTGGGCTGGGGTTATAATATGGATAAAATTATTGATGCGTTGCCCCAACAAAACGATGAGGGCATTAACGGCGGAATAATCTGCCCGCTGATCGGTGCAACTACGGCACCCCAACGGGGTTACCACCCGGATGATCTGGTTAAAGAGCTTTCACAGAAAAGTGGTTGTAAAGGTGAATTCCTGAATTGCCCGGCTATTCCCACCACAGCGGAGGAGCAGGTTCGCGTGATGGCGTCGGATGATTTTAAGCGAATTGAAGATTATTGGAAAAGAACTACAACGGCATTGATAACCTTGGGAAGCTTTCCCTCAGTGCCGGACCATGGTTCAGCCCAGCGGTTTGGAAGAACACTGATCGAAGAAAAAGCAGTTGGATGTTTGCTCTCGTATTTTTTTAATCCTCAAGGGGAGTTGATTCAGGGTGATGATGACTATGCGATTCAAATTCCCCTAAATCTGTTAGCCCGGGTCAGAGATGTTATCGGCTTTGTACCTCAGGAGGCCAACGTTGATTCAGTGATCAGTGGCTTAAAAACCGGATATTTCAAACATCTGGTTATCACCGAAACCCTGGCAAGCGAAATTATTAAACAAATGGCCGAAAACAAAAGTGTTTAGTGCGGAAACTGGATAAAACGCCGGATCATAAAAATGATCCGGCGTTTTATATTTGATGAGATGCTGATGTTGAGTAAAAGGGTCAACTTAGCGGATTGTAAATTCAGTCGGTTACGATGTCGGGGGAATGGCAATTACCAGCCACCGACGCCACCACCACCGCCACCACCACCGGAGAATCCGCCGCCGGAAAATCCGCCACCGCCGGATCCACCAGATCCGGAGTTAGGTGGAACAATGATATCTGATGCGATACTGTTCATACTTCGTGTTAAACTTGAAACGAACAATAGGGAAGTGAAATTATTGCCGTATGTGGTGCCATAATACCAGCTGGGCTGTTCGATGGCAATGGACTCAAAATTCTTGGCCCACTTATCTGTCACTCCCAACACATAGGCATAGGGCAAAATATTGAAAAAATACTGAGGATTCTCGTTGACCAGAGCCAGAATCCGATCCTTTTCGGCTTTTTCAATAAAGTTCTTAAAACCGAGAACCTGACCCAGCCACAGGCGTCCTGTTTCGGTTCTCTGGGTTGCAATTATCTGGAAAAAGGCGGTGCCATAGGTAGCCAGCAGAGCCAGCAGCGCTGGAAGCAGGGACGTGTATTCCAGTAAGATATTAACAACAATCAAAATTAACGCCGCCACAATCAGGATAACGACTCCCAGAATGATCCGGCCAACGGTTCTTTTTCTGGCCACGCCGTTGCGGTTGCGCAGGGCTGACGTAATGATATTAGCCCCGAAAACGGTGGGGGCAGCCGCAAAACAGGAAACAATGCCGATAAAGATCATTCCTTCGAAAAAAGAAGTCAACATGCCAAGCTTATAGGCGCCATTGATGGCATAAGCCAGCAGCGGCAGAGCCATAAAAATACTGATAACGACCAGACCAACCTTAGAAGCGGCGGTAAAGATCTGATTCTCCGGAATATCGAAATAGCCTTTAATCTGTTCCCTGGTTGCCACAATGGCATCGTAAAAACTGGCCGGTACACTGACTGTCGAAAAGCTGTCTTTTTGATCAAAAATGTTATTAAACAGGGTATGTTCAAAATCTTCGGCAGTGTTCGGCAAATTTTTGATTTTATGGAAGATGAACTTTTTCTTATCCACCTGTTCAATGGTCATATAGCCCTTATCGGCCCAATACATCAGCAGCGACATGACCTCTGGTTTATCCAGGGCACCATCCACAATAAAGCCGATTTGCGATGGGGTGAAGTTCTGGGGCGGATAAAACTCCACCGTTTCGACCGGTTTCTTATCTCGGCCAGTGAAAAGCCAAATTAAGGCACCGCCAAGCAGCGACAGACCAAAAATGATGTACATAAACGGTATGAATTCGTCACCGGTGAAGGCGCCGACAAAATATCCTTCAGGTAATTCTACTCTTAGTGTTACACCTTCACCGGGAGAGAGTGGACGGTTGAGCGTTCCTTCAATGGTGGTACCACTTACCGCAAAATCAATGGCAGTTGTATCGACACTGCCATAAGAACCGGTTAAAAACGTTACGCTTTTTGCATCAAATTCTTTTGGCATATTAATTACGAAATGTCCACCGAGAATGTTGGTATTTGTTTGATGACCTATTATATCATAATAAACATCATCCATAGAGTCAATTTTATCATCGCCAGGGTTCCAAGTATAAGAGATTGGATATATCTGAGTTCCACTAACATATTTATCACCAGAACCTATTTTTATTATGTAGCTATCGTTTTCGGTAGAAGTTTCGTAATTCCATCCTGGAACGGTTATGTTGGTTAATCGAGCATTATACGGAGTTTCAACAGGTTGACCATCAATTTCCCGATAAAAGGTACCTTTATAATTAATAAATTGATAAATTCCATGAAGTGGTTGAGAAAACGCAACGGTTAAACGTTCATCAATTTGATAGGCATGGTCTTCCTGAACGTTCATGGTAACATCAAACTGAGTAATATCAAAAGATTCCTTTGCAAAGGTGCTTCCGGGAAAAATAATTCCTAAAAGAAGAAGGCCAAGAAGGCCAAGTAGTATCGGGGTGCTTTGCTTTTTCACATGGTTTACCTCCTAAAAGTTTGTCCTGACGGCACTGTAAAAGCACCGTCAGGATTGCTGTAATAAATGAATTTACGAATAAATCTGAGCGGACTAGTTAAATTTAACCTGAACGTTTTCTCGTTCTTCAGCAGAACCAACTTCGAAGAAAGGTTGTTTTTTGAATCCGAACATACTGGCAATCAGATTGCTGGGGAAGGATTCAACCTTAGTATTCATGGTGCGGACAACCGCATTGTAGTATTTTCGGGAGTTGGCAATTTCATCTTCCAGCATTTTTAACTGTTGTTGTAAATCCAGAAAATTTGTATTTGCCTGGAGTTGGGGATAGGCTTCAGCTACAGCAAAGAGACTTTTCAAGGTGCCGGATAAAGCATTTTCATTGGCGATTTTTTCGTCAATGCTGGTTGAATTCATCGCCGCTGTCCGCGCTGCGGTTACCTTGGTAAAAGTTTCAGATTCATGGGTAGCATAACCCTTGACGGTTTCCACAAGGTTGGGAATCAGATCGTATCGCTTCTTAAGATAAACATCCATGGTGGAAAAAGCTTCTTCGACCTGATTTTTGATGCTGACGAAGCTATTTCGAGAAATAACAAGCCATAGACCGATGATCACAATAAGACCGAGAATAATTGGAATAGCAATCATTTTTAATAATCCTCCTTAAACAATTTTATTATTGGTATTATATCACGTCCCCAAACCAGCTACAATGAAATTAAGGGATACTTTTAAATGGAGCAATATCAAAGAAAAATTATATGTGTTAAACGATTTAATCCAGTAAAGAGTAAGTTTGTCTTGTTGGACTTTCTTTTCTATATTATAATTAATACAAACAAGAAGTTGTCAACGGTGCATAAAGAAACCTGTGCAAAAGGAGAAATGATGAAATATTCACATATACTATTTGACCTGGACGGAACCCTCATCGATTCGAGAGAAACCATACGTTGTTCCTTCGAATATGCCTTAGAAAAAATGAATGTTCCCGATCCGAAAGTTTTAGACATTAATTCTTTAATTGGCCCCCCGATGCTTAAAACCTTTCAAGAAGTTTATGGGTTTTCATTGGATGAAGCAAGGAAAGGCTATGAATTCTATCTGGAAGAATATGTTGGTAATGGCCAGATGTACCAGGCTCAGCTTTATGAGGGTGTCAAAGAAACGATTCATACCCTCTATCAAAAGGATTGCTTTTTAGGCGTGGCCACAACAAAAAATGAAACCAATGCCCGAAAAATAATTAACAGTCTGGAGCTTGATATCCCGATTGATTGCATTTATGGTACCTATAACGATGGTACCCGCAGTAATAAAAAAGAAATCATCACCAATCTTTTGGAAGATAATGATGTCCTGGATTTAGCTGACGTCTTAATGGTCGGGGATCGTCATTACGATATTATCGGCGCCAGCGAAGTGGGCATTGATTCCGTCGGTGTGACCTACGGTTGCGGCAGCGAAGACGAACTGAGACAGGCCGGGGCTACCCACCTGATTGCCAGCATTAATGATTTACTGGAGATTATAAAGTAGGAGGATACAATGAAATCAAAAAACATTAATTTAGAACGGACGGCTTTAATTAAAGGCGATTTAAAATTTACAAATTTTGGTCAGTTGATCAAATCGACCCTGTTCAGAAAATTGGTAAAAACATTTATTGATGAATTAACCGTAAAAAAATCCTATCTGTTAAAGACCTTGGAGCCTTTTGAAAATAATAAAGGCGAATTCAACGAAATCGCTTTTATCGATTTTGTTTATCTGCTGAATATTAATTCACTGGACGAAATCATCTGCTCCGGTTATTTTGACATTCAATTCACCTACGAAGAATATTCTCAACTATTTCTGGGATTTTTGGAAGGGTTTTATAACTACTGGCGAAGTATTCAGCGATTTATGATCAAAACCGATGAATACAGTTCGGATGAAAAAACAAAGCGTTCTAAGGCTCATTCGCTAGCATCCAACAATGATGCGTTTAAAAAAATGGTACTGGATCTCTATCGTAATATCCATTTCAATGTCACCGGGAAGAGCGTAAGCATTTACCGGCAGCTGCCCAGCGGGGCTCAGGTGGCCTTTTTAACAGACAAATTTGAATTTGACCGGGGCGTCAAAAGTAAAAATGATTCGCTGTACCAGGTACCCTATGTATGGGAAGCGATTTTTGAACCGCCGGTTATTTTCTATACCCAGTCCAGCAAACGGGATGGGATCTTTCCGGTCAAAGACAAGCGCATTTTGCAGAAATTCTACTTGGACTGTGACGAATGGTTTGCGATTCCCATGAAGGTTGGTCGGTTGCTGTCCATCGTCTATGTTCAGAAAGAATATCTAGCGCTAGGTGCTGGTTTGTTCAACCTCTTTGAAATGGCCACGCCTGAAGAATTTACCAAACAAAAACCGGATGCAGTGGTTTTCTTTGGACTGGATGAGGTGCTTTTCGAAGATGACGAAAAGCTTGGTTTTGTTGCTAAAGAGGATGATGTCTATTATGGTCTGATTCCTGACAGCCCTCAGATTGACTATTTTGGTTATATGAAGAAAATGATGCTTACCCTCCATAATATCATTCAGATTGAAAAGAAAGCCATGCCGGTTCACGGCGCTTTTGCTAAAATCCGGATTGGCGGCCGCAAATCAGCAAATATTATGCTGATTGGTGACAGCGGCGCCGGCAAATCAGAAACGCTGGAAGCCATCAACAAACTTCCTAAAGAACTGGCCTGTGATTTTGACATACTCATCGACGATATGGGTTCTCTCCACTTTAATAAGGAAGGCGAACTGATGGCAGTGGGAACCGAAATTGGTGCCTTTGTTCGACTGGATGATCTCCAGCCTGGGTATGCTTACAGCACCATGGATCGCAGTATTTTTATGAACCCGAATATTGTTAATGCCCGGGTCATTGTGCCACAGATGTCTTATGAAGAAATATCAAAATCGACCCGGGTGGATTTTGTCTTCTATATTAATAACTACGAAAAAATCAGCGCAGACGCTCCGCCCATCGAGCTGTTTGATGATTTGGATGAGGCCTATGCGGTCTTTTCCGAGGGTAAACGAATGGCCAAGGGCACCACCGGGGAAGTGGGAATCACAACCACCTATTTTGCCAATCCCTTTGGCGCCGTGCAGTTAAAAGAAGAACATGAAAAGATTGCGAGGAAAACATTTAAAAAGATGCGCGAAACGGGGGTTCAAATCGGGATGATCCGGACCCAGCTGGGTATTCCCGGGTTTGAACAGGATGGTCCGTTCGTGGCTGCCCAGGCACTTATTCAATTTATAGACCAATTAAATAAATCAGAATAATTAAAAATGTTTCAATTCCGCAAAAGCTGGTATATAATAACAGTAAGTTTATAATCATTATAAAGGAGGAAAAAATGGGTAAATTAGAAGGAACACAGACGTTAGTTAATTTAATGACATCTTTTGTCGGCGAATGTCAGGCCAGAATGCGGTATACATATTTTGCATCGATCGCAAAGAAAGAGGGTTATATTCAGATCAGTGACATTTTTACAGAAACAGCAGGCAATGAAAAAGAACATGGTGAATTGTTCTACAAACACATTGCTGTCAATGAATACACATCCGGCAAAGCTGTTGAGATTCCGGTGAATGCCACTTTCCCGGTAGCCCTTGGGGATACTAAAAACAATTTATTACATGCAGCTTCCGGAGAAAATGAAGAATGGCATGAGCTTTATCCTAAATTTGCGGAAATCGCAAAAAAGGAGGGCTTTGATGAAATTGCTGAAACCTGGCTGGAAGTGTGTATTGCTGAAAAAGCACATGAAACGCGCTATCTCAAATTGGCGGCAAACATTGAGCTTGGCCGAACCTTTAAACGGTTCTCTGAAGTGAAATGGAAATGCGGCAATTGCGGTTATATTCATGAAGGTAACGAAGCCCCTGATCTATGCCCGGCCTGTAAACATGCCCAGTCTTATTTTGAACTATTTGTTGAAACCTATTAAAAATTAGAATAAACAAAAAGAAACGGTGTCAAAGCCGTTTCTTTTTGTTTATTATGATTAATACAAATTACTAATGCTAAATTATTTTTCAAAAGGGAAGTGGTATTGATCCAGACCCAGCTCCGCCTTAATGTCGAGGATATCTTTAATCAGGGCATCGTTGACTGGGGTACCCTTGTCTTTGCGATCCAGCCAGGCATCGTACTCTTTTTCGCCGGCGGTGTAGATCCGCTCTTGACCGGGCATTTTTTCTGAGGCTCGCAGGTCTCGCAAAATATCGCCGGTGATTTTTTTAAATGATTCTGGCTCAGTAAAGTTTTCGATGTTAATAGCGATAAAGAAATGCCCCAGATGGTAGGGTTGAGCCTTACCGTTGGCGTCAAAACCGAGCAGACCTTTTAGGAACGAGCCAGTTTGGAGGGCGGCCGAGAGAATTTCCACAAAGGTGGCATAACCATAACCTTTATAGCCGCCAGTGTCTTCGCCGATGCCACCCAGAGGTGTCAGAGCCGCCTCGCCTTTGACTAAATCGATGAGGATCTGTTTGGTATCGGTTCGGCTGTTGCCCTGGCGGTCGATGACCCAGCCATCGGGTAGATCTTTGTTTTCGCGGTCATAGACTTCTATTTTGCCCCGTTGAGAAACCGAAGTAGCGCAGTCCAGGACAAAGGGGAAGGGTTCATCACTAGGCACACCAACGGTGATCGGGTTGGTACCCAGCATGTTTTCGACTCCAAAGGTTGGGGCAATGGACGGACGGGCGTTGGTACCGGTCATCCCGATCATATTGTTTTCGATGGCCATCAGCGGATAGTAGCCGGCAAAACCATAGTGAGTGGAATTCCGAACCACGGTCATTCCCATGCCATAGATCTTAGCTTTGTCAATGGCCATTTGCATGGCTTTTTTAGCAATCACATGACCCATGCCATCATGGCCATCAATGACGGCGGTGGTGAAGGTGTCTTTAACCACTTCAAATTCAGTGACCGGATTTTGAATGCCTTGTTTGATCCGGTCATAGTAGATCGGTTTTAAACGGCCGATCCCGTGAGAATCAATCCCCCGTTTATCTGAGGCGATCAGAATGTCGGCACAAACTTTGGCGTCTTCTTCAGGAACTCCAATGCCTTTTAAGGCATCGGTCATGAATGCTTCCAGAATGTCAAAGGGGATCCGGTAGGTGGTTTCGTCTTTCATCAATAATTCTCCTTGTCTAATTCTCTTTATATTTATTGGTTGATAACTATTTTTTCAACATAATCGGAGGTGGCAGCGTGAAGCGCCCCCACATAGTCGCAGCGCAGGCTGATGATGTCACCAACCTGAAAGGCGATCTCGGCGTCGGTGACGTCGATAACCAGATGGTCGGAGCTGGAACCAACGATCGTCAGTCCGGGAACCAGCGGAAAGATATGATCAGTGTCGGTGTCCTGGCGCCCAAGGCCACATATGGCTCGTCGCCGGATCCCCTTGTCCACAAAGGCGGGGATTTCGCCAAAGGCGTTGCGGCCGATTTCACCCACTGGGTAGGTCGGTTTGTCCTGTAGCTCGAGGATTTCCACATCCAGAATAAAGGCGTCCTGATGGAGGTAATCATAGCAGTGATAATAGGCCGATTCGCGACCAAAAAGGATCACATCACCGAGTCTGAGGTTGTTGATTTCGGCGGGCAGGGTTTCATTATCGACCAGATAATAGGCACTCGAATTACCGCCGGAGACGATCTCGCAGGGGAGCTGATATTTTTTTTCGATCACTGTTTTGACCTTGAAAAAGGCGCCAAAGGTCTGAGGGGTGGGGATGGTGGCACCGACGCAGGTGGCGTTGGTAGCGATGCCCCGCAGGCAGATGTTTTCCATCGCCCCAATTTCCTCAAGATCCTGATCCAGTTTTGCGAATGAGGCTGATATCAATGACTCGATTTCAGCTGTTGTCGGATTTCCATCGCCGATAAAAAGACCTTCACGAAGATCGCCAAGGTCAAGCATGTAGAGGATGCCGTGGGTTTTACCCTGGGCTTTGGCCGCCTGGTTTAACAGCCGGATGGTTTTCATTTCGCTGTTTACCGATAGGGTGGCATAGGCAACGGTATAATTGACCTCACTGGGCATGGGAACCCGGATCAGCCATTTTTCACAGGCCAGCGGAGCCAGATTTTTGAGATTTTTAATGCGGGAATCACCAATCGAGGTGGCGCCCCCATCAAGGAAGGCCTGAGCAATTTCCAGGTTGCCGCCGGTACACTTGGTGACAGCGGTGACCTCAACCCCCAGTTTTTTGGTCCGATTGATGATAGCTTTGGTATTATCTAATATTTTTTTCTGGTTAATTTTCAGTAAGGGATACATAAATGCTCCTTTGCAGTTTTCTGCTTTACAGTATACCATAAGCGAAAAAAAAGCACAAATCATTGACAGCGGTTCCCCCCTTATTTATAATGAGGGATGAAGATCGTTAGGAGACAAGAAAAAGTTCGTCCCTTATAGGGAGCGGATTTTTTTTTCGCAGCAGAAAACTGTCTGCGAACCAGCAAAATAGAGAAAATCTGTTAGAAGGTTGTTTGATATAAAGAAAAGTTACCAACGAGTAAATGGAGGAAATATGTCAACATATGAGCATAAGAAAATAGAAGCGCACTGGCAGCAGTATTGGGAAGAAAATGAGACCTTTCGGATGGAAGAAAACTCACAGAAAGAAAAATTTTACGGGTTGGTTGAATTTCCTTATCCATCTGGCGTGGGGCTCCACGTCGGTCATGTTCGCGCCTATACTTCGCTGGAAGTGATTGCCCGAAAACGGCGAATGGAAGGCTTTAATGTCCTCTTTCCGATTGGCTGGGATGCTTTTGGTTTGCCCACCGAAAACTACGCCATTCAAACCGGTCGTCATCCCCGGGAAGTGACCGATGAAAACATTGCCGTCTTTACCAATCAGTTAAAACGGATTGGTTATGCCTTTGACTGGGATAAAGAGATCGATACGACTGATCCTAAATATTATAAATGGACACAATGGATCTTTTTACAGTTATTTAAACATGGTCTGGCCTTTAGAGACCGGACCTACGTTAATTTCTGCAACGGCTGCAAGGTGGTGCTGTCCAACGAAGATTTCCGCGACGGCAAGTGTGACCGCTGCGGTAGTGAAGTCGTGCAAATGGAAAAAGACGTCTGGTTTCTGAAAATCAAGAACTACGCCGAAGAACTGCTCAAAGGTTTGGATGACGTCGATTATCTGCCCCGGATCCGTTTGGAACAGGAAAACTGGATTGGCAAATCGGTGGGTGCCGAAGTTGACTTTACGATTGCCGGCTACGATAAGGCGCTGCGGGTATTTACGACTCGACCAGACACCCTTTTTGGGGCGACCTTTATGGTTATTGCACCTGAACATCCGCTGATTAAGGATCTGTCAGAAGTCATTACCAATCTCGATGAACTGGTAGATTATCAGGAACAGGCCAAACGCAAAACCGAATTTGAGCGGGTTCAGCTGGCCAAGGATAAAACCGGGGTGCGGATCTTAGGCATTCAGGCCATTAATCCGGTGACCAACACCGAAATCCCCATATTCATCGCCGACTACGTCATGATGGGATACGGCACCGGGGCCATTATGGCGGTTCCCGGCCATGATACAAGAGACTGGGATTTTGCCAAAAAATTTGATTTACCGATCATTGAAGTCATTAAGGGTGGGGATGTCAGCGAAGCCGCTTATACCAATACTGATTCTGGTGAAATGGTCAATTCCGGCTTTTTAAACGGCATGGAAGTCAAGGATGCCATCCAGAAAACGATCGATTTTCTGGAACAGGAAAAACTGGGTAAACGAACCATTAATTATAAAATGAAGGACTGGGCCTTTAATCGTCAGCGCTATTGGGGCGAACCAATTCCGATTGTTCACTGTCCCAAATGCGGGATGGTAGCAGTGCCGGAGGATCAGCTGCCACTAGAATTACCAGTTGTGGAAAGCTATGCCCCTACCGATACCGGGAAATCGCCGCTTTCGAACATTCCGGAATGGTATGAAACGACCTGTCCTGAGTGTGGTGGTCCGGCGGAACGAGAAACCGATACGATGCCCCAATGGGCAGGTTCCAGTTGGTATTTCCTACGCTATTTTGATAACAAAAACGATGAAGCTTTTGCCTCGCCGGAAAAACTCAAATACTGGATGCCGGTGGACTGGTACAACGGCGGGATGGAACACGTTACCCGACATCTGCTCTATTCCCGGTTCTGGCATCAATTCCTGTTTGATATCGGCTGTGTGCCAGTGCGCGAACCCTATGCCAAACGAACGGCTCAGGGTCTGATTCTTGGCAACGACGGCGAAAAAATGTCGAAATCCAAGGGTAATGTGGTTAACCCCAACGTCATCATTGAAGAATTTGGCGCCGATACTCTGAGAACCTATATTATGTTTATCGGGGATTATGAAAAATCTGCGCCCTGGTCGGATAACGGCGCCAAAGGCTGCCGACGGTTCCTCGATCGGGTCTGGAAACTTCAGGATATGGTCAGTGAGGAAGCTGGCTATGGCAAAACTATGGAATCGGCTATACATAAAACCATAAAAAAAGTTAACGATGATTTTGAAGAAATGAAATACAACACCGCGATTGCCGCTCTGATGACCTTATTAAATGAATTCAACCGGGAAGGTTCGATTACCAGGGATGCTTTTAAGACGTTTTTGCAATTGCTCTATCCGGTGGCACCTCATATCAGTTCTGAAATCTGGCAGAATTTGGAAATGGGCGGAACCTTGGATGATGCGGCCTGGCCCCAATATGACGAAGCCAAAACCGTGGATGATGTCATTGAAATGGCCGTTCAGATCAACGGTAAGGTCCGGGGAACCATTACCATTCCCGTTGACGCCGATAAGGACGAAGCCAAGGCCATTGCTCTGGCGCAGGAGAACATTGTCGCCTATACCCAGGGTAAAACCATTGTCAAAGAGATATACGTCCCGGGAAAGATTTTCAACATCGTGGTAAAATAGCAACGATGAAAGTTATTCATCTCTATACCGATGGCGGTTGCCGCGGCAATGGCCAGGAAGGGGAAAATCTCGGCGCCATCGGCGGCGTACTGATTTATCCCGAGAAAAACGTGACCAAAGAGTACAAGCGGGCCTATGAAAACACCACCAACAACCAGATGGAGTTGGTGGCCGTGATTGAAGGCTTAAAGCTGTTAAAGGAGCCCTGCGAAGTGCATATTTACAGTGATTCGGCCTATGTTGTCAACGCCTATCTGCAGAATTGGATTGGTGGATGGAAGGCGAAGAACTGGACCCGGGGAAAAGCCGGGGCTTTAAAAAACAAAGAAATCTGGATGGAACTGGATCAGTTGGTCAACAGCCACAAGGTGACCTTTCATAAGGTTAAGGGTCATGCGGAAAACCCTTATAACAATCAGGCCGATTTACTGGTAAACCAGGCCATGGATGAGTACCGCCGGGCGGATTAGATCCAAGCAAAAGAATAAACAAAAGACAAAAAGACTTAAACCAAATGATCAGGTTTAAGTCTTTTTTTTAAGTGATGCATTATACAAAAGTTAAGGTAAAGATTAGAATGCCATTAATAGGCCTTTATCATTGGAATAGTAAGTCGTTAAGCCGTGCATTGGGAAAATATAAATTTCTTTGAGATCAAACCGTTTCTCCAGCAGATCTTTGAGCGTTTCGGCCTGGCTTAAGTTGTTGCAGTGGGTAATGACCACGGGAAACTGCGGTTGAGTCTTGACCTTTTCCTCCACCATGTTGGCAAGACCGGACAGCGCTTTTTTAATGCCGCGAGCCTTGGTTACCAGCTGGATTTCACCCTTATCATCGGATCTGAAAATTGGCATAATCGAGAGAACCGAAGCCACAGCGCCAGCCACCCGGTTCATTCGTCCGCTTTTAACCAGGTTGGATAAATCCTGAAGTAAAAAGCGCAGGTTCAAGGACTCAAGGTAGAGCGCCAGCTTTTCACTGATGGTGTCAAAATCCATCTCACCAGCTTTGATGAGATCGCGGAGCTTCATCACCATCAAAATCATCACTGGCGAGGTTGAATGGGTATCAAAGAGGCTTATTTTCAGGGAGTTATCTTCTTCAAGAACCATGTTTTTGGCTACCCGGGCACTGTTATAGGTGCCACTTAAGCCGGAGGTCATGGTGATCACATAGCTTTCTTTGTTCTTTCGCAGCTCAGCCGCAAAATCCTCGGGGGACGGGCAGGAAGAAGAGGTTGCTGTTTTTTCGGCCTTCATGGCGGCAATCAGTTCTTTGGTATTCAGGGTTTCATCATCTATAAATTCATGATTGCCGACAATTATTTTCAAAGGAACAAGTGAAAAATCAATACCGTCCTTTTCTAGAAAATCTTTGGGCAAATCACATGAGCTGTCGCTGATAATTCGTGGTTTCACATTAAATTCCTCTTTTCAATCGGTTATCTTTTAAGATTAAGTTCTTACAACTCAGACCAACAGTAACGCTTAATTGATAGGTCAATAGTAAACGAAGAAGCTTAAAAAGATCTTTCGCTGTGTTTAAATGGATTCTGTCAGGTAAGGAATCACGTCAGGCATATTCAACTGGGTTAAAACGTCTTGGGTGATCAGGCTGGCTGCATGACCATTGTCGATTCTACCCAGACTGTTTTTTATTGAGAAACGTTTGATTTCATTTTCCTTGAGGGCATCAATGGCAAGAATGAGCTCATTAAAATTATTGGCAACAACGGCAGCACCCTGTTGTTTAAACCAATCGGCATTTTCGCCTTCCTGGCCGGGGGTGGGATTATATAAAATCACGGGAATTTTTTTGGTCACCACTTCACTCAGGGTAATACCCCCGGGCTTGGTTACCATCAAATCACCGACGGAATAAAATTCATGAATATCGGGAACAAAACCAAAAATCCGGGTATTTGGCAAATCTTCCATTTCAAGCTCCTGCTGGAGGCTCTGATTTTTGCCACAAATGACAATGGTCTGAAGATTTTCCATCAGATCGGTGCGATGACAGATCTCTTTGATGTTTTTAAGAACCCCATAGGTTCCGGCAAAAATAATCAGGATTTTCTTATGGGGATCCAGATTATACTTACTAATGATGGTATTACGGTTGCCCCGGGCATAAAAAGCGTCGCGGATGGGAATTCCGGTTTTTAAGATTTTTTCCTGGGGAATCCCTTCACATACCAAAGTGTTTTCAACGTTGTCACAGGCCACATAGTAGCGGTCGGTATCCTGATGGATCCATGGTTTGGGGATGCAAAAATCAGTGACTACCGTAAAAAGCTTAATGTGTGGGTAGTTTTCTTCTTTAAGGATCGATGAAATAGTATAGCCGTAGGTATTGATGATACAATCTGGCTTAAATTCAGCGATCATTTTCAACAATGCTTTACTGGTGAAATGCCAGAGGTTGTACATAAATTTATTATGAGCATATTCTTCCACGTCGTAATAAACGCGTTCGTAAAAACTGCTGCCAATGGAATAGGAAAGCAGATAGGATTTTTCTATCATCCGGTTGAGGGTAGGATTAGTTTTATCAAACAGATCCTGGACTGAGACAAGATGCCCGCGAGCTTCAAAACTCTCTTTAAGGGTTTGGGCTACCATTTTATGGCCCGACCCGTGGGAACAGGTTAAGATCAGTATTCGTTTAGGTTCTAACATGGTAATCCGTCCTTTCTTGAGATTTTTTTCAAAAATCTCCAAATAACGTATACCACTAGTTTAGTCAGATATGATTAGATTTCCATTAGAAAACTAGTCATCGACCTCAATCCCCAAAATACAGACGTCGTCCGAGGGAGCCTGTTCCTGTTTGAAATCAACGCAGGCATCAATAATATGACTGCCTAAAATGTTGATCAGCAAATCGGCATTCTTTTTAATGACCGACACCACCCGTTCCATCGAAAAGTCCTCCCGGTTCGGATTTTTTGCATCGACAAGACCATCGGTAAAGAGTAGCAGTTTATCGCCTTTGGAGAAATTGATACGCATATCAAAATAGTGCATAGTCGTCATAAACTGCTGCAATCCCAGCATCGGGAGGTTGGGTTTGAGTAATTCAATCTTTTGGTTGGCTTTCAAGAGAACGGCATCCGGGTGACCGGCATTGGCAAAATATAAAATATCTTCTTTAGGGTCTAATATCAGGGCGATGGCGGTAAAAAAGGTATTATCCATTTGCTGACTGATATCGGATTCAATCTGTTTTAACACCAGGCTGGGAGACTGATTGATCTGATTATCTTTCATAGTATAGGAATAACTCAGTTTTATCATGCTGGTGATCATTGCGGCGTCGATACCATGGCCGGTTGCGTCAGCGATTAAAAGACTGATTTTTCCATTGTCCAGAAAATGAAAATCATAAAAATCACCACCAACTTTGCGAAAAGGTTTGAGATAACTGTAAAATTGATAATGATCCGAAACAAAAGACCCTGGGGAAGGAATAATCTTTTTTTGAAGGTTCTGAGCGAATGCTAACTGTTTATCAAAAAGGGATACAAGGGATTCATAATTTTCCGAACTATTCAAACGATGACCTCCTTAAGGCTAATTTTATTTATTATAGCATAATATTTTGAAATGTTATGCTGATTTCTTTAAAAATGATTGAAATTATTGGTACTTACCCTTATAATGAACTTATCAATATGAAATGAGGTGTCTAAAATGATTGAATTTGTATACGGTTCAAAAGGAAGCGGCAAAACAAAAAAAATGATTGACATGGCAAACACTGAGCTGGAGACTTGCGAAGGGGATATCATTTTTCTTAACGACAGAGACAAATATCGAGTAAAAGTAGATACTAAAATCAGATTTACAAACCTGGAGGAGTTTGGCATCGTCGGATCAGATCAACTATTTGGCTTTATCAGCGGGGTCATTGCAGAGAACTATGATGTAAAAATAGTTTTTATTGATAATACATTGAGACTGATTGATTATCAAACCCCAGCGGACATTTGCAAAATCGTCGAGAAAATACAACAGATTAACGAAAAACATGAAATAAAGTTCGTTCTCAGTTTAAGCTGTGAAAAAGAAGAATTGCCCGAATGTGTCACGAAATTAATATAAAAGTTTCAGACGAACCTGATTAGTAATAAAAGGGTTCGTCTATTTAATCTAATTAATTAAGGAAATTAAAAAAAATAATGACAGAAAATCTGTATAATATCTATTCGGTTTGGCTTAAAGAACGGTACGGGGAAAAAGTATATAAAATTCCGGTTAATATTCCGGTGACCTGTCCCAACCGTGATGGCTCAAAAGGAACCGGGGGCTGTGTGTATTGTGGCACCAAAGGCGGTGGAAATGAAACCTTGTCCGACCAGCTGTCCGTCAGGGAGCAAATCGAGAGGAATATCGCCTATATCGGAAAACGCTATCATGCAAAACGATTTATCCCCTTCTTTCAGAGTTTTTCAAACACCTACTGCGCATTTCCAGATTTTTGCAAGTGGATTCAGGAAGCCATCCGTCCGGATGTGGTGGAGATTTCCATTTCGACCCGCCCGGATTGTATCACCGATGAACAACTCCACTTTCTAGCTGCGATCAAAAAAGAACAGGCCATCGACGTGACCATCGAACTGGGTTTGCAAAGCGTCAATGAAGAAACCCTGAAAATTATAAAGCGGGGACATACCCTGGCTGACTATGAAAAGGCGATCGATCGGATCAAAGCAGCTGGTTTGTTAAGCTGTACGCATATGATCCTGGATTTGCCTTGGGACCGGGAAGAAGACGTTATCAACGGGGCAAAGATTCTTTCCCAAAAAGGAACTAATTTTGTAAAATGTCATAGTTTATACATTGAAAAAAATACCGTTTTAAAAAAGTGGTATGATGAAAAAAAGGTGATGCTTCTGACAAAGGATGATTATATCACCCGGGCAATCTTATTTTTGGAGTATTTAGATCCGGAGATTGTTGTTCAGCGACTGATTGGTCGGGTTCCAGAAGAAGACTCAGTTATTACCAACTGGAACACTAGCTGGTGGAAAATTAAAGATGAGCTAGAAGCTCGCATGAAGCAGGAAAATAATTACCAGGGAAGAAAATTCGCTGGGATGAATAATAAGAGGTAAAGTCCTTGGGAACTAAATATTGGCAGGAATTTCTCATCCCTTATCATCAGGCAGTCGATGAGATCGTTTTAAAATTTACAAGTTTAAAAGAGCAGTACGAAAAAATTGGCGAATATTCTCCGATTGAGTCGGTTTATGGCCGGGTCAAGAGCGTGGCCAGCATTCTGGAAAAAATCCATAACTATGGCGTTGATATTGAATCCTTGGAAGAAACGATTCAGGATATCGCCGGGATTCGGATTATGTGTCAGTTTGAGGATGATATTTACGAAGTCGTCGAGCTGATCAGAAAAAGAACCAATTGTGATATGGAAGTTGTTAAGGTAAAGGATTATCTCAGTGAAGCTAAACCCAGTGGGTATAAAAGCTATCATCTGATCATCCGCTACCCGGTTTTTTGCGTGTCTGGAAATCAGTCTATTTTAGTGGAAATTCAGATCCGTACCCTGGCCATGAATTTCTGGTCCATTATTGAACATTCCTTAAATTATAAATACAAAGAAAACATTCCGGAAGACATCAAAACAAGATTGATAAATGCTGCCAATGCTGTGAACGATGTGGATCGGGAAATGTCATCGATCCGGGAAGAAATTCAAAGTGCGCAGCGGCTATTTGGTCTCAAATCAAGTTTAGTCACCAGTATTCTGGACAATATCGGACATTTATATAAGCTGAACCACGGCAAAAAGGCGTCCCACTATGAAAAGATCTTTGACGATCTTTTTGCCCAGGAGGATATCATCCAGCTGATTCTATTAAGAAAAGAACTGGAATCTGAAGTGAATAAAATTGAGGCTGAGGTTTAAGAAACAAAAAACATGTTTGTGAAAAAAGGACAATATGTTATAATAACAAATTGTAAATGATATATAAATCAAGGAGGTTGTCGATGTCTGGACATTCAAAATGGTCGACTATTAAACACAAAAAAGGAAAAGCAGATGCGAAACGTGGTCAAATTTTTACCAAGTTAGCAAAGTATATTGCGGTTGCATCCCGGGAGGGTGGCAGCGATCCGGAAATGAATGCAAAACTGAAAGAAGCCATTGTCAAAGCGAAGGCTGCTAATATGCCCAATGAAAACATTGATCGGGCCGTTAAAAAAGGTGCCGGCGAGTTACAGGGCAGCGTTTATGAAGAAATTACCTATGAAGGATACGGACCAGGTGGGGTTGCGGTGATTATTGAAACCTTGACCGATAATAAAAACCGAACCGCTGGAGATGTCCGCCACGCCTTAGATAAAAATGGCGGAAATTTGGGTACCAGTGGTTGTGTGGGATTCCTGTTTACCAAAAAAGGTCAGATTATGATCGAAAAAACGGATGATATTGATGAAGAAGCCCTGATGATGCTAGCCCTGGATGCCGGTGCGGAAGATATTGAAACCGCCGATGAAGGCTACGAAATCAGTACCGAACCGGCCGATTTTGGGCAGGTCTGTGATGCCCTGAAAAATGAAGGTTATGAGCTGGCCTCGGCCGAGATCGCAATGATCCCGGCCACCGAAGTTGAGCTGACCGATGCGACCGAAATCAAAAAAATGTTAAAAATGATTGATATGTTTGATGACAACGAAGATGTTCAGGCAGTATGGCACAACTGGACAGGTGAGGATGATGAATAAGCAAACTCCCTTTAAACGGTTTAAAGATGTGATTCTTTACATTGTTTTTACACTTTTCCTGATTTTTTTAACCTCATCTTTTGTTATCGAAGACGTCTATTCGGCAGCCGATCAGCTTTCCATTGAAGAAAAAGGGATTGCTGATGTTTTTTCCATTGCGGTGGGCATGGAGCCGGCAAACCTGACCATCAATGCGGATAAGGTAGATGATGATGACCAGAAGACAAGTGAAATTAAGACAGATGATGGAACCACTATTGTGATTACTGAGTATGCTCTTGGCGATACCAATGCTGAGATCCTGGAATATCAGCAGATTTTATATTCACTGGGATTTTTGATCAGTCAGCCCTCCAATCAATTAAACGAAGAGGTGCAGACAGCGATTAAAACCTATCAGGCGATGAAGGGTCTGGAACAATCCGGCAAGCTGGATCGTTCCACCATTATTTCGTTGGTAGCTGAAGATATTAAATTTGAAAAAGGTGATAGCGGCAAGGTGCTGCAAACCTATCAGCAAATTTTAGTGACTCAAAAATATCTGGCCGCTGAATCAGCCACTGGAACCTTTGATGATGCCACCGAAACAGCGGTTAAGGCTTTCCAAAAAGCCAACGGCCTTAACGAAACTGGAAAAATTGATGCCAAAACCATCAAAGTACTGGATGCATTAAGATAATGGTAAACATGAAACACTCGCCGCCTTCATTGGCAGCGAGTGTTTTTATGGTTTACAAATGTTTTCTATTTGATATAATGACAAATAATCAATAGATTATTTTCACACATGGGAAAAGAGGAAAGAAATGAAAGTAGTAACACCAAAAGAAATGGCTGTTATGGATCGCCACACCGTAGCCGCCGGTACACCCAGCATTGAACTGATGGAACGAGCCGGTTATGCTTGTGCCGATATTATAAAGGGAGATCTTGACGAAGATGCCCAGGTTATCATCCTCTGCGGACCGGGTAACAACGGCGGTGATGGGCTGGTCATCGGCCGAGCCTTGATCGAAGATGGTTATACCGTCCATCTTTTTTTGACCGAAGACGAAACAAAGCTGTCGGAGGATAATCGCATCAGTCTGAAACGATTAGAAGAAAAAAATATCCCCATCCGTACCTTACTGAAAGATGTGGATTTAGAGGATCTGAGTCTGATCATGAAACGTGCCACCCTTGTTGTTGACGCAATTTTCGGGACTGGTCTGGTGGACAAAGAAACTCCGAAAAAGTATCATCGCATCTTTGATATCGTCAATGATTTTGACAAAGTGAAAATAGCGATTGATATTCCATCGGGATTACGGGGGGATATTGGTCTTAATATCGGCAACGCCATTTTTGCCGATAAAACGATTGTCATTCAGAATTACAAAACCGGTTGTCTGTTAAACGACGGCCCGGATTACACCGGCGACACCGTCCTGATTGATATCGGAGTTGATGAAAACAGTATTCCCAATGAAAAACACTATACCCAGGAAAGTGATCTGAAGTTTCCCCAGAAACGAAAAAAGAATACCCATAAATATGATTACGGTTCCGTGGTTGTGATCGCCGGCTCCAAGGGTATGAGCGGTGCCGGGATTATGTCGATTGAAGGAGCCTTGAAAAGTGGCGGCGGTCTGGTGACCTGCTATGTGCCCCAGGATATTTATATCCCGGTGGTCGCCCGGGCACCGGCAGAAGCCCTGATCAAAACCTATGACTGTAATATCACCTCGGATGATATCAAACATGATCGCAAAAAGGTGATTTTAATCGGACCGGGTATTGGCCGGGCTAAGAATTACAGCTTTATTCTCGAGCATTTGCTGGAAGGAAGCCTGCCGGTGGTGATTGATGCTGATGGCCTTCATCATCTGGCGGTGGTGAGGGATGTTTTAAAAGAGTCGCAAACCCCGGTGGTTATCACCCCTCATTTCGCCGAGTTTTCCAAACTCATCGATGTGCCCCGGGAAGATATTTTAAAAGATCCCATCGGCTACGCTCAGAAATTCGCCATGGAATATCAGGTGGTGGTGGTATTAAAAGGCTATCGAACCATGGTTTTTGGAACCGATGGCGAAATCTGGTTTAATTCCACTGGAAATCCAGGCATGGCCACCGGTGGCAGCGGCGATGTGCTGGCTGGGATGATCGCCGGTATTGCCGGGCAAAACGTCGATCTGTTTGAAGCTGCCCGAGCCGGGGTATTTTATCACGGCAAGGCCGGTGATTACTATGCCGCAAACTTTGGTCAGAGTACCCTGACTGCCCACAGCATCATTGAATCCTTAAAGTATGTTTTAAAATGAGCGCTTAACGACGAAAATCCCGAAAAACCGGGATTTTTTTCTCTTTGTTTGGTGATTTGATGATTTTAGGGTATAATGTTCGGATAGACTATTTCACCGAAATTTGCGGGTCAGTTTGACCAGCAAGAACCAATCAACGGTTGGCAATGCTGAGCTTCAGGCGTAGGATCAAATGCAATGCGTGAATCAAATTATTCCAAATTAAGCTAGAAAGGTAATAGCTTTGTGACAAATATATTAATAAAAAAAATGATTAAAAATTATGAAAATACCGGTAATTCCCGTGTTCGGGAGAACTACGGAAAACTGGCCAGTATTATGGGGATTGGGTCAAATCTACTGCTGTTTATCATCAAAATAACCGTGGGCTTGCTATTTAACAGCATTTCCATCACCGCTGATGCGGTCAATAATCTATCCGATTCCGGTTCGTCCCTGGTGATGCTGATGGGGTTTAAACTGTCCAGCAAACCGGCAGATGCCGACCATCCCTTTGGTCACCAGCGGATGGAATACATATCCGGTCTGGTGGTTTCTTTTATCATTCTGTTTCTAGGGCTGCAGCTAATTCAAAGTTCCGTTGATAAAATTCTTCATCCGGATATGCCCCAGTTCAGCATGATCAGTGTGGTCGTTTTGGTTGTGGCGATTTTAATCAAGCTGTGGCAATGCTTATTTTATCGAAAAATCGGAAAAACCATTAATTCGCTGACCCTGATGGCAACTGCCATTGACAGCCGCAACGATATCATGGCGACTTCGGCGGTACTGGTGGCTACCATTATCACTT